>NZ_JACCDE010000065.1 GCF_013415125.1 Vreelandella glaciei | reverse complement strand
CGCGGCCGCGCAAGACACTGGACTGGCGCACGCCGCTGGAAGTTTACGCCGAGGTGCTCAAGAAATCGGTCGCTGGCCCGAGCACCCTTCAATAGCGTTGCGCTTGGAACTTGAGACCGCCCCCCTTGGGGATTGGAACTATGAAGAGATTTATCAAACAGGCGGTATTAAAGCCGACAACCTTTTAGATGCTGAGGTCTTTGGTGAAAATGAGGATGAGATCGGCAGTGTCGAAAACGTGCTAGTGACCCAGGACAATAAGATTGCTGCCATCATCGCCCAGGTAGGTGGTTTGTGGGACATTGGTGATACCCACGTGCTAGTGCCTTGGGAAGAGGTTGAGCTGCATGACGACGGCGTAAGGGTACCTGTCACTGAGGACAACGCCGATGATTATGGGCTGTTTGACGCTGAAGAGTATATTTCGCAGCAAGACCTTAGCCGAACCCAGCAAGTTGAGGATGATGTTGAAGCTGGAACGGGTGTCTGGAAGCTGACTGACTTGCTTGACGACTATGCAACGGTAGGGGATGGCATTGGCTACGGCTATATCGACAACATTCTCTTCTCGCGTCAAGGCGAAGTGCAAGCGGTCATCGTAGAGACAGGCGCTGATTTTGGTGCTGGCACCTACGCATATCCTTTTTATGGGTATGGCTATGGCTGGAACCCAGGCCAGACAGCTTATTATACGCAGTATAATGAAGATGAAGTAGGTGACATGGAGTCTTTCGATTTCGATCAATATGAAGGCTTATTAGATGATTAATCGTTAATGGCTTAATTCATTCTCGCGAATAGAAATGCCGGTTTCTTAACGAGTGCGTTGGTAGCTACCGAGGCGCCGTTAAGGAACCGGCCTGTGCGTGGTATGTAAAGCGCATAAGCTTATCGATCCTTTATTTTCGCAGCGTTGCGTTATTTGATAATGGATTTGCTGAGAAACGGTCAGAGCACAGATATTAAAAACGTTATTCAAGAAACAGGTGACTGTCGATGAAAACAGCTAATTTATCTCGCTTAATGCTACTCACGATGGCTTCCCTTCTGCCGATGCATGTCTATGCAGACATTGATAGTTCACTCTCTCAACAGCAAACCGACCCAAATAATCTAAGCCAGACACAGCATGTTCAAGCCACTAGGCCGCTCAATGAATGGGATTACAGTGCTATTTACGAACAGAGCGGGTTTCGGGCAGAAGCATTGTTAGAGGCAACGGTGTTCTCCCCCCAAGAAGATGAAATAGGAGAAATAGTAAACATCGTGTTAGACCAGCAGAACCAAATTGTCACAGTGATCGCCGAAGTAGGCGGGATGTGGGATAGCGGAGACAGGCATGTTGCCATCCCCTGGGATGAAGTCGAACTGTATGAAGCGGGGATCAAAGTCCCTGTACGGCAGGAGAACGTCGAGGAGTATGACCTTTTTACGAATGTTACGATTGATGAAGCCTATATTTATAAACAAGAAATGGAGCGAGTGAGCACTGTGGAAGAGGACGTTGCGACGGGACCACAGACATGGAAAATATCTGACATCATTGATGATTACGCCAGCATAGAAAGCGAAAAGGGCTATGGTTATATTACAGACGCCCTATTTACAAATAATGGCATTATGCAGGCTATTATTGTTAAACCATTGAGGGAGGAGCCTGGCTCAGGCCCCCGCGCATTCCCCTTTTACGGTTATCCTGAAGGCTGGCGGTCTGGCAGTTCTCACTATCAGCTTCCTTACGCTAGTGATGAGGTTAAAGAGCTTCCTGTTTTTGACTATGACAACTACGAGAGCGTATTGGATTAAAACGCATGGTGCTGTGCTTATTAGTGTTGTCCTTATCAATCGTCTCTATGAAGCGCTACCGGGCACTCTGTGATAGCCATTAGCACCTCTTTCACCCATTACAATCCGCCGGGGTAGTAGCGCGATAGGTCGCCATGGCTTCTTCCATTGCCTGTTGTAATGCCGTAATGCGCGACCCATGGGCGGGATGCGTAGAGAGAAATTCAGGAGGCTGACCGCTACCAGCCGCTGCCATGTTGCGCCACAGTGCCACGCTTTCTTGCGGGTTGAACCCTGCTTGCGCCATGATCGCCAGGCCCATCAGATCGGCTTCTTCCTCGTGGGCGCGGCTGAACGGCAGGGTGATGCCGAGCTGGGCGCCGAGGCCCAATGCCTGCATTAACTGCTGCTGTCCCATGTCTCCCTCGCCTAACAATCCTACCACTAGCATCCCGGCCTTAATGCCAAGCTGCTGAGTAAGGCGTTCATTGCCATGGTCAGCCAGCACATGACCAACTTCATGGCCGATCACCGCCGCCAGTTGGTCTGGCGTCTCGGCGACTTGGAGTAGGCCGGTATGCACGCCGATGCGTCCGCCTGGTAGGGCGAAGGCGTTGGGAGAATCATCTTCAAAGACGACAACCTCCCAGACCTCCGGTAACTCGTCAGCCGGATAGATGGCCTCGGTGGCGGCTATTATTTCCTGGGCCACACACGCTACCTGGCGATTAGCGGCTGCATCACGTGACACCGGCTGGTCACGGCGTAGTTGGTCGAAGGTATCCTCGCCCATCTGTGTCATTAAATTTTCAGGTACCAATGTCAGTTGGGAGCGACCAGTCGGCGTTTCATCGCAGCCGGTTAGCAGTACCAGAGGGAGCAGTAATAATAGTCGCAACAGGCGTCGTGGGCGCATCGCATCTCTCATCAATAAATCAAGCGAGTATACCTTGGCCTTAGCCAAGGGGAGAACCAAACCTCAATGCTGAAAGAGCTAGCGCGGGTAAAAAAAGGGCGCCCTATCAGCAACTATTGCAGATAGGGCGCCCATAATGAAACCTGTTGTTTTGAAGCTTTTTAGACGTAGAAATCCAGATCTTCCTGCGCTTTCAATAGATCGCGCATTTTGATGGGGTCGTCTCCAAAGAAGAAGAGCAGGCCCCAGTGTGTCCCGAAGGCTGAGCGGTCAGGAACGGTTTCTTCTGCTGGCGCGACCAGTTCGTGGGACTCGAAATAGGGATGCTCAATCGTTTCTTTGGGCATTTCCAGCTTGCTGACCACCCGGCGGCGTGGGTACACACCGAAGCAACCGGCGTAGCCTTTCGCATCGACCACTTCGCGGGGGAAGAACGCTGCGACTTCCTCTTTTGTGCTTTTCGGATCGAACACTAGCATCGATGCTTGATAGGCGTTGAATCCGTAGGCTTTTTCGATCAGCTCGAAGGCTTTGAAGCCGGGTGGGCGGTAGGCAACCTCGCCAAAGTACATCTCGCCATCAGCTGTGACGAAGTACTCGGGGTGAATCAAGCCAAACTGAATATCGAACGTTTTGATCAGCAGCTCGATCTGTTTAGTGATCGCGGTGCGCCAGCTCTCGAGTTCCGCCGTCGCGGGTACGAATACCGAATAGCCAAGCGTCACGTATTCTGAAATATTCAGGAACTGGATTTTGCCATCGTGTATCCAGGCCTCAACGGCGAACTCCCAGCCATCCAGATGGCTTTCCATTAGCAGGGGATATTCTTCGTCCGGAATGTTGTCGATCTCTTCGATTTTGCGAATCATTCGGTGACCGAGGCAACCGGCTTTGTCGAATGCTTTGACGTGAATCGGGTCATCCGGGTCGCCATCGAGTTTAAGCAGCGTTTGGTTGACGCGCTTCATGAAGCGAACGATGTCTTCTTTCTCATGCGCCTCTTCGAAAATACCGACGCGAATACCGCCAAGCTGGGCACGACGCTTCATTAACGCCTTGTCACGGAACAAAATGGACTGGCCGAACATACGAGGACTATCGAGAAGAACCGAGTTGATCGCACCGGACCATTCAACGGTTTCTTCAAACAGTGGGATGGCGATATCGACGCCTTCCTCTTTTAGCCTTTCGGCGATTTCCATGGAGCGGTCGTTTAACCGGATAAAGTCCCACGGAAGAAAAGGGATGTTGTTCGCGGTACAGAAATCCGCTGCCCATTCAGGAGCAACAACGATATATCGACGGTCGAATTTCTGCGCAGCCTTGATCGCGTTGATACTCCAGCCAAGTAAGGCGATATAGCCTTTATTGGGGTCTTTGGGAGTCTCTGTGCCTTTGACCGAGTCCATTTCTGGATCACGCCAAGACGCTACTGCTTCGGGTAATTGCTTTTCTGATGTAATCGACATTCGATGTCCTCCTTGCTGGTTGACCCAAACTGACTGTGCTGAGATTGGAGCGCACCAAGTGAGCTGAGCCACAGTCAGAAGTGTTCAGGAGCGATTGAGTCAGCCAGTATTAGAAAAGTTATTAGCGCACCCGTTGTAACTAACCTAGTCGATATTGTTACAAATGGCAATTAAACTGTAGAGTTATTGTTGAATAACTGTAGAACTTTTTCTCCTGCTTGGGAGTTGATGATTTATTCAAACGCACATAAGTAAAATCAGTAAATGCTAATACAGCAACAGCATGAAAGAGTGGTAGCTAGGTCATTATTAAATAGGCTGTTAAGTATTAATGTCTAGTTAATCTAGCAAAAGCGACTTATCTATTGCGATAAACTCATTGGCTTCATTAATTAAAGACGCTGCGGTAAGCTGAGGAACGCCATACACTTCAACTTTTTTACCGTACTTAACGCGTATTTTTTTGACTAAAAGATCAAAGTCTCCATCGCCGGATACGAGCACAATAACGTCCGCCTGCTCAGCATACTCCATGGCATCTAGCGCAATACCTACATCCCAATCACCCTTCGCAGAACCATCTGAGCGTTGAATAAAAGGTTTCAACTTTACTTTAAACCCAATAGCTCTGAGTATGTTTTGAAATTCTCTTTGCTTTTTGTCACCCCTATCGATGGCGTAGCAAAAAGCTTGAACGACTTCTCTATGATCAGTGGCTTTTTTCCAAAACTTATTGTAGTCAAAGTTTCGGCCATAGGCTTCGCGCGAAGTGTAATAGACATTTTGAATATCGATAAATATCGCTACTTTTTCCATCATATTTGATTGTCTCTTGTTGATTTTTGAATGATTTTTTAATTGACTATAATCTTTTTTTAATTTCAAAAGTCAACATTCGATGACCGTCACGTTAATGAGTGGCTTCTTAGCTTGCAGACTTTTATACCACTATTGAGCGATCTCTCTCAATCCGATACATATGGCTATCCGCATGGCTTAGCAGGGTATTGGCATCTTCCCCATCCATTGGGTAGCAGGCCACGCCGATACTGCAGGAGGGCATTGTTAGCTCACCGAACTCAGCGCCCAGTGGCTCACTCATAATCCTTTGAATGTGCTCTACCTTCGCTGTAATAGCCTCTTTTGATCGAATATCCGTGAGCATAACTGTGAACTCATCGCCACCCATTCGGGCCACCGTGTCGGTTTCTCTCACGCAGTTTTCCAGCCGTCGAGCCACCGTGCAGAGTACTCAATCACCTACCACGTGCCCTTGGGTATCATTAATCACTTTGAAATCATTAACATCCAAGTACAGTAATGCCAAAAAGGTCTGATGGCGATGAGCGGAACTCAGGCCAAGGGCTAATCGATTGTAGAACAGTGATCGGTTGGTCAGCTTTGTCAGTGGGTCATGATGGGCAAGGAAACGTAACTCTTCCTCGGTCTGCATGAGTGCTGTTATATCTCGTGCAACACCAATGCGCACTCACTCCTCTTCGTACCAGCGAGCAGACCATAATATGTGGACGATACCGCCCTCTTTATGGAGGTAGCGATTACGATAATCAATGTGGGGTTGGCCGTTCATTACCCTGTGAATGGAGTTCTGAGTGGAGGCTAGGTCGTCAGGGGGCATGTAATGGGTAATCAAAGTGCCTATCATTTCGTCGGCCCGGTAGCCGAGCAGTGACTCACAGGCATCGCTTATAAAAACGATCTGGTTGTGCTCATCGACTACGAAAATGGTGTCCAACATCAGATGAATCAGCTTGGTGTAGAGCGCTTGTAGGTCAACGGCCATAGGCTAGGAGTATCCTGTTAGCATTGCTCGACTATAAAACAAACGTGAACGGGGGCGATATGAAATCTTGTAACTTAAGAAAGAGGGTAATACTGCAGGTTAAGTTTTTGATTCTTTCCTGATATGAGAAGGCAACTTTCCCGTCCAGCGCCTGAATGCTCTTCGAAAATGCGCGCTGTCGCTAAAGCCTAGCCTTTTCGCTATATCGTCGGTGTTCATCCTTGTTGCCAGAAGGTACTCGATTGCTAACGTACAGCGAGCATCATCCAGTATTGCGCTATAGCTGGTCGAGTCCGCAACCAGTTTTCTTCTTAGGGTACGTGATGTAATGCACTGAACCGCCCCGGTTATTCCGGAGACCGGTTTGTTTGAGTCAGGCAGCTTCACCCGACTCCTCCAATTGACGATAATACGTCCTTTCTCGTTCTGCTGGTGGAACGTTTCCTATGGGTT
>NZ_JACCDE010000064.1 GCF_013415125.1 Vreelandella glaciei | reverse complement strand
AGTTGTCGGTATCCCATGCTCTGCTTCACTTTGGTAGGTAAGGCAGAGAGGGTACCGGCGCTGGCCCTCCTGCCTCTACCTTGTGATCCAAAGTGCTGCGCTTATTCTATGAATCCAGGATAACAACACATCCCAAAAGGGGGATATAGTGAGCAACAGTTCCCAACTTCCCGGCTTTCGCAACCTTTCACCGTCAGAGCGTATTGATGTTCTGTCTCAGCATATTGATCTGGATATAGAGGAAGTAGCTCTGCTTCGTGATGACGGCGCGCTTTCAATCGAGATTGCTGATGGCATGATTGAGAACGTGCTCGGTAAGTTTGAGCTGCCCCTTGGCTTAGCAAGTAACTTTATGATCAATGGCCGTGATGTACTCGTGCCAATGGTTGTGGAAGAGCCCTCCGTTGTTGCCGCTGCCTCCTATATGGCGAAGCTGGCGCGCCCTGGTGGCGGCTTTCTAACTTCTAGTAGCGCTCCATTAATGCGCGCACAAATTCAAATCGTCGGACTCGGCGATCCCGCCAATGCACGGCTGAGCTTGCTGCGTAATAAGCATCGGCTGATCGATCTGGCCAACACTAAGGATCAACTACTTAACAAACTTGGGGGCGGTTGTCGCGATTTAGAGGTGCATACTTTCATGGAAAGCCCTAGAGGCCCCATGGTAGTGGTTCACTTGGTAGTGGATGTACGTGATGCCATGGGAGCTAACACTGTTAATACAATGGCCGAGACGGTTGCTCCCTTGATCGAAGAAGTCACCGGCGGCACGGTGCGGCTTCGCATTTTATCTAACTTAGCTGATTTACGTCTGGCGCGGGCGCAGGTGCGCATCGCTCCGGAGTGTTTCGAGACGAGTGAGTTTACAGGTACAGACGTTATAGACCGTATTATTGACGCCTATACCTTCGCGGCGATTGATCCTTATCGAGCGGCCACACATAACAAAGGCATTATGAACGGTATTGACCCGTTGATTCTCGCCACCGGTAACGACTGGCGGGCAGTAGAGGCGGGCGCGCATGCTTATGCGTGCCGCAACGGCCACTATGGCTCGCTTACCACGTGGGAAAAAGACCGGGAAGACCACTTGGTCGGGACGATAGAAATGCCGATGCCTGTAGGGCTGGTAGGTGGGGCGACCAAGACGCATCCACTAGCCAGACTGGTATTGAAAATTCTAGGTGTTAAAAGCTCACAGGAGCTGGCTGAGATTGCGGTAGCCGTTGGGCTAGCGCAGAACCTTGGCGCTTTACGTGCGCTTGCCACGGAAGGTATTCAGCGCGGTCACATGGCCTTGCATGCGCGGAATATTGCGTTATCTGCGGGGGCTCGGGGTGAGGAGGTGGATCAGCTAGTGCGCCAGATGGTTATGGATCATGATGTGCGCTCCGATCGAGCCGAAGCGCTACTCAACGAGTTGCGTAAATAATGAGTCAACCAGCCGTGCGCCTAATGGAGGTTGGAGCCCGCGATGGGCTGCAGAATGAAACCCAAATATTGCCTCCCAGTATCCGAGCTGCGTTTATTCAGAAGTTGGCCAATGCCGGTTTACGTCATATTGAAGCAGGTGCATTTGTGTCACCACGCTGGGTGTCGCAGATGGCAGAGACTGACGCGGTGCTGAAGGCGTTACCCATTCGCGACGGTGTGACTTATAGCGTTTTGGTTCCCAATGAGCATGGCATGGCGATGGCGATTGAAAATGGTTGCCGCGAAGTTGCCATTTTTACTGCGGCTTCGGAGACGTTTAATCGACGCAACATTAACTGTTCCATTGACGAGAGCCTTGCGAGGTTCGAACCGGTGATAGCTGCGGCAAAGGACAACGGAATTCGTGTGCGTGGCTATGTATCGTGCGTTTTGGGTTGTCCCATTGATGGAGCGGTGCCTATTGCCAATGTAGTTCGGGTGTCGAAACGTCTCTATCACATGGGGTGCTACGAAATAAGTCTTGGCGACACCATAGGCGCTGGTGTGCCCAGCGATGTGCGAAACCTTGTTTCTGCCTGTGCCAAGGAGGTGCCAGTTGAACAACTCGCTGCTCATTTTCACGATACTTGGGGAATGGCAGTCGCGAACTGTTTGGCTGCGCTCGAAGCAGGCGTTCGGGCCTTCGATAGCTCGGTCTCCGGCTTAGGAGGATGCCCCTACTCCCCTGGGGCCACAGGAAATGTCGCCACTGAGGACTTAGTTTATCTATTTGAAGGTATGGGCTTGGCTACCGGTATTGATCTGGAAAGTGTTGTCAACGCAGGTGATTTCGCGGATCAATATCTGGGCCGCAAAACGGCTTCCCATGTAGCACGAGCCTGGAAGGCAACACATGAGCACGCTAGCAGCCAGTATAACAATACGACAACAAATCTGGAGGACAAATGACGGAAACAACCGGCATGCCGCTAATGGCGAAAGGGGCTCTTAAAGGAGTCATTATCCTTGATCTTACCCGTGTGGTCGCTGGCCCCTATTGCACCATGATGCTCGCTGATATGGGCGCTACTGTTATTAAGATTGAGCATCCTAAAGATCCTGATCTCACACGGGAGTTTCCACCCGCCATAGATGTAACGAATGAAGCCATTAGTGGTTTCTTTGCTCAATACAATAGAAACAAGATGGCTGTCAGTCTCGATCTCAAGGCAAAGGAAGGGCACGAGCTTTTCCTAGATATGGTGCGCAAGGCTCATATCGTGATTGAAAACTTTCGTCCTGGAACTATGGAGAAGTTAAGGCTGGGTTTTAAAGCGCTTCGTGATATTAATCCGGCCATTGTGATGACCAGTATAAGTGGATTCGGCCAAAAGGGGCCAAATGCTCTCCGCCCTGCATTCGATAGCAGCGCACAGGCTTCGGGCGGGCTGTGGTCTATAAATGGCACTGTTGAGGAACCTATGAGAGTAGGCACCGTGTTGGGCGATCTCAGTGCGGGCTTATATGGTGCCATAGGAACGCTAGGCGCACTGCGCGAGGCAGAGCGTTCAGGCCTCGGCCAGCATGTAGATATCTCTCAACAGGATTCCATCATATCGCTGACTGAAAACGCTTTGGTTAACTACACAGCCACCGGCAAAGTCGCAGTGCCCGAGGGAAACGGCCATCCCTTTGTGAAGCCCTATGGACGGTTTGTATGTAAAGACGGCCATGTATTTTTTGGTGCCTATACCGATAAGTTTTGGCGTGAAGCATGCCAAGTGTTTGGTGACCAAGAGCTGATCAAGGATCCAGAGATCGACACCATGGCCAAGCGCTTTGATAACGCCACCTATGAGCGCCGGGTACGGCCCGTGGTGGAGCGTTGGTGTGCTAGCCATACCAAGGCGGAGTTGGAGGAAATGACCGGTACTCGTTTTCCTCTTTCACCCATCAAAACGATTGATGAAGTAGTCGCCGATCCTCATGTGCGTGAACGCGACATGATTATACCGGTGGAATACAAAGGAAAAAGCTTCGAGGTGTTTGGTAATCCAATAAAAATGTCTTTGGGCACCAACGAGAAGGGCGCACAGGCGCCAAGGTCGGGCGAATCTAACGAAGTCGTATACGAAGGCTGGTTAGGCCGCTCTAAAAAGGAAATCTCATTACTACGTGAGAACGGGGTAATTTGATTTTTTGATACTGAAATTTCAAATAACAAATCCAACAAGGTGACAATATGAATATCAAATCCATGGCAAGCTTGGTCATGTCTGGAACTCTTGTGTTTTGCGGTCTAGCTTCTAACGTTGAAGCACGGACACTTCGTTATGCGATCGGTCATCCGCCGAGTTCTTCTGTAGTGGACGTGACCAAAAAATACGCAGACGAAGTCGAAGCGCTATCTGATAGTGAGCTCAGCGTTCGCATTTTCCCTATGTCTCTGTTGAATTTCGCAGAAACGTCTGGAGGCGTACGTGATGGTATGGCTGATATTGGCTTTGTTTTGACGTCCTATTTCCCATCAGAATATCCGCACAGCAACATGGCCGTTGAGGCATCTATGTTGGTCGGTTTGTTGGGCGAGAAAGCGCAAGGCCGGGAAGGAATGATCTTTATGGGCGCGCTATCTGAATTCACTTTTTTTAATTGCCCAGAATGTAGCCAAGAGTTTAGTGCACAGAATCAAGTCTATACCGGTAGCACCGGCGGCACTTCCTACGGGTTAGTCTGTAATGAACCGGTTGAAACTGAAGCGGATCTAAAAGGTATGCGTCTGCGTGTGGGTGCTTCCAACTGGTCACGCTGGGCTGAGTCGGTGGGTGCATCTCCCGTTACTATGTCGGCTAATGAGATGTTTGAGGCACTCGGCCAGGGTGTGGTTTCGTGTATCGTACTTGCCTCCCCAGAGATCCATAATTTCGGCCTCACTGATGTAGTAACCGACATTAATATGGACGTACCTGGCGGCCCAATGCCCATCGCTGGCACTAATATCAATGCCGATACCTGGAAAAGCTTAAGCCTGGAGCAGCGCGAAGTAATGCTACGTGCTGCAAGTGTGTTCTCTGCTGGGGTTCCTTGGATTTATCACCAGCAAGAAGATCGTATTTTGTCCGAGGCCAAGCAAAGAGGCGTGGCGATCCACCATGCTGATCAAGCTCTAATCGACAAGACTCAAGCTTTTATCCGAGACGACATGCAGCACATCGCTGAGGGTTACCGCACGCGTTATGGTGTCGAGAATGGTGAGGAAATGATTGCGAACTTCCAGGGGCTACTGGAGAAGTGGACCGATTTAGTGCAGAACGTGGAAACTGAGCAGGAGCTGGCTGATCTCTACTGGGAAGAGATTTTCTCCAAAGTCGATGTAGAGAAACACGGTCTATGAGACCAGAGCTGGGCACATTGAGCCCAGCTCTCTCGATTAGGAGGAAGTCATGAATCTTCTTACAGATGAGCTCCGGGCACTCATTGGCACGGAGCTAGCGCCATTCGAGTTCGAAGTTACTCGGAATGATATCAAGAAATATGCTGTTGCCACTGGTCAGCGCCAACGTCGTTATCTTGAGGGTGATGAAGCCCCTTTGCTGTTTCTTTTCAGCGCCATGATGCCGGTTATTCCTTTAAGTGAGCTGCTGCCTGATGGGCGCCAACCGGATAGCTCACTGATCCCTGAATTGCCGCTCAAGCGCATTATGGCGGGAGGTAGTGACTACCAAATCTATCGGCGTGCCTACGCGGGGGACGTACTGGTCTGCACCCAAAAACTAACGGATCTCTACGAAAAACAGGGTGGCTCAGGCCCTTTGATTTTCATGGTATTCGAAAACCGCTTTGAAACCAGTGTCGGCGAGCCAGTCGTTACAGAATATCTGACACGTATTGCGAGATGAGAGCGATGCCTAGTTTCAACATTAGAGAAGGCGGCGCGCTGCCTCGCCGGGATTTCAAGGCAGATACGGTTCAGCTTTTCCTTTATAACGCGGCGATCTGGAACCCCCACCGTATTCACTACGATCTTTCCTATACCCAGGAACATGAGGGGCACCCTCAACTGCTTATTGATGGTCCGCTTCAAGGGGATTGGCTGACCCAAATGGTTGAGGAGTGGCTGGATGGAGAGGGAGAGCTGACTGCTTTTCGTTATAGCAATCGCCAAGCCGCCTATATCGGGGAGGTGCTCATTGCTGAGGGCAGGGTCACATCTTGCGATGGCATGGTTGCTGAGCTTTCTCTGTGTCTTACAAAACAGGACGGTATAACTACAACCGTGGCTGTCGCCAATGTTCGGTTCACTTGAGACTTTAGTGGGCTGTAACAACCTTCAGGAGAACTGTTATGTACCGGCTCGGACGTTGGCTTTCCGGATTAACGAGCGTTACTACGCTGCTAGGTGGCTGTGCCATTGTGCTGATGATGTTGCATATTACTGCAGACGTAATATTACGATATCTATTTTCAGCGCCGCTACCGGGCACGATTACTTATGTTGCTAACTACTACATGATCATTGCTACCTTTGTACCGCTCGCTTATGCGGAAAAGCTGAATGCTCATATAACCGTGGAAGTGGTCACAGAGAGGCTGCCATTGCGTGTGCAGTATCATTTAGCACATTGGTTGCTACCGCTCAGTGTCGCAGTGTTGATATTAATGACGATAAAGACCTGGGCTGAGGCAATGATTAAGTTTGAAATTAATGCCTCTCTAGTAGAGGGGGGCACCACCATCATCACGTGGCCTGGTTACTTCATGTTGCCCTTGGGGCTGGGCATGCTGGCGCTTGTGATGATCTATAAGTTTGCCATCTATTTGACCGGAGCGTGTAGCGGCCTGGTAGTGAACGATGAAGAACAAGCCATTGCATGGGATGTTCTTCCTGAGATGCAAGAACCTCGAGGAGGATCCCATGAGTGATGTACAGATCGGGCTCTGTGGTCTTGTTGTGCTGTTTGTTTCAATTGCGCTGCGTATTCCCGTAGGGTTGGCATTGATCGGAGTATCGTTTGGCGGTCTTTGGTACCTAATGGGATGGGGGATCGCTTGGGGCTCTCTTGGTTTGATTCCCTATCAGTTCTCCGCCAACTGGGTGCTCAGCTCGGTACCTATGTTCCTCTTGCTTGGCTATATTTGCTACCATGCCCAGCTGACTCAGGGGCTGTTTCGGGCCTCTCGGCTATGGTTATCTCGAGTCCCTGGAGGGTTGGCGGTGGCCTCCATATTTGGCACTACTGGCTTCGCTGCCGTATGCGGTTCATCAGTGGCTTGCTCGGCTGCTATGGGGCGTATCGCTGTACCAGAGATGATCAAGCATCGCTATAACCCAGGATTGGCCACCAGCACTGTAGCTATTGCAGGTACCGTGGGGGCACTGTTACCCCCTTCAATCATCATGATTCTGTACGGTATTATTGCCCAGGAACCGATTACCAAGCTGTTTCTTGGCGGTATTGCCGCCGGTCTGCTCACTGTGCTTGGCTATATCATCGTGGTAATTGTGAGAGTTAAGCTTAACCCTGAGTTAGCTCCGCCACCAAAAGAGTCGGTCTCAATGCAAGAGCGTTTCAAGGCGCTGTGGGAAGTCTGGCCTGTGGTGATGATTATGTTTGGCATCTTTGGTGGCCTATTCAGCGGCCTTTTCACCCCCACCGAGGCAGGGGCTGTGGGTGCATTTCTCGCATGTGTCGTGGCGCTATGTAAGCGCACTTTAACGTGGGATCGTTTGCGTAGCGCTGTCTTGGAAACCCTACTTACTACGGGAACGATTCTCATCATTGCCATGGGGGCTAGCCTGCTCACCCGCTTTCTATCGCTCTCTGGTGCTGGTGACTATCTCTCCTCGATGGTTATTGAGGCTGGCGCTAGCACTTTTATTATCCTATTAATTATTGTGCTGATCTACTTATTATTAGGTATGTTCTTAGAGCCGATCGGAGCCATGCTGCTGACCCTTCCTATTGTTCTACCTATCGTTGACAGCGTAGAACTTAACCTAATCTGGTTCGGCGTAGTGCTTACCAAACTGCTTGAGATAGGGATGGTAACCCCCCCCATAGGTATGAATATCTTTGTGATCCTGGATTCATAGAATAAGCGCAGCACTTTGGATCACAAGGTAGAGGCAGGAGGGCCAGCGCCGGTACCCTCTCTGCCTTACCTACCAAAGTGAAGCAGAGCATGGGATACCGACAACT
>NZ_JACCDE010000063.1 GCF_013415125.1 Vreelandella glaciei | reverse complement strand
AGTTGTCGGTATCCCATGCTCTGCTTCACTTTGGTAGGTAAGGCAGAGAGGGTACCGGCGCTGGCCCTCCTGCCTCTACCTTGTGATCCAAAGTGCTGCGCTTATTCTATGAATCCAGGATTACAATCTCTCCATCCCACTAACCCTCATAACCTCCCTCGTCACCGCATCATTCAATATCCCGCGTTTGGCTTCGATCAGTGTTAGCCAATCGCGGGCGCGGGTGATGCCGGTGTAGACCAGCTCGCGGGTGAGAATCGGGTTGGGCGTTTGCGGTAGCAGTAGGGCGGTGTGTTGAAACTCCGAGCCTTGTGTACCGTCACTGCGAACACGGTTTCCACCGCATGCGCTACGACAATAACGATGGTTTATTTTTCAATGTTTATCTGCTGCTTGCCGTTACTATTGCTGGTATGAACCTCTGGCTTGGGCTGATTCGGGTTAGCGGCACCGCGATGGCATCAAAGTACCACCTTCTTAATCCGTTCTTCGGCGTATTACTCGCTTATCTAATACTATGCGGGGCCTTTACGCATGGCGGATTTCATTGGCGCAGCGGTTATTGTAACCTGACTAATTTTTAAAACTCAGGCAACCGGAAGGATAAGGCAAAGCTAACGACCATAAATGAGCTGATCATTTAGCTCCATTGCGTCAGCCAAATGATATGCAACTACCCTTTAAGGGCGTGGAGGCGATAGCTGGAGGGTGGATCGTTTTGACAAATCCTTGTAGCTGATGACCGGTACGTTAAGCGCTCTCGCGATCTCTTAAGCTGATCGTTAGCTCAATACTAGGCGGTTTAGTTTGATTTAATAAATAGAAGGAGGGTGGATGGGTATTGAGCTTATGGGCTTCGTCGCAGTCGTATTATTGGCGTATTTGATTCCTGGCCCGGATTTTTTGCTAGTCAGTCGGTATGCAGTAAAGCATCGTCGACTTGGGTTCGCAGCCGCGCTGGGTGCCCAAAGCGGACTCTGTATACATATGCTGATGGCTGCTCTGGGTCTTTCGGCCATTGCGGCCCGCTCCGCCGAGCTGTTTATGCTGATTCGGTGGATAGGTGCAGCTTATTTGATCTGGATGGGACTAACGGTTCTGTATAGCAGTCGTAGCCAGCACCGCAGTGAACAGGCAGATGGACAAGAGGCAATTGAGGTTGCTAGCCGAAGCCGTGCTTTTGCCCATGGTTTTTTGTGCAATTTGCTTAATCCAAAGGCAATCATCTTTTTCCTAAGTGTCTTACCCCAGTTTATCAATCCGGCGGTCGGTGCAGTTCAGCAAATTTTTATACTCGGCGTGCTTGATGTGTTGATTGGTATCGCATGGTGGTGGGGCGTTATCATAATTATGGAGCGCGTTGCGCGGGCATTAAGTAGACCGCACATAAGGCAGTGGTGGGATTGGGTTACTGGCATTTTGATGATCGGTGCAGGCGCTCTCTTGGCTCGCAACAGTCCGAGTTAGTAGTGCTCTATCCGATTTTAAAGCTAACAAAATAGCTGCACCCAGTAAGTGAGCTTCTGCAATAACTGAGCCATGCAGCATGTGTAAAAATCTTTGCTTCGCTCCGGTGGTATCACAGGTGATAGCAAAGATTAGATCCTCTCCACCCCACTTACCCTCACAACCTCCCTAGTCACCGTATTATTCAATATCCCGCGTTTGGCTTCGATCAGCGTAAGCCAGGCGCGGGCGGGGGGATGCCGGTATAGACTAGCTCGCGGGTGAGGATTGGGTTGGGCGTTTGCGGTAGCAGTAGGGCGATGTGCTGAAATTCCGAGCCTTGGGATTTGTGTACCGTCATCGCGAACACGGTTTCTACCGCGTGCAGGCGGGAAGGCAGCACCCAATGGATGGGGTTTTCCGGGTCGCTGTTCGGAAAGGCGACTCTTAAGAGCGATCTTCCTGGCGCTCCTGAGGAAGAGCGAGGGTCAGGCATCGCCATCGTCACTAGGCACGAAACCGCCCAGCAGGCGGTCGATTTCCTTGGCAGGCATCGGACGGTAGAAGAAGAAACCCTGGACGAGGTCGCAATGCATTTCACGAAGCAATGACAACTGTTCGGCGTTCTCGACGCCCTCGGCCACCACCTCCAATCCCAACCGATGACCGATGAAGATAGCACCCTCCATGATGGCCCTATCCTTCGGCTGTGTGGGAGCGTCGTGGATGAAGGAGCGATCGATCTTCAGGGCGGTGACGGGAAAGTGCTTGAGATAGCTCAGGGAGGAATAACCGATCCCGAAATCGTCGATAGCAATGCGAATACCGCGATGATAGAGGCGCCACAGGTCCTCGAGGACGGTCTCTTCGGCTTCGATCAGGACATTCTCGGTCAATTCGATGCCGATATCCCGCGGACCTAAGCCGTGACGCTGCAGCGAGTCCTCGAAGCGCTTGAGGGCATCGGTACGCAGCAGTTGACGCCCCGAGACATTGATGTCGATGCGGTGTTCATGAAATCCCTTGGCACGCCATTCCACCTGCTGGCGGCAAGCCTCTTCGATGACCCAGTCGCCCAGACGATGGATCACACCGGAACGCTCGGCCAGCGGGATAAACTCGACAGGCGAGATCGGCGGGCCCTCGGCAGGCTCCCAGCGTAACAAGGCCTCGAGATTCTCTATTCGCCCACTGGCCGCCGAGACCTGGGGCTGGTAGTGGAGGGAGAATTCACCGTTATCCAGAGCTTCCTCGAGTCGCGCCGAGAGATAGTGTTGGCGAACCAGCTCATCATGGAGCTTCTGTTGGAAGAAACGTACAGCACCCCGACCATCCAGCTTGGCACGATTCTTGGCAACATCGGCATTACGGATCAATTCGCGTGACGATTCACCATTCTCGGGAAAGAGCGCCACACCTAGGCAGGCCGTGACCTGACGCTCCCGACCATCCAAGACGAAAGGTTCCCGAAAGACATTCTGGACATGACGAACGATCCGTCTGACATCGGGGGCCAAGTGGACGCCGGGAAAGGCCAGCACGAATTCATCGCTAGAGACACGGGACACCAGGTCAGTGACTCGCTGGCACTCTTTCAGTCGCCGAGTAAGCTCAATGAGCAGGCGATCGCCCTGATCATAGCCAAGGGCATCATTGATCTCGACGAAGTGATCGATGTCTAGGTAGATGGTTGCCAGGCCATTGCCCTGGCGTCGGCAGGAATCCAACAGACTGTCCAGGTCGACTTCGAAGGTCTGGCGGTTAGGGAGATGGGTGAGCCTGTCGAAACGGGTGGCGAATTCCAGGTCACGGTGGGCGCGCTTTTGGTCGGAAAGATCAACATCCACGCAGAACATCAAGGGTGAGTCGGTATGCTCATTGAGCATCAGATGCTGCGAAAAGACCGATACCAGTTCACCGGTTTTGTGCTTGAGCTCGAGTTCACCAGCGGGTATATCGACCCCGTCTTCGATCCAGGCACAATGCGCCTGGATCACCCCGTCACGCATGAAGGCAGGAATGATCAGATCTTCCAGTAACTGTCCCTGGGCTTCCTCAGCGGTATAGCCATAGAGACGAGTGCTACCCTCATTCCAGTAAATCACTCGCCGATCGCGATCATACCCCTGAACCGCGACCTTCGGCAGACTCTCCAGCAGGGCGCGGAATCGCTGCTCACTCTCCAGATACTGGCGGCGTACTAACTCGACTTCTTCCCTGCTGGCATCATGCGAATCGATGCCATCCGTTGGAGGTGTTTTTGACACCGCCAATACGAGCGCACCGGAAAACTCCCTGCGGTTCTCCTTCAGGCGTTCCGGATCTCTGTGATGTCGGGAATCACTAGCAGTCATGGGATCCACTTAAAGAAAAAACACTGTCAAGAGCCATCATAATGGCAACAATAGGCATTTCGTTATGATGATCCTACACCTATTTGTAGGAGATAACCTACACATATACCTCATCAGCGGTCTGATCCTGTTTTCAAAAAAATCACTCTTTTTAAGTACATTTCTTTGACATATCCTTGCAAATCTTTTCATTTTTCTCCTGTTGACCGAAGTGTTTACACCGGCAACACCGGGCAATTCCGCCCAGTTAACAGGAGAATACCAACATGAAACTCGATACTCTCAAGCATGGTTTCGACCTCACCTCCATGCCTGCCGATTCACTCGCCGATTATTGGAATCCGGGAGTGACCGAGGCGCTGAGGCATCAGGATTGGGCGAAAACCGATATTCGGGAGCGGATCGATCTGACCGCCTGGCAGGGGTTTACCGCTGACCTGCCGCGCGATCCCTATGTGAACCAGCGATGGAAGCGGATGTCATGGCTCGCCCTGAATGATCAGGGAGATGTCGAAGATATGGGCCACTGCCCGATGGCCCAGGGGGGAGCCTTCAACGACGCGGAAAGCATGGCGGATCGTCTGCGGTACTATGATCCGCTGACTCGGGAGTTCATGGCACGCCCCGATGTGAGGGCCTTCGTTCGCGCCTGGGCAAGACTGTGGAGTATCGGTGCGCACGAACCCATTCTGATGCAGATCACCGGGGTTCGTGGAGAAGGTAGCATCGACCCCCTTCAGGGGCAGGGGATTCATGCCGATGGCTGCAAGGCCTTAAGCATTCTGGTCCTCAATCGGGAAAACGTGGCGGGCGCCGAAAACCACCTCTACGCAGACAAGGCTGGCACCCAACTCCTGGTCGATATCACCCTGAATCCCGGTGATATCCTTCATTTGAACGATGACCGGCTATTCCACAGTGTCGATGGGATCGAACAGCTCGACAGCGAGGCACCCTTCGAACGGTTCATCATCATCATCAACAGCCGCTTCGTGGACGACTTCCAGAACCGGATGTTACGTCGCCACTTCCCGGAAGCGGTCCTCAATGAGAGCTAATGACACTCTCGGTAAATTGAGAACCTAGCAACACCCACGCCCCCGGAACTCCGGGGGCGTTTTGCTCACCCGAATCCTCAATTAAGAGGTTGGTTGTTTGCTGCAGTGAATAGGGAACAGATGCGCCCACCGCCGCTATGCTGATCATGAGCAGCAGTACTAACATCGCTCGGCTTTTATTTTAGTGTTTATCTTCGAAACGCAGTTGAGCGATATCGTCAACCGATAACCCAGTCGCCTCAGCAATCTGAAGTCGCTTGGCCGCCTCAACAAGAGTGGCATTCCGATGAATGCCCTGCTATTCAGCATGGTCGGCGGCCTGGGCGCGCTGTTCTCCAGCGTTTATGCCCCTGAAACCGTCTACTTGGTGCTGGTCTCGATTTCCGGCTTGGCCGTGGTGGTGGTCTGGATGGCGATTGCGCTTAGCCAGTTTAACTTCCGGCGCCACTACCTGCGTGAAGGCGGGCAACTGAAGGATCTGGTTTATCGCACGCCGCTCTATCCCTGGGTGCCGATTATTGCGTTTGCAGCCTGTCTGGCCGCGTGCATTGGCATTGCCTTCGACCCGCATCAACGCGTTGCGCTCTATTTCGGTGTGCCTTTCATTGGTCTATCCCAACTCTGGGGAAGTGTACGACGCGGTAACCAAAACCTGGCACCCGGCCCAATGCGATCATACCGCTGCGGATATTTCCGGGTTGGCACAAGGGGTTGAGCAATGGCTGGCAGCAGGCGCGTCAGGCATTGGCGGTTGCTGCCGGACGACACCAGAGGATATTCAAGCGCTGGCCCAATGGCGGAGGTCACGGTAACTTATTAAGGTCTCAATGCTGAGTCTCTGGCCGTAACTTCTCGATTTCCTCTATGGGCAGCTCTTCAATAGCCGCAATCAGCTTACAGGCACCGCTGCGTTTGCTTTCCAAAGCGCTTTTCGGCTTCCTAACGCTGAACACAGCCCTTAGCGAGGGCTGCACCCCGCCCAACCACTCATTTAGTGGCGCGTGCTTCGTCGACCAGGTAATACCGACAGGCATAGGGATGAATTTACGACTAACATTAGTTTAGTAATATTGAGGCTGCCGGATGCGCTCTGTAGGCCCAAGGATGGATAACGTTTTCGCTGTCTATCGTCAGTGGTAATGAGCACTGTTCAAAGGTGCGCATCATCATGGGGAACACAATGACAAAACAAAAACTGATCCTGCTATTTGATGGGACGTGGAACGACCCTGAAGACCAAACCAATGTTTATCGTATTACCCGGTTGATCCATGATGATAATGACGGTGTTAGGCAACGGTTCTATTACAACCCCGGAGTAGGGACATCCAAGTTTCAGCGCTTTACCGGCGGAGCCTTCGGTTACGGGTTGAGCACAAACCTACAGGAAGGCTATGACTGGCTGGCAAGGCGTTACAGTGAAGGCGATGAGATCTGGATATTCGGGTTTAGCCGTGGTGCCTACACCGCCAGAAGCCTGGTGGGGATGATTCGTAAATGCGGGCTAGTGCATGTCGTCACGCCAGGGTTGCTCGATAAGGCCGAAAGTATTTATCGAAACCGCGATTTGCACCCCGATTCTGAGGTGTGCACAGGGTTCAAGGAGAGCTTCAGCCGCCAGCCCAGGATTCATTTCATTGGTGTGTGGGATACTGTTGGCGCACTGGGCGTACCCGGAACCAACCTGTTCAAAAGCAAATACGATTGGCACGATACCGAGCTTTCCAGCATTGTCGATCGTGCCTATCAAGCGGTCGCGCTGGACGAACACAGAGCGACCTATAACGTATCGCTCTGGACAAGCAAGGATGGCAAGCAGAAAACAGGCAATCGCGATGTAGAGCAGTGCTGGTTTATCGGCGCCCACGCCAATGTAGGCGGCGGCTATGGCGCTGACGACACACTGGCCGATATATCGCTGAGCTGGATGTTAGCCAAGGCGCAAAAGGCAGGCTTAAAATTGGCACCCTTTGATGTTGCAGAGAATGCCTGGAAGACAGCACCAAAAGATTCGTTTTCTGATTTCCTGAAGGGGTTCTACGCCCGATACAAACGCCTTGGAAACACCACTGACGGCCGATTTTACCGACAATATTCGGAAGTGATGCCAGGGCAGTGTGCGGTGAATATTTCAGTCGATGAGAGTGTTTGGAAGCGCTGGGCCGATACAACGTGTGAGTACCGGCCACGTACCTTGACCGATGCCCACCTTTCCCCACCGGAGGAGTAGGGGGCGGGCACTTTTGACTCGCAGGCTACGAGCTGGCGCTATGCCGCATTCACCCAGGTGCCATAAGTGGTCGCGTGGAAGCGATGACTGACCCAAGTCACGAAGTGTCCACTATCGACTAAAAACTAAGTATTCAAAGTAGGCTTAACATAATCTAACTGCTAGGATCGAAGCATTAGAGCGAAAAACGCCGCAGGGACAATACGATGCAGAATGCCCGCATAACGCTTCACCCAAGCAAGCAGCGCATGCAAGTGCAGGCTGATGGCATTCTACTAGCCGACTCCACCAATACGCTTGAACTTCGCGAACGTGGCTACCCGCCACGGCACTATTTCCCACGTGAAGACGTGCGGATGGATTTACTCACCCTTTCAGAAACCTCTACTTATTGCCCTTTTAAAGGGCATGCGGTGTATTTCTCGCTTGGTGAGAGTTGGGATATTGCTTGGAGTTATGAGGAGTCGATTGAAGGTATGGAAGCTATTGCAGGCAAGGTGGCATTTTCTGAGGAAGTGAGCGGATGACGCTTTTCAACCCAAAGCGGACTTCCGCAATAGCCATATTTTACGGTAGCCCATAGCACGCAATGCGCGTTTTTTCAATTTGGTTTGTAATATGAGTGCTCATAATTCTGAAAAAATATATTGCTAACTAAATTAAAACAATGACTCAGAGGATGGCTTTTGTCCTCGTATGCAATTTTGAAAGGATAGCGATAATGTTGACTTGCGTGCGCATTTTTCTGGCAAAGAATAATACAAAGAAAAGCTTTATTTTTATAAATTTCAATGCATTACAGGAGAATGGTTAAGGTTCTGGTTGTCAGAAAATAAAGCATGCGCACTAATAAATTGTTAAATGCAAACCTGGATTCATAGAATAAGCGCAGCACTTTGGATCACAAGGTAGAGGCAGGAGGGCCAGCGCCGGTACCCTCTCTGCCTTACCTACCAAAGTGAAGCAGAGCATGGGATACCGACAAC
>NZ_JACCDE010000062.1 GCF_013415125.1 Vreelandella glaciei | reverse complement strand
AACACAGCTCTAATATCGTTCTGATAAGTTCAACCCCTCAGCGACCCCTAGGCGACCCATCAGCCTGCTGGAAGTTAAATTTCGACCCCTAAGCAACCCATCGGCTTGTGGGAAGCTGAATTTCAACCCCAAACCGGCCCCTAAGCGACCCATAGATTAAAAATAGAAATAAATACAGGCACGTTACGGATGTATACAAATTTTGCTACGCTCATTTATATAATCCGTTGTGCCAAAGGGTAACCCTTTGGATTCCAGTTGCTAACGCAACTCCTTACAACCAAGCATAAAACTGTTTCCGCCTTGGTTGATAAACCCAAAAAGACGTTAATCGTTAACGTCTTTTTCAATATTAGTTACTCTTTTCTTTTCTTCATCCCTAAGCATTTTTTTCACATATATTGTTAATGCAATACCCATCATTACAGGGGTAGATAGAAGTAAATATTGGTAGAACATCTGTGCACCTCTAATTCTCGGTAAAATAGTGTTCTCTTGTAATACCACAAGCATTTTAGCGATTATAAAAAAAGGTCAAATAAATAAAATAATAGCAAGATTGCGCCTTCGGCGCTGTTTATCAGGAAGTAAGGTCTACCACCTAAACCCGTGTTTGGCATGCCCTACGGGCATAAGTAAGGGGTATGGGGGCTTGCCCCCATGTAGCGAGCTTGCGAGCGGTAACAGCCATGCAGGGCGCCTGCTGGTTCTTAAAAGTTTGAGCGTACTAAAAACATTACCCGACTCATTACCTTTTTGATTAACGAGGTTTCCATCGGGTTTATTCGTGCTTTCGCGGTCGTAGACCGCCCACCAGCGGCGCAGGTGCGAAGCACCTCGAAAGCCGCTTTTAGTGCGCCTTTGGCGCGTCATTAGTAGGCAGCCCGGAGGGCTGGGCGAGCGAAGCGAAGGGTAGGTGAGCGCATGGCGCTCTTTTCTGTACTTTTACCTTTTACCTTTTAAGAGCTGTAAGCTCCTGAATTTTAAGTATTAATATCGTTAAAAGAGGAGGGATTGATGGTTAAAAGAGGAGGGATTGATGGTTAAAAGAGGAGGGATTGATGGTTGTAAGGTGGAGGGATTGATGGTTAAGTGTGAGCTAAATAAATGACTCACACTATAGGGTAGACACCCATATGCACGATGCCCAGATATATAAAGCCAATGCACTGGTCGAAGCGTCTTATCGTCTCAGTATTTATGAGCAACGCGTCATTCTGGCATGTATTTCTAAGGTGCGTAGGGATGAACCCTTGACTGACCAGAAACTCTACCGTGTTAGCGCCCAGGAAATTGCTGATATGAGTGGCACCCAGATCGGAACCGCTTACCAAAATCTTAAGGCCGCATCTGAGCGTTTATTTGAACGCCGTGTTTCTCTACACGCCTCTCCCAATGGGGACGGCAAGGTCAAGGTGCGCCTTACTCGCTGGGTGCAAACAATCGAATATGACGAAGGAGGTGGGGCTGTCTCACTACGCTTTGGTACCGACATGGTGCCGTATTTGTCGCAGCTAACCGAACAATTCACTCGTTACGCCCTGGCAGACATTGCCAAAATGACCAGTGCTCACGCGGTTCGCCTCTATGAGCTGCTAGCTCAATGGCGAGGTGCAGGGGAGCGATCAGTTTCTATCGAGTGGTTACGTGAAGCATTCCAGCTTGAGAACCGTTACTCCAATATTCGTGACTTTAAACGATGGGTGATTGAACCAGCCGTTAAGCAAGTCAACGAGTACAGCCCCCTATGGTGCAAATGGAGTCAACGGAAGACGGGGCGGCGGGTGTCTCATCTAACTTTTACCTTTGGTGAAAAAGCTAAAACTATCCCTCCTAAGGCCCGCCAAGCAAAAACTAAGGGCAAAGCAGGGGAGGTCTCTCAAAACAGCTCAGAGGCGCTCTATGGGATTCCTCGCACCGTTATCGAGAGCAAAGCACGCCCTGGCGAGGGTTATGAAGATACCGCGTTGCGGTTGCTGAGCGAAGCTAAGCAACAATCTAAGGGCTAGCTCTGTATTGCTTTATCGAAAAGCTGAGCTTTATCTATTGACGTCCATAGTTAACGATCACTTGAGATTAGAGCTAACATGCAACCAGAATACGCAACCGATTAGACATTCATGCAACTAACTATTCCCCAAGTCGCAAAGCTCTACGGAAAACACCGTAGCACCGTCCATCGCCACATAGAATCAGGCCGCTTATCGTGCGGGTTTAGAGGTGATAGCACTCGTGTAGTAGATATGGCTGAACTGGTGCGTTGCTACGGTGAGCCAAAGCAACTACCGCCTGAAATGCAACCAACTGCAACCGCAGCAAAAGAGGATTTGCAACCAGCTATGTTGCGAGCGTTGCAAGCCATGCACCAAGAGCTGGTATCACTCCGAGAAGAAGTCGCTCAGCTACGCCAACTGCCCCCGCCACCTCTCTCAACTAAACCGTCATCGCTCCCACAGAAAGCCGCAACCGATGACGATCCTCATGGGTTGCGGTCATTAGCTCGCTCTATGTTTGAAAATCAAGCCGCCGATAAAAATGGAAAGCGTTAACACAACACATGCCTATTGGCTTCGCCTCTTCCTAACTCGTGCTTGCAGTCTCTTCCAATCCTCACCCGGCACGTACTGCTCTGCCCAACGCAGCAGCAGTTCTGCCAATCGCCAATTAGGTATGTCATTAGGATAGGCGGTGGCATCGTGTGCGATACCTAATAGATCGAGTCGTGCAGCCTTCTGAGCGTTTTTATCGCTAAACGAGTAGTCCAGCAGAACTGCCAACCACAGCGGCGCCTCGGCGGCCTGTAGGGCTCTCGGGCGGGACATTAAAATTCATCCAGGTTGATCAGCTCAAACACCTTCCGTTTGGCATGGGTAAGGTCATTTTTAGCCAGTACGTGCCAATCATACGTTTCCGTACCGGGGCCCATTTCCTGGCCCACGGCACACCGATCACGCTCATAGCGGTACCGCGTCCCGGCGGGGGACTGCCATTCGGTGACGTTATCGCCGCTAAACGCGGGCTTGAGGTCGCTGATTTTGCGCAGAGCCATAGCCAGGCACCCAGGTCGGATTGATGTCTACAAATATAGACTATAAGCGTGAATAAATCACGCTTATTTTAGTCCAGACAAAGAAAAGCCCGGCCGCCTGGGCCGGGTACTCTCTAGCACTGCGTTCCTTGCCAACACCCATGAACGTCCTGTTCATGCCTCCCTGGTGTCATCGAGCATTCCGTGCTCGGTTTCCTGTCAAAGCGTCCTTGCTCAAGGGTGCCTACGGTGACAGCTATCAAGGGGCAGCCGACATAACTTGAGTTACCAGAGCGAAGTATTTTTCAGGGCAAATAGCGTGATTTATTCACGCTTATAGACAAAAACTCAAGATTATTCGCCTTCTGCTCAGCTTGACTGGCAGCAAGCCTGGATGAACAACCGCTTCACAATGAGCCTTTTGTTTGAGTATTGTTATCTAACAACTAGATAGGAGGTTCTATTGGATATCCCTCACGAACAGCTTGATAGCTTGGCTTTACTCACCCCGAAAGGGGTTCGAGGCTGGGTACGTAACCCCAAGAGGAAGCTGCCTAAAGACGTGAGGCTCTCCATTAAGTTGGAAAGACAGCTTGTCCATCTGGTGCCTCGCCTAAAGAAAATGGAAAGCAAAGGAACAGGCGAAGAAAAGCTAATTCTTTACCTGGAGAATCTGTTGAAGAAGGTTAGAAAGCATCTCAGGTCGTCAGCACTTGTTCTCGAGACCGAGCAATGGCAGAAGGTGAGAATGCCGCTGAACCAGAAGGAAAAAGCACTGTTTGACCAGGCCTTTAAGGAAGCCATTGAGGCTAGAAAACAACAAAAGCTTCGTTCAAAAGAACAGGCTAAGAGAGACGCTGCTAGGGCAGCTGCCCATCGTGAAAAATACGGCCCTCTAGCAGGAAGCAGTGCACGAGGCCGCTCCAATTGCAGTAGTGGAAGTGTGCGTACAGTTCAGGGTGGAGCACCTGGCCTTGGTAAGCGTAGCTAGCCACAACCTTTAAATTGAAATCCGTACGGCATGCGGATCGCTACTGACCATAAAGCGTGAAAAAATCACACATATTGCCCGAAATTCAAGATTATTGCCATTATCTTGATTTTTTTTATATTCAGAGTTAAGCGAAAATTTTACTCGATTAAACGGCAGTAATAGACCCTTTTCAGCCGGTCAGCATTGGCTGATATCGGCCAAAAGCGGATCTTTGAATAACTTCTCCAAGGTTAAAGTTCTTATTTTACAAAAAAAGCCAAAATATGGCTTTTAAAAAAGCCTTTTATTGGCTAATCTATCAGTCATCAACACAACACGAGTGATGACGACATGCACACTGCGCACCTGCAAGATCGAATGAGGCAACGTGGTATTTCAGAAGCCATGATTGGGGCGATTATCACCTTTGGTGACTGGAACGCCCGCGGGGACAGACTTGTACTCCCAAAGCGTGCCATTACTCCCTTACTTCAACAGAAACGTGAAGAACTAAAAATGCTCGAGCGGCTTGCACGGCGCGGAGGAGCATCGCTTGTCATTGAGGGCGAGACCCTGATCACCGTCTATTCCAATACGAAGAGAACATATTCATGAGTTCTGAAAACGCCAGAAGCTTTTCGGTAAGCAGAGGGTCGATCCTCGATGGTGAGTACACCCTAGAGATACACCCTGACGCTTTTGCCGACACGGCTAACCACGAGTCACTTCAACGTGTAAAAAACGAGCGCAAATACAATGTGCGTATCAAACAACACGACCTGTATCTGCTCGATGCCTTGGCAGAGCACGAGGGAGTACCACGTTCAGTGCTGATTAATAAGCTCCTACATGACGTGTTGCACGATGAGTTGATGAGCATTCCTGATCGAGACGCGCGGGCGTTGCTGGCCAAAACCGCAGATGAGTGCGCTACTTACGACGCTTTGTCCCGACCCTGGGTAGTCGATGCCATCGGTTCTGAGTGCCAGGACTTGTTGGAGAATATCCTGGCGTTCAACGTGCCGTATGAAATGATGCCGGAGCCCGGCGTGCCTGAAGATGCCTATAACAGCGATACATTCATTGGAATCAAAGAAAAGCTGGCAGGAGTGAAAAAATGAGCATCGGTATTCTTTCGACCGTCATCCAGGCTATTGATGAAGCTCAGATGGAAGCACGGGCAGAACAACACACTATGGTCAATGTACGTCCCGGCGAAAAAGTCTCTTCCATGTTGGACCTAGTGGCTGAACTGTCCGGAAAAAGTGCCACCGGACTTGTCTCCGAAGCCCTCTCATCGCATCTGCAAACCTATGCGGCGGCCTCCTTCGAGTATGCCGATTCGATTATGGAGGCCGCAGAACAGGCACTCAAACAGGATGGCATGCTTCAACCTGGATCCGCGTTGGAGCTGCTGGAAAAGGCGGATGTGATCACTGTACAAACCGGGCTGAAAGATAAGCGTCCAATGTTGTAAACCCACCGTTCAGCCACAGGCATAGCGCAATGGGTTGGCAGGTTTAAGGAGGGAGCATGGAAGTCAAAGAGGCACAAGTTTACCTGACCAATAGCAGCATGAATGCATTGAAACAGCTCTACTTCGCATCGATCCAACAGGTGGATGAGCGCGTCAGGAAGGAAATATATAAAGAAGACTTGGCCTGGATACTTTCAACGATGGAGTTGAAGGGATTGTATGCTGAGCTGCTGGCGGCGTCCGGAGTTGAACAATTCCGTATCTCAGGTAAGAAGGCACAACGAAACGATGGCAGGCATCTGTTCAAAAGCAATGGGCCGCTGAAATATCACTTCGATAGTTCCTGCGTCTACCTGAAGTCGAACTACTTAAATTTCACCATCCCGCCGGAAATCGAAGCCAAAGGCCCCGACGAGATCGAAAAATTCCGAGTATTTGCAGAGGCAAACAAACACCTGCTGCAGGGCGATCAGGAAAAATTCCTGAACTCATTAGAAGCCCAGTTCTTGCTCAAGAACAGACCGCAAAGGATTGAGTACATTAATTCCGGCCAGAGCGAATTCAGCCTGCTTACCCTAGAAGCCATGGAACAGGAACTGCAATCTCACCTTAGCGAGGCTAAGGCATTTCAAGAAGAACATCCTGAAGTCAGAAATCTGACCTTTGCGCCAAAACGCGTGATTGACCGCCCATGGACAAGTGACCTGGACAGAAAATGGCATAACTTCTACAAACGTGAATTGAAATCCATGCTCCGTCAGTATTACAGGAAATGTTATGACCGATCTCAACAGGAGAGCTTTCTAATATCGTTGGGCTTCGAAGCTTGCAAGGCGTGCTTGAAAGCCACCCCCATGCGACTGTAGGCGTCGAGTCAAAAGCGCTTATTTCTGAACGTCGTAGACGTCCGGTTTTAGTTGGAAACCCGACAGTAATAGAAAAAACAATCAGCGATAAATATCGCGTCGATGGCCCACTCTTACCACAAGCACGCACACGCGCTCATCTTCTATTTGAGCCACTAAACGGTAATCACCGACACGATAGCGCCATAGCTCGCCCAACTGCCCTTGTAGCGGCTTACCTAGTTGTCGAGGATCATCCAGAGGCTGGATACGCTCACGTAGATAATCGCGGATACGCTTAGCTTCCGCATGGCCGATCTTTTTCAGCTGCTTTTGAGCAGCCCCCGTCAACTCAATTTGCCAGGCCAAGATTCCGCTCCACTTCATCCAAAGAGTGCGTGGTTTCTTCACCACGGCGCAAACGTTCGAGGGCCTGTTCGGCTAGATAGATATCCTCTAGGTCTTCAAGATGCTCAAGAATAGCCTCACGAGCATAGTAGGTCTTGGTGCGTCCGGTAGCCTTGGCCAATGCCTCAAGACGCTCCTCAATATCGCTAGGCAGTCGAATTGCCAACATGATGTGTCTCTCTCAAACTATGATATACATGTATATCATAGTGCTGACAGCATCGTTCAGCCAGCCATAATTCATGATTTTCCTTTTTATCTTGAGTTTTTAAATTCCCCAAAAAGAAAAGGGCCTGTCTCCATAGGAGAGCAGGCCCTTGTCTCGGAATCAGCAAACCTATCAATTAGAAAGGTTGCTGTCCCTTAGAGAGTCAGAATGTAGGTACGGATACCTACGTCTGTTGAGGGGCAATTTAGACCTAAATACATATTGTTGAAAGATGTCATGAATGTCACACTATATGTATATAAATAACACTGGATATCTGCTACGCTGCGCTGAAAATCGTAGATTTTCAGCGCAGCGTAGCAGATATCCATGTGACAGTAAATTTTTTTAAAAGGTGATAAAGATGATTGATGAGGAAAAGGCTTTAGAGAGCAAGTGGGGGAAAGATGGCCTATGTATGGGCTGGACGGCTTTTCCAACTGCCCTCATTTTCTTGCAAAGCCAACTTCAATTGTCGTCTACAGATTTAAATGTAATTTTCAACCTTCTAATTCATTGGTGGGATGCTGATGGTAAGATTTACCCCTCCCAAGATGGGATTGCCAAAAGAATGGGGGTGTCAAAGAGAACTGTTCAAAGAACATTAGATAACTTGGTTGAGCTTGGCCTTATAAATGTAAGCCACACTAAAAGGAAAGGAAAATACAAAGGAAGAAACATTTATGATTTAAAGCCATTGTCTTTTCAAATAGAAAGGCTAGCTCCAATAGTTAAAGAAAAAATGAAAGAAAAACAAGGCGATAAAGATGACTGAAGAAGAAGCTAAGATAATTATAGAGAAAATATCTATTCCAAGAATAAAAACGTACACAGATATTGGCTTTCCTGAAAACAGTGAAGAGCTAATACTTGCCTACTTTTATATACAAGAAATTTCTTCCCATTTTTTTGTACCGTTGCAAATACTAGAGATTAGTTTAAGAAACGCTATTCACGATGCCTTAACTAAGCGTTTTAATAAGCGATATCCTGGTAAAAAATGGTACAATAACGTTCACCATACACATACATCGGTGTTGATGCTTAACTCTGCAAAACAAAAAACTGAAGATAGATCTGGAAGCCATTACTCAGACGATGACTTAGTCGCTAATTTAAGCTTTGGTTTTTGGGTTTACATGTTAGACGTAAAACACCGTACCCCTAATTATCCGTATAGCTTTTGGCAATATGAGGCTGGCAATATTTTCCCAGGAAATCATGGAAAAACAATAGGTGAGTTATTTAGTAATTTTAAAAAGATTATTAAAATCAGAAATAGGCTTTATCATCATGAGCCTGTATGGAAAAACTCACGCCCAGTTAAAGATTTTAGGGGAGCCATCAGTCGCCTAGAAAGGGAGTATCAAATAATATTCGATGCCATTGGTTGGATTTCTCCTGAAAAGAAGATCTATATGGAAAATGAATTAGATTTTAAAAACAAATTTAAAGCTTGCTGTGATCAGTATCGTCACCACAAATAGATCATCACTCCCTGGCTTTTCAGGGCGATGTAGCCTTGTGTCTTTGAATCAAATACAGGATTTTTGAAAGCAGTCTTGGCGATACTGAACCTTTTCCTGAAATCACTGAAGCCCGACCTGGATAGGTTTTATTATCTGTAGCATTACCTGTAGCTCCTGAAAGCCCTATTCCATGGGCTTTATCCATCTCTCTGTAGCCACTTGATGCTACGAAAAATATTCACATATTTTCTTAAAACCCTGTAACTGCGCGGCTTACAGAGCACCTTGAAGGTGCGTATGGTGTATAGCCCATTTAAGGGCCAAAAATGGCCCTTAGAGCGTCCAAAATTCACCTACCAGCGGTAGCTGGTGGGAAAAGTACAAATAAAGTACAAATGAGGTACAAACGGGGTACATCGATAGTACATTTCAAGTACATAAAGAGTAAAAACACAGCTCTAATATCGTTCTGATAAGTTCAACCCCTCAGCGACCCCTAGGCGACCCATCAGCCTGCTGGAAGTTAAATTTCGACCCCTAAGCAACCCATCGGCTTGTGGGAAGCTGAAT
>NZ_JACCDE010000061.1 GCF_013415125.1 Vreelandella glaciei | reverse complement strand
CGTGGGTTGGCGTGTAGCGACGTCGATGAGAACGGCACTGGTGCTGGACGCTCTGGAGCAAGCTCTGTGGGCACGAAAACACAGACAAGGGTTGATCCATCATAGTGATAGGGGAAGCCAAGGCGGATTCAATCGGTCGACGCAACACCTCGATATTGGAGGTGTTACATGGGAAGATCATCTAGTTGGATCGCTGAAAAGACTGGGCGAGCACCGATGCGTTCGCCTGGTCGACCAAGCATCAATCAGCGGAGTACCAATCGCGCATTCTGGAAGCGAATAGCTGAGGGGTTATCGAGCGAGGATGCAGCTTTGGCGTGTGGTGTATCACAACCGTTGGGGCCACGGTGGTTCCGCGAGGCAGGCGGGATGGCACCCTCTAACTTGGTGCCACCCTCAGGGCGTTATTTGTCGTTCCCAGAGCGCGAGGAACTCGCACTATTGCGAGTCCAGGGGCACGGGGTTCGTGAGATTGCACGGTGTCTAGGAAGGTCACCGTCGACGATCTCGCGCGAATTGCGCCGTAACGCTGCGACCCGGGGCGGTGTGTTGGAGTACCGGGCCACAGTCGCGCAGTGGAAAGCAGAGCTAGCCGCCAAACGGCCCAAAACTGCCAAGCTTGCAGGGAATGGCTGGTTGCAGGCTTACGTGCAATCACGTCTGGCTGGCGAGGTGACCGATGCTGAAGGCAGACCTATTCCCGGCCCGAATGTGCCATGGCGAGGACGGCGGCATGGTCGCCGAGCCGACCGGCGGTGGGGAGTCAGTTGGAGTCCTGAGCAGATCAGCCGTCGACTGCGGGTAGACTTTCCAGATGATGAGACGATGAGGATTTCTCACGAGGCGATCTATCAGGCCCTCTACATTCAAGGCCGCGGTGCACTTCGTCGTGAACTGTCCGCGTGTCTGCGTACTGGCCGGGCATTGCGGGTACCACGAGCGAGAACCCAGCAGCGCGGTAAACACTACCTCTCGCCCGAGGTGATGATCAGCCAGCGCCCGGCGGAGGTTGCTGATCGCGCTGTCCCCGGCCACTGGGAAGGCGACCTAATCATTGGATTGAACAGCTCCGCAATCGGTACCTTAGTCGAGCGCACGAGTCGGTTCACGCTACTTCTTCACTTGCCGCCCATGCATGATCATGGAACGGGCGCCAGAGTTAAGAACGGACCTGCTTTGGCTGGTCACGGGGCTGAGGCTGTTCGCGATGCTATCGCCATAAAGATCGCCACACTGCCCGAACAGCTGCGGAAATCGCTCACTTGGGATCAAGGCGCGGAGCTGGCCCAGCATGCACAGCTACGACTTGATACTGGCTTGGCAATCTACTTCTGTGACCCCCGAAGTCCCTGGCAGCGTGGGACTAACGAGAACACCAATGGTCTGCTGCGCCAATACTTTCCCAAGGGTACTGACATTAGCAGGTATTCTGAGCATGAGCTTGACGCTGTCGCGACGACTCTCAACGACAGACCTCGTAAAACACTTGATTGGAAAACACCTGCTGAAGCTCTCAAAGAACTACTATTTTCAGCATCATAAGCCAGTGTTGCGACGGCCCCTTGAACCTAAGCAATATCTCTCGATCCGCTACACCGAGCGTATGGCTGACGAGGGTATCAATGCCTCAGTCGGCACCACCGGCGACTCCTACGACAATGCGCTGGCTGAAACCATCATCGGCTTGTTCAAAACGGAGGTGATCCATCATCGTGGCCCATGGAGGGGACTGGATGCCGTTGAGTATGCCACGCTGGAGTGGGTTGACTGGTTCAACAACCGCCGACTGCTGGAACCCATCGGAAACGTTCCACCAGCAGAACGAGAAAGGACGTATTATCGTCAACTGGAAGAGTCGGGTGAAGCTGCTTGACTCAAACAAACCGGTCTCCGGAATAACCGGGGCGGTTCACAGAGCCTCACCAGTTGTGTCAGTGGAGTCCCTATCTCTTCTTGAGACCTGCAATTCAGCAGGAATGAGAGAGAGGAACGATCATGGAACTTAATAAATTTGACGGCTTTGCAATCTGTGGTGACACCGTTACAGGTACGAATGGCCACTTAACCGTCACACTGATGCTCGACAATGATCCAGTGGTGACCCCGGACTTCTTCGATAGGTACTCAGATTCCGATAAGGAAGCTTTTGCTGAGCATAAGTGGTTCTTCGGTATGCTGTCCGCCAAGGTCGAAGTAAAGATAGGTAGCCAACCCGTGCTTTTGAGCGATGTTGAATTCGCAAGAAGTGGGGTTGAGGTCAATAGGGACGATAATAATGCCCGTCTTAACGCTAGTGCTTTTGAGCTGGCTCAGAATGCACTGGCTCGCGGCATCGAGCTTCTTGAAGGGATCGATACCGCCGCTGATAACATTCCAAAGCTCGAAATGTTCTGATGAGCTTTTCCTAGACCCCTCTCTTTTGAGGGGTCTTTCTCTTCACGCTGAACAAAGCATTTCTCACATCTTTAATTGCTGCTGTGCAACGTTCCCCCTCAGCCTCAGCCGCCAGGCAGGGCTGTTTCTAGGGGCTGACTGTGCAATATCCCCCCTGCCCAACAACGTCATTAGCAAGGCGCTGGTGTCATTTTCAACAATTGCTGCGACTAAACAATAATTGCTGCGACAATCTCTATGTTGAGTTTATATAGAGCGCGCCCTTGTGACCGTTTCTCTGAAACAATGCAAGCCGCACGTTGGAAAGCACTTGGCGTTGCCAAAAGTGTTGATACGGACGCTCCTGAGCGGCTCAGGAGCAGGACTCCCCAAGGGGGGCGTACATTCCCAGATAGAGATAATGGGTATCAAGTGGCGCTATAGTTATTGATGCTGCTACGTGCAGCCTCGGCGGGACCTTCTGCCGGTTGTCTCCTAATTCACCTTACCAGCCCCACAATAAGGATCGGCATCACAAACATGGCGGATAGCGGCATCTTCGGGTTGTAGGGTGCTGTGCGCAATATCGAAGCGCTCCCGCAATATCGTTTGCAGCTGCGGCAGTATCTCTTCCCATCGCTCCATCGCTTCCACATCGATATGTGCCACTAGAGCCTGGCTGTTTGATGACAGGCTCCAAATATGCATGTCATGGATAGCGCAGACACCGTCGACCCGGACTAGAGCGCAGCCGACTTCATGCGCATCAATTCCTTTTGGCACGCCTTCCATCAAGACATGCGTCACCTCACGCAGTAGCCGAATGGCGGACACCAGTATCAATAGGCTGACGAAAAGAGACAGGATCGGATCCGCAATGGGCGGCCCGTCCAGATAAATGACCGCCCCAGCAACCAGCGCAGCTACCGAGCCCAATAAGTCTCCCATTACGTGCAGAAGCGCTCCGCGGACGTTTATAGTTTGCTCTCCACGCATCAGCACCCAAGCCACTACGATATTCACCAGCAAACCGAGCCCGCCTATCGCCAAAACCATGCCTCCGGCAACGGCGGGTGTATCTGCCATGCGGCGGATCGCCTCGTAAGCGATGAATACGATCACCCCGAACATAAACAGCACGTTAAACAGAGCGCCGAGGATTTCAGCACGCTTGAGTCCAAAGGAGTGCTGACGCGATGCTGGCTTCTTGGCCAGCCAAGCAGCGAAGGCACCAATCCCTAGCGACAATGAATCGGTTAGCATGTGGCCTGCGTCCGACAACAGGGCAAGCGAATCAGCTATCAGGCCACCGAACACTTCGACAGCTGCAAAACCTGTAGTGAAGACCAGTGCGAACAACAAGGTCTTGCCGCCACTATGGCTATGATCGTGGTCTGACATTTATGTCTCCTTCGTTATTAGCCCACGAGACTTCCCGCGAGCCACCCCTACCCTCTATCAGGCCATTGGGTCGACAGGTTTTTTCCGCGCTAATATAAGGCAGGTTGTACCTGCCACATTACGTATTGGATATATTCATAGGAGCATTCTTGCCAAGAAGGTGGCGAAGAAGAACCAGATAGCGATAAACACGCCAGCAGCTATGCGGCTTACCGGGCGTTCAGAGGCTGCGTCAGCGGTTGCTCGGTGCTCGTTCATGACCTCTGGTGGTGTAAGCTTCACCACCAACAATATCCCGAGTGGGACAATGATGATGTCGTCCACGTAGCCGAGTACGGGGATGAAGTCGGGGATCAAGTCGATAGGTGAGACGGCATAGGCTGCGACAATCATTGCCAACACCTCTGCAAACCATGGGGTACGTGGATCGCGAGCGGCAAGCCAGACGGCGTGTACATCCCGTTTGATCGTGCGAGCCCATTGTTTAGCGTTCGAGATTAGTTCTGTTGTCATCAGGGACTTTCTCTACTCAGTACTCGTACCAACAAGAAGCAAGGCCAGTTCCTCAGTGCTGAAACACAGCAAGGAAGCCGGAGCGCATAACTGTAATCGCTTCATGGTAGAAATCACCCCAGGCGTAGGTGATGGTCGTACCGCGCCAGGGCCTTTGATCCTTTTCTTCGAGCGGGTGGCGGCCTTGATCATTGCTCTCATCCATATTGAATATTCTGTGTGCCAGGCTTCTTTCTCTCCTACTTGAGGTAGGACTTGATGACCTGTAGCACCGCGTCCAAATCTTGTTGCCGCTGCTCCAATTCGGGCTCCCTGACGATGTGATCAGTTAGGTGTCCCTCTATTATGGCTGCCATCAGCCCATTGACCGCCCCGCGAATCGCGGCAGTCTGTTGCAGCACGGCAGTGCAATCCCCTTCCTTATCAAGTTGCCTTTCCAGTGCGGCTGCCTGCCCCTGAATGCGTCGAACACGAGTTAGCAGCTTCGCTTTGTCTTTGATCGTGTGCATGTGGTCGTCTCTGTGGAGAAGGAAACAGTACAGGAGGTAGTATAGATACTAGGGGGTAGTATGGCTTGCTTGCAACAGAAGAAAGTTATGTGAATCGTTCATCCCAGCATGCCGCCTGTAACCGACTGCAACACATCGAGGAGGGCCCCGTGCTCCAGGTGCTGGCTCATCGTATCTATCGTCACTCGTTCCTGGCCCAGGTCACCGCCCTCGTCGGCAACGGTTTAACGACGGTCGCCCTAGCGCTGCTGGCCCATGACTTGGTGGCCGGGCAGGCTAAGATGGTGGCCTATGTGGGCATCGCGTCACTGGTCGAAGCCTACGCCTCGCGTCTGCCGCGCTGCTGATGGTGATGAGCTTCGATGTGCTGTTCCTGCTCAATAGTCTGGCCTTCCTGGTCGTCTCGGTGGTCCTGCTGTCGCCCCAAACTGCGGATGACGAAGCGCTAAGTGACTGGCGCAAGGTCTCCCACGGCATGCGAATCTACTTGAAAACGCCCCGGCTGTGAGGGATGCTTGCCCTGAACATAGCGGTTTCGGTCGCCGGGGCCATGCAAATCGTTAACACCGTGGTCTATGTCCGCTCCGGGCCTGGGCGAACAGGCGCTCGCGACCCGTCTCTGGCCGTCACGGGTTCCGGTGGCGCTCTAGCATGACCATGCTCCTGTGGAGCACTCCCATCTGCACTACCATGACGACCATCACCAGCATGAACATGAGGTCTGGGAGGGGTCTGAACCGCATCGCCATCCTCACCATCACCCGAGGGGCAGGCATCGACACATCTTTGTAATCGATTTGTCATCACACGAAATGGACGTCGTGACATGACAAAAAGGCACAAGAAACGTTTGTATGACCATTTTGGCTGACAACATCCTTCACTTACTGTAATACCGCATCCTGGGCACAAAGACGAAAGAGCATGATCTACACTTCAGCTCGAAGCTCCGGTTCCGGTGACCTGCAAGGAAAAGCATCAGTAGTTCGATTCTGCGTTTATGCTACGTGAACAGTCCTCTTTCCCAGAGGGTTGCTACGCATATTGCTTTAACACTGTCTCTGGATGACACAGATCAGGAAAGATCAATTAAAAAAAGCAGTATGTTCGGCTAACACTCCCAGGCCAATACCAATTAAAACGATCCCACCGATCAGCTCAGACCAGTGGCTAACGTATTTGCCAAATTGGTGACCCAATAAGGTGCCAATTGATGCCATGACAGTAGTGGCTAAACCAATAGCTAAGCTGGTAGCGATGATATTGGCATCAATAAAGGCAAGGCTTGCACCAACGGCCATGGCATCAATACTCGTAGCAATAGCCGTTAATATCAATAACCACAGTGTTTGCTTTTCTTGGGCTATTTTGTCTTCTTTGCATAGGCCCGAATACACCATATGTAAACCAATAACCAATAAGATTGAGAACGCAGCCCAGTGATCCCAAGCCTGCACAAAGCGCTGCGATGCTACCCCGGCCAACCAGCCCAGCAAGGGTGTTATGGTCTCGATAGTACCAAATATCAGCCCAATGCTGATGGCGTGCCGAAACGAGGGTTTTTGTAGCTCAGCGCCTTTGCTGATGGAAGCAGCGAAGGCATCTGCCGACATGGAAAAGGCCAAAATCAATATGGTGGCAAATGTCATGACATGGTGTCTCTAGCTGAAAATCCGACGCTCTAAACCAAGTCACCCAAAATTACTGCTATACTTAAGTAAATTCGTCGGGTATTAAAAGGCTCCCAACATTATCATTTCCGGCTAGATAAACAAGTCAAAACGTTAAAAATATAGTTCGTCTTGTATAAGACACTTAGCATAGGCTAGCCATGTTTCCTCAGTCTTTACTTTTAGCCTAGTTGCATTAATAAGTGAATTTTTTTTCAATAGCGTACATTAAGTGTGTTAATCCAATAGATATAAAATTATTAAGGTTCCAACTCCTGCAGCTCCTAATGCGTCGAGCGTATCTATCAAATCATTTTCAACTACTTTCAATACACTGATAGAATAATAACGTCCAAGTAACTGTGACATACCACTTGACGTTACACTTAATATGGCGATGATGATCTCGATTCTTTCTATTCCCGTTAACCACAGCAGAGTCGATAGTAAAGTAATTAAAACAACACTGGCTCTAAAGGAAAGCCATTTAGCAGAATGTATAGAGGTATTGACACCGTCTACCAAGCCCCCTGCTGTTGCCATTTTTTTGGGTAGTAGCCGTCTCCAAAAACCTTGGTTGGAGTCCAATAGATGCGATAAAACCATGTGCATACACCAGGATAGTTGAGCAGAGTGGAGAGCAGCTTGACATGGAATACTTAACGATCACTTAAGCATTCATTAATTGGCGAGGCTCCGGCACGTTTGGCTAATATCTTCTGCCTGCTGATATACGTCCGTTGCTACGCCAAGCAACCCCAGCACGCTGTGAAATAAGTTATCGTGGGAAGCGGCTTGATCAGAGACTTGGCGTAAGCACTCCGTATCGAGTCCTCGCTGCTTTGAAAATGAGTTGGAAAGCCACCAAACCATAGGCACATGGGTCTGTTCATCGGGAGCAATGGCATAGGGAATGCCGTGCAAATATAGGCCTTTTTCACCCAGTGATTCACCATGATCAGAGAGATAGATCATCGCAGTTGCGTAGTCATCCTGACGCTTTAACATCTCAATCACCTGATCCAACACAGTGTCGGTATACAGAATGGCATTGTCGTAGCTGTTGGTAATGTCGTCTCTTGAGCACTTGGCTAAATCAGCGGTGGTGCAAGCGGGAACAAAACGTTCGTAGTCATCAGGGTAGCGTTGGTAATAGCTGGGGCCGTGGTTGCCTAGCTGATGCAGCACAACAACCTGATCAGCTGAGGTACCGCTAATTTGCTTGGTCAAGGCTTGAACCAGTGCTTCATCCAAGCATCGCCCATCTTGACACAAAGAGGCATACTCTTCTGGCGATAGCGCTTTTGTCGTCACTCCGTCGCAGACACCTTTACAGCCTGACTGGTTATCAAGCCAGGTGACCTCTAACCCGGCGTGGGCTAATACGTCCAGCAAGGATTCATATTGCTGAGCATACGATTTAGCGTAATCGGCACGCCCTGGTAATGAAAACATGCAGGGTAATGAGACCGCTGTGCTTGTACCGCATGAGGAAACATCTGAAAAATTGATAACGTCAGGCTGCTGGGCAAGTTTGGGTGTGGTTTGGCGTTCATAACCATTTAACCCCCAATTCGCCGCCCGTACCGTTTCGCCCACCACGATGACGAGCAGTGTGGGTTTGTCACCCGCTTGTGAACTGATACTGGCGTCCTCACCCACCGGGGAACGCACCGTATTCGCGGAAGCGTGTTGGCTCGAAAGGGCCTGCGCCATCGAAACAATATAATTACCTGGGGTCACCAAGTAGCGTAGCTCTTTATTGTTGCGCATGAGTGACGACACTTCTTGGTAAGATAAGAAAATTGCTAACAGCAATATAGCAGTGCTGGCAAGGCAATAAGCTAAGCGACGCAACACTGCCTTCTTCCAAGTTGACTGTGTGATTTTAACGCGCCAAATCATGATGGTTGGCAAACAGAAAAAGAGCATTAAATGAATCAGTAATCCGGGTGTAAGAAGCTCCTGTGCCTCGTTAGTATCCGTTTGAAGCACGTTGTCTAACATTGAAGTATCAAAATAGGTGCCGTAATAGCTAGTAAAGTAACTGACGAAAGCGGCAATCAGAAAAAGTAAAGTTAATAATGGCTTTACCAGTGTTCGAAAAGCAATGCTAATAAAGGCTAAATAGTTAAGACAGGTCATCACCAAAAACATAGTGGCAAAGGTTAGCCACGTCTGGACGGCAAGAGGTTCATAGCCAGCAAAGGCTTGTTGCCAAAAAGGGACATTGTAAAAAACACTGAATATGACAACGGCCCATAAGACAAGCTGCTCCGTGCTTAATGTGGGGCGATAATGCCAAGCGGTGCCAACAGCATTTGAAGGCAATGATAGCAAAGTACGCATCGAAAAGATCTCTGAATGAAAAGATTAATGAACGCTGGGGTGTAATAAGAATCTTGAAAGGACAAAGCTTACGGTCCAACAAATCATGACGGTCCAGAGGTCGTGGGAGAGAAAGTGCGCCCCGCGGAACTGTTGAGTGATCCCAAACGTAAGGCCAAGCCCTAAACCCAGAGAAAGCCCTGCCCATCGCCAATGAGGCCGTATGGCGGCAAAAAAGAAGTAGAGGGCTATCCACGTATAGCCTGCGCTGGCATGCCCGGCGGGAAAGCAGGCGGATGCTGGCATGGAGGAAGGCCGTGTATTGAGCAAGCCAATAAAGTCTCGTTCCCCGCCATAGCGAACTAAATCCCAAGGGCATTCCATGTTCACAAGTTCCTGAATCCGTGAAGCCGGCGCCGACACTTTCCCTATCACCGCCAGCGAGCACTTTTTGATCATTCGCCCCGTGCAAGTTGGCTTTCGCAAGCCCGTTATTGCCAAAACCCACCGTGC
>NZ_JACCDE010000060.1 GCF_013415125.1 Vreelandella glaciei | reverse complement strand
GGTCAGCTTTTCAGGTACCATTTTGGAAGCGGCTGTTGGTGTTGGTTTTTGGTGTAAGGCCCTGAAACGTTAACACTTTCAGCCGCTTTCTTTTATACCCTGTGAGAAATCCGGGCTAGGGAAATGGTGGCGACATCGAGTGCTGCCGCTAAGTGCATAGGCCCGGAGTCTGGCGTCACGAGTAACTGCGCACGCCCTAGAACAGCGGCAAAGTGACGGATAGGAAGCGGTGGGCATAAGCTACCATACAGCGATGACCTCAAACGCTGCTCAATAGGCGCTAGAAACCTAAACTCCTCCGGTCCAAGAAAAACGACATAGCGCATTTTACGGGCTTCCATGGCATTAATGAGCATTAACCAAAATTCCAACGGCCAACGTTTGTTTTGATGCCCACCAACGAAGATCGCAATAAAATTAGTATCTGATGAATCATCGCTATGAAGGCTGACTAGCTGTTGTATTTTTGTTATTGCCTGATAGCGTTCCTGCTCCGTTAACTGGAGCAATGGCCGATTACGGCAAGCGACACCGAGCGGACGAGTCAAATTAACGATGGCATCGTAGGCATGGGATGACCTACCTTCCGCCTCAATGCTGTACCAGCGCTGATGGCCTTTACGTGATCCCATGCTGTACCGTGCCCCTATTAACCGAGTCACGATAAAGCCGCTCGTTGATCCTCCGCTCACTTGTACTGCTAGGTCATAGCGTTGTGCTCGTAAGCGTCGTAATAATGTCACACACTGCCAAGGACGGAGAATGGCGGCTCTCGACAGTAAATGAAAATGATCAACAGGACGTTGCTGCAACAGTGGCCATGTTTTATCAGTCGCTAAATAATCAATGCGCGCGGAAGGAAAACGGTCACGAAAAGCATCGATGACAGGGGTGCTGATTAGCGCGTTGCCCAGACGAAAATTGGGGCGAATAATGAGAATTTTTTCTATGCCCACAAGGCTGTCAATGGTTTCTGGTGCAGGCGCTTTGACGATATACCGTATTCCTCCCAGTAAATATCGCTTCATTCTTTTTTCTAAAAAACGGGCCATTATTTTTAAATAATAGTTTGTTCTAATCAGTGTTAGTAAGTGCATACTCTGGCGCTCTATTCAGTTAATAGACAATGGTCTGCCTACGGCAGCGACAAGGAAGATTCAAAATGACTGCCAGTGAAGGCGCTGATTTAGCTTTGCCCATGGCGAAAGAGGCAGCTTGAGCCTAAATAACTTAAAGAAGAATTAAACCGCGCAAGAGATTCGCAAAAATAGAGTGTTAGGCTTGCTGATTGAATTCAGATGAGTCTGCTTTTTGGGAAGTAAGTTGCCGAATTTAAGAAAAGCTTAAGTTTTGGTAGCCAAGATAGCGGTTTGTCGATTGAGGGGATCAGCATGCGCGCACTGCTAATAGAAGATGACCCCTTGCTTGGGGATGGTATCAAGACGGCGCTAGAGCGTGAGGGCTACACGGTCGATTGGTTTATGCTTGGCCGAGAGGCAATCAGCGCTATTGGCAGCGAGACCTTCAGTGTGATTATTTTGGATCTTGGACTGCCCGATATGGACGGTATGCAGGTACTGCATTTACTCCGACAGCTATCTACTCTGCCTATTCTGATTTTGACGGCCCGCGATGCGATGGAAGACCGTATTGGCGGTTTAGATGCGGGGGCGGATGACTATGTGCTCAAGCCTTTCAATTTGCAGGAGCTACTCGCCCGTTTGCGTGTCGTAATGCGACGCGCTGAGGGGCGTGCCTCGCAAATATTGACGCTGGGTGCACTGAGTATTGATGAGGCTCTCCATGCGGTGAGTTGGCGGGGCAAAGACGTAAAGTTAGGCCGACGCGAGTATGCCTTATTACTAGAGCTCGCTAGGCACCCGGACAGGGTACTATCTCGCCCTCGCTTAGAAAATTTGCTTTACGGCTGGGGCGAAGAGGTAGAGTCCAATACGGTGGAAGTTCACATTCATCATCTGCGTAAAAAGCTTGAAAAACATCTGATTATTAACGTGCGCGGGATTGGCTACCGACTGGATAGTCAGGCGCAATGAGATCGATACGGCGTTATCTGCTTCGCACGCTAGCCATTACCATGGTGGTCGCTGGGGGCGTTGCGGTTACCGCGGCTTACTTAATTACGGATCACGAGCTAGAAGAAATTCTCGATACACAGCTCAGTCTGCATAGCCGGATTGTGGCTGGCCAACTCGATCCAAACGCTACCATCGACGACTATGCTCGCCTTGCTGCGCGCATGGGCCTTCCCGCGCATCCAACCCAGCTATATCGTGACGGTATCGCCGTGCCCGTGAGCAGCTCTGAATCAGGTCCCAAGCTTTACCACGAGGAAGAGCTTAAATTAGTACTGGGTTTTTGGAATGCCGATGGCTCACCCAGGCTGTTAGGGGGCAAATGGAATGATGCAGGGCCTTTCCCCGCGCCTTTAGAGGAGGGTTTTCGCTGGGAAAGCTACGATGGTCACCGCTGGCGGGTTTTCAGCATGTTCGATGTTGCCAGCGATACCTGGATCAGCATGGGACTACGGGGTTCGTTTCATGATGAAGTGGTGGAGCGCATCACCTGGAACAATTTATTGCCGATGCTCTTGTTGCTGCCACTCCTTCTTTGGCTGATGAGTAGAGTTATCCGGCGGGGTGTTGCACCCATCCAAGCACTTTCCAGCCAGGTACAAGGTCGCTCCGCCCACGACCTGCGTCAAATCAATAATCCGGTTCCTCAAGAGCTTAATGGATTACGCCAATCACTAAACGACTTTATCACCCGGTTGAAAGCCACGTTAGAGCGCGAGCGGCGCTTCACTGCAGATGCGGCCCATGAATTACGCACGCCCTTGGCAGCGCTGAGAATCCACTTAGATAATGCGCAGGCAGGGGGAGAGCAATCATTACAAAAGGCTTATGTCGGGGTTGAGCGGCTTCAACGGGTGGTAGAACAGCTGCTCATTTTGGCTCGTTTGGATCAAGTTGCCACAACCTCACCGGCCACTATTGACCTCTATCCGATTATTGCTGAATTGATAGCCGAGCTGTGGCCACTCGCTGATGAGCGAGATCAGCACTTGAGGCTAACAGGCTTAACCCGGTTGGAGGTTCGCGCCGACGAAGTCGAGGTGGGAATTCTCTTTCGTAACCTACTGGATAATGCCTTGCGCTATACGCCGGAAGGCGGTCAAGTGGAGGTAGAGTTAGCGCTTTGGGAGGGGTTGCCTCAACTCACGGTGAGTGACACTGGCCCCGGCCTCCCCGAGGCACTGTTGGATAAAGTCACTGAGCGCTTTCGGCGCGCGTCTGGCCAGGGTACCACCGGCAGCGGGTTGGGTTTATCGATTGTCTCGGAGTTGGCTCAGCGCCAGAACGCACGCCTTACGCTTAGTAATCGTACGCCCAATGGCCTGGCGGTCAGTGTGGTGTGGGAGCAAAACCAACATCAGGATCGCTGATTAGCTTGCAGTGCTTTTCTTTGGAACAAGTGATTGAATCTAAATGCATTTCAACCGTTATATGCACCAGAGAATCGCACTGTTGCTACAAGCGCTGGCTAAAAATATGCCCTGAAGGCTGTTGCCACACAGCTATCTGCCACTCTCCCTCTGGAAAGAAAGGGGAAATCAATCACGAGGTGAGGCCATGCAACATACAGAGCACCATCGATCTAACCGTTCAGGTTGGCTGCGCGCAGCCGTCATGGGCGCGAATGATGGCCTTGTCTCGACTAGCAGCCTGATACTCGGCGTGGCAGCAGCGAGCACCGCGCATAGCGACATTATGTTGGCCGGTATTGCGGGGCTAGTGGCCGGGGCTATGTCGATGGCCGCCGGTGAATACGTCTCCGTTAGCTCACAGTCTGACACCGAACATGCGGATCTTGCGCTTGAGCGCCAAGCGTTGATAGAACATTTTGATGCTGAACTGGAAGAGCTGGCAGCGATTTATGAAGCGCGTGGGTTAACACCGGCGCTAGCCACGCAAGTCGCTGAACAGCTGATGGCAAGCGATGCGCTAGGCGCTCACGCCAGAGATGAGATTGGCATCACCGAGACAAGCCAAGCGCGCCCACTCCAGGCGGCCTTTTCATCGGCTGTGACCTTCACGGCTGGCGCCATGTGGCCGTTGCTAATCGCCTGGTGGGCGCCGCCGCCATTGCTTATTCTTCTGGTGGCGCTCTTCTCGATACTGTTTTTAGCCTTTCTAGGGGCGGCGGCTGCCCGTGTGGGTGGCGCGCCGATACTCAAAGCCTCGGTGCGCGTAATGTTCTGGGGCGCATTGGCGATGACCTTGACCTTCGGCATAGGCCGCTTGTTCGGTGTCGTGGCATAAATAAGGGATAGTGCAGCCATTGCTCTGTGTCAAACAGGTCTGAAAAGGCCACTCGTGCAAAATTAAGGAGTGGCCACTATCATTGCATTGTCTTAACAGCATCTTAATTAAGACTGAACATCATGAGCCTTAGTGTTGGGGTTAGAGGTAGGGCGGCGGCGATAGCCATGCAACATGCTAGCGATCAAATTATCGCCTTGCTTGAGGCTTTCTACCACAGCACCCAATACATGCAGTGGTACTAGAAAAAGAATCGCGTTGGCCATGAATTCGTGGGTTTCTTCAACCCAGCCAACCCCCCAGAAACGATCCGTTTCTTCCATCATGTAGCCAGTAAGTCCCAGACCGAGGATTAGCCCAAGCAGCACCAGCATCATGATAGCGCCCAGCGGTGTATGGGTAATGCCGGTTTGCTCTATCTTGCTGTCGCGACCGCGCAGCACACATTGAAGTCGGCTCACGGTAGGCCAAAAGCTCCGCCAGCGTGCACTCCAGGGACCGATAAATCCCCAAAGGATGCGTACGACGATTAATGCCACCAAGGCATAACCGACCCATTGGTGTATATCGCCCCCTTCTTCGGTTAGCCATAAGTTGACGGCTACGCCAGCAACCAAAGCCCAATGTACCAACCTGACCAACGGGTCCCAAACACGGATACGGGTATTATCGGCCATGGTAACCTCCTGATCAGTCTTCGACTTCCTGCTTCACGATGCTGGCATCTACTGGGTTGAAATAGATCTCTACCCGGCGCTCCTGCTCGTCCCAGCCGTATATCTCGTAGCAGTTTCCCTCGGTGACCTTAAATTCTTTGATTTTGTAACCCATCTCGCTGATACGTTCTTCCATATCAGCTTGGCTGATCCATTCGTCACTGGGGGCATCAGTACAATGAGTCTCGGCCAGCGCAGCCGTGCTAGCCGTCAGTAACAACGCCGATGTTATAATCTTAGTGATGTGAGTTCGCATAAGTAATACCTCTTTTCGATGATGGGTGGCTGTGCAAGACATATTTGTCGATTGGCACAAGGATCATCCTAAATGAGGTAACTTATGGCAGGCTTAAAAAAAGGTAAGCAGCAAAAAAACTGATTATTGAGAACGTTTCTCTGGCGCCTGATGGGCAGATAAGTGAATAGCTGGGTTCGCTTTCAATTTCTTCGCAGGTTGCGGTTACCCCAGGCGATTAGGCCAACGACAGATCGCGCTGGCTAGCCATCGGTTTTATCACCTGGATTGCCAATTTACCGGGGCGGGGGAGTCGATGGTACTGTAAGGCGCTTTCGCGCAAATCGTCTGCCATGTGATTTACCTCGCTCGCTTTCGCTCACGGCGATAACGGTGACCACATCGCCGATCTTGTTTTTGTTTTGTATTGCTAATCGCCTAGCCACAATTCCATTTCTACAAGCCTTCCTAATTTTTAAATTAGTGGTCTCCGTTGTTTTGTCAATTTTTGTAATCTCAGCGACTAGTAGTTGGCGCTGTACACTTCAGGTGGGATCTACTTAGACGTCGTGTGAAATCTTTCAGTGGCAGCCCCGCTTATGAGGGTATTGAATCCCCTCGTGGGCTGCGTGCGTTATCGGTAGCGGGGATGATGTTGCGAGCTTTAGAAAATTGCGTCGACTCAGTTGCAGCATTATTTGGCATTCCAGCGTTATCATCGGCAGGATACCGATGTCTCGACGTCACCCCATTTTCAGTAGCAGCCGAGTTTAGAGTCAGAAGTAACTTTATCGTGTTTTAACATCAGTTGCTCGGCATAGGCTGAAGGTGTCAGTCCGCCAAGACTCTTCTTCGGTCTTTCCTCGTTGTACTCCCGCCGCCATGCTTCGATGACAACCTTGGCGTGATGAAGACTGGTGAACCAATGCTCATTCAGACATTCATCTCGAAAACGCCCATTGAACGATTCGATGTAGGCGTTTTGATTGGGTTTTCCAGGTTCAATTAAAAACAGGGCAATGCCATGTAGATGAGCCCATAACAGCATGGCACGCCCACAAAATTCCTTTCCATTATCCGTACGAATGGCGCTAGGTAGGCCACGTTGTAAAGCCAGTTGATCTAGAATCCGTGTTAACAACAGTCCCCCGATGGCACGTTCAGGCACGATAGCCACGGCTTCATGGGTAGCATCGTCGACAATGGTGAGGTTCTTTAACACTCGCCCGTCGGCCGTACGGTCAAACACAAAATCCATTGACCAGACCTGGTTGGCGGCACAAGGACGGCCAAGGGGCTTTCGCTCAGACGCAGGAACCTTCTTGCGCTTGCGGCGTTTTATCTGCAATCGAGCCGCCGCGTAGAGGCGTTCGACGCGCTTATGATTGACCCGTTCAGAGTGACCTCCATCTCCAGTAGCGACTCCTCGAGCAGCTTTTTCAAGCGTCCATTTTCGGCTTCGAGTTCTTTGAGTCGTTTGGTATCGGATACGCTCATGCCGCCAAACTTGCTGCGCCATAGATAGTAATTAGCTGCTGAGAAACCGTGCCGACGGCATAGCTCCTTGATGGGCAGTCCTGCTTCTGCTTCGCCTAGAAAACCAATGATCTGTTCTTCTCTGAAACGCTTCTTCATGTCCAATCTCCTGACTCATAGAATCGGACTCTAAAGTGTAGCGCTATTCAATCAGGGGGTGACGTAATGCTTCTGGATCCTGCCGACACGCTGGTTCTGCTGCTTGATCATCAGTCCGGCCTTTTCCAGACTGTCAAAGATATCCCGGTCGCTGCCCTTCGCCGCAATGTAGAGATGATTGCCAAGCTTTGTACGCTGCTGGAAGTTCCGGTGATTACCACGGCTTCGGAGCCTGCTGGCACTAATGGCCCGTTAATGCCGGAAATTCACCAGTTTGCTCCGCATGCTATTTATGTGCCGCGCAAGGGGGAAGTGAACGCTTGGGACAATGATGATTTTGTAGCCGAGGTCCGATCGAGGGGTCGCAAGACGCTCGTGATGGCTGGCGTTTGGACCAGTGTCTGCGTGATGTCTCCCGCACTTGATGCTCGAGAATCTGGTTATGAGGTCTATGCTGTAATTGATGCATCAGGTGATCCAAGCGAAATGGCATCTCGGGTCTCCCTTGCACGTTTTGTTCAGAGCGGTGTTAAGCCGACCACAACCAACTCACTGTTGTCTGAATTTCATCGCACCTGGGCTCGTCCGGAAGCAGCCGACCTTGCTCAGCTTTATGGGCTTGTCGCGCCAAACTATGCAGCTGTTACCGAAAGTTATTTACGGGCACAGCAGGCAGCGAGGGATGCCGGTTAAGGTAACTGTGTTTTGCCTGCGCAAGTGCCTGCAGCGCTGGTGATGACAATCATGGCTGGGGTTTGGGTGGTAGTTTTTGTGCCTATATGCAGAGGTTTTAGAGTTCACTAGGAAACGAGCTTTGTGTCATTAATGAAGAATGTTAAGCGCTAGCTTTTTAACCGCCTGCACTTCGTTCATGCTTTTTTTTGGGGCAGCCAATGACTTACGGTTTTATGGATATAGCTCTTACGCCCAGTGTACAAGCTGCTCAGGCAGAGATGGGCGTAGACCATCTCTGGTCTGGGTTCAAAGGCAATCGCACGTTTGACCGCTTCACAGATCAAGAAGCTACGTTCATTGCACAGCGAGATACCTTCTATATCGCATCTGTGTCAGAAACCGGCTGGCCTTACGTTCAGCATCGCGGAGGGCCTCCCGGTTTTCTCAAAATGATTGATGACCGGACGCTCGCTTTCATGGATTATCGAGGAAACCGGCAGTACATCAGTACTGGCAATTTCAAGGCCAATGATCGCGCCTGCCTGATTTTAATGGATTACCCTCGACGTGCTCGCCTCAAGATTTACGCACACGTTGAAAAGTTGGCGCTTGATGCTGATGCGGTGTTAGCTAAGCAAGTGGTGGATAAGGATTACGTGGCGAAACCGGAAAGGATATTCCGGCTGCGGTTGGAGGCATTCGATTGGAATTGCCCGCAACATATCACTCCACGCTTCACAGAAGAAGAAATCGCCAAAGGGATTCAGCCGCTTCGTGATCGTATTGAGCAGTTGGAGCGTGAGAATGCGTTGTTACAGGTTCAGCTCGAACGTCAAGAGGGCAGCGATTGATGATCCTAACGCTTCGTATGCAGCTTTTCGTAGGGATTAAAATTGCTAAACCAGTACATCAGAATCTTGAGGATGAACGTCTTGCAACTATCCCATCCGACAATCTCCACAAAGGATAATCACGTACAGTTCTGCCGAGCTTGATTACGGAAATCGTAACCTTTCAGCTTGTACATTCATCGCGCACCTTACAACGTCACATCGTGCCACTTTGAGTGATGTGCAAAATGCGCCTTTACAAATGGGCATAGCGGTACGGCTTTCTCTGATGGGAGCAATAAGTGTCGGCCGACAGCATGCCACATTTTCCTGCCTCTCATGTCTGGAGCCAACCCTATGAGCTGGATGCCTGATATAGAGCCTAAATGTCCTTCCGCAGGTAGTCTGAACGACATAAAGACACTGATTATTCCCCGAGCACGAGACCTGGGTGGTTTCGAGGTTCGCCGTGCGCTTCCCGCTCCAAAACGTCAGATGGTGGGTCCGTTCATTTTTTTCGATCAGATGGGGCCTGCTGAGTTTCTTAAAGACGAGGGTATTGATGTTCGCCCACATCCTCACATTGGGCTTGCCACGGTTACTTATCTGTACCAGGGGGAGTTCCAGCACCGCGACAGTCTAGGCACTAATCAAATAATTCGTTCTGGTGCTGTTAATTGGATGGTGGCGGGTAATGGGGTCACCCATTCGGAGCGCACCAGTTCTCTCACTCGTCAGAACAAACATTCTATGTTGGGGATACAGACCTGGGTGGCGCTTCCCGAAGCTTATGAAGATAAGCCTGCCAGCTTTGAGCACCACAGCGAGGAGGCGCTGCCAATGCTGAAAGGTGAAGGCAAAGAAGTGCGCTTGATTCTAGGCACGGCTTGGGGAGAGCGGGCACCGGTACAAACCTTCTCTGAAATGTTCTATGCGGATGCCGTGCTGCAGCCAGGAGCAAAGCTCCCATTGCCGGATGACCATGAGGATCGTGGTATTTATGTCATGTCCGGTAGTGTCATTATTGCAGGGGAAACATTCGACGCTGGCCGCATGATGGTATTCCGACCAGGCGATACTATAACGGTGGTGGCGGGCGAAACAGGCACTAGGTTGATGCTACTGGGCGGTGAAACGCTAAATGGCCCCCGCTATATATCTTGGAACTTCGTCGCTTCTTCGCAGGAAAAGCTGGAGGCCGCAAAGCAGGCTTGGGTAGAAGCGGATTTTGAAAATGGTCGCTTTCGCCTTCCTCCAGGAGATGATGCTGAGTATATCCCTTTTCCTGGTCAGCTCGGTAAATGACGTTTTACAAAAATCTAACTGCCTGAGGCAGTTAGATTACTTCTACAAGTGAAATAATAATGATTAGCTGACCATTAGGCTAAACCGCGGCCGCTGTTTAAGTCCTGAATTCAACTAATAAGTGCAGCACCTGCGGTTTCTAGCGCTCCTGAGTATTCACCTAAGAACACCTGGGCTGGGGTTCGGTATCCCAGCCGCTTTCTTGGTCTATCGTTTAGCTTA
>NZ_JACCDE010000005.1 GCF_013415125.1 Vreelandella glaciei | reverse complement strand
CGAAATGTTTTACAACCCAAAGCGCCGACACGGTACAAGTGATAACTTGTCACCGGTTGAGTATGAAAGGCGTTACTTTAAGAGCCTAACGGGTGTCTAGAATATCCGGGGCGATTCAGATCCCTTTGAAGCCTGACTCCTAAAGACGGCGACTTCCATAGGATCCAGAGGCCCTAAATGATGATCACTCCCCAATATTTCTAAGTGAGAAGGAGCGCTGCACTGAGTGAGTACGGCGACAGCCAGGCCACTTTCAACCGCAGCCAGTTGGCCAGCGAGACTTGAGCTGTTGTAAACCACTCGGTATCGACGCCCCTGGAGTGCAAGAGAGTTAATAGCGCTTCGTTTGGCGAGGCTCGCATCCTCATAAACAGCTATCGGTAAAGGATCTCGCCTCCAAATCTCGAACTGAGGAGACCCAATCCAGACCATCGGCTCATAGAATAGCAAGGTTCCATGTCGTGAACGGTCCCGCGAGATTAGCGCTAAATCTAGATCTCCTCGTTTTACACGCGGAATGAGGGAGGTTGATTGTTCGCAATGTAGCTCGATTTCCACCGAACCATGATGGGGCGCAAACCGTTTAAGCGCCGGGGTAAGGTATTTAGCTGCGTAATCATCGGGCACGCCAAGGCGAATTCGTCCCGTCAATTCTTCGCCGTGAAACGCCGCCTGAGTCTCGGCATGTAGATCAAGCATTCGTCTAGCATACCCCAGCAGTTTTTGGCCCTCCGGGGTAAGCTGATGTTGGCGAGGCCCGCGTAGCAGTAATGGGCACCCTAACGCAGACTCTAACTTTTTAAGCTGCATGCTTACCGCCGATTGGGAGCGATGTACTTCGGGCGCAGCAGCGGACAGCGAACCAGCATCTACCACGGCAACAAAGCATTTGAGCCAATCCATCTGAAGATCGTGGTACGTCATCCTGTTTTACTCTCCCATTAGCATATCGAATAATTACCCCTTGAATTATGCGGTTTTCTGGCATGCTCCACCAAGTGCATAGTGTAGGAATATTTAAGTAATTGAAGGAGTCATCAATGGCATGCGCCGATACAGAATTACATCACCTTGATAAGCCGCTGATCTGGTCAGGGTTCAAGCAGCTAGCCCCTATTTCTATCTTTGTGATCGTCTTTGGTGCCGCCTTCGGTTTGGCTGCGACCCAAGCAGGCCTTAGCAGCTCGACAACCGTTGTCATGAGTACGTTGGTGTTTGCCGGGGCTGCCCAGTTTGCTGCTTTAGATTTATGGGGAACACACATTCCGTTGTTCACGATGATGATGACGGTGTTTGCAATCAATGCTCGACATCTTCTAATGGGAGCCACGTTATATCCCTGGCTCCGCCACCTATCGCCTGCAAAACGATATGGCGTGATGCTGGTGGCATCCGACGCTAATTGGGCGATGTCCATGCAAGCATTTAGCCGAGGAAAACCAGGGTTAGGTCTGTTGTTTGGTGGCGGTCTTGCTCTTTGGTTCTTCTGGGTCGTCGGTACGTGGCTTGGCGTCTATTTTGGCAGTGCCGTTAGTAACCCTGAGAGCCTCGGCTTGGATATGGTTATGGGATGTTTCTTGTTATCCATGGTGATTGGCGGTGAAAAGAACCTTCGAATGCTGATTATTTGGACGGTTGCAGCCACGGCATCATTACTGGCTTTCCGCTACTTACCCGCAAACAGCCACATTATGGTAGGGGCAGTGGCGGGCGGTGTTGCTGGAACGGTATGGGGAGCGCAAAACGATGAACATTGAAGCAGCTGGCACAGGCATTTTTGCCATTGTACTCACCATGGCGATAGTAACACTGGCTACTCGCTGGGGAGGCGTCTATGTCATGTCCTTTGTGCCGATCAGCTATCGGGTCAAGCAGTTTATCCAGGCGATGTCTGGTTCTGTACTGGTAGCCTTGCTTGCTCCCATCGCGGTAACTGGGGATAGTGGGGCGCGCATCGCGTTACTGACCACTGCGGTCACCATGCTTGTACTGAAGAAACCGCTACCCGCTATCGCATTAGGCATTGTGGCAGCAGCGATAACGCGGCAGTTTTAGCCTACCCATGTCTTTGATGGCTTTCCGTCTTAGGAGGTAATGTAAATTCTTATCTATGGTTCCGATTCTAAGGTTTATGCTAGAAGAGCAGTCGCACTTAATATTGAAAAATACGTGATCTGTCGCAGCAGATACTATTATTTCTGTTGCATTCAATCCTGCATAAATTTTTTATTAGATTGATATTACGACGTCACGTCGCATCAATTGCTGGAAATGACAACAGGGATCCCCCTGTAAACCAGCATAACTGTTGGAACAGAGTTAACCCCCATCGCAGCGACTCTGATTCAGAAGTCTTAGGGAGCTTTACCAATCTATTCTTGAAGCTGCTACGTATCGAGCCTGTCCACGATCTGGACGTAAGCGCATCCGCTATCGACCTCCCGCACATTATTGCTGATTCACGAGACTGGGAATTTGCCACGTGAGCTATCGCGTATGATGGATCTTATTCTCGATTTCTCGCAGTGCAACGTCGCAGGTCGAATGGGTTAGCCCTGAAACGTCCCTTGAGGAGCTCATTAGCCTCATGGAGCGTGCCCATACTCGCTACCCAGAGATCGATGACGAAAATGCCTCGGTAGGCGTGGTGCATCTTGCTAACCTACTCAAACGGATCGAGGCGGGGCATCGCGACCAGCCGGTCCCCTCCGTGATGAGACCAGCTGCAGTGCTCCCCACGCTGATGCGCTTACCCGATGCACTCGACCAGTTAGTACAAAAGACCAATCAGATGGCTTGCGTCATTGATGAGTACGGCGGTTTTACCGGGGTACTGACCATCGTGATCTCGCCATAGAGATCGCCGGCGAAATCACCGATGAGCATGATGAAGCCACCAACGACGCAATTGTGGCCGAAAACGATACGACCTGGATGATGGAGGGCGACGTTCATTTGGATGAGTTGAAACGCGTCATTGACCATGACCTGCCCCATCACGATGTGGAGGCAATGGCAGGTTTGCTCATCGCAGCGCTGGGTGCGTTACCCAGGGAAGGCGAGACAGTGCCGATTGATTTGCCCGTTGATCCTGCTGAGCTGGTTGCCTAGGAGCCGATGAGACAGCGTCTCGTCATCGATGTGCTGCGCATTGAACGGCATGTTCCCAACCTGATGCGTGTTCAATTAATTGAGCTACCCCTGGCAGGAGAGAACGCATGAACGATCCACTGTTTGTCGTCATCTCCTTGAAGAGTTAGCCGCCAATAGCTCCTCTGCACGGGCTGCGCTGCGCGGTATGAATGATTTAACCTTGATGCTGGCGGGTGCTCAGTTAGGGATTACGTTCTGCAGGTTTGCGCTAGGTGCTGTATCAAAGCCTGCTGTCGATGTCTGGCTTGGCCCCATTTTCACGGCCTGGGGGCTGCCCGACTGGGCTGCCGGTGGTGCGGCCTTTGGTCTTGCACTGTTCGTAGTGACATTTTTACATTTGGTCGTCGGTGAGATGGCACCTGAATCCTGGGCCATTGCTCATCCAGAAAAGTCAGCATTGACCATTGGCGTAATCTCGCGCATCTACATTTGGCCATTGCGTGGGCTCCTCGGCTGGGTGAATCGCCTCGCCAACCATTTGGTTAAAGCCTCCGGCGTTGAGCCTGTCGAAAGCGCCGCCGTGGGTGGGCAAGATATTGAGACGATTCGGCAGTTGGTGGAGCACTCTGGACAGGTGGGCACCTTTCAGCCAGAGATGCAGCAGCTTTCTGGCTTGATCGATTTGGGCACACTTCCGGTCGCCTCTTTGATAACCGAGGGCGATTTGCCAGTCCACGTCACCCGGGCGGCCTCGGTCGCCGATGTGCGCGCAGCAGCGATCAAGTCGGGCCATTTTCGCATTCTCGTGATGGGTGAGAAGGATATTCCACCAACGGTCGTACATGTGCGCGATACGCTACTGGAACCCGCTGATCGAGCCGCCCGTGAAATTGCCCGCCAGGCGTTTGTACTGGACGGCGAAACGCCTGTTTATGAAGCACTGGCTCGCATGCGCAAAACAAGTGTACAGCTCGCAGTGGTCATGAACACTGAAAGGTTACATGGAGTTGTCACACTCGCCGATATCCTAAAGCGTGCGCTTCCGCTCTCAGAGCGTATTGCCTAAGATTCCAATACTTAGTCTGCGATAGGCCAAGCTATCAAGCACGTCTAGTTGTGAACCCACCTGATCTCCACTAACATCTCACCTATCCCCCTAGGGGGGATAGGTGGCGTCGCAACGCTCGATAGCTCCTACGCTGAACAAGTTCTTTTTTTCCATTAGGTATGCCCGTCATGCATCACCATCGTCTTGACCAATGGCAGCACGATCATACGTTTGGCCAGAACCATAAACGCTCCGGAGAGTCGCGGACGCTCATTGTGGTCGGGCTGACCCTGGCCATGATGGTTTGGGAAATTACGGCGGGGGTGATCTACGGGTCAATGGCGCTGCTGGCCGATGGGTTGCATATGGGCTCCCATGCGGTGGCACTGGGTATTGCCGCTTTTGCGTATGCCTATGCCCGTAAGCAGGCTACGAATGACCGGTTCTCATTTGGCACCGGTAAGGTCAACGCGCTAGGGGGATTTACCGGCGCGATACTGCTGGCCGTGTTCGCCCTTTACATGGTGATAGAAAGCGTGGGCCGCTTTATTCAACCCGTTGAGATCTCGTTTAACGGGGCTATTTTTGTCGCGTTTATCGGTTTGGTGGTCAACGGTGTTTCTGCCTGGATATTAGGCGAGGCCGGTCATGACCACCATCATGGTCATGGTCATGGGCATGATCCTGACCACAGCCATCATCATGATCATAATCGTCGTGCTGCTTACCTGCATGTACTGGCGGATGCACTGACATCAGTGCTCGCGATTGTGGCGCTGCTGGCGGGTAAATATGCGGGTTGGGGGTGGATGGACCCTGCCATGGGAATCGTGGGCGCTATCTTGGTCACCCGCTGGTCATGGCAGTTGCTTAAAGAGACATCGACAGTATTGCTGGATCATCAGCATCAATCGATGGAAAACGCTGTCAAACAGGCCGTTGAGAACGATGATGCCCGTGTTAGTGATCTCCATGTGTGGTCGATTGGCCCCAATATTTATGCTGCTATCGTCTCCATCGTGGCCCATGAACCCGAGTCGCCCACGGCATACAAACGCCATATCCAGGCCCATTGTTCTTCTCTCGTTCACATCACAGTTGAGATATTGCCCTGCGAGGAAGACCAAAGTGCTGGCTTGGCGTTAGCTCCTCACAAATAACGCGCAATCGCTTTGAAATCGTCGACATGGTGTTGCTGTTCCGGTGAGAGAGGGCTAAGAGCGTCATCCAGACAGTGCTCAATATGGTCATGGATCAATACGCGCTTAGCCTGCTGGACGGCTTTCTCGACCGCGTGGAGCTGCTGCGCGATGTCGAGGCAGTGGCGACCCTCTTCCATCATGTGCGTCACGCTCTGCAAATGGCCGCGAGCGCGATTGAGTCGCTTGATGATATCGGGATGCGACTGGTGGGTATGCGATGTCATGTTCTTTTCCTTTTCATTGTTTCTATCCCCCTAGGGGGGATGTTAATCTATTGGTATCATGCTGCCAACGCTATTGCTGAAACAGCATCTGTTGCTTGGTTATCACTTTTACTCTGGTTGTTTTGTTATGCTCCATCGGCTGCGCCACCGTCTTGGCTACCTGATGTTTTTACTAGTGTTCTTGCCTAGCCTGGTCATCTCCAGCCTCGGCGAGGCGCAAGCCCATGGGGCGGCGAGCATGGCTAGCGTTGCGTCGCTTGACCACAAGAGTGATCTAAGCGGCCATGGGCATACCCATAGCCACATGCATGAAGATGCTCGCCAGCTCCCTCATGAGAGCGGCAGTCATTTCCACGAACAAGCGGACCGGTTGGGGGCGAGCATTGCCCTCGCACCCAACGTCCGTCACGCCCTGCGGATAGGCGAACGACGGGCCTTTCCCCTGCGTCGTGTCTACCGCTTGGAGCGGCCTCCACGGCCAGTCGTTGCTTGATGACTGGGGCCATCCATCGGATGGCCAACACTAATGACTGACCCGTGGAGGTTGCATGTTTCCATCCCAAGTAAGGGGTGCGCTCGGCTTGCCTATAATGGCCCGACGCCACGCCTTAGCCTTTCTAACCCTGCTGTTAATGCTACTGGGCGCCAGTGGTGAGGTACTTGCTCACGCGGTGGCTGAAGGTGACAAGGGCTATATACAAGAGATCTATGATGTTCATCTGATCTCGTTTATGTATCTCGGTGCCAAGCACATGGTGACGGGGTATGACCACATTCTGTTTTTGTTAGGGGTCATCTTTTTCCTCTACCGAATGCAGCATATTGCTATTTACGTCAGCCTCTTTGCCATCGGTCACTCGACGACGATGCTGTTAGGGGTGTACTTCAATATCGGCATCAATAGTTACCTGATTGACGCCATCATCGGACTCTCCGTTGTTTATAAGGCGCTCGATAACATCGGTGCGTATCAGTGTTGGTTCGGCTTTCAGCCCAACACTAAGGTAGCCACGTTGGTGTTTGGTCTGTTTCATGGCCTTGGCCTGTCGAGCAAGATCATTGAATACGATATCTCGCCTGATGGTCTCGTCCCTAACCTCCTGGCATTCAACGTAGGCGTAGAGATCGGCCAGCTACTGGCATTGAGCGCCATTCTCATTGTGATGGGCTTCTGGCGACGTACTACTGGCTTCTTACGCCACGCGTATACCGCCAACGTCGCCATGATGTGTGCTGGTTTTATGCTGGTGGGTTATCAACTGACCGGCTATTTCATTGCTTAATTAAGGGGAGTCCCCGATGTATAACTCTGATCTTCCAACCCGTGCCGAACTGCCGTCAACGGGTAAGTTACTTCGCTCTACGTTGATGGCCGCCGTTATTGCCGTCGCTTTGCTGATCACCGTCGTGCTGCCTGCTGAGTATGCCATTGACCCCACCGGCGCTGGGCGCATGTTGGGGCTGACTGAGATGGGAGAAATCAAAACCCAGCTGGCTGAGGAAGCCGAGCTTGACCAGGCCAACGATCAAGCCAGTGCCCAGCAGGCGTCTCAACCCACTGCATCTCAAGAGATCGTCAGTGATAGTCAGCCTGCGACGGTAAACGGTGCTGATGCTCAGACTGCGACATCCGAGGCAGAGATAGCTCCCCCAACAGCCAATTCAGCCTCAGCGAGTGATCCAGTCGCACCTTCACCTACTGGTTCTGAAAGGGTGATGACCGACGCCAGCGTGGCGCTGGCAGAGGCATTAGCGACTGAGGAGGCCGCTTCCCAGGCGGCGCAAGCGGAAGAAGCGTCTCTATGGAGTGATGAGGTGAGCTTTACTCTGACGCCAGGAGAAGGAACGGAGTACAAACTCACCATGCAAGAAGGTGCTATTGCTACCTTTGCTTGGGCATCAGAAGGTGGCCCCGTCAACTTTGACACGCACGGTGATGGAAATGGTAACTCCATCAGTTATGAGAAAGGCCGGGGTGTACCCGAGGATGAGGGCAAGCTTGAAGCCGCTTTCACCGGCAATCACGGCTGGTTCTTCCGTAACCGCAATGACAACGACGTGACCATTGTCTTGCGTGTGGGTGGAGATTATGGCGAGTTAGTGAAGGCACTTTAATGGAATAACCTCTAGCGCTCGTTTGAGTGCTAGAGGCTTTCTTTGTACCAGCGTAAATTGTTCGCTAGTGGTCTTAATTTATTAACAGGCCGCTTGATATAAAATCATACCTAAGCACATCAGATGAGTTTAATGGCAGAATGGTAACAAGACCAAAGCGTGACTTTAGTCCTGTATTTCGACTCGAAGCAGCACAACTGGTCGTTGATCAAAACTACACTGTTCGTGAAGCATGCATGCGGTGTCTTCGAGCATAGATAAATGGGTCGTCAGTTAGTCAAGAGCATGATGGGCAAAGCCCTCAAGCCCCTTATGACAACTGATTAGCTCAAAATTCGCGAGCACACCTATAAGAAAGCAGGTAGTGAGCGTGTTGATATAACGTAGTTTTCTCATTTTAATCCTGAATAGCCTATACTTTCCAGCCAATCTAAAACGTCAGCCTCAACCTCATCTTCTCTCTCATTTTCTATAGCTAGTAAAATGCCATCCCTTTCTAAGCCACCCTTTGTTTCGAATGCATCTAATATCTGACAACCAGCGCACAATTCTTCAACAACTTCCAGGCTGCTTCCTAAGCCGTAGCCACCATTAGTATTGAAGGGAATAACGGTTTTTCCGCTTAAATCATATTCACTCAAGAAGCTTTTCATTGGTGGTGGCAGGGTCATGTCCCAGGTAGGAAAACCAATAAAAATGGTATCGTATTGCTCTATGTTATCGATGGTTGATTCAAGAGGAGGAAGGTACCCTGTTTCATTCTCTTCGTCTACTTGAGATACGATAGCGTCATAATCTTCAGGGTAGGGCGATTCTAATGCTAGCTCAATAAGTTCTCCGCCCACTGCCTCATGAATCATTGAAGCGACGGCTTTCGTATTGTTGGTACGTGTTAAATAGACAATTAAATTCGCATCGTCGCTTTGAAGGTTAATCTCACTCTCCTGTTCTTGAGCGTATAGGGTGGAAGAAGCTGATAAGGTAGCCATCAATAAGGTAAAACGAAAAAAAATCATAGGGTATTATCCATTAAATAGACGGATTAAGTGTCAATTACGCTTAGTTATCTGAAGTGTCGTCGATATTCCACCACTGGTTGAAATCAAGCTCTGACAAAGAAGCTAGCTCAATAACTTCACCAATACGTGGAGTTAACAGCCCGAACGGTTCATCTTGCTCAAGACCTGCCAACTGGTTAAATGGGTCGTCCCAATCGTGAAAGGCGAGCGAAAACCTTCCTACATGAGCCGGTATAACCCCCGTCGCCCTTAGGTCGCGGCCCGCTTGAGCGGCATCTTCAGGCGTCATGTGCGTAAAACGCCATTGTTCATCGTATTGGCCTGCATCTAGCATGGCTACATCTACTGCGCCTAACGCATTGGCTATAATTTGAAAGTGGCTTCCATAGCCGCTATCACCACTGAAATACAGTTGCCTTTGTGGTGATTGAATGCCAAAAGATACCCAAAGCGTCTGATTACGTTGAAACAGGCGGCCTGAATAATGACGTGCGGGAAGTACATGGATAACTAGTTCGTCATCCAGGCTTATTTGAGTGTTCCAATCGGTTTCAATAATCTGATCATTATCAAATCCCCAGCTTCGAAAGTGTGAACCCACACCCAGCCCTACGATAACGTTATCGATTTGATCCTTTAACGCCATCACCGTGGGATAATCCAAATGATCCCAGTGATCATGGGAAATTAAGACATAATCGATATCAGGGATATCTTCTACGGTATAGATGCTCGTCCCTTCAAATGCTTGGATGGTGAAGGGGATAGGTGAGGCATTTTGACTAAGGACTGGGTCGATTAAAATACGTTGCCCCGCCACTTGTACATAAAATGAGGAGTGCCCTAACCAAACAATGATGTCTTCGCTTTGTTCTATTTCATGTAAGTTTGTCTTTACTGTAGGTAACGCCTGTGGGGGTGCTCTTCCGCTATCTCCAGTAAAGAAAAAGTCTAACCAGCCGCGATCGGAGTCTGATTCCATTGTGATCTCAGGGATTGGCTCTAGGTTATGAAAAATCCCGTCTGAATAATTTGGAGATTGTTGAAAAAGCGCTAAGCTCTCTTGATCGGGCGGCGCACCAAATTTTGGAGATTGAAGGTAAGCATACCCAGCCACGCCAATAGATAAAACCAGAAGTAATAGAACACCTAGAATTTTTTTCCATCGAGATTTCAACTACATACCCCTTAAAGTGAGTAGCGACTTTAGATCGATACACGATTGGCTTTTAAAAAATATGTATCAGATTGCATCACCATAATGCCATGCAGTAATAAGCATTAGAGGTATAAATTGGGATGTGGCTATGAATTGAACTCATCAATAGTGTTGCCGCGCCTATGAAGATGAGCGTAATGCCTCCAATAGCAGTGAAAAAGCGGGCGATGGTTGACGTCGATTTGGATAATAGAGATGAAATCCAGGGAAGGAAGGGCACCAATCATCTAACACTTGAATTAGCTGCCCAGATTTAATGTATTCCACCACCATATCTTCTGGGACGAAACCTAACCCTACGCCCGCTAACGTGGCATTTATTTGTTGTTGAGTATTGTTGACGATAAGTTGCCCCTCTGTCGATACGTTCATTGCATGGCCTTTCTTCTCAAATTCCCACATATATAAACCACCGTGGGTTGGAAACCGGAAATTAATACAATTATGGTCAGTCAACTCATGGGGATCTTTTGGCTGTGAATAACGCTCAAAATAATCCGGTGCTGCTACAACAACCATCCGCATATTAGGGCCTATTCGAGTAGCTATCATATCTTTCGCGACGCGTTCGCCAAGCCGGACACCTGCATCAAACCGTTCAGAGACAATATCCGTTAATCCATTATCTACATTGATCTCAACTTGAATATCTGGGTACTCCTTTAAAAACGGTTGTAGCTTGGGTATTAAAATATAATCGGCAGCGTGGCTGCTACTTGAAAGCCTGATAGTACCTGCTGGCTTGTCACGTAGTTCGTTGAGGGCGGTTAGCTCTGACTGAATGTCTTCAAAGCAAGGACCTATAGTGCGAATTAACCGTTCACCTGCATTGGTAGGTGAGACGCTTCTTGTGGTACGCATTAACAAGCGGATGCCCAACCTTTCTTCTAAGCCGCGCATGGCATGACTAAGAGCCGATTGTGATACACCTAACTCTGCAGCGGCCCGCGTGAAGCTGCCCTTTTTGGCGACCATGAGAAATGCGTGTAAATCATTGAAATTATCGCGCGACATTGATGAATTTCCTTCATTAGCTCATCCATATTTTGCTATCTAATCATAAAAATTGCCTTTTGCTAAAGTCTTATCACTACTTTTTGCACCGCTACTCGCTGTTACGGAGCTGATGGGTAGGCCATAGCACAACGCACCAGCATGCGCTGTATTGCCATCGCTGCCTCACCCTATTCAGGACACCTGAACATTATGAGCCATGCCCGCTAATTGCAGGTTAAGAATAGATGCCTTGGTTTAAGGAGTGAATAATGTCGTCAAGTGAGTCGGCTGACAGCCGCTTAATTAATGGTCACCCCAGCGCAGTGTTGGGTGTAGTGTTAATCAGTTATTTAATGATTGTTCTCGATATCTCCATTGTCGTAACGGGACTGCCTGAGATACGCGATGATCTCGGCTTTACTTCAGTGGGATTGTCGTGGGTACAAAATATCTACACGCTTTTTTTTGGTGGTTTTTTATTATTAGCCGCGCGCGCAGGCGATCTGTTGGGCCGTAAGAGAATGTTGCTAGTAGGCCTATGGATATTTACCTTGTCATCGCTTGCGATAGGTTTGGCACAAACACCGTACTGGCTGATTATTGCGCGGGGGATACAAGGCATAGGGGCGGCTATTTTAGCGCCTTCAGTATTAGCGCTAATATCAACAACCTTTCCGGAAGGGCCTGAGAGGACTCGGGCATTGGCGTATTATTCGATGGTAGCGGGGGGCGGTGCTAGCTTGGGGCTGGTGCTAGGGGGGATATTCGCTGATCAGCTTTCTTGGCGGGTGGGCTTTTTTATGAATGTGCCCATTGGCTTGGCTCTGATTGCCACGGCAATGAATGTATTGAGCGAGACCTCACGACAAAAAGGGGCTTTTGATCTGGTAGGCGCAGTCAGCTCTACCCTCGGTATGGGGGCATTGGTTTATGCCATTGTTCACTCCACTGAGGTGGGCTGGTTGGCAGTGAGCACCTTGGGAGTGTTAGCCATCTCGATTGGGTTGCTTGCACTTTTTATTGTTACTGAACAGCGTGTATCTCAGCCAATGCTACCCTTAAGGCTCTTCGCCAGTCGTGAAAGGGTCGGTGCCTATTTAGGTCGTCTACTGTTTCTTGGTGCAATGGTAAGTTTTTTCTTTTTTTCCACTCAGTTTATGCAGCTCGTGTTGGGGTTCTCGCCATTGCAAGCGGGTATTGGCTTCTTACCTATGACCATACCTACCTTTGTCGCTGCACTTTCGGTGCCTATATTGACACGCCGTTTTGGCAACGGTGGCGTGTTATGCCTTTCTTTAGCGCTACTCGCTGTGGGTATGTTTTGGCTTTCGCTAGCCGATGAGAATGCCAGTTATTGGTCTGGAATAGCGCTACCCATGTTATTGATTGGACTCGGCAACGGCTCAGCACTGGGCCCGCTGACCGTCGCCGGTGTTAGCCAAGTCCACTCTGACGATCAAGGTGCAGCTTCAGGCATGGTCAACGTGGCCCACCAAATGGGTGGAACACTTGGGCTTGGTATCTTGATCGCTTTTTTTGCCCATGCCAGCAATGCACCTTTAACGGGAATCACTCTGCTCAGCCATCAAATCTCAGTGGCTGTTTTGGGAGGCAGCATTATGGTGTGCTTAGCCCTATTGGTGGCGCTATTCATGATCGTGCCAGCATCAAACGCAGCAACGAGAGCATTGAGTTAATCAGCTGTTTAATTAAATGACGTTTAACACGATGGCTTCTAGGTTTTGATGCATTGGCTGCCTTCCCTTTTAGCCAGTTGATGCGAGGTGAAAATGCAGCATCTTGATCTAAAGGTTATCGAGCAGGCACTTGCTTGGGCACGTGACGGTGCCACCGTGTGGCTATGCACGGTGATGGCAACCTATGGCTCCTCGCCACGTCCACCGGGCGCTTTATTCGTTGTCAGTACCGAGGGGCAGTATGTTGGGTCGCTGTCAGGTGGGTGTGTTGAGGAGGACTTTCTTGAACGGCTGGCCGCGGGTGAGTTTGACACACCAATGACCACTCTTCGCTATGGTGAGGGCGGTGCTGAAGGCGCAGGCGTTGTCCTTCCTTGTGGGGGTATTCTCGATGTTCTTATTGAACGACTGCCACCTGAGCATGATGCTTTAGTTCACCTTGAAGTATTCCGTGACACCTTGCTAGGCCAAAAAGCATTGGCGCGGTGTATTGAACTTAACAGCAATGCGAGGAGCTTCGTTGTTGATGATGGCATTGGGCCGCGAGTGACCTGGGACGCGAATACCAATGTGGCGCACATTCGTTTAACACCAGCTACCCGTTTAATTATTGCGGGAATATCGCCTGTCTCCGAGGCCTGTGCTCAATTCGCGCTTGGGTTAGGGTATGAGGTGATTATCTGCGACCCGCGTGAGGAGGTGCTAGCTGGTTTTGATGTGCCAGGTGTGGAAGTGCGTGCCCAGCTTCCTTCTGTATTCATTGCATCGGGCGGTTGTCATGCCGCTACCGCTATCGTCGCGCTGACGCATGATCCTCGCATTGATGATTTAGCCATGATTGAAGCCGTGCGCACTCCTGCTTTTTATATCGGAGTCATGGGGTCACAACGAACTTCTCACGCTAGGGCAGAGCGGCTTCGTCGTTCAGGTGGGCTCAACGAAGCTGAAATAGCAAGCCTCCATATGCCCATAGGCCTGTCGTTAGGTAGCAAAACACCTGCCGAAATAGCCCTTGCTGTGATGGCTGATGTATTACGCGTTCAGCGGGGTAAAACGCGTAATAGCCTCTGAATGTGTCTCTAAAAATGGGGGATTGACCTACCTGCCTTGCGTTTGCGCCACTGCAACCCCTTGTGACGCGTAATAAGACAAGAGCATGAAGAGTCCGGCGATCGCTATGCAGTGAATGAAAAAGCCGGCCACTGATTCTTCGAAGTTCCACCAATCGAGTGTCATTTGCATGGATAACTTACTCCCAAGCCCCAGTTCAAACGAACTCCACACACCATGGACCGCAATCATTATAACTATTAATCGAAGTACGACAGTTCGCGTACGGCTATCGCGTTGAAGGCCCAAAGCGTTACGAGCGAGTCCCATGAGTAATGGCCAGCGTAACCCGAGATGGATAGCCACGATGACGAGTGCCCAATAAGCTGCCATCGTGTGTATTTGCATCACTGTAAAGCCGCCATAAGCTGACATGACGCTAGATAAAGCATTAGAGATCAGTATGCTAGTGACGATCAGTACCAACATCACAACCATCAGTATGAAAGTTACAACGGTATTGAAAAGCTCACGTGATGCACGCCGTGCCTTAGGGGGCGTGCGATACCAACGCCGATTAAAAAGGTTATGAATAATAACGAGAAGAAACAGTGCTGTCCCAGCGACTTCATGGGCAACATTACCAAGCCACCAATAAGAAAAGCCAAACAACAGCAGACCTGCCGCAGTGAGGTCAAATACCAGCCTCATCAAAAAAATTGAACTCACGTGGTGCTCCTAACATTACTCGACGGGTGAACCATCAAATCGGGGTATCCGATAGCCAGTAAACAGGTAATCACTCGACGCCTGTCGACGGTGGCAAGATTGGCAGCGGGCTGTATTTTCATCGGTATTAATTGATCTATCTGGCCAAAACCATTGAAACTGCCAGTCGTCGGTTCTACGTGACGTATCGTAGTCATCACCAAAACCTTCGCCTTTCTCCATGACAAAGTAGCGATAGAGTTCGCCATCTCGATGGTCAACGAGCACAAAATGCGTTCCGTAGGGTATGGAACGTCTTTCCTCTACGGCTTCCATGGCTTCGGGAGTGGTCATGATATGTTCCATCACATCGCCACGCCTTACGGTTGTGTAGTGCACCAACTCATCAAGATCAGGAAACTGGACACGGTTTTCCTCGGCCTGCAGTTGCCCGCTGGGTAAATAGAGAATTGAAGCAAACAAGGCAAAATAGGGGGCATACTTCTTCATTTCAGTACTCAATAAGGGATGAAGTCAGGAAGTTAATGGTCGCCTACACTTGGGTATCACTGGTTCCTTTAAGCCGGTTTCGATGTGAAGACTGCAACACCTTCATTGGCCTTATGAGAGTCGGGCCACTGATAGCAGCGACTATGATGCAATTATTTATTACAAAGTGCGGGCATAGAATTCGGTCAACTCATCGACGGCGCTATCGACATACTCGGGAACCCAGTAGGTTTCGATATGCGTGGCACCATCGATCTCGAACAATTCCTTATTCTCTGTGCCGGTGGCCATGCTGAAAGCATCCTCGGTCATATAGAGGGTTTCGGCCTCACTACCGGCGATCATTAAGAGCGGCTGGTCGATCAATTCGATCTGATCAGTAGCATCCCAGCGCATCAAATCTAGCAAACTGCTCTGAGTGTATCGGGCAGTCGAGTTCGGATGTGCATGGGTTCTACCGTAGTAGATAGCCCCCTGGCTATAGAGCTCAAAGGGAAGCTCGTCAATCTGCTCGTCAGTGAGTTCAGTGAAACCTTCAGCTGCATACAGCACTTCTCCGCCAGCCGCTTGCTGGTCGCGAGCTTCCGAAGCCTCCTGCAGCCGCTCTTGGATCGTGTCCATTTGCGAATCCACATAGCCATTGCGACGAACGCGGCCCGAGTTGAACATGCTGAGCGTTGCGACTGACTGGAAGCGTTTATCCGTTTTGGCGGCTGCCAACGAATATCCACCACCGCCACAGATGCCGAGTAAGGCTAAGCTTTGCTCATTGGCGCCCGGATATTGGGTGATGAAATCCGCCATGCCATGGATGTCTTCGATGCGATTTGCGGGCGTGTCAACATTGCGTGGCTCGCCACCACTTGCCCCCTGAAAGGCTGCATCCGCGGCGATGGTGATGTAGCCCTGCTCCGCTAGGCGTTGTGCATACAAACCTGCCACTTGTTCTTTTATCCCGCCATTCGGGTGGGCCACTACCACGGTTGGGTAGCTCTGCTCCGGATCGTAACCCGCAGGGGTATAGACATTAGCTGCAATATTCACGCCATTAAGTTCATAGCTGACCGGATGAATATTGACCTTGCCATTTACGTTTTCAGTAATCGCGTCCTCGTAGGTCAAGGTAAATGGATTGTCTTGGTAATCCGCCGCCCAAGCACTGCTCGCAGTGATACCGGTCATTGCCGCCATGACTGCAGCCTGTAATAAAGTGTATTTCATATAGTTCTCCAGATGATTAAACAAACGATACCCAGAGCGCACTATTGGTGATGAGCGCGCTTTTAATAGCAGCGTAAGGGAGTTGACTGATGAGAATAAGTCCAATATCTGGGATGAGCTGATGAGGTGAAATCATGAATACTTCGAGCAGCATTGCTGTCGGCTGCAGGGAAAACAGGACTTCCTTGTCCTGTTGCGATATTAATGCCGATGCCGATATTAACTAGCGTTGAGTTGGCAAGCGTTAATCCAATCCTTTCTCGGCCAGAAACTCAGAAACCTGATCCGCAATTTCGACGTTGTTCAGATCCGAGAAGGGGAAGTGGGTATTACCCTCAATGCCAATCTCAGGCAGGTGAACGAGTGTAACGTCGCCCCCATGTTCGTTAACGGCATCTCTCCACTCACGCGCCATCTCTAGTCTTACCCGCCAAGCGTCTTGGGTGGGAATATCGGTGGGCTCTGCAGGAATATTGTCGCCATAAAAAATAATAATGGGGATCTCGGTTAGTTTTTCGAAATCTTTCATTGGAATCGCTACCCCTTCCAGCGTATCGAAGGAGCTTTCTTTAGGAGCAGGTACTTCATCTTCTGGGAAGACAAAGTTACTGCCTGGCTCAAAGGCAACGATGGCTTCGATATCATCATTCTTGATGGCTGCAGACCATCCCATGCCGCCACTGTGAGAGTGTGTAAACAGGATGCCTTGGCCAATCTCGTCAAACAGGGCTGAGACGGCGTCGGACATGATGTCAATATCGAATGGACCGGTATCGGGTGTCATGGAACGGAAGTACTGATCGAGCGTCTCCTCATCGGTCGGGAACTGTACGCCTTCGAAATAATCTGGCCAGACGCCCACGCGAAACTGCCCAAACCAAAACTGCTCATCAGGGGTGGGGTTGATTTCGGTACCGACCGTGCTGCGTCCAGCGTTACCACGACGCGGTTGGTCAATGACATAAACCGGGTATTGGCGACGAAGAAAGATATTTTGGAAACCCTCACGCCCATCCGGGGTGGACTCCCATGTCTTGGAGAATTGCCCAAAGCCGTGCCACATAACGATAGGCAGTTGCCGAGCTTCGTCTGGAATCTGGTAAAACGTATAAAGGTGGTCTCCTCGAAAGGTTTGACCATCAGGTTGAGTAGGGTTCAGTGGGTCAAACTCTCCTGGCTCCGTTGTTATGGTACCACCCACGGTGAAACTGCCTTGCTCCTGGATCACCAGAGGTTCTTGAGTATCAGGTTCGGCCGCGAGGCTAAACGGTGAACTCAAAGCACTGACAATAAAGGCAGCCGTTAATGGCGTTGTCCATCTAGATTTCATACAAGCCGACTCCTTAGAACGTTGTTATCTGTATAACTCCTCCAGCGCTTGATGGGGGAGCTTTTGATGGGATTATTCGTGCTATGGCTGAGTCAATCCGATCACCTATTTAGACGTTGCATTTACTCTCAGCGCTATCTCCTTGTGCATACTCTTCATCAGTGACGAGTTCCATCCACGTTACAGAGCTGCCATCCTGCGCTTCTGATATAGCAAGGTGAGTCATGTCGTCAGATGCGGAAGCACCATGCCAGTGAGGCGTATTCGGTGGTATGACAACGATGTCGCCGGGCTTAACCTCTTGGACAGTTTCGCCTTCACTCTGCACCCAGCCGCATCCGTCGGTGATATAAAGCGTTTGACCGAGAGGGTGGGTGTGCCAAGCCGTGCGTGCGCTCGCCTCAAAGCTCACTACGCCTCCCCCGAGGCGGGCGGGTTGGGGAGCAGAAAAGCGTTGGCTGACCTCAGCCACGCCTGTGAAGTTATCCTCACCGCCCGTCGTGGTTTCTGCATTCGTGCTGGGCACAACCGTAATGTTGGCTGACGTCTCGGCTGTCTCACGCGCCGACAAGACTTCTTCAAGCACCGGGACTGCGGATACCGCGTTTGGCCATCCTGAATAGTAGGCTAGGTGGTGAATTGCTTCCTTCGCCTCAGCTGGTGTTAGCCCATTATCCAGTGCTCGATTGAGGTAGGCGGGGAGTTGTTCGGCCTTACCGGTAGCGGCTAGTGACGCGATAGTCACCAAGCTGCGGTCTCGGGTGCTCAGCGTAGGTCGACGCCATAAATCGTCAAACAGTACCTCATTGGTCGCGTCCGCGAGTTGAGGCACTGTCGCAGTGATGCCTTCGGACATTTCACGCTGACGCGCCGCTTCGGCCTCAGAGTTAAGTTCCAGCGGTGTGCCATCGGCATCTACTGGCATCTCAACGCCTTGATTCTGAAAGACCTCGTGCATCTCGTAGACAGCGGCGATGGCATAGGGCCAGCCAGCATAGAAAGCCAGATGGGTGGCGATCTCACCGATCTCGGCAGGCGTGAGGCCGTTTTCCAGGCCGATGCGGGTATGACTACCTACCGGCCCGGTCTGCCCCATGGAAATCAGAGCGGACAGCACGACGAGGCTACGATCTCGGGGGGCGAGGGCCTCGCCGGGCCAGACGCGCCCGAACAAGACGTCATCCGTGTATTGGCCTAGACCAGGCGCTACTTCGTAGACCTCGTCCGGCGCGATACGGCCTGAATCAGACTCTTGTGCCTCGGCGTGAGAAAGCGCGGCGAAGGAAAATAGGACTGGAAAAGCAAACTTCATCATACGGCGACATCCTTTGCATTAAGGGTTGTTATATCAACGGATTTCATACTGCTCAGAACTGTGTTTGGAAGCTAACGAGGCTTCCGGGATTGCTAAGTGTTTCAGGCGATTTCCGGTAGACGGTCTAGGAACTTATCGAGTGTGATGGGGTAGTCACGGACTCGCGCACCGGTAGCGTTATAGACCGCGTTGGCGACAGCTGCGCTGACCCCACAAATACCGAGTTCGCCGACCCCTTTGGCCTTCAGGGGTGTCGAATAGGGGTCTTCGCCTTCAAGGAAGATTACCTGCTGTGCGGGGATGTCGGCATGCACCGGCACCTCATAGCCAGCGAGGTCATGGTTGACGAAGAAGCCATGTCGGGTATCGACCGCCAGCGATTCCATCAGAGCTGCACCCACGCCCATGGTCATCGCTCCTATAACCTGGCTACGGGCGGTCATGGGGTTAAGAATGCGCCCTGCATCACAGACCGCCAGCATTCGTCGGACGCGGATTTCACCCGTCGTCGCGTGGACGGCCACTTCGACAAAGTGCGCGCCAAACGTGGCCAGTTGATACTCTTCACTTCGAAAATCGCCGAACTCAATACTGTCTTCAGCTGTAATAGAGCCAGCAGATGCGAGCTCGCTGAGCGCTGTTTGCTGATCGTTATAGCGAACATAACCTTCTGAAAATTCAAGTGCCTCAGGATCAACAGCTAAACGCTCTGCAATTTTTTTGCGTAACGCTAAACAGGCGGCATAGACCCCTGCCGTCGAGCTTGCCGCACCCCATTGGCCGCCTGAGCCAGCAGAAACAGGATGTCGAGAATCCCCTAAATCAACGTTAACCACCTCCAACGATACGCCCATCATTTCTGCCGCCGTCTGAGCGATGATGGTGTACGAACCGGTGCCAATGTCCGTCATGTCCGTTTCCACCCGTATAGAACCATCGGGTCTTACACTGACACGCGCCCCTGAGGTTTCTGCAGGGGCATCGCGATAGGCGCCTGCCACACCATGCCCAATTAACCACGCCCCTTCACGTCGCGAGCCTGGGGCTTTGTTGCGAGATGCCCAATTGAAGACTTCGGCGCCGCGCTGTAAGCACTCAATAAAGTGACGCTCCGAAAACTGACGTTCAGGATGACTAGGGTCGACCTGCGTATCGTTAATAATCCGAAACTCGACAGGGTCCATACCTAGCTTCTCAGCCATTTCATCCATCGCAATTTCTAGCGCCATCAGGCCTGCTGTTTCGCCTGGTGCGCGCATCGCATTGCTTTCTGGAAGATGAATTTCCAGCGCTCGATTAATGAGAAGCCGGTTTTCACCTGCATAAAAACGGCGAGTGGCCCTGGCGCCGTTTTCACCATCACCACCGGGAAGCGTGTTGGTGGCGTTATCGTGACCGATCGCGGTGATTTTTCCCTCTTGGGAGGCTCCAATGCGTATTCTTTGGATCGTCAAACCGCGATGGGTCGTGTTATTTGCGGACATTGGCCTAGGGAGCGCGAGCTTAACCGCACGCCCGACCTTTCTAGCAGCAAGCGCAGCCATCACCGCATCGGCGCGTAAAAATAGCTTCACCCCGAAACCACCGCCTATATAAGGCGAATCGAGACGAAAGTTTTCGGCGGGCAAATCAAACGTGGTAGCGAGTGCTTGACGGCTCCACTCAATCATCTGATTCGATGTCCAGAGGGTCAGGTGATCTCCATCCCATTGGGCAATGGTCGCGTGTGGCTCCATTTGGGCATGGCATTGCCCTGGGGTGGTATAGGTGGCATCAAGTGTCACCTCAGCTGACGCATAGGCGCTTTCGAAGTCGCCAATATTGTCAATGGGTTCTACGTCATCACTTAACCGCTCTTGCCGTACGGCAGCCAGGTCGTAGGTGGCATCTTGGTCTTCCTCATACTCGACGCGAATCAAGGCAGCTGCGGCGCGGGCTTCTTCGAAACTGTTAGCAACCACCACGGCAATTGCCTGGTGATAATGCTGAATCTCGCGGCCGCCGAAGAGATACGCCACATTCCAGTCGACCTTGGGGAGGCGCTCCATTTCTAAGGTGGTGACAATACCCACAACGCCCGGTGAGGCTTGCGCTTCATTAATATCCATCGAGACGATACGGCCTTTGGCGATGGCAGAGCCGAGTGGGTAGCCGACAAGCTGATCTTTCGCCACACCATGACGCTCGTAGGCGTAGGGCGCCATGCCGGTGGTTTTGAGAGGGCCGTCGATTCGGCGTAATGGTTGTCCGAGCACCTTCATACGATCGGAGACGTTTTGTTCAGCGGGACTGTCGAAACGCATGGCTTATCCCCTGGCTTCGGCGAGCACGGCGGCAAGTGTACGCTCAGCCAGTGTCACCTTAAATTCGTTATCTTCGGTGGGTGTCGCACCCTCAAAAAGACGTGATATGACGGCTCGGGCACCGTTTGGCATGGCGGCCTCGGCGGCCTCATTTCGCCACGGTTTGGGGGCCACGCCACCTAGTGCGATGCGACCGGAGCCATCCGGCTGAATCACAGCGGCAACCGATACTAGAGCGAAGGCGTAGGATGCACGATCACGTACCTTGTGGTAGAAGTGCTGCCCGCCAAGTGGCCTGGGAAGGACAACGGCGGTGATGAACTCGTCTGGTGCGAGTACTGTCTCGATATGCGGGGTGTCGCCAGGGAGAAGGTGAAAGTCAGCGAGGGGAATGGCGCGAGTGTCGCCCTCGGCATTCACTGTCTCCACCACTGCATCGAGCACACGCATGGCGATTGCCATGTCACTTGGGTGAGTAGCGATACATGCTTCGCTGCCGCCGATGACCGCGAGTTGACGGCTGTAGCCTCCTTGCGCGGCGCAACCCGACCCTGGCTCACGCTTGTTGCAAGACATGTTGGTGTCGTAGAAATAGGGACAGCGTGTGCGCTGTAGCAGGTTACCACCCGTCGTTGCCTTGTTGCGTAGCTGGCCCGATGCCCCCGCGACGAGCGCACGACTCAGGACACCATAGTCGCGGCGCACGCGTTGGTCGGCGGCAAGATCAGTGTTGCGTACTAGCGCGCCAATGCGCAGGCCTCCCTCTGCCGTCGCTTCGATAGTATCGAGTCCTAGTCCGTTCACATCGATGAGATGCGAGGGTGTCTCGATTTCCAGCTTCATCAGATCAAGAAGGTTTGTCCCGCCAGCGATGAACTGGGCTCCTTCATGCGCGGCCGCTGCTGCGGCTGCTTCTTGGGGCGATCCTGCTCGTTCGTAGCTAAATGCTCTCATGCCTTATCCTCCGCGACGTGCTCTATGGCATCAAGAATGTTCGCGTAGGCGCCGCAGCGGCAGAGGTTACCGCTCATACGTTCGCGTATCTCAGCGGACGTGATTTGTATCTCTCCGGTGATATCTTCAGTCACATGGCTTGGGATGCCAGCCCGGATTTCTTCGAGTGTTGCCTTGGCCGAGCAGATTTGACCAGGCGTACAGTAACCACACTGATAACCGTCATGTTCAATGAAGGCTACCTGCATCGGGTCAAGACCCTCTGGTGTGCCAAGCCCCTCAATCGTTGTGATTTCGTCACCTTCATGCATTACCGCAAGGGACAAACAAGAGTTAATGCGCCGACCATTGACCATAACGGTGCAGGCTCCGCATTGGCCATGGTCGCAGCCTTTTTTCGTGCCGCTTAGTTGCAGGCTTTCGCGCAGAGCATCGAGAAGGGTGAGGCGATTATCGGCAGTTAACTTCCGGGCCTCGCCATTCACAGTGAAGCCGACCTCTGTCATTGCCGAGTTTGGAATAGTGGTTACTGAAGAAGCTTGCCCCGTATTTTTTTCCTGGGCGAAGGAAAATTTAGGCAAGGCAAGAGAGGCTGTGGTCGTGGCGCTCCCGATCAACAGGTTGCGCCTGGTGATTTCGAAGTCGCTTAGCTTTGACATGGGGCATCCCTATCGCTAGCAAGTCGGCATGAAATTCGATCCAAATGACATGGTGTCTTTGGGAAATGAGTTCATAACGTTCATTTGTCTTCAGCTACCAACTTAGCTAAACCAAATCCATTCAACTATCGCTAAAATCCGGATGAGCTTATGTGCTCAATTCATTAATCAGATGATGGCTTTGGGTTTCTATGCGGCTAGGATAGTTGGATATTCCTTGGAAGCTTCGCTACGAGTTCAATCAGTTAACGGTGATAAAAGCCGTTAGGACGTATGCCCTGTAGCAGTAGGGTTGCCAAATAGCTTAAGCCGTTATGGAGAGCATATCTTCCATACAGCTAGTTAGGTGCGTCATAAGCGTCACCCGTGATGGGGCAAATGCACGAGAAGGAGGGGTAGGTTGGTTTGGGGATTAATGAATTTTAGACATAAGACCAAGTCATTATAAGCCTCTAATCATATCCATGTGAGTGTCCTAAACTGTGAGACACGCTACTCCCTCTTGACCTCGCTGTCTGTTCCAGGCTCGTCAAAACACTCCAATGACCAAAGGTATTCTCATGGATATCCAGCGCAACGCCTCCAAGTCATCTGCCCAAGGCCCCGAAGAATATTTCACTGGGACAGTGCGTATTGATTCGCCTTTCCAAGCCCCTGAACCAGCTAAAACCGGCGGAGCTATCGTCACTTTCGAACCTGGAGCCCGAACGGCTTGGCATACCCATCCACTAGGGCAAACATTGATCATTACGGCCGGGCTGGGTTGGGCTCAGCGGGAAGGGGAGCCAAAACAAGAACTTTGCCCAGGCGACGTAGTGTGGTTTGGACCAGACGAGAAGCATTGGCATGGCGCCACTGATAGCAACGCTATGACGCATATCGCGATTGCTGAATCGGAGAATGGTTCGCCCGTCACGTGGATGGAAAAAGTAGCGGAAGAGGATTATCTCAGCAGCGTTTCTTAAGCAAAGAACCAGCAAGAGCCATTACTTTATTTAGAAAGGAGAACTCACAATGGAAGGTATCAAGGATAAAGTCGTTGTCATCACAGGGGCTAGCAGTGGCCTTGGCGAAGCGACCGCACGCCGATTGGTGAATGGGGGCGCAAAGGTAGTGCTCGGCGCGCGTCGTATGGAGCGTTTACAGGCGCTCGCCAAGGAGCTCGGCCTGGATGAGCAGGCGGTGGTTAAGACCGATGTCACCCAGCGGGATCAGGTTGAAGCGCTGGTGGAGCGCGCCATTCAGTTACATGGCCGTATCGATGTCATGCTCAATAATGCCGGTGTGATGCCGCATTCACCTTTAGAGCGCCTGAAGGTCGAAGAGTGGGATCAAATGATCGACGTCAATATCAAGGGTGTGCTTTATGGCATCGCGGCAGCAATGCCGCATATGACCGCCCAAAAGAGTGGGCAGATCATCAACGTTTCATCGGTCGCTGGCCATAAGGTTGGCCCTGGCAGTGCTGTTTACGCGGCCACTAAGCATGCCGTTCGTGTCATCTCCGAAGGACTGCGCCAAGAGGTCAAACCTTACAATATCCGTTCGACGATTATCTCGCCTGGCGCTGTCGATACAGAACTACCGAATAGTATCTCGGAAAATGACGTGTCCGAGGCGATCCATGATTTCTATGAACAGTATGCGATACCCGCCGACTCGTTCGCACGCTCAGTGGAATTCGCCATGAGCCAGCCCGAGGACGTGGATATCAACGAGATTCTATTCCGGCCGACCAGCCAAGTGCTATAAACAAGATAGGAAATGCTATGACCATACCCCTTCTTACCTTGAACAATGGTGTTGAGATGCCTGCCTTCGGACTGGGCGTTTATCGCTCTAGTCCTGAGGAAACTACTGGCGCGGTGTTGTCTGCCTTTGAGGCGGGCTATCGCCATGTCGATACTGCCGCCGCTTACATGAATGAAGAGCAGGTGGGCGAAGCGTTCCGATCAAGCGGTCTCGCTCGCTCAGACGTGTTCATCGAGTCCAAACTCTGGCTTTCAGATTATACCTATGACGGCGCGATGCACGGGTTCGAACGTTCGCTGCGCAAGCTGAGCATGGAACACATTGATCTCTATCTGTTACACCAGCCAGCCCCGACTGAATTCGAACGCACTTTGGGTGCATGGAAGGCGCTCTGTGAAATTGTGAAAAGTGGCCGTGCCCGTGCTGTCGGCGTGTCGAACTTCAACGAAGAAGAGCTTATGCGCGCCATTGATGAGACCGGCGTGGTTCCTGCGGTAAACCAGGTGGAGCTGCATCCGTTCTTCACTCAGAAGAAGCTGAGTCAATTTCATCTGGAGCAGGGCATTCTGACTCAGGCGTGGTCGCCCATTGGCGGCGTTAATCGTTACTTCACTGAAGACCCTAAGCCGGAAGACGACCCGCTGACGCATCCCACAATCATACGGATTGCCGGTCAGCACGGTAAATCACCGGCCCAAGTGATTCTGCGCTGGCATATCGAACGGGGTCATTCAGTGATCCCCAAGTCGGTACACACTGAACGGATCAGCGAGAATTTCGATATTTTCGATTTTTCGCTTTCCACCGAAGAGATCGCTTTGATCGACGCACTTGATACTGGCCGCCGTGGCGGGCCAGACCCCAAATCGCTCAGTACTAAAACGGTCAAATTTTCTATACCGGAGTGATGCTGTCGTTTAGATAGAAGAGAAGAGCCGAGCTTTGCTCGGTTCGACGTCACCCCCTGATTGAGTAGCGCTACACTTTAGAGTCTCTCAATCGCAGAGCTGAAAATAGGCTGGAATATAGTCTCATCAGTAAGGTGCTCTTCCAGTTGGCCAGCGTCTAGCATCTCTATCTGTGACGGGTAATGCCTTAATAGCTGCTTTGCTTGTCTGCGGATGGTTACTGAAAAGTCAGTGTTACGGCTTAGCTCGATCAAGAACTCTCGGGTCTGGATAACCGAGCGCGTGCGTTCACTAGGCATGGTCATAAAATTTTTCTTTTGCTTGATAGAACCGCCACACCAAAAGCTGACGGCTCAGGTCAAAAAGTAGAAGACGGCATCAATGAGATGCTGCGGCAGGTAGTTGAGGTTGCCAAAAAAGGTTTTGCCCGAGTCGGCCAAATCCCTTGTTAGTTTGACGGCGAAAAGCTCGCTGTTGGTTATCGGCCATCGCGCTTTGCCCATCCGCGTCACGAATATAACGGGCCAACGTCATTGCTGCGGGTTGTCCGTAACGAGCGCCTGGCGAAGCACACGTCCACACATGGCGAAATGTCATCGCAATATCGGGCTTATGAGTATCCAAGTATGCAAGTCCATAGGCACAAGCCTCTAGTGTAAACACGTCATGGCTACAGAGCTTCCAGGCGGCATTTGGCTTGCCCTTGGAGTCATAAGTATATGTCTTACCAATATCGTGCAATAGCCCTCCCACGAAACAGGCTTCCTGCATGAGTCGAGGCATGGTTGGCTCGTTAAGGCGCAGCATAGCCACTGAGTGATTAGCAACTTCCAGCGAGTGCTTTAGCAAACCACCTGGATAAGCATGGTGATAATTGGCGCTGGCGGGCGCATTCAAAAAAGCTTCAAGACGATCCTTACGTTCCAGTACCCGTGTTAAAAACACTCGAAGGCAGTCTGATTGAAGCGACTGTACGGTCGTGACTAACTGATCGAATACCGCTGGTACTGGGCAATACACCCGTGGCAACGATTGCAGGGTATCCATAGAGGTCACTTCATCCCGGGACGCCTTGCGGAATTCATCAAGAATGAATTGGCCTGACAAACACTTCACTCCGGAAGCGGTAACAAAGTCCAGATGGCCGATGCGCTCAGGTACCGTTGTTTTGCTCAAGTTGAGCATCGCGATTTGATCCCCCACGCAATCACTTAGCCGCAGCTTTAAGAAAGGCGTTTTCGCGTTATCGAACTCCACCACGCGCCCAGTAAGGCGATAAGTGCCCGTGAAGGTGCGAGACAAATGAGTAGGGGCGTTATCAAGCCGTTTCATGATGCTGCTCCTTCTGGGGCTTAGTGGGCGTGGTGTTGTCTAACAAACGCTCAAAGGCAGAGCCATCCATACGGGTGGCATTGGGGACGTAACGGGAATAGGCCTTGAACAGCATTTCGGTTGAACTGTGACCCAGCATGCGCGCTACCCATTCTGGGTTTTCGCCAGATGCCAAAAAGAGTGTCGCGGCAGTATGGCGTGTTTGATAAGGACGGCGTTTGGTCAGCCCAAGAGACTTGAGCAAGGGATACCACACGCGCTTCGTCACGTTATTGTGATCAAGCGGCTGTCCCATCTGATTGCAGAACACGTACTTGCTCATGTGCCCAGTGGCGGTGTACTGCGTTTTGAGGGCGTCATACACCTGCCCGAACATAGGGATTTCTCGTTGCGACCCATCGGTCTTGGTGTATTCCGTTTCGCCGTTGATCAATGTTTCGCGTACTAAGATTTCACGCTTAGCAAAATCAATATTTTTCCACTTCAACCCATCGACTTCACCAGTACGCATGCCGGTAAAGAACCGTACTGTGTAATAGTGGCAATAATCTGCGCGGACGTTATCGATGATGCGTTGCACCTCATGTAGCGAAAACGGCTCGATGTGCGTCTTCTGGAGCTTTAACGGCTTAATATTTTTGTAGGGCGTCTCAAAATCGAAACGCTCGGCCGCCTCATCGAGCACCATACGCAAAATGGACATATGGCTGTTGATCGTTTTAGGCGACACAAATCCTGTGGCACCGCGGCCCCTGCGTTTTGCTAGCTTGGCGCGAAACGCCATGATGTCGGCCTTGGTGATGTCTCCGATGGTTTTTTTACCAAACGCTGGCTTCAGCGAGCTATCCAAGATCGAACTCACATTGCGGACGTGGGAAGCACGCCACTGGATTTTGCTCTCGTCGAACCACTGATCAGAAAAATCATTAAAAATCGGTGTGTTTAAATCGCTGACAACTTGAGGTTCAGCTTTATTGGTAGGCTGATGGGTCTTCAATTTCTGCAAATTGCTGCTATTAGGAAAGAACTCTGCATAATGGAATTCGCCGAGCAGCATTTTCGCTTCCATGCGCTGTAAAAGTAGTTCCAGTTGCTTACGATTTTTTACGTTATCGTCAAGCAGGGTTTGTTCCCGAAAACGCTGGCCATCATATCGGAAGTCGATAAAAAGCTTTTTGCTCTCTTTACGGGCTCGAACTTTACCCATGACAAACTCCTCCGTTAGCCATAGGAATGGCAATTGCTTGCTGACGAGGAGTCGCTTGAAGCATTTCTTCTTGGATAGCTTCCCAAATATAAAGGATCTTCCTGCGCCCAAAGGGACGGATGTAATGAGTGCCTTCGATGAGCACGCTGTCTTTGAGTTGCTGGCGGATGGTTCGCGCATCATATTTGATCCGCGATGCGAGTTCTTCCGTTGTCAAAAAAGTGCAGTCCATGAGACTATCTCCTCATGCTGGTGATCATTTGATAATATTTCTAATCGTTAGATTATCAATATATACAATCAAATGATTATTTCAACACCTTTTTGATAATTTTTATGGTCACATTGGATAAAGATATGATTCGGTATCACTTAAAAGAGCTGATTGCAGAAAAGGAATTTGCAGAACGGCGCAGAATTACGATAGGCGAGATAGCGAAAGAAACAGGTATCAATCGAATGACGTTATCGAAAATTATCAATCACCCAGGCCACAGCACAGTGACGGATAATCTCGACAAGCTATGTTACTACTTTGATTGTGAAATCGAGCAGCTGGTCACTCATATCAAGGAAGAAATAAGTGCTCCGACCGAAACCTGAACGCGTTGAATAAGATAGGTAGAAAAAATGGCGCAGGTAGCCTGAAGGTCACATTAATGCTGGAGGATTAAGAAGAGATATAAAGTTTAGGCACAGCGTGGGCACCATTTGGGCACAGGGCGTTTTGGAACGGCAGGCATAAAAAAGGCAGATCAGTAAGTAACTGATCTGCCTTTCAAAATATTGGTAGCGGGGACCGGATTTGAACCGATGACCTTCGGGTTATGAGCCCGACGAGCTACCAGACTGCTCCACCCCGCATCAACGTGTGGCGTATTCTACAGAGTTTTTACGTGAAGTCAATAGAGGTATTAACACGTTCGGCTTATAGCAGTGGCGTACATCCTACTGCAACATGAAGGGAGTACAGCTATGCTTCAGGTAGCTATAACAAAAAGCTTACGTTGGTGCATTGCTAACGCGAATAATGCACTAGGGTAATACAAGCGCAGATGCGCTTTTTCACAATGGCTTGCGGCGCAACGTGCGTGCGGTTAGATCCAAGCCATTTGTCATATCAGGGAGGTAGTCAATGGCCAATCAAGCCCCCGTCGCCTGGGTAACTGGTGGAACTGGTGGTATCGGTACGGCAATTTGTCGTTCGTTGGCAGAGGCGGGTTATCTGGTCGTCGCGGGTTACCGCAACCCCGATAAGGCCAAAACCTGGCTGGAGTCGCAGCATGCTGACGGCTTTAACAACATCGAATTGTCGGGTGTCGATCTCGCTGACCACAATGCCTGCCTGGAAGGTGCCCGCGAAATCCATGACAAGTATGGACCCATCAGCGTGCTAGTGAACTGTGCGGGTATTACCCGTGACGGCACCCTGAAGAAAATGACTTACGAGCAGTGGTATGAAGTGCTTGATACCAACCTCAACAGTGTTTTTAACACCTGCCGTAGCGTTATCGAGATGATGCTTGAGAATGGCTATGGCCGGATTATTAATATTTCCTCCATCAATGGTCGTAAAGGTCAGTTTGGCCAAGTGAACTATGCGGCTGCCAAGGCCGGTATGCACGGTTTGACCATGTCGTTGGCGCAGGAAACAGCGACCAAAGGTATTACGGTCAATACCGTATCGCCAGGCTATATTGCTACCGATATGATCATGAATATTCCAGAAAAAGTGCGCGAAGCCATTCGGGAAACGATCCCAGTGAAGCGCTATGGCACGCCAGAAGAGATTGGTCGCTTGGTCACTTTCTTAGCCGACAAGGAGTCAGGATTTATCACCGGTGCTAACATCGATATCAACGGTGGTCAGTTTATGGGCTAGTGGTTCGCCATAGGCTGATAAACGCTAGCTCCCTTACCAGGGAGAAACGCAAACGGGAGGCTATTAGCCTCCCGTTGTTATTGAACGATACGCCAAACTATCGCTAAACCATCATTAAGGCAGTGGAACCCGAGCCATTCGACTCAGTAGCTTATCCAACTCTTCCACTTCAGCGTCCCATAACGAGGTGGGCAGTGGCCCCAGTGCCAAAAGCGCGACTAAGATGTCGGTGACCTCTAAATCACGGCTGCGTTCTTGTTTGAAGCCTTCGTTCAAGCGTTCTACTTGAATAGCCAGCCGCAATGGTTCATCGCTTTGCCGTACGCTACCCACGGCCAGCATTGAGAGATGTACCCTTAATCGGGCGAGAGACTCAGCCAGCTTAGCGTGATCAGCGTCAGATAACGGCACCGCTATACGATGGCGCTGCTGGTTACGAGTGTTATGTGCTTCGCTAAAACAAGCAGGTAATGAGTCGCTGAGCACTGCCTGGGCATCTACATCGCTGGGGATGCCCTCATTAAGGTAGTGCTGATCAGCGGCTAAGTGAGCATTCACGAGCGGCATAATAGCGTGCCATTGCTGAACCGTATTGGCGACGGCGAGCCGATTTAAGCGTTCGCGACGCGCCCGCACAATACCACTCATGCGCCGCTGCATACCTTCACTACGGCGATTGCGTGGCAGCGGTTCGAGTTGGTTAGCCTGGTTTAGAAAATTCTCCAGCGTGGTTGCTTCGCTAGCCTCAATAGGTTGCCAGCTATCCATTTGGTCGATCAGCGTTTGCATTTCGTCAAGCTGCTGTTGTTGACGTGCCGCTTGCTCATTTTTGTGCGCATCGCGCTGGGCAAAAAGCTGGTCACACTCATGACGAAAGGTTTTCCATAACGTCTGCTCTTCGCCTTTGGGTGCACGACCTAACGCTCGCCACCGAAGCTGTAGCTGTTTGGTTAAGTGGATTCGCTGTGCTAGTGGTTGGCTTTCATCACTTCGCAGAGCCGTCACCTGACCAATCAATCCGCGTTTCTGTGAGGCAATAGTCTCGGCGCGCTGATCAATCAATGCCTGTAGTTGATGGCGAATAGTACCGAAGCGGCGTCCAACGGCTTCAGAGTGATCTCGCGGCACCGGGCTATAGTGGCGCCATTGGAGGCGTGCTTTGTCGCGAATTTGCCGAAGTACATCCGGGTCGGCGTCTTCAGCAGGTTGAGCCAGCAGGCTTTCAAGCTGGTCGCATAACGCTTCTCGGGCTTGAAGGTTGGTCTCACGCTCCTCGCTAAGCTGTTGGCGCCAGGGGGCTAAACGTTCGTGGATACGATCTGAGGCGCTGCGAAAGCGCGTGGCCTGCTCCCGGTTGGCAGCGGCATCACCCAGCGACTTCCACTCTTTGACCAACTGAAGGTGATGACGATCAAGCGCCTCTTCTGCCATGTGAAGATCATTGGCGAGGGCTTCAATACTGGCACAGAGCTGCTCGCGCTTAGGTCCGGCGACGAAACCTCGCCAATCGCGCAGTTCCGCTAATCGTGCCGCTAAATGCTTCAGACGCGCTTTAAGCGGTTGAGCGGAGGCACTTTCAAACCCTTCAATGCGCGGTTTAAGCCGTTGATGAAGGCGGCTGGCGCTTTTGAAGGCGCCCCGTTCTAATAAGTGCTCAAAGGTGTCGAGTTCGCCAGCATAAGTAGTGAGCGTGGGATGGTCTTCGGTGGGCTGCGAGGGCGCCGAATTTTCAGCGTTAAGAACCGTTTGGGCGCGCCCAAGCAGCGCGGGCGGTGTTAAGGCGTCCGGCCATTGGCATTGGGTGATCTGCGCCGCTAAGGTGGCGTGATCTTCGTTAGCCAGCGCCTTTTCCATATCGGCGCTAACCGCGCACCAGCGCTGCCAGGCTTCTAAGCATTGATCGTAATCTTGAATCGCCAGCGTGTAGCGTTGTCGCATCACATCGCTAGGCGGGTGCATATCGGAAAGGGTTTGCCAGCGTTGATCGAGTAGCTGGCGCTGAGCGCGCAGGCTGTCTATATCCTGTACGGTCATGGCCGCCGCGTGGCGTAGCCCATCAAGCGTCTCTTCTATTCCTTCAAGCAATTGCTCGCGGGTGTTCTCCGCTTCGTCCCGGCGCTCTATGCTCTGCTGCCGAGCCTGCTCTCGGGTTTCATGATCATGCAACGTCTTGCGGCAATTTAGCCTGGCTTGGTGGAAGCGCTGCTCCTGCTCTACGCTTGGCGGTTGCGTGAGTTGTTCCCACTGCCGCTCAAGATGCCGGAAGCGCCCGCCATAAAGTGGCTCCCACGGGGCACGGGCATGTTGCTCAAGTTGGTTAAGCAGCGTTTCGCGCTGCTGCTCTTCCGCTTCCAGCCACTGGGCGTCGCTGCGCAACCGGTTAAGCCGTTCCCGCGCCAAGCGTACAACCTGGCGGTCACGGCGCGCTTCTTTCAAAAGTCGTTTGAGTCCTTCTTCGTCCTCAATTCGCTCCGCAGCCTGGTGTCTAACAGCGGCCACGCCATTATGGCAAGCCTGATGAATCAGATCATTCTCATCAGTCAGCCTGTCCAGTGCGCTTAAGCGCAACGTCAGGTTGTCGGCTTGTAAGGCCACCGCGCTCAGTACCCGCGGCTCTTCAAGACGTTCAATAAGCGCTTGGCGTTGCTGCAGGTCGGTGTGGCCTTCGCGTCCGCTCAACCGTTGGCAAATGGCATTGAACCAAGCTTCATCCTGTTGATGATGCGAATAAGCATCGACTAAGCTTGCACAGTCATCCAAGGCCAGTAGCGCGGCAAGGCGAATCTGGCTATCGGGATCTTGAGAGAGCGACTGCAGCGCCTGGCGCTGTTCTGATTGTTCAGGGTCGAGTCGCTGGAGGGCCTGACGACGTACTTCGGGGTCGGGATGCTGCCACCGAGGTGCGAACAGGCGTCTTAACAGTCCGTGCATGGATCATCCTGCTGGTGCGTAGCGTGAAAAAAATCGTTAGTCAGCAATGCGGCGGTTGCAGTCACCGGCGCTGTCGCTTAGCTTGGCCTTACTATCTTGTAATAAGCATGGTGTGGTAAGCGACTATTTTCTAGACCACAATGCGTGATAGTACGCTACCTTTATCTTATCTGAACATGACAGGGAGTTCGGCCATGAGCCTTAACGTGGATAGTGCCGCTGTGGCCTTTACCTTTAAAGGCGGCATGCTGCCGATGACCGTCATGGAGCTAAGTAGCGCTGATCCGGAGCGAATCCGGCAGCAGTTGGCTGGCAAACTTTCCCAATCACCTGCTTTCTTTCAGCATACACCGGTTGTGCTCAGCGTGGAAAAGCTGGATGAACCGCACTTAGCCCTTGAACGTATTTGTGCCGTGTGTCGTGACCATAAGCTACTGCCGGTCGCGGTACGCGGTGGCACCGAGCCTGTGCGTCAGTCTGCCTGGGCGCTGGGGTTGGGATGGTTCCCGCCGGTAGAAGAGGGGCGCGCGCGGGTACTTGAAAGTGTTACTAGTTCGCCAGTGCATGAAGTGACCCGCGAAGAAACAGAAGTGAGTGAAGCAGAAGCGCCTGCGATTGCCACTCGCCTATACCGGGGTACCGTTCGCTCGGGGCAACAGGTGAGTGCTTCTGAAGGCGACCTGGTCGTGATTGGCGCGGTGAATGCCGGTGCAGAAGTGTTGGCAGCCGGCAGTATTCACGTATATGGCGCCCTGCGAGGACGTGCTCTAGCGGGCATCCATGGCAATACTCATGCGGGTATATACTGCCGTGAATTGGAAGCTGAGCTGCTATCAGTGGCGGGGAATTACAAACGATCTGAAGATATTGACCCGCAGCTTTCAGGGCGTCCAGCAGAAGTTCACTTTACAAAAGAGCAGCTTGAGATTAAGCCTTTAGGATAAGGTGTTTTCATGAGGGCGCGTTGATCTTCATGCCTAGCGACGCCGATGACTCGATCCGTTACAGTACGGCATGTTTGATGACATTGATGTTCCCGTTATGTGCAGAGCGCCAACTGACTCGCGCTCGCGACGAACGACTTCAAGAAGGAAGTGAATCTTGGCCAAGATAATTGTAGTGACCTCTGGTAAAGGAGGGGTCGGCAAAACCACCAGTGCGGCGGCAATTTCCACAGGGCTTGCGCTGCGCGGTAAAAAAACCGTCGTCATCGACTTTGATGTGGGTCTTCGAAATCTCGATCTCATCATGGGCTGCGAGCGGCGTGTGGTATATGACTTAGTCAACGTTATTCAAGGCGAAGCGGGGCTTAATCAAGCGCTGATTCGTGATAAGCGCGTTGAGAATTTGTTTATTTTGCCGGCCTCGCAAACCCGCGATAAAGATGCATTGACCCAGGAAGGCGTTGCGGAAATCCTGGAGAAATTGCAAGAAGATTTCGATTTTATTCTATGTGATTCCCCGGCAGGTATTGAACGCGGTGCTCAACTGGCGATGTATTTTGCCGATGAAGCCATTGTGGTTACCAACCCTGAAGTGTCGTCAGTGCGTGACTCTGACCGTATTTTAGGGTTGCTAGCCTCTAAAACCCGCCGTGCGGAGCAGGGCGAAGACCCTATTAAGGAGCACCTGCTGGTCACTCGCTATAATCCAGAGCGAGTCACTTCCGGTGATATGTTAACGCTAGACGATATTCGCGAAATTTTAGCGATTAATCTGCTGGGTTTGATTCCTGAGTCAGAGGCCGTTCTGCGTGCTTCTAACCAAGGGGTGCCCGTCACCCACGATATATCGAGTGACGCTGGTCAAGCTTATAGCGACACCGTATCGCGCCTACTGGGCGAGGACATGCCACTGCGTTTTCACGAACTGCAGCGTAAAGGCCTGCTTAGCCGCATGTTCGGGGGAGGTCGTCGATGAAACTACTGGAGTTCTTGAAGCGTGAGCGCAGGAAATCCGCCTCGGTAGCCAAAGAACGTTTGCAAATTATTGTGGCGCATCAGCGTAGTCAGCGCGGCCAGCCTGACTATATGCCATTGCTTGAGCGCGAACTGCTTGAGGTTATTCGTCGTTATGTACATGTGGACGACGACGCCATTCAGATTTCGCTGGATAGCGAAGACAACTGCTCTGTACTCGAGCTGAACGTTACGCTTCCGAAGAGCTGATCTTAACAACTGAATACGCGGCGAAAGGGGTGGCGGGTGTGCTAGGCTTGGGCTTTTCATTGCCCAGCGGAGTGTTTGTTCATGGCGCCACCCAATGCTGCCTCTGCCAGTTTTCTTTGGCATGATTATGAAACCTTCGGGGCTGACCCGCGTCGCGACCGGCCCGCACAGTTTGCCGCGCTGCGCACTGATGCCGATCTCAATGAGATTGGTGAGCCCATTGAGCTTTATTGCAAACCGGCCGATGACTATTTACCCCATCCTGCGGCCTGTTTGATTACCGGCATTACCCCCCAAAAAGCCCAGCGCCATGGTCTCCCCGAAGCTGAATTCGCGGGAGATATTCAGCGCCATATGAGTGAGCCAGGCACCTGCGTAGTCGGCTACAACAGCCTGCGCTTTGATGACGAAGTGTCCCGCCACCTGTTTTACCGCAATCTGCTCGACCCTTATTCCCGCGAGTGGCAAAACGGCAATTCCCGCTGGGATTTGATTGATGTGGTGCGCGCTTTTTATGCGTTGCGCCCTACGGGCATCGAGTGGCCGCTGCGTGAAGATGGCGCACCCAGTTTTAAGCTTGAGCACTTAACGGCAGCGAACGGCATTGCCCATGAAGGAGCTCATGACGCAGTGGCCGATGTGCGCGCAACAATCGCCTTGGCGCGTCTTCTCAAAGAGCGCAATGCGAAGCTGTTTGATTACTTGCTCGGCCTGCGCGGTAAGCGTGCGGTGGCTAAACAGCTCGACTTGCCCAATGCCAAACCGCTACTGCATATTTCCCGCCGTTATCCCGCTAGCCGTGGCTGTAGCGCCCTGGTGATGCCGTTGGCTGAACACCCGACCAACCCCAACGGGGTCATCGTTTACGACTTAAGCGTTGATCCCGGCGATATGCTTAGTATGTCGGTGGAACAGATTCGTGGCCGTGTGTTTGTAAGCCAGCAAGATTTGGCAGAAGGCGATGTACGCATTCCGCTGAAAGTGATTCATATCAACCGCTGCCCGGTGGTCTTTCCTGCCAGTGCCTTAAAAGATGTTGATGGGCCGCAAAAAGGTGAGTATGGCTCTATCGTTGAGCGTTTAGGCTTGGATGTGACGGCCTGTCGGCAGCATTGGAAAACCCTACGTGATGCCAGCGGTGTGGCTGAGAAGGTCGCAGAGGTATTTAACGCAGGCTATGAAGATGCGCCGCAAGACCCTGATCTAATGCTCTATTCTGGCAGCTTCTTTTCCGCCGCTGACCGCCAGCAGATGGAGCGTGTGCGTGAAATGGAGCCGTGGGACTTGGTGGGGCAGCGTTTTGCGTTCCAAGATCCACGCTTGGAAGAGATGCTGTTTCGCTTTCGTGCGCGTAGCTACCCCGACACCTTGGAAGGCGAAGAGCGTGAGCAGTGGGAGGCGTATCGCTGGATGCGCATTAATGACCCTGCGCTAGCGGGCTTTACTTTAAAGGCGTTTGCGCGGGAGATCGCTCAGTACAATCAGCAAACGCTTACTGATCGCGAGCGGCAGATTCTGGAAGAACTGGTCATGTTCGTCGAAGCCATGATGCCAGCTCAGGCGTTTGACGCCTGAGCTGCTATCAATAACGAGCCGTTACGATTAAGTGTTACGGGGTGGCTTGCTGTTCATGCACGCTGGGCAGTGGTGAACGGGCCTCCCGATAATCGCCGACATCGCTGGGTTCATCGCCTGGATTAAAACGCACGTCTAGCATGTGTTCGCGTAGCGATGGCCAAAGGGCTTTGATGTCATCAAGGCTAACGTTAAGCACTAATTCCGCCAGTTGGTCGCGGCGGTCAAAGCGCACGTCTTCCAACGCGGTGGCTTGCCAATAACGGTTGGCCATGCCCGCAAGGCTGGTATCGCGCTGGCGCAACTGGTCGTGAACTGCCTGGCGGTAAGGCGCTAAGTCAGCGTCGCTGAGTTGTTCAAGTCGTTGGTTAGCCTCATCAAGAAACACATCCATGCGTTCGGCAATGGTGCCGCTGTCTACGTCGGGTGATTGCACCATGAGGGCAATCCCTGGCGCTTCGAGCAGCGGCGAATAGCCGGCGTTGACGATGTAGCCGAGCTGCTGCTCGGTGCGCAGCTGCTGGTAGAACGGTGTTTCCAGCCACTGGGCGATCACGGCGGTGGTGGCTTGCTCCTCTGGGGTCTGGTCGCGACCTTGCAAATAGCGCAGTACCAAGGACTCGTCCCGCGTGCTGTGAGGGTGCAGCACGCGGTGCTCCTCACTGGCCGCAAGGGGGGTTAAGTTAGCAATGGCGTCGCGGGTTAGCCGTGGCTTGAGCGTGGCGCGCATCAGCTGAGTTTGTTCACGGGCCAGGTCAGCATCCAGGTTGCCCACCGCCATAGCGTCGACGTACAGGTCATTTAGAAAGCGCTTGCGAAAATTTTCCAGGTGCCCCCGATCAAATCGCTCGCTGGCGGCGAGAAGCTCTGCGTTAGACCACTGCGGTGTGAGCAGGGCTTCGCCTAGCGTACGGCTGGCTTGGCCGGTGAGCGACGCCTGGGGCGCGTTGCGCCACTCCCGCTGTAGCTGATAGCGCACCCGCTCAAAGGCGCTGTCGCTGATCTCTGCGTGCGCTAATTGCTCAAGGGCTTTTTCAATTAGCGGGGTTTGGCCATCACGCCAGCCCGAGAACGACAGCGTCATCCCCCGGGCGTGAGGGTAGGCGCTAAACGACTGCCCCGCTAGCCACGCTGGGTAGAGGGATTCATTCAAGCTGTCGTTGAGCCAGCTGGCGAGCAGCCGGGTGAGTACTGCTTCTTCTGCAGAGTAGCTGGCGGTGGGATTTTGCAGGCTAACGCGCCACTCAACTGTCGGGGTGTCGAAGCGTTCATCCTGCATATGCCAGGCGCTAAACGATGGCGTATCGACCAGTAGGCTGGGGCGCTCATCCTGGCCCTCTTGCAGCGTTAAATCGCTGGCAATAAAGGGGTTGGGGCCAGGGAGCTCCAAGCCACTCAGTACCTGACCTGGCTGGTCGGGTACTTGCTCTTTCCACTGAGTATTAAACCACGGTGAGACGGTGTCGCTTTCGACATCCGGCGCTGAGTAGAAGCGCAGCATGTTATCCGGCGTTAGGGCATCCAGGTAAGCCTGCTGGCGCTCAGCGTCTGGGCCATCCATGCGGTAGGCCGCGTACTGCACGTCTTCTACCGGGTAGCGCGATAGGCTCATGGAGAGGCGTGTGGCTTCCTGCTGCGGGGCGCCATGTTGCTGGAAGCGGAAGGCCTGTTCATTGAGGTCTGCTTGTTCCTGGTAACGCCAATCAGCGAGGCCGTCGTTGCGCAGTTGCTCGATGGCCGCAAACAGGGTGGCTTCAATATCGTCAAGGCGCTCGGCGCCTGCGGGCGTTAGGCTGATGGAGACTGTGAACAGCGCTTGGTTGCCATCACCGCGGCCAACGCCGGCGGAAAGACCGTCGGCCAGTCCAGCATCGCGCAGTACGGCGAGCAGGCTGCCTTCACCCTCATCGCCAAGCAGGTGAGCGATTACCTGGGTGGGTTTTGTGCGGTAGTCGTCGGTGGGGTCGGGTACCGGGAAGTAGAAGCGTAATTGACGGCGATCCTGCAGCGACTGACGCTCGATATAGTGGGGGAGCGTGTCTGAAACAACCAGCGGCGCGTCAATCGTCGGCACGCTTAAGTCGTTGTTGGGAATATCGGCAAAGCGTTCGGCTACCAGCTCTTCCAATTGATCCAGCGGCTGCGGCGCCACAATCGCCAGGTTCATCACATTGGCGTCGTAATGCTGGTGATAAAAATCGATCACCCGCTCGCGCAGCGTGGCTTCGCCTTCCGGCGGGCTGGCCAATGTTTCCCGGCTACCCACCGCAAAGCCGGTAGTGGGGTTGTCAGGGTTGAGCAGTTGGTTGAGCACATCGTTTTCGCGCCGGGATTCGTCGCGAATGCGCGCCATATACTCCGAGTGAACGATATTGCGCTCGCTCTCCAGGTGGTCGGCGTTAAACAGCGGTGAAAGGAAAAATTCGCTGAAACGGTCAAGCGCACCCGGCAGCGCCGACGGCTCAATATCAAAGAAGTAATTGGTATCCTGCTGCGCGGTAAAGGCGTTGTGGGAACCCGCATTATTGGAAATGTAGCGCTGGTAGCCGTCGGATTCTGGGTAGGGTTCGGTGCCTAGAAACAGCATATGTTCGAGAAAATGCGCTAATCCCTGAAGATCATCGGGATCTTGGGCGCTGCCGACCCGTACATTCATCGACGCTGCCGCTTTGTCAGCTTCTGGGTCGCTGACCAGTAATACATTGAGGCCATTTTCAAGCGTCAAAACCCGGTAGTCGCGGCTGTCATACGGGCTAATGATCGGGGTGACTGTATCAGCAATGGCGTCGGCAACGGCGTCATCATTCGCGGCGAAGGCGATTGGCATCATCGCGATGCTGGCAATAACGCCAAGCAGTGCACGCTTGGGGAAAAGCCGCCGGCGGGTTAAGCAAGGGGATCGCAACATTACAGCTCCTGAGACACAGCCCATCGCAGCATCGACCCGGTGGGGTGGGCACAAGCCGATGACTGATAGGCGGGATTATTGACATATTTAGATACCGGAAAAGCGCCCAACAGTTCCAAAGGGGCGGGCGCTAGTAGTGAATTAAGCGTTTCAGTATCGGTATCGGGGTTGAGCCAGGTGGATAGCGCATGATTGGGAATCACCACCGGCAGGCGATCCGTTAGTGGTGATAGCAGAATATTAGCGGGCACGGTAATCAAGGCAGTGGAATCGGTGAACGCCGTTAAGGTGGTGTGATAGCGGCACCACAAAGCGCCCAGCAGTAGCGGTGCCCGGGACACCTGAGTCACTAAAAAAGGCTGTTTGCTGCGTGGCTGGGTTTTCCATACATAGAAACCGCTGACCGGAATAACGCAGCGGCGTGCAACGAAAGCATCGCGAAACATCGTCCGAGATTCCAAGGTTTCAGACCGGGCGCAGTGCGGTGCGTGATCCAGCACTTCCAGCCAAGGCGGCGTAAGGCCCCAGAAAACTGACGAGAGCCGATATTGGCCCTGCTCAAGGCGAATCGCCGAAATGGGCCGTCGAGGTGCTAGGTTCGGGGATTCTATCAGCGGGTCCTGAAGATCAAGTGTTGGCAATAAACGGGTTAGCGGTAAGTTTTGCACATGCAGTCGTCCCGTCATGCCTGTCTCCTTAAGCAAAATCGTCGTGGAAGTGGCCCTGGATGTGAGGAATTCGCGCAATTAAGCACGAATTGTAGCGTTTTAGTGTCGAAAACAGTGTTCGATGTAAGGTATCCTATAGTAACCCTTACTCCCGCTAAAGTGCAGTGAGGCATTCCTCCTCGTTTGCCGTTGACCTTAAGAGATCGCCATGGCCCGTCCTAGACAGCATGCGCCCGATGCCCTCCATTCGCAGGTCATGCACGCTTGTGATGAGTGGTTGGCTGAGCAGCCAGTCCATGGTCTTTCACTGCGTGCCCTGGCCAGGGAAGTCGGCTGCGCCCCCAGCACGCTACTCAAACTATATGGCAGCTTCAATAACTTGCTGCAGCACGTCAATGTGGAGACGCTGGCGCGCCTGCAGCACACCATTACTAGTTTAGTGGATGATGATCCTGAACCATGGTTACGTTCGTTAGCCCGTGCCTACTGGCTTTTCGCTGAACAAGACTGCTACCGCTGGCAGTTGCTTTTCGATTACCCGTTAGCCAAGGAAGGTGAACTTGATCAGCGCCAGAGCGATTTGATCGAAGCGCTGTTTACCCAAGTAGAAGCGTCGCTTAAATCCTACCAGCCAGCGCTGGATGATCTCGAAGCCCGCCGTTTGGGGCGCACGCTGTGGGGCAGCGTTCATGGTTTAGTCCAGCTAGGGCTTAATGAGCGATTGGGCTATTGGCAGGGTCAGCAATTAAAAGTAGATGAGCTGCTGGATCAACTGATGAGTACCATTCTGGCGGGTCTGCGCCATCGTGAGGCGGCGACGTGAGTGGGTGGGACAATGCGGCTCGCCAGGTGCTGCGCTGGCTGATTTTTATCTCCATGCGCCTTTGCTACCGGCTGCAGGTTCATGGGTGCCACCATATTCCTAAGCATGGGGCGGCGCTGGTGGTGTGTAACCACGTAAGCTTTATGGATGCCTTGGTGCTCGGCGGTGCTAGCCCTCGGCCGCTGCGCTTTGTTATGGATCAGCCGATTTTTGATTCCCCTTGGCTGAAGTGGTGGTTCCAACTGGTCGGCGCTATTCCCATCGAGTCTGATCGGCGCAGCCCCGGCGCCCTCAGGCGTGCCTTGGATGACGTAAGCGCAGCCCTTCGTCAGGGCCAGGTCGTGATGGTATTCCCTGAAGGCAGGTTGACCCCGGACGGTGAAATTCACGCTTTTCGCCGTGGCTTGGAGACAATCCTGGCGCGGGATGATGTGCCGGTAATCCCTGCTGGATTGGCAGGCTTGTGGGGTTCCTGGACGTCTCACCATGGTGGTAAGGCGCTGAAGAAATACCCCAAGCGGTTTCGTGCGCCGGTCAGCTTGCACTTCGGCCCACCGCTCAATCGTCTGGATGCCGATGATATGGCGCTGCGGCGGTTTCTTGAGGCAAGAGTAAGAGCGTTAAAAGCGGTGGCTGACCAGGATCTGGCCAACCGCCATTAACTTGCCTGTAACTGACTAGCGGCGTGGCAGGCGTATTTTTTGCCAGCAGCGTGCCGAGGTAATGAGATTGTCTCGGATCTCTAGAATCTCCATGCGCATATTGTCGATCTGCAGGCATGCCGGGCCTTCCGGGAAAGCTTCAAGGTGTTCAAGGATTAGCCCGTTAAGCGTCTTGGGGCCATCGGTAGGTAGCTGCCAGCCGAGCATCTTATTAATCTCTCGAATATTGGCGGTGCCTTCGATCACATGGCTGCCGTCGTCCTGCTGGTGAATCTCTTCATCTTCAGAGACATCGGTGGTGAACTCACCAACGATCTCTTCGAGAATATCTTCCAGCGTGACCAAGCCCTCAACATCGCCATACTCATCTACCACGATGCCAATGCGCCGCTTCTGCTTTTGAAAGTTGAGCAGTTGGGTATGGAGAGGTGTCGACTCGGGAATAAAATAGGGCTCGCGGGCTTCCTGAACAATGGATGCTTTGGTGACTTCATCCCGAGAGAGAAAGCGTGCCGCATTACGCAAATGCAGCATACCGATAATATTATTGATGTCGCCTTTATAAACCGGCAGTCGGGTGTGCTGACTGGTACGAATCTGAGTCAAAATATCTTCAAGCGTGTCATCCAGGTCGATACCCAAAACCTCATGGCGGGGCACCATAATGTCATTTACGGTGACGTTCTCAAGGTCAAGAATCGACAGGAGCATGGCGCGGTGACGGTAGGGAATCAACGTGCCAGCTTCGTGAACCACCGTGCGCAGTTCATCACGCGTTAGGCTGTCACCGCCGTTATCGACGCTTTTAACGCCCACTAGCCGGAGCAGGCCGTTAGACATCACGTTAACCAGCCATACCAGCGGGTAGAGCATTTTCAGCAGCGGCTCAAGGGCATAGGACGTGGGGTAGGCAATCCGCTCGGGCTTAATCGCGGCGTAGGTCTTCGGCGTCACTTCGGCGAAAATCAAAATCGTGATGGTCAGCAGGGCGGTAGAGATAGCAGGCCCTGATACGTCACCAAAGAAGTGAATGGCAATAATGGTCGCAATTGAGGCCGCCAGGTTGTTGACGAAATTATTACCGATCAGGATAACGCCAATCAGGCGGTCTGGGCGTGTGAGCAGGCGCATGACCCGTTTGGCTCTGCGATCTCCGCTGTTGGCTTGATGGCTCAAGCGGTAGCGGTTAATCGACATCATGCCGGTTTCAGAACTGGAGAAGAAAGCAGAAAGCACTATCAGTAAGGCTAGCAGGCCGAACAGTAACCCCAGGGGGAAGTCGTCGCTCAAGTCGAAAAGTCCTTTGTGGCGGATTAGGCTCGATTTGTAGAAGGTAGCGAGTGGTGTGTCAAGACAACCAAAGGCGTGGTCACGCCCCCGTTAGTGATTGAGCCGTTATCTGTTGAGCAGTATCTCAAGTACGAACTTACTGCCAAAGTAGGCTAACACCAGCAAGCCGCATCCGCCCAGCGTCCAGCGGACGGCACGCATGCCGCGCCAGCCAAAGCGGTAACGGCCAACTAACAGGGTCGTGAATATTACCCAGGCCAATAGCGAGAGTACGGTTTTGTGCGCCAAATGCTGGGCAAAGAAGTTGTCCAGAAAAATAAGCCCGCTCGCGATGGATAGGGTCAATAGAATAATGCCCGCCCAGACCAGCTCAAAAAGTACCCGTTCCATCGTGGTTAGCGGCGGTAACGACTGCACAATGCCGCGAATATGGTGGTGGCGTAACGCCTGGTTCTGTAAACCGACCAGCACCGCCTGAACGGCGGCGATCGCCAGCACGGCAAACGCCAGGGCTGAGCTTATCGCATGTAATAAAATGCCCGGTGTAAGGCCGGTATGGCCGCCCTGATTCGGTAGCCAAGTAGCGGCAAGTAGTGCAACACCCGCCAGCGGAAAGAGCGCAATACCGGCGTTAAGCACCGGTTTAAACAAGCTGGCCACCAGCACGACGTTGACAGCCACCGCCATTAATAGCGTGGCGCTAGTGGTAAAGCCTGGAAGCAGGCCAGGGGATTGGCCGACTAATTTGACCACCACAGGAATATGCAGCAGTAGGCCCAATACGGCGAGCAGGCGCACCATGCCCTGGCGGGGAGGCACACGCCGGAACAGCGTCATGCCCTGCCAAATGGCCGCGGCAACATAAAGAACAAAAGCAATCGTGGCGAAAGGGAGCGCCTGCATGATGCTATCCGTGCGCCTTGCAGCGCGTTGCTGTGAATAAATAAACGAATTAAGTGTGATTGCGACGAGAATCTATCCAACTACTATAACGAATCCAAGCGGCGTCGCCCAGCAGGGCAAACGTAGGAAAATAGGTATGGCGCTCAATGCACCCCATGGAGACTCAAAGCATGAGCGCGTATAATCTTTTTACTAATGAGTCCAGGGCGTGCGCGCCAACGGCAGTGACGGAGGCAGAGAGGCCCCATGTTCCAGAATCTAAGTGAGCGTCTTTCCCAGACGTTAAAGTCGATTAAGGGTCAGGCTCGCCTGACCGACGACAATATTAAAGATACCCTGCGCGAAGTACGCCGCGCACTGCTTGAGGCCGACGTAGCGCTGCCGGTTATCAAGGAGTTTATCGAACGCGTGCGCGAGCGGGCGGTCGGGCAGGAAGTATCCAAAAGCCTGTCGCCAGGCCAGCAGTTCGTCAAAATCGTCCAGCAAGAGCTGGAAGCGATTATGGGCGAAGCCAACGACGGCTTTGTGCTTAAAGGCTCCCCCGCCGTTGTGTTAATGGCTGGTTTACAGGGTGCGGGTAAAACCACCTCTGTGGCCAAGCTGGCCCGCTACCTGCGCGAACGCGAGAAAAAGAAAGTCTTGGTAGTGTCTGCCGACGTTTATCGACCGGCGGCCATCGACCAGCTTGAAACCTTGGCCAAAGAGGTTGAGGTAGATTTCTTTCCTTCCCGCTCTGACCAGCAGCCGGTCGCGATTGCCGAAGCGGCTATCAAACACGCCAAGATTCAGTTTCACGATGTGGTGCTGATCGATACCGCCGGTCGTCTGGCGATTGACGAAGCCATGATGGCGGAGATCCAGGCGCTGCATAAAGCAGTCTCGCCTCAGGAAACGCTGTTTGTCGTCGACGCCATGACCGGCCAGGACGCCGCCAATACCGCCAAGGCATTTAGCGAAGCGTTGCCGCTAACCGGGGTGATCCTCACCAAGGCGGACGGTGATGCTCGTGGTGGCGCGGCGCTGTCGGTACGTCACATTACCGGCAAGCCCATTAAGTTTATGGGTGTCGGTGAAAAGGTTGACGCCCTAGAGCCTTTCCACCCAGACCGGGTTGCCTCGCGCATCCTGGGCATGGGCGACATGCTGTCGTTGATCGAGGAGGCCGAGCGCACCGTCGATAAGTCCAAAGCCGAGAAGTTGGCCAAAAAGGTCAAGAAGGGTGATGGCTTTGACCTGGAAGATTTTCGCGACCAGCTCCAGCAGCTCAAGAAGATGGGTGGTATGGGCGGCCTAATGGGCAAGTTGCCGGGTATGGGGCAGATGGCTGAGATGGCTCAAGGCCCTGGGCCTGAGAAAGAGCTGGGCAAGTTGGAAGCGCTAATTAACTCCATGACGCCTAAAGAGCGCCGCAAGCCCGATATTATCAATGGTTCGCGCAAGCGCCGCATTGCCTCGGGTGCCGGCCTGCAAGTGCCTGATCTTAATCGTCTGCTCAAGCAGCATAAGCAGATGCAGAAGATGATGAAGAAAGCAGGCCAGAAGGGCGGCATGCAGAAAATGATGCGCGGCATGTCCGGCATGATGGGCGGCGGTGGCCCAGGCGGGCCCGGAGGAATGGGCGGACCCGGCGGTATGGGTGGCCCAGGCGGATTGCCGCGGCGTTAAAACACTAACAGTAACGTGCTGATGCGCTTGGTGAGGTTGACGGCCTGTGAGTTTTCTGGCTGTCAGGCTTTCCAAGCCGAGCGCATTTGCGTAGAATGCGGCCTCTTCATGCGTGGGTGTTGCCTAAAATACGTTAAAAACGTAGCGGTAACAGTCTCAGTGAAGGCCTTAATGGTACTAAGCATGCCTTATGCGGGCTTAGCGCCAAGAAAACAGCACGAAGAGTGTTCCGATAGCGGTTTGCGCTAACAACACACTCTCGTAACCTCAACCGAAGGATAGTTATCGTATGGTTACCATTCGTTTGGCCCGTGGTGGCGCCAAGAAGCGTCCCTTTTACCACTTGACCGTTACTGACTCTCGTAACGCCCGCGACGGTCGTTTCATCGAGCGTATCGGCTTCTTCAACCCGGTTGCCCGTGGTCAGGAAGAGCGTCTGCGCGTTGACCTAGATCGCGTTGTTCACTGGCAGAGCCAAGGCGCCCAGTTGTCTGGTCGTGTTGCTGAGCTGGTTAAAGAAGCACGCAAACAGGCTTAAGCCTGCATTGTGGGTTCTGTAGTGTGACATTAGATGAATGCTGGGTTAGCTGAGGTCGTCAATGACGCGTTTTGAAATAAGCCAAACTGACGACACGCATGTGGTGCTAGGCAAGCTGACTAGCCCTTATGGGGTGAAAGGTTGGCTCAAGGTGTACTCCTACACTAGCCCGATGGACAGCATTCTCGAATACCCAGAATGGTGGGTGCGCCAAGGTGAAACCCTTAAGCGCATGAGCATTGTTCAGGGGCGTCGACAGGGCAAGGGAATTGTAGTGCAGCTTGAAGGGGTCGATGACCGTAGTGCGGCGGAAGCATTAGCCCAAACGGACATTCTGATGCCCAAAGAAACACTACCTAAGCTTTCTGACGGCGAATACTATTGGCATGAGCTTGAAGGCATGACGGTCTTCACTCAGGCCGGCGAGCGGTTAGGGCGGGTAAGCTACCTGTTTGAAACCGGCGCCAACGATGTCATGGTGGTTCGCGGTGATTCAGACGCAATCGACAAGCGCGAGCGACTGCTGCCATTTTTGCCAGATGATGTCATTGTTGAAATCAGCTCCCAAGAGGGCCGCATGGTCGTCGATTGGGACCCTGAGTTTTGACCAAACTTATGAACAGTTTGAGTAATGATGCATCTTCCGGCTCAACTGAGTTGGATAGTGGCAACGCTCCGGCAGCGGAGAGTGAAGCAGTAGCGCCTGCAATGTGGATTGGTGTGGTGTCGTTGTTTCCCGAAATGTTCGACGCGTTAACGCAACAGGGCGTGGTCGGGCGAGCGGTAGAGAAACAGCGTGTCGCACTGGAGTTTTGGAACCCGCGGGATTACGCCACTGACCGCCATCGTAGCGTAGATGACCGCCCCTATGGCGGTGGTCCAGGGATGTTGATGAAAGTCGACACCCTGCGCGCAGCGATCTTTGCAGCCCGGGAACGGGCGCAGCAAGCCACCGGCTTAGTGCCGACGGTGATCTACCTCTCGCCCCAGGGGCGTAAGCTGGATCAGCAGGGCGTTCAAGCACTGGCTTCCGCCGGGCCTTTAGTGGTCGTGGCAGGACGCTATGAAGGCATTGATGAACGCGTGGTGGAGAGTGACATCGATGAAGAGTGGTCGATTGGCGACTATGTGTTGAGCGGCGGTGAGCTGCCAGCAATGGTGCTAATTGATGCAGCGGCAAGGCTGATTCCCGGCGTGCTGGGCCATCAGGACTCCGCTGTCGAAGACTCGTTTAATGACGGTCTGTTAGACTGCCCGCACTATACTCGTCCCGAAGTCATTGACGGGCGCCAAGTGCCGGATGTGCTGTTAAGCGGTAATCATGCAGCCATCAAGCGCTGGCGGTTAAAGCAGTCGCTAGGCCGTACATGGCAGCGTCGTCCCGATCTGTTGGAAGGGCGACCGTTAGACGCCGAACAGCGCAAGCTGTTGAACGAGTTTATCGAGGAACACGCTCTGTCCACTCATTAGGCCAGAGCGGCGGTGCAGGGCGAAAAAGCGCACCTGTGTCACCCATAACGACTCCCGCGTAGCTCGTTTCGAGCGCCGGGATCACGGCTTCCGCCACCCATGATTGAGCGGTCAAGCCAACACGTTATTCAGGAGTATGATGATGAGCAGCAAAAGCAAAGTGATCCAGGCGATCGAATCTGAGCAAATGGGCAAGGAAATTCCTGCCTTTGCCCCCGGCGACACTATTGTCGTTCAGGTAAAAGTAAAAGAAGGTACTCGCGAGCGTCTGCAGGCGTTTGAAGGTGTGGTCATCGGTAAGCGTAACCGTGGCCTGAACTCCGCTTTCACCGTGCGTAAAATTTCTCACGGCGTTGGCGTAGAGCGTACTTTCCAGACCTACAGCCCGCTGGTTGACTCAATCGAAGTCAAGCGTCGCGGTGACGTGCGTCAAGCCAAGCTTTACTACCTGCGCGAGCGCAGCGGTCGTTCTGCACGTATCAAGGAAAAGTTGGCTTAAACCGCCACTGTTCCCAAGGCGAGCGCGGTACTTTGATCTGCGTCTCGCCTGGATACCAAGACCCCGTCACCGCTTTGCGGGGCGGGGTTTTGTTTATGTCGCTCAATAAAAGCGACTGGAGGTGACTAACGTATGAGCGTTATCGATGCTTTTTTGGATGCCCTGTGGTTAGAGCAGGGCGCCAGCGACCATACGTTATCCGCCTATCGGCGTGACTTAACCGCCTGGCAAACCCACTTGGAGAGCCACGGTGAAGCCCTCTTGGCACCGCCCCCGGAGCGACTCAGTGAGTGGCTGGCCAGCCGCCGAGAGGAAGGCTATCAACTGCGCAGCAATGCCCGGCTACTGTCGACGCTGCGCAGCTTCTACCGCTGGGGGCGCTTAAATAACCAGGTGATGAGTGACCCGCTCACTGACATCAAGCTGCCGCGCATCATTCCCGGCTTGCCTAATACGTTGGAAGAAGACGAAGTAGAGCGCCTGCTGATGGCGCCGGATACGGAGACGCCTTTAGGCGTGCGCGATCGTGCCATGTTGGAGTTACTTTACGCCTGTGGCCTACGGGTGTCAGAGCTGGTGGGGCTGACCGGCGATGCAGTGAACCTTCGCCAAAACGTGGTGCGGGTGCGTGGTAAGGGTGATAAAGACCGCCTGGTGCCGATGGGTGAAGAAGCCGCGGATTGGATTGCGCACTATATGGAGACCGCGCGGCTGGCGCTGATGAGTGACCCAACGCGCCCAGCGCTGTTCCCAGGCCGGGGCGATAAAGCCATGACCCGGCAAACGTTTTGGCACCGCATTAAGGTACATGCCATCACAGCAGGGATTACCCGGCCACTGTCACCGCACACACTTCGCCATGCATTTGCGACCCATTTATTGAATCATGGGGCCAATTTGCGGGTCGTACAGCTGCTGCTGGGTCATAGCGATTTATCGACGACCCAAATTTATACCCATGTGGCCCAAGCGCGCTTGGAAAGCCTACATGCAGAACATCACCCACGAGGTTGAATTGATGATGCGTCAACGCCGTTTTTTAGTATTTCCGTTATTAATAGCGGGTAGTCTATTACCTGTTGCCGCTCAGGCTGATGCGATAACAGACCGCCTTTCAGAATCCCTTAGCGTTAATGGTCAGGCGATGCCGGTGGAAACGGTGACGGAGACGCCCATGAGTGGCGTTTACCATGTGCGGTTGGAGAGCGGCGAATCCTTCTACTCCAATGCGGACGGTAGCCACTTTCTTGTCGGCGATCTGTATGAAAATGCCGATAACGGTTTGGTGAATTTGACCGAACAAGAGCAGAATCAAGAGCGTGCTGATGCGTTAGCAGCCGTGCCGGAAAGCGAGCGAGTGATTTTCCGCGGAGCTGATGAGCCGAAGGCAACTGTCACGGTGTTTACCGACCCCACATGCCCTTACTGTGCCCGCTTACACGAAACGATTCCCGACCTAAATGAGCGCGGTATCGCCGTTCATTATCTGGCGTTTCCTCGTGCGGGCATGGGGAGCCAAGCCGCCAACACGCTGAAGCAGGTGTGGTGCTCAGATAATCGCAGCGAAGCGATGACTCAAGCCAAAGAAGGCGAGGCTATTGCCAGCGCGGCAGACTGCGACAATCCGGTAGCTGGCCAATATGAGCTGGGTAAAGCCCTGGGCGTGCAGGGGACACCGGCGATTATTTTGCCCGATGGGCAGTTGGTCCCTGGATTTGTACCACCCGAGCGGCTCACCGCCATGTTAGGCTTGGATGACGAGGAGTAGTGCCGCAACGATTAGACGGCATACAACGCTGAGATACTGTCTTAACGCGTGTGGTTAAGAGCTTATAAAACCGCTTTTAAGACTAAATTTAAGACCAGCACCACCAGGTGCACAACACGAAAGGGGAAGTATTTTGAAACCGGTAAGAGTAGGTATTTGTGGTTTAGGCACTGTCGGTGGCGGCACCTTTAACGTATTGACCCGCAACGCTGACGATATTGCGCGTCGTGCTGGCCGTCCTATTGTGATTGAGCAGGTTGCTCACCGCAGTATTCATCCTGACTGCGATATTACCGGCATCAATGCCACCTCTGATGTGTTTGAAGTTGCCACCAACCCCAATGTCGATGTTCTGGTGGAGCTGATTGGCGGTTACGATATCGCTCGCGAACTGGTGCTGACGGCGATCGCCAACGGCAAGCACGTGGTCACCGCCAACAAAGCGCTGATTGCCGTGCACGGTAACGAAATCTTCAAGGCTGCCCACGAAAAGGGCGTTATCGTGGCGTTTGAAGCCGCGGTCGCGGGTGGTATTCCGGTGATTAAGTCGTTGCGCGAAGGCTTGGGTGCCAACCGTATCGAATGGGTAGCGGGCATTATCAACGGCACCGGCAACTATATTCTTACCCATATGCGCGACGAAGGCCGTGCCTTTGAAGACGTGCTCGCAGAAGCCCAAGCGTTGGGCTACGCCGAATCCGATCCCACTTTTGATGTGGAAGGTATCGACGCCGCGCACAAGCTGACGATTTTGGCCTCGATTGCTTACGGCGTGCCGCTGCAGTTTGAGAAAGCCTTTACCGAAGGCATTTCGCGGATTACCGCGGAAGATGTCGAGCAGGCTGATAACCTTGGCTATGTGATCAAGCACCTGGGTATCTCCAAACGCACCGACCAAGGCCTGGAGCTGCGCGTGCATCCCACGCTGATTCCTAAAGAGCGCCTGCTGGCCAATGTGCATGGCGTGAAAAACGCGATTGCGATCATGGGCGATGCCGTTGGGCCGACGCTTTACTACGGTGCTGGTGCAGGTGCAGAGCCGACTGCTTCAGCGGTCGTGGCCGATTTGCTCGACGTAGCCCGGGATATCTCCACCGATCACCACTACCGGGTGCCTTACTTGGCGTTCAGCGGCATTGACGAAGATGTCAGCCAGCTACCCATCATGCCGATGGAAGACATCATCACCGCTTACTATCTGCGTCTACTGGCGGTAGATCGCCCCGGCGTGCTGGCGCGAGTAGCAACGATTCTGGCCGAACAGGGCATCTCTATCGAAGCGCTGATTCAGAAAGAGGCTACCGAGGGTGAATTGGTGCCGATCATTCTGCTGACCCACCGCACCAAAGAGAAGCAGATGAACGAAGCGATTCGTGAAATTGAGTCGATGGCCGATATCGCCGGGCCGCTAACACGCATTCGCGTGGAAAGCCTGGACGAAGGGGAGTAGCCCAGATGCGCTATATCAGCACGCGTGGGCAGGCGCCTGCGCTCTCTTTTGAAGAAGTAGTGCTTACCGGCATGGCCAGCGACGGCGGCTTATATGTCCCGGAAACACTGCCTGAATTCTCCCGCGAAGAGCTCGCCGATATGGCCGGGCTTTCCTATGCGGAGATCGCCTTTCGGGTGATGAAGCCGTTTGTGAACGGCGAGATCGACGACACGACGTTCCGTAGCATTGTGACCGAAGCCTACGCGACGTTTAATCACGATGCGGTCGTGCCGCTTAAGCAGCTAGATGCCAATCACTTCCTGCTTGAGCAGTTTCATGGGCCGACGCTGGCGTTTAAAGATGTGGCGCTTCAACTGTTAGGCCGCTTGCTGGATCACTTCCTGAAAAAGCGTGGCGAGCGCGCGGTGATCATGGGCGCGACGTCGGGTGATACTGGCTCTGCAGCGATTGAAGGCTGTCGCCACTGCGACAACTTGGATATTTTTATCCTGCATCCGCACAACCGGGTCTCGGAAGTGCAACGCCGTCAAATGACCTCGGTACTGGCCAATAACGTCTTCAATATTGCCATCGAAGGCAATTTCGACGACGCCCAGGCGATGGTCAAGGCAAGCTTTGCCGACCAAACGTTCTTGAACGGTACACGTCTGGTGGCGGTGAATTCGATCAACTGGGCGCGTATTATGGCCCAGATCGTTTACTACATCGCCTCAGGCGTTGCGCTGGGCGCACCGCACCGCGAGGTGAGCTTCTGCGTGCCCTCCGCCAACTTCGGTAATGTGTTTGCAGGCTACATGGCCTACAAAATGGGCCTGCCGGTGAAGCAGTTCATCATCGCTACTAACGCCAACGATATTCTGCACCGTACGCTGGCCGCCAACGACTTCTCCAAAAAGGAGTTGGCGGCTACTTTGGCTCCCTCTATGGATATCGTGGTGTCGTCTAACTTCGAGCGGCTGCTGTTTGATGCTTACGACCGCGACGGTATGGCCGTGGCAGCCCTGCTTGAGCGTTTCCAGCAGGAGCCTACGGCCTTGGCCGACGCACCGCTTGCCAAGCTGCGCGAGAAGTTCGCAAGCTACAGCGTGGACGATGCAACGATTCTGGAAGTGATCCGTGACGCTCATAAACGCACCGGTGAGATGCTCGATCCGCATACGGCGACCGGTTATATTGCCGCCGAGCGCGCCCGCGCTGATCAGTCAACGCCGGTGATTACCCTGGCGACGGCGCATCCGGCCAAGTTTGCCGAAGCCGTGGTGAAAGCGGGCTTCCTGGGCGTGCCACTGCCACCGCATATGGAAGACCTGCTAGAGCGCGAAGAGCGTTATACCGTGCTTCCAGCAGAGCTTGCCGCCGTTCAGCAGTTTGTCGCGGAAAACCGGCGTTGAATGCCCGTTCGTTGAGACAGCGATGACCTCAGTGATCGATTTACCCCATAGCACGCTGTCTGCTAGCACAACCAGGCCGCGCTTAGAGCCTCGTCCGGTGGACGAGGCGCTTTATACCCGTGCACAAGCGGAAGGGTTAAGCGAACTGCAGGCGCGATTGCTAGCCTCCCGCTTGCCTGGTTACAGCGGAGAGTTGCTACCATTAATCGAGCCCAGCCTGCGTTATCTGGCGCATCCCGAGAAGCTTGCAGATGGGCGCCGCGCCGCCGAACGTATCGCTCAGGCGGTGGCAGAAGGTGAGGCGATCGGTATTCTTACCGACTACGACGTGGATGGCATTACCTCCCACGTGGTGATCCGGCGCACGCTGGTGGAGCTGTTTGGGGTGCCGGAAGGCAAGCTGCACAGCCTGATTGGCCATCGTATTAACGACGGCTACGGCATCAGCTTGCCGCTGGTAGAGCGCACCCTGGCGCAAAAGCCGTTTCCGACCCTGGTGATTACCGCCGACTGTGGCAGCTCCGATGAGCCAAGAATCGCGCGCCTAAAAGCGGCAGGTATCGACGTGGTCGTCAGCGACCACCATGCGCTGCCTATCGAGGGGCCGCCCTCTTCTGCTTATGCCTGCGTAAATCCTACTCGCTCGGACTGTGACTATCCTGACAAAACCATCGCCGGCTGTATGGTGGCGTGGCTGTTGATGTCACTGGCGCGCGGAGTATTGATCGAGTGGGGAGCGCTGCCGGATTCAACACCTAAACTGTCGCCCTGGCTCTCTTACGTAGCGCTAGGCACGGTAGCGGATTGCGTTTCCCTGGGTGGCAGCCCCGCCAACCGCGCGGTGGTTAATCATGGTTTAACGCTGATTAATCGCATGGACGCCGCGTGCTGGCGGGCCATGGCCACGCGCTTAGGCGCCGACAGCGTGCCGTTTAACGCGGAGACGTTAGCGTTTCAGATGGGGCCGCGGATCAACGCCCGTTCGCGGCTGGACGACCCCTATGCGGCACTGCACTTTATGCTGGCCGAGAACGATGGAGTCGCCAATCGCCAGCTCGACGTGCTGGATCAGGATAATCAGTCCCGTAAAGCAATTGAGGCCGATATGGCCGCCGAGGCGCGCACTCTAGCTACAGCGGCGCTGGACGCCGACGAGCCCGCCGTGGTGGTGCTGCTTGAAGACGGGCACCCCGGCGTACAGGGTATCGTCGCCTCGCGATTGGTCCAGGCCTACGGGCGCCCGGCACTGGTGCTAACTCAAGCAACAGCACCGGGCATGCTAACCGGCTCTGGCCGCTCAATTGACGGACTGCACCTGCGCGATGCTCTTCAGCGTACCTATGAGCTTGCTCCCGAGGCGTTACCACGCTTTGGCGGCCATAGTGGCGCGGCAGGGGTAGGCGTGCCACGGGATCAGCTTGACGCTTTTAAAGCGGCTTTCTTGAGGGCTGTAGGCGAGCAGTTGGAGGGGCGAACGCTCTATCCGCGCCTATGGACGGATGGCGAGCTTTCAACAGCGCAGCTTTCGCTGACCACCCTGCAAGAGATCGAAACGCTCGGCCCCTACGGACGGGAATTTGACCCGCCGCTGTTTGAAGGCCGCTTTATTGTCGAGGCGCTGCGCCCGGTGGGTGCCGACGGCGCGCACCTGATGCTGGAACTCTCCACTGGCCCGGTGACCTGCAAAGCGATCTGGTTTCGTGCGTTAACGCCGGGGGAACTGCCAGGTTTTAACGTAGGCGATACGCTGCACTGCGCCTATAAGCTCAATCGCAATCGCTGGCGCGGCCGCGAGACGCTGCAGTTAATGGTCGAGCATGCCAGCGCTATCTAAACTAGCCACTTAACAACCTCAACAGCCTAAGTAAGGACGCTCCCATGCGTGTTGAAGATTTACCCAAGGATCAGCATCGCCCCTATGAAGATGTGATGGCGATGCTGCTGGGCACGTTCTTTGTCGCGCTGGGGGTGACCTTTTACACCCATGCGGTGTTGCTGACCGGCAGTACCGCAGGCTTGGCGCTGCTGCTCAGCTATATGACCAGCAGCGTGACCGGCTGGGGCTTTGGGGTGTATTTTTTTGCCATTAACCTGCCGTTTTACTACTTGGCGGTGAAGCGTATGGGCTGGAGTTTTACCCTACGTACCTTCGCCGCTATTGGTCTGGTATCGCTGTTTTCGGAGCTAACCCAAGGCTGGGTGCAGTTTGACAGCGTGCCCTCGATCTACGCTGCGTTAATGGGCGGCGCGCTGATGGGCATCGGTATGCTGATGCTGTTTCGTCACCGCACCAGCCTTGGCGGTATCAATATTCTCGCGCTCTACTTGCAGGATAAACATGGCCTGCGTGCAGGCTACGTTCAACTGGCCATTGATGGCGTTATCCTGCTGATTGCGTTAACGCAGCTACCGCTGGATCGCGTGGGTTATTCGGTACTAGGGGCGCTGACGCTCAATCTAATTATCGCCCTGAACCATAAGCCAGGGCGCTATATTGGAGTGAGCTAAAGGCGTTTAGCCAAGCCAGAACCACCACACTATTAGCATGATGAGTCCCAGGCCTGCCAAATTGATCAATAAGCTCATGAGGCGTCCTCCTGGCTGGCTTTCCACAGCCGCAAGCGGTTGGCGTTACTCACTACGGTGATGGAAGAGAGTGACATGGCAGCGCCCGCTATCATCGGTGAGAGCAGCATGCCGGTGATCGGGTAAAGCACCCCCGCCGCGATGGGAATGCACAGCAGGTTGTAGCCAAAGGCACCCACCAGGTTCTGTTTGATATTGCGTAGCGTGGCGCGACTGATCTCTATCGCAGACGCCACCCCGTGCAGCGAGCCACGCATTAGCGTGATGCCCGCGCTCTCAATCGCCACATCGGTGCCTTGACCAATCGCAAAGCCCACATTTGCTCGGGCCAGCGCTGGGGCATCATTGATGCCATCGCCCACCATGCCAACGATTTCCCCCGCCTGTTGACGGCGCTCGATCTCGGCGTGCTTGTCTTCAGGCAATAAGCCCGCGCGAAACTCATCAATGCCCACTTCCCGGGCAATAGCTTTGGCGGTATGCTCGTTATCCCCGGTTAACATCACAATGGTTAAGCCGTCTTTTTGCAGGCGCTTGATCGCGGCAATAGTATCGTGACGAAGCGGGTCGCTGATGCCAAACAGGGCGGCCAGCTTGCCATCCACCGCTAGATACACCAGTGTGCGGGCCTGCTCCTCCATAGCGTGGGCCTGCTCTTCACCTGCTTTGAGATCCACTCCAGCCTCGCTTAACAGGCGTGCATTGCCCAGCAGCAGCGCTTTGCCGTCGGCGGTTTGGGCTTTTACCCCGCCACCGGTCACGCTGTCGAAACCATTAATCTCGGCAGGGGCAGCGTTGTGTTCATCCGCATAGTTCATTAACGCCGCTGCCAGCGGGTGTTCAGAGCCGCGCTCAAGTGCGTTCACCAGCGCCAGTACGGTGGATTGCTCCACGCCAAACATTTGTGCATCGGTAACGCTGGGCTTGCCCTGGGTGAGCGTGCCGGTCTTATCAACGACTAGCGTGGTCAGCTTGCTAGCGGTTTGCAGCGCCTCGCCGCTACGTACCAGTACCCCGTGCTCTGCCGCTTTACCGACGCCGATCATGGTCGAGATTGGCGTGGCCAGGCCCAGCGCGCAGGGACAAGCAATGATCAGCACGGTGGTCGCCGTCACCAGCATATGGATCACCTGGGGAGCGGGGCCTAGGTTGAACCACACCAGGGCAGTCAGCACGGCAATAATCATCACCGAGGGGACAAACACGCTGGAGACCTGGTCGGCGAGCTCGCCAATCGGAGGCCGCGAGTTCTGAGCGCTCGCCACCTGCTCGGTAATCTGGCCCAGCCGGGTGTCGGCGCCTACTCGCGTTGCTTGATACACCAGCCCACCGCGGCCATTCACCGTGCCAGCGCTGACGTCATCCCCCTCACGTTTCGCTACCGGTAGGGGCTCGCCAGTAAGCATCGACTCATCAATATGGCTTTCGCCTTCGGTTACCTGGCCATCCACAGGCAAGCGTTCGCCGGGCCGCACTCGAACTTGGTCGCCTGCTTGCACGGCATCAATCTCAATTTCCTGCTCATGGCCGTCGCGAATAACCCTCGCTGTTCGGCTCTGTAGGTCAAGCAGGCGCTTTAAAGCATTGCTGGTCCGGCCGCGGGCGCGCAGTTCCATGGCATTGCCGAGCAGAATCAGCCCGATCACCATGGCGGAGGCTTCAAAATAGATGCCTTGAGCGACTTCCGGCAACCACGGGGCGAACAGCACCACCGTCATGGAGTAGAGCCAGGCAGTGCCGGTGCCTATGGCAACCAACGTATCCATATTGGCTTGGCGATGCTTAAATTGCTTCCAGGCGTTGACGAAAAAGTGTCGCCCAGGGAAGGCCATAATGCCCAGAGTTAATAGACCAATCACCAACCAGTAGAGACGCCCCAGCCCCATGGGATGAGGGTGGAAAAACAGCATGCTAACCATGAGTGGAATCGCCAGTGCCAACGAGATGGTGCTGCCGCGTAGCCGTTTTTGGTAGGTCTTGGCATCCTGCTCTGCCCGGGTGCGTTCGGCTTCCCGCATATCCACAATCGGCTCGGCACCATAGCCCGCTGACTCAACGGCGGCGATTAACGCTTGGGTCTCGGCACTGCCAAACACCTGGGCGGAGTGGCTGCCAAAGTTGACGCTGGCGGTGTCCACACCCTCGGTACGTTCAAGCGCTTTCTGAACGCTGTTGACGCAGCTGGCGCAGGTCATCCCGCTAATTGCCAAGCGCTGTTTCTTGCTTTGCCCTTGAGAATGGGAGTGAGCACTTGCAGTTTTTTCAGCTTCGGCATCAGCGGGTGCCGCGGTTTCTGGCTGCTTATCAGCATCGTCTGGGGCTGCTTCCTCCAGCGCTGCTTCGCCTGGCGGGTAGCCCGCCGCGGTCAAGCGTTGATCAAGCTCGGCGTCGGTTAGAGTCGAAACAACCTCGAGGCGTTTTTCGCTAGGCATGCCGGTGACGTCTGCTTCAGGGTCACCACTTTGAATCGCCTCGCGCATACGCTTGACGCAGCCCTGGCAATTCATGCCGGGGATGGTTCGCGTGGTGGCTCCATTGGCAGGGCTTACGCTTGAGGCGGCTTCGGTAGAGGCGTCGCTCATGGGGTCTCCTTGGTAGACGTGGCGTCAGGAAAACTCTCAATCAGGCGGCACACGCTGTGGCCGTCGGGGGAGCCGTCGGGCATCTGCTGCCAGCTCTCCATGGCCTGTTCCATTCGTTCGGCTAGCGCTTCCAGCTCGGCAATGCGTGCGCGAATTTGTGGCAGGCGGCTGGCAAGTAAGTCGCGTACCAAGGGGCAGGGGGAATCGCCTTGATCGGCATGAGTGAGGATGTCGCGAATTTCCGCCACGCTAAACCCTAGTTTGCGCGCCCGCTGGATAAACCGTAGCCGCTCTAAGTCGTTATCTGAAAATAGCTGATAGCCGTTATCCGGGTGGCGCTGAGGAGCAAGTAGCCGCTCACGAGCGTAGTGGCGCACGGTCTCCGCAGTAACCCCGCCACGTTTGGCAAGCTCGTTAACTTTCATGGCCTGTTCTCCCGACCGGTTAAATAGTCACTATTGAGTGTAGAACCTATGGGTTACCCATAGGTCAAGGGTGTCTTTATTCAATCAGCTGAAATGACTAAAACACTGATTTAAAACGGTCGTGCGACTAATGTATAAGCCAGAAATAAAATAAAACGAACGTTTGCCCTTGAACCTTTGGCTCAGTTGCGAGAAAACAGTCATGTAAAAATAAAGAGGGTGGATCGTCGGTATCCACTGGATCATCGGGAAGAGAGGCCCACTATGAATAATAAATTTAATAAGCTCACCCTGGCTGCTGCCATTACGGCCGCTTTCGCTAGCCAAGCCCACGCGGGCGGGTATCAAATTAACGAGCAGAGCGTGAGTGGGCAGGGTTATGGCCATGCCGGGCGAAGCTCTAACATCCATGATGCAACCATTGTGTACGGTAACCCGGCGGGTATGTCGTTTTTGGATCGTGCGCAAGTGACGGTTGGGGGAACCTATCTAAACGTAAATACTGATCTTTCTAATGTCGAAGCTAGCCGCTTTATTGATTCGGGTGTGGCCGCTGGCGGGGCCCCCAATGGCAATCAGATTCCCATCGGCAGCATTCCTGGGGGGAATGATGGCGATATGGTGCCAGGTACTCCCATTCCTTTTGCATTCTATGCGCAGCCAGTGACTGATCAGTTAGCGTTTGGGTTCGGGGTATATGCACCCTTTGGCTCCAAAACCGACTACGAAGATGATTTCCAGGGACGCTATTTTGGCGACTATACCGAAGTCAAGGTGATCAGTGCGCAGCCGACGGTTTCTTATCGCTTTAATGATCAGTGGTCGGTTGGTGCGGGTATTACCTATAACCAAGTGGAAGGTGAACTGCGTCGCCAGCTACCCTCTGAAGCTACGTTTAATCCAGCTACCGATATCGACTCGCGCGTTGACGGCGAAGACGAAGCGTGGGGCTACAACTTAGGCGTGATCTATCGCCCGATACCCGAAACCACCTTGGGTCTGACTTACCGTTCAAAAGTGGACTACACATTGGAAGGGGATTTTAGCGCTACCGATCCCCAGGGTAATGTCCTTCGCTCAGATACCGCGAACCTGGATTTAACCACCCCGGAGACGGTTAACTTCTCCGTAACCCAGCAGATGACCGATCGTCTCAAACTGATGTTCGGGGCGTCCTGGGTTCGCTGGAGCCAATTTGATCAAATTTTGGTTACCGGTAGCCAAGGCGATACGATTACCCAAGAAGTTCAGAACTATTCAAACGCCTGGGCGTTTGCCTCCGGCGGCGAGTATCAGTTAACGAAGACATTAGCGCTTCGTGCTGGGGTAACGTTGGACTTTACACCCACCAATGATGAAGACCGCAGCGTGCGTATTCCTTCTGACGATCGGCGTATTTTCTCGCTGGGGGCAGGATGGAGCCCAACGCCTGATATGACCATTGACGTGGCGTACTCCTATCTCACGGAGCGAGGCACCTTTGTTGAACAGGATCGTAACGACCTGCTCCAAGGTGCAGGCGGCGCGTCCTACTCAGCCGACTACAAAAACGAAGCCCACGGTTTTGGTGCGCAGTTAACCTATCGCTTTTAAGCTTTAGAGAGCTAAACCCCCATGAAACCCGGCGCACGCCGGGTTTTTTATTGCCTTGTGACAGGCCATTGGATGCGGGGCGTGTCGGCTTTCGTTACACTATGCGCTTTTCTGATCGATACACCTCTGTACGACCAGATACAGACAAAGCTAGGGCGATCCCATGTTGGAAACCAACCCGATTCACAACCAGATCAAGGACCTGTCTGAGCGGACAGACGTTCTTAGGGGGTATCTTTGACTATGCCGAGAAGAAAGATCGGCTAGAAGAGGTCACCCGCGAACTGGAAGACCCCAATGTCTGGAATGATCCAGACTACGCGCAGAAATTAGGCAAAGAGCGTGCCTCCCTTGAAGCCATTGTGGCGACCATTGATGACCTTGAGCAGGGCCTGGGCGATAGCCGGGATCTGTTAGAGCTTGCCGAGATGGAAGAGGACGAAGGCACCGTTGATGAGGTGCGCCATGAGCTGGACGGCATGCAAGCCGCGCTGGAGAAGCTTGAGTTTCGGCGCATGTTTTCCGGCGAAATGGACCCAAATAACGCCTATCTGGAAATTCAGTCCGGTTCCGGTGGTACGGAAGCCCAGGATTGGGCCAATATTTTGCTGCGCATGTACCTACGCTGGGCGGAGAGCCACGGCTTTAAAGCCGATATCACCGAAATCTCCGCGGGCGAAGTGGCGGGCATTAAGTCAGCCACTGTGCATGTTCAGGGCGATTACGCCTTCGGTTGGCTACGTACCGAAACCGGTGTGCACCGGCTAGTGCGTAAAAGTCCGTTCGATTCCGGCGGTCGTCGGCACACCTCCTTTGCCTCGGTCTTTCTGTCACCGGAAATTGACGACAGTTTTGAAGTGGAAATTAATCCCTCGGACTTGCGTGTTGATACCTACCGCTCAAGTGGTGCAGGCGGTCAGCACGTTAACACTACCGATTCAGCGGTGCGGATCACCCACGAACCGACCGGCATCGTAGTGGCCTGTCAGGGCCAGCGCAGCCAGCACGCCAACCGCGACTTTGCCATGAAGCAGTTAAAGGCGCGGCTCTGGGAGCACGAGATGCAGAAGCGAAATGCCGCCAAGCAGGAGGCCGAAGACTCCAAGGCGGATATCGGCTGGGGCAGCCAGATCCGTTCTTACGTGCTTGACGACCAGCGCATCAAGGATTTGCGCACCAGCGTGCAGTCCAGCAATTGCGATAAAGTGCTCGACGGGGATATTGATCAATTTATCGTTGCTAGCCTAAAGCAAGGTTTGTAATTTTTTTTAGCGTTTGAACATGAACAGGGTGCCCCATGGCTAACCAAGACGCGTCTCCTGCAGACAACGAAAACCACCTGATCGCCGAGCGCCGTGCCAAGCTGACTGCTCGCCGTGAGCGCGCCGCTGAGCAGGGAAAGAGTGCGTTTCCCAACGATTTTCGCCGCGACAGCTTAACCGTTGAGCTGCAAAATGCCTTCGGCGATAAAGACAAGGCCGAGCTTGAAGCGCTGGATCACCACGCTGCGGTGGCCGGTCGTGTGATGCGTCAACGTGGCCCCTTCATCGTCATTCAGGACGTGGCTGGGCAAATCCAGCTCTACGTGGATAAAAAGGGCCTGCCCGCCGACGTACTGGAAGACGTTAAAAGCTGGGATATCGGTGACATCGTTGCTGCCCACGGGCCGGTGCATAAATCTGGCAAGGGCGATCTGTACGTGATGATGAAGGAGGCGCAGCTGCTCACCAAGAGCCTGCGTCCGCTGCCGGATAAGTTTCACGGCCTCACCGATATGGAAGCCCGCTATCGCCAGCGCTATGTGGATCTGATCATGAATCCGCAGTCGCGCAAGGTGTTTGAAACCCGCGCAGCGGTGATCAGCTCCATGCGACGTTTTTTTGAAGCGCGCGGTTTTATGGAAGTAGAGACGCCGATGCTCCAGCCGATCCCCGGCGGCGCGGCGGCACGGCCGTTCATTACCCACCACAATGCGCTGGATATCGACATGTATCTGCGTATTGCGCCAGAGCTTTACCTCAAGCGTCTGGTGGTGGGCGGCTTTGAAAAAGTGTTCGAGATTAACCGCAACTTCCGCAACGAAGGGTTATCAACGCGCCACAACCCAGAATTCACCATGGTGGAGTTCTACTGGGCGTACGCGGATTACCGCGACCTGCTGGATATGACCGAAGCCATGCTGCGCACCGCGGCTGAAGAAGTGCTCGGCAGCGCGGTGATTGAGTATCAGGGAGCGAGCTACGATTTCGGCAAACCTTTTGCCCGCTTGACGCTGCGTCAGGCGATTCTTGATCACGGTGACGGCATTGCCGACAGCGATTTGGATTCGCTGGAAGCGGCGCGGGCCACTGCTGAGAAACTCGGCATCAAGGTCAAGGAGAGCTGGGGCCTGGGCAAGGTGCAGACGGAAATCTTTGAAGAGGTGGCCGAGCACAAGTTGGATCAGCCCACCTTTATCACCGAGTACCCGGCTGAAGTGAGTCCGCTTGCTCGGCGTAATGACGCGAATCCCTTTGTCACCGACCGCTTTGAGTTCTTTGTGGGCGGGCGCGAAATCGCCAACGGGTTCTCGGAGCTCAACGACGCCGAAGACCAAGCAGAGCGTTTCCGCGCCCAATCAGCGGAAAAAGACGCTGGCGACCTGGAGGCGATGTACTACGATGCGGACTATGTGCGCGCACTGGAGTACGGCATGCCGCCTACCGCGGGAGAAGGTATCGGTATTGATCGTCTGGTGATGCTGTTTACCGACAGCCCTTCCATTCGTGATGTGCTGCTGTTCCCGGCGATGCGCCCCGAAGTGGTTTAAACCATTCGATAGCGGATGAAAAGTTGGTAAGGGCGCGTTATAGCGCCCATAATGGTCAACGTTTCGACGGCGAGGAGAATCCCATGAAACTGCTTAACCGCTCCGCACTGAGCGTCAGGCCGACCCAGCCCTTTGTGGACTGGATCAACGCGCTGGAACCCACCATGGGAGACGACGACCTGACCCTGGACGACGTCGAACGTGAAAGTACCATTTATCTGATTCCAGAGATGGATACTCCAGAGGCGCTGGAAACGTTTGTGCGCGAGCGCTGTGTGGAAATTCTCGAGACTGAGTTGCGCGCTTGGGAAGAGGATGAGCGCCAGTGGCCGGACAAGATAGATTGGGCACTGTTTCAAAAATTTGTGCGCGTTGAACATAGCTACCTAGCAATTGATTTGGACGACGAAACAGCCCTTGAGATTTCCGAAGTCGATGATGCATTGTTATTAGACAGTGAGCAGGATTAGCGTGCTAATATTTTAGGCAAGCTCAGTGCTGCCTGCGCGGCTGTTTGATACAGCCATTTAGCGCACTAGGAAACCGGCTTAGGCCGGTTTTTTTGTTTTCAAGTTAATTGTTTTGAAAACAATGGCTTTGAAGGCGGCGGTTTTGAAAATAAGCATTCTGAAAACAATGGTTTTAGCCGTTTCGTTTAGGAACACTCTTCCCTAGGACTTCGCTATGCGACTGTTTGAAACCCGCCCTGGCGACGATGGCCTGCCTGGGCCTGAGCGTGCCTTGGCCGTGCTGGCGTTGGTAACCGGTACCTTAATGGCGGTGGTGGACACCACCATGATCAATCTGGCGCTGCCCACCATCGCCGCGGATTTAAATGTGTCGGCATCTCGTGCGGTATGGATCACCAACCTCTTTCAAGTGGTCTGTGCGGCGTTTTTACTCGTGTTTGCGGGCATCAGTGAGCTGATCACACGGCGCAGGCTTTACCTGTTCGGGCTGGCGACCTTTGTTGCCGCTGCGCTGGGGGCAGCGCTATCGCGTAACCTGGAAACGCTGCTGGTATTTCGCGCTTTCCAGGGGCTTGGCGCCGCCGCGACGCTCTCCATTGGTCCGTCGCTGTATCGGGCTATTTTCCCTTCGCGATTGCTGGGCAGTGCGCTTGGCTTGAGCGCGTTGGTGGTGGCCGGTGGCTACGCCGCGGGGCCCACATTGAGCGGTGTGATCTTGTCCTTTGCTGATTGGCCCTGGCTGTTTGCTTTAAATGTGCCGCTAGGTCTCTGTTCGCTTTGGTTGGCCAAGCGCGCCTTGCCGCGTGAAGAGCCGCGCAAAGGCAGTTTTGATGTAGTTGGGGCGCTGCTCTCGGTCGTTATGCTGGCCAGTTTCTTTATTGCCATGGACGCTGTGAGCCACGCCGCGCCGATTTGGCAAAGCGGTGGCTGGGCGCTCCTGACGGTGCTGGCCTGTGGCGGTTTTATTGCCCGCCAGCGACGTGCGCCTTATCCATTACTGCCGCTTAGCGTATTTGCCGAGCCGCGCTTTACACTGGCCGTTTCTGCTTCAGGACTTGCCTTTATTGGCCAGGGTCTTACGTTTGTTGCCCTGTCATTTTTCTACCAGGAACAGATGGGGTTTTCACCGCTGGAAACCGCTTGGCTATTCACTCCTTGGCCGCTGGCTATCATGTTCGTTGGTCCTGTGGCCGGGCGCCTAGCCGACAGGATCAATCCCAGCATCCTTTCCAGCACAGGGCTTAGCTTGCTGATCATTGGCCTGATTGCGCTGGCGTTAGTTGATGAGTCGACCGGTGTAGCCGGCAGTTTATGGCGCACCGCGTTATGCGGCATTGGCTTTGGGCTGTTCCAGCCGCCCAATAATCGCGAAATGATGGGTAGCCTGCCGCCGGAGCGTAGCGCTAACGTTTCGGGGGTAATGAGCACAACACGCACGGTGGGCCAGTCGTTCGGCGTTGCTCTGGTTGGCGCCGCCCTGGCGTTAGGGTGGCCAGTGCAGGTAACGCTCTGGTTGGGGGCGATAACCACGCTGCTAGCGCTATTGGCAAGCGTTGCACGTATGCCACTGGCAAGGCGTGCATTACACGCTCGTCGGGCATCGTCTGCCGGGCAGTAAGCGCGTACAATAAAGTGGTTTGTGATCTCAAGGAGAACCCCATGACGCTGCAGACACAGATTGAGCAGAAGTTAGCGGCACTCGCGCCCGATGTGCTGCAGGTTGAAAACGAAAGCCACATGCACAGCGTGCCCGCGAACTCTGAAACCCACTTCAAAGTGACGCTGGTAAGCGATGCCTTCGACGGTATGATGCCGGTGAAGCGCCACCAGCAGATTTATGCGCTATTGGCCGATGAGCTGTCAGGGCCAGTGCATGCCCTGGCGCTGCATCTTTATACGCCCGCCGAGTGGCAGGCGCGTGGCGGAGAGCGTCCGAATTCGCCCAACTGTCGTGGCGGCGGAAAGTGAACCAGGAAGTTATTCGGCGCCACTATCTGGACGCCATGGGCATTACCGCCTGGGGCTCGCGCTACCAACTTCCCAATGCACTGCCTACTGAAGCCTGCGAGTGGGACGATGTTGCGCCGGCACCTACGCCACCCCGGGAGCGGCTGCAGGCGTTGTTGGATGATGCCCCTGCGCCAAGGCGGAACGCGCCTGAGCCTCAGGCGTCAGGCGAGGCTATCGCCTCGCCTTCGGCGGTACGCGCGTTGTTACTGAAGGATAAGCCCAGCTCAGAAAAATCGGACCAAGCCAAACAGAGCCAAACCAAGCAGGTTAGCGCCCAATCCGATACGGCTGAGCCTACTGCTGATGCAACACTTGCTACGCCAGCCAAGCCCCTTAAGTTCTCCCTCTCCTGTCTATGCCTTAATGGCCGCTGGCTAGTGCTACAAGCGGGCGAAATGAGTGCGCTTGAGCAGCAGTTGTTGGCTAATCTACTTCAAGCAGCGGCCATTCAGCAGAGCGCGTTGCCGGAGGTAACGCACTTTACCTGGCCGCAAATGACCAACGCCTTTGCTGTTGAGGACCCACTAGATGAAGCGCGTGAAGGGTTAGCGGCCTTTATTGCAGGCCAAGTAAGTCGGCAGGAGTGGCAGCTAACCCGGCTGCTCTGGTGGGGCGAGCTGGGCGCTGAACAAGCGCCGCTAGATCGTATAATGAACGTGAACGAAGGCCAAAGTCACACGCTTTCGCTGCCTGTATGGCAGGGCCCCTCGCTTGCTGCACTTCTCGACGGCACCCGCAGTAAGCGCGATCTATGGCCAGAGCTGCAGGCCTTAAACCAGCAGTGGACCCGCGATAGTTCACCCGGCGCTGAGCCAGCAGTTTGATGATCACTGAACTTAGCGTTGAGCATCTAGCCTTATTGAAGGCACTGGAGGGTCAGGCACAAAGCGGTACCTCCGACTCGCAAATGCTGGAAGCGCTGGGCAGCCAAGACACCTGTGTAGTGGGCTGGTGGCAGGATGAAAAGCTGCTGGGTTACGCCATCGTGGCGCGACTGCCGTTTGAGGCGGAACTTCAAACGATAGGGGTTGTGCCTGAGTGCCGCCGAAGTGGGGCGGGCTTTGCATTAATGGAAGCCGTTTTAACGCAGGCTAAGCGCTGGTCAAGTGAGCGTCTGCTGCTGGAAGTGCGAGTGGGAAATCTAAACGCTATTCGGCTCTATCAGCGCATGGGGCTTACCGAAGACGGGTACCGGAAAGGATACTACCCGGCTCAGGCCGCTCATTCGGCCCAAAGCGACCCGGCGGCACAAAGTACCGCCGGGCGCGAGGATGCACTGCTGATGTCGCGAACCCTCTAAGCTGGTCGTGAGACTCTGTCGGTCGCGAGTGGCGTCGATTAAGAGGCGCTGGCCGTGTCGAGACTATCGAATTTGCTGAGTAGGCTATTGAGGCGACGCTCCCACTCTTCGCGCTCCTCTTTCAGCTTGTCGTTTTCGCCACGCAGTTCTTCATTTTCCAGTTTCATCATTTCCAGCGCGTCAACAGTATCGGTGACTTTCTGTTCAAGCTGATTAAATAGTTCCAAACTCATGTATATCTCCCTAGCGTAAAAACGAGAACCCAAAAAAAGGTAGTCAAAAAGTACCCAAAAAAACAAGCGGAAAGCTTGTCTGCAGGGACGAATGAAGCGAGCGTAACGCCACCACCGCGCGGCGGCAAGCGCTGTTTACCGCTGTTGACGTTGATAAAGCCGTGCGGTGCTTTCACCCGCCTGGGTTTCGCGGTGTAACTGCCAGTTGGCGGGGACCTCTGGGGCAAGCGATGTCTCGGTTTCAAGGTAAATCATTGCCCCGTCACTCAGCCAGCCGCCACTCTCCAACGCCTTACAGCACGGTTCGGCCAACTGCTGATGAAAGGGTGGGTCGAGGAACACCAGTGAATAGGGCTGTGCAGGGCGTGTCAGGTAGGCCTGAACATCGTTAATATGCACCGTGCTTGAGGTAATATGCAGAGAGGCCAGATTAGTCGACAGCTGCGCTGCCACGCGTGGGTCGCGCTCGACAAAATCGACACAGGCCGCACCGCGAGAGACCGCTTCAATACCGAGTGCGCCGGTACCGGCGAAGAGGTCGAGCACCTGCTGACTATAAAGCTGCTGTCCTAGCCAATTGAACAGCGTTTCACGCACGCGGTCAGGTGTTGGACGCAGGCCTGGGCTATCCAATATGGGCAGCTGACGGCGGCGAAACTCACCACCGATAATGCGCAGTTTGCCAAGTGATTTACCAAGCGGCTTGCCACCTCGCTGAGCAGGCGTGCGGCGGGAGGCGGATGAGCGAGAGGAGCGTTGTCGTGTCATGAGGCGGATTGTAGCGGGCTGCTTATCCAAAGTCTCGGGTTAGGGTGTTAGCATAACCTTAATGTTCACTATTTATATCGAGTAACACACATGTTTGGTTTTTTTAAGCGTAAGAATAAGCAAGACCCGCAGCAGGCGCCCCAAGACTCGCAGCAGGCGCCAGAGGAAGAGCAGCGTCTAAAAGATCAGCCTCAAGAGCGAGCTGATGAGGGGGACATTGAGGCTCCAGATACCTCTTCGGAAGCCGTTGAAGAGACTCCGCCCGTGCCGGAAACTTTGCCAGAGCCAGAGCCAGAGCCAGAGCCAGAGCCAGAGCCAGAGCCAGAGCCAGAGCCAGAGCCAGAGCCAGAGCCAGAGCCAGAGCCAGAGCCAGAGCCAGAGCCAGAGCCAGAGCCAGAGCCAGAGCCCGTTCGTGAAACGGCGCAACGTCCTGCTTTACAGGAAAAGCCAGTCGCCGAAAAAAGTGAACAGCAAGGCGAACAGAAAGGCTGGTTTGCACGTATCAAATCAGGCCTGGGGAAAACCCGTGCCAATCTAACCGACGGCATCGCCGATCTGTTTTTAGGCAAAAAACAGATTGATGACGAGCTGCTGGAAGATCTGGAAACGCAGCTGCTAATGGCCGATGTCGGTATTGACGCGACGACCGAGATTATTGGGCGCCTGGAAGCGCGCGTCTCACGTAAAGAGCTAAATAACCCTGAGGCGCTTTACCGTGGCTTGCAGGAAGAGCTGTCCACCATGCTGGCGCCGGTCGCCAAGCCGCTGGTGCTGGAGAAGGCGGGCAAGGGGCCGTTTGTTATTTTAGTGGTAGGCGTTAACGGCGTGGGTAAAACCACCACCATTGGCAAACTTACCCAGCGTTTTCAGCGCGAAGGCAAAAGCGTCATGTTGGCCGCCGGTGACACCTTCCGTGCCGCCGCTGTCGAACAGCTTAAAGTCTGGGGTGAACGCAACCGTGTGCCGGTGATCGCCCAACACACCGGTGCGGACAGCGCCTCGGTGATTTACGATGCGGTAGCGGCTGCCACTGCGCGAGGTGTTGATGTGCTGATCGCCGACACTGCCGGGCGGCTGCACAACAAAAGCCACCTGATGGAAGAGCTGAAAAAAGTCCATCGGGTGATGCAGAAGCTAGATGACACCGCGCCACACGAGGTGATGCTGGTGTTGGATGCAGGCACCGGACAAAACGCTATTTCCCAGGCCAGCACCTTTAATGATGCCGTGCCAGTTAGCGGGATCACGCTAACCAAACTGGATGGCACCGCCAAAGGTGGCATTATCTTTGCACTGGCCAAACAGTTGGAAACACCCATTCGCTTTATCGGCGTAGGGGAGGGTATCGACGATCTGCGCCCCTTCGAGGCTAATGATTTTGTCCACGCGCTGTTTGACCGCCAAGGGGACGATGCCAACGCATGATCGCCTTTGAGCATGTGGGAAAACGCTACGGCGGTCGTTTCGAAGCCCTGGCGCATCTCAACTTTCGGGTCGCTCGGGGCGAGATGGTGTTTCTGACTGGCCACTCCGGCGCGGGTAAAAGCTCGCTACTACGCTTAGTGATGCGTCTTGAGAAACCTAGTCGCGGGCGCGTCGTCGTTGCGGGTCATGATATTGCCCAACTGCATGCCAGCCAGGTGCCGTTCTATCGGCGTCAGATTGGCGTGGTCTTTCAGGATCACCAGCTGCTATTTGATCGCAGTATTTTCCACAATGTTTCGCTGCCACTGGAGATCCAGGGGGTTGAGCCCCGTGAAGCCGCCCGTCGCGTGCGCGCAGCGTTAGATAAAGTGGGGCTGCTGCACCGTGAAAAGGCTTTGCCGATAGAGCTGTCGGGTGGCGAGCAGCAGCGCGTCGGCATTGCCCGGGCGGTGGTCAACAAGCCTGCGCTACTGCTTGCCGATGAGCCTACGGGTAATCTGGATCCACAGCTTTCAGCGGACATTATGGCGCTATTTGAGGATTTTAACCGAATTGGTACCACGGTAATGATCGCCAGCCACGACTTGGCCCTGATTGCCCGGTTGCGCCACCGCATCCTGCGTTTAAGCGATGGTCGTTTGGTGGCCGACGAGGGGGCAGCATGAAGTCCTCCGCGACGCCAAGGCGTCAGCAGGGAGCGGCATTAAAAACGCCGCGTAAAGCTGCTGCTAAACCACCGGCCGATAAACCCTCACAGCGAGGTGCACGTTCCCAACAAACGCGCTTTTCCAGCCGTCTGCGGGCCTGGGGACGCCACCATCGCAGCATGGCGTGGGATAGTTTTCAGCGCTTGGTACGTTATCCCTTGGGTAATCTGCTAACGATGTTAGCCATCGCCATTGCCCTGGTGCTGCCCGCTGCGCTGTGGTTGACCCTGGACAGTGCGCGTCTGCTGGATGCCGAGCTTGATGAAAGCGCCACGCTCACCGTTTATCTGGAATTGAGCACCGATGATGCCCAGGCGCAGCGTATCGAAGAGGCGGTCAACGCTGAGCAGAGCGTGCTTGAGACGCAGTTGATCAGCGCTGAACAGGGCATGGCGGAGTTTCAGGAGTCGCTGGGGCTGGATAATGCCTTGGCGGGTTTGGAGAGCAACCCGCTGCCCATCAGTATCGTGGTGCACCCGTCAAGCATCGAACCGGCCGCCATGCAGCAGTTAGCTGCTACGCTTGAAGCCTTTTCCGGGGTTGATGAGGTGCGTCTTGATCTGGCCTGGGTGGAGCGGCTGAGAAACCTGGCTGAACTGGGAAGGCGCGTTGCGCTGGCGCTGGGAGCGCTGTTTGGCCTGGGCGTTTTGCTGGTGGTTGGTAACACTATTCGCCTGTCGGTGGAAAGTCGCCGCCGCGAGATCGAAGTGGTGATGCTGATTGGTGCCACTCACGCCTTTGTCAGACGCCCATTCCTATACAGTGGGGCTTGGTACGGTATTGGTGGTGGGTTGTTAGCGCTCGGGTTGCTGGGCGTGGGGAACCACTGGCTGTCACTGCCGGTGGCCGCCCTGGCGGCGAGCTACGGTGCCAGCTTCTCGTTACCTCAACTCGACGTGACAGGCTCTACAATTCTGCTATCTTGCAGTACACTACTAGGCTGGTTGGGTGCTTGGTTGGCGGTAACTCGCCATCTCTCAAGTATCCGCCCAAAATGATTCAGCAGGCCGATTCAATAGCGCGTGAACCTTATTCTTGCGATAAGGTCTTTGTAAGACAGAATCATGGTAATGAGTTATTAATAAACGTGCTACGTCAACCACGATGGGTTACAGGGGAGACCACCTGCACATGAGCACTAGTCTTATACCGGTGGGGCAGCTTTCACCCGGCGGTGATTTGGGCGGTTATATCCGCGCAGTCAATGGAATTTCGGTTTTAACCGCCGATGAAGAGCGAGAGCTCGCCTATCGTCTTTACGATGACGGTGATCTAGAAGCTGCTCGGCGTTTAGTGATGTCACATCTGCGCTTTGTGGTGCACATTGCGCGTAGTTATTCTGGCTATGGGTTACCGCAGGCGGATTTAATTCAAGAAGGTAACGTCGGCTTAATGAAAGCCGTCAAGCGCTTCGATCCTAATCAAGGCGTTCGTTTGGTCTCTTTTGCCGTGCATTGGATCAAAGCGGAAATTCACGAATTTGTGCTGCGTAACTGGCGCATCGTCAAGATTGCCACCACCAAAGCGCAACGTAAGTTGTTCTTCAACCTGCGTAGCGCGAAGAAGCGCTTGGCGTGGCTGAGCAACGACGAAGTGTCCGCCATCGCCAAGGATCTCGACGTCAAGCCTGAGATCGTGCGCGATATGGAAGGGCGTCTCTCCTCTTACGATGCCGGTTTCGATGCGCCCGCAGGCGATGATGAAGAGAGTACCTATCAGGCGCCGGTGTACTTTCTGGATGACGCAGCATCAGACCCTGCCACGCAGTTGGAAGATAGTAACTTCGAGGAAGACTCGACGCGTCGGTTGCAGGTCGCTCTTGAGGGGCTTGATGAGCGCTCGCGGGATATCCTACAGCGCCGCTGGTTAGCCGATAGTAAAGAGACACTGCACGACCTGGCCGATGTCTATGGGGTCAGCGCTGAGCGTATTCGTCAGCTTGAAAAGAATGCGATGAAAAAGCTGCGCCAGAAAATGGGCGAGCCGATGGTAGCCTAACGACGTACTTGCTTATGCACTGATAAATAGTGTTGCCGCATGATCTTTCGTTTTGTTAGATGTTAAAAAACCGGCTCCTTTGTTAGGAGCCGGTTTTTTTATCGCCACCACTGCAACCGTTATTGTTGCCTAAGCAGGCTGCACCGAAGCGCGCAGTAATTGCGCAGAAAGTAGTGACCACTGATCTTCCCAGTGTTCGGTTGGCAGACGCTTGAAGTCGCTACGCACATACTGTGAAATGCGCCCCTCGGCCTGGGCTGCAAGCAGGTTTGCTGCGGCAGAAGCAGGGATGGTGGGACGCAGTCCTTCCCGTAGTTCGGCTTCGCGCAGTATCTGCTTGAGCTGCATCTCCAGGCGTTCAAAAAGCTGATTTATCCGCTGGCGTAGCCTTGCTGTTTCGCCGGTGAGTACGTCGCCTCCCATCACCCGGGCTAGCCCAGGATTTTTCTCGGCGAAGCCCAGCAGCAGCGCGAGGATTGTGCCGCAGCGGGTAGTGGCGTCGGGTACGTCGTCTAAAATGCGCGTAATGCGTTCAAAGATGCTCTCTTCAATAAAATCAATCAGCCCCTCAAACATGCGTGCTTTGCTTGGGAAATGACGGTAGAGCGCTGCTTCTGAAACACCTACCTGACGAGCGAGAGCGGCGGTCGTAATGCGTTTGCCACTGTCTTCTTCAAGCATTAATGCCAGTGCTTGGAGTATCTGCTCGCGGCGTCGAGGTTTTTGATCTTCGCTCATGATGTGCCTCCGTCGCGGTTAGCTCGCGTCCGTGATTAGGGTGCCCACCCCAGCATTGGTGAAAATTTCCAGCAATACCGCGTGGGGGACACGGCCATCAATAATGTGCGAGCTATTTACACCGCCTTTCACCGCATCCAGCGCGCAGCGAATTTTGGGCAGCATGCCGCCATAAATAGTGCCATCTTCGATCAGGGCATCGACTTGTATGGTGGTTAAGCCGGTGAGCACCTCGCCTTCAGCGTTCATTAAGCCGGCAACGTTAGTGAGCAGCATCAGCTTTTCAGCGTTAAGCGCTTCGGCAATCTTGCCCGCTACCAGGTCAGCATTGATGTTGTAGCTATGGCCCGCAGCGTCGACGCCAATCGGGGCGATCACCGGGATAAAGTCGCGCGCCGCCAGCATCTCAATCAGCTCGGTTGAGATTGACTCCACTTCGCCCACGTGGCCGATATCGATAATTTCCGGGGCCGTCATTTCAGGGCTTTGGTGCTCGACCTTGAGTTGGCGGGCACGAATTTGCGCGCCGTCCTTGCCGGTCAGGCCGATCGCCTTGCCGCCGCTCTGGTTGATCAGGTTGACGATGCTTTTATTAACCAAACCGCCCAGCACCATCTCAACCACGTCCATGGTTTGCGAGTCGGTGACCCGCATGCCGTTGACGAAGCGCGACTCGATGTTGAGCTTTTTGAGTAGGTCACCTATTTGCGGTCCGCCGCCGTGCACCACTACCGGGTTGATGCCGACTTCCTTCATTAACACGATGTCGCGGGCAAAGGAGTCAATCAGGGTGCTTTCGGTCATGGCATTACCGCCGTACTTGACCACCACCGTTTTGCCTGAAAACTGCTGAATGTAGGGGAGGGCTTCGGAAAGCACCTCCACAACGACCTGCGGGTCGCGACTGGTTGAACTCATGAGGTTGTCCCTTGCGAACGTTTATTATGCAGCTAACGTTTATGCTAATTGAGTAGTGAGGGTCGCACTTTCTAAGCGCGCGATCCCTTCAGCGCCTGACTTTGTGAAGAGCTATGTGAAAAGCTATTTGAATAGCTATTTCAAGAGCTATCTATCCAGCAATTTGCTTACTGGGGCAGCTCAATATCTGGCGCGACGCGCTGTAGCGCGTTATTAAAAACTGTTTTAATGCGCGCTAGCGCGGCATCGGTCTTACCTTCAAAGCGCATAACCAGAGCTGGTGTGGTGTTAGAGGCGCGACATAATCCCCAGCCATCCGGGTAATCAACGCGAATACCGTCCAGCGTAGTTTTGATACCTTCGCCGAAGTCGCCCTCGCGAGCAAGCTTATCCATTAGAGAAAATTTGTTAGCGTCGGTAACCGCAATATTAATCTCTGGGGTACCAACGTCTTGGGGAAATGTGGCGAAAAAAGTATCCGCATCGTCAGGCTGGTTGGCGAGAATTTCTACCAGCCTAGCGGCGGCATAGAGGCCATCGTCAAAACCGTACCAGCGCTCTTGGAAAAAAATATGCCCGCTCATCTCTCCACCCAGTTGTGCGCCCGTCTCCTTCATACGTGCCTTGATGAGCGAGTGGCCGGTACGCCACATCTCAGGCTCGCCTCCAGCCTCACTAATCACTTTAACTAGATTGCCGGTGCACTTGATATCAAAAATAACCTTGGCGCCGGGCTGGCGGGCGAGCAGGTCGGTGGCAAATACCATCAGCAGGTGGTCAGGATAAATCAGCTTGCCGGTGGGTGTGACCACGCCTACTCGGTCGCCATCGCCATCAAAGGCAAGCCCAATGTCAGCGCCCGTTTCTTGCACCTTGCGCATCAGGTCCTGCATGTTTTCCGGCTTGCCAGGATCCGGGTGGTGATTGGGAAAGTGGCCATCGATCTCATCGAACAGCGCAGTCGTATCAATGCCGAGGCGGGTTAGTAGCTGCGGGCCAAGCTCCCCGGCTACGCCATTGCCGCAGTCAACCACCGCTTTGATTGGTCGATTGATCTTAACGTCAGCTAAGATGCGCGCTAAATACGTTTCGCGGAGATCCTGCTGGCTGACACTGCCTTGACCGCTCTCCAGATCGCCGGACTGAATGCGCTCAAACAGAGCGGTAATCGCGGCACCAGAGAGTGTTTCGCCGCTCAGCACGATTTTAAAGCCGTTGTAGTCAGGCGGGTTGTGGCTGCCGGTAACCATCACACCTGACTGGGTGTTTGGCAAGATGTGGGTGGCGAAGTACAGCACCGGCGTGGGCACCATGCCGATATCAATAACGTCTCGTCCTGCAGCATTTAGGCCACGCATAAGCGCTGCTTGCAGCCGAGCGCCTGAAAGGCGACCGTCGCGTGCGACTACCACGCTGGATTCTCCCCGGGCGGCGGCTTCAGAGCCCACGGCGCGTCCGATCATTTCTACCGTCTCTTCGGTGAGCGTGTCGTCAACGATACCGCGGATATCGTAGGCGCGAAAAATCGAAGCGGGTACGGTCTGTGCGTTCATAAGCTTCCCAGCTAAACAGAAATTGCCTTGCAAAGGTTTCTTAACCACATCCTGCCAATCGCTACTGCTAATGGCTACTGACTGCCGGTGCTGCCAAACCCGCCGCTGCCCCGCAGGGAGTCTTCAAACGCGTCCACAAGAGCGAGTTCGGCTTGCACAACAGGCACAAGCACGTACTGTGCCAGGCGGTCGAAGGGAGCAAGGGTAAAGTCGCTCTGGCCCCGGTTCCAGACCGAAATCATCAGCTCGCCCTGGTAATCGGAGTCGATCAAGCCCACCAAGTTGCCCAGTACAATACCGTGCTTATGCCCCAAACCGGAGCGCGGCAGAATCATGCCCGCAAGGCTGGGGTCTTCAATATAGATGGCAATGCCCGTGCGCACGAGCTGGCAGTCGCCGGGCGCCAAGGTCAGTGGCGCGTCCAGCAGTGCCCGTAGATCCATGCCGGCAGAGCCTGCCGTTGCATAGGTGGGGAGATAATCGTGCAAGCGCTCATCTAACACTTTGCACTGCAGGCGGGGGCGGGCACTCATTGGGATTCTCCAGAAGCGTTAGTAGAGGTTGTTTCAGGTGCTGTCGTCGATAGCAGGGCGAGCGCCTGATGAATGATCGTAGCGGCCAGCTGGGTTTTTGGCTGGGGTGCTTCCGCCCGGCTTTCAACGCCTTCCGCGGTGCGCCACAGTAACCAGGCGGCATTCTGGTCGCTGCCAAACCCTAGGCCCGCCTGGGAAACATCGTTAGCCACGATCATGTCCAGCCCTTTACGTTGCAGTTTATCCTGCGCGTAGCGCTCTATTTCTTGGGTTTCGGCGGCAAAGCCAACTACCAGCGGGCGCTGCCCAGCGGGAAGCGCCGCTATGCTGGCGATAATGTCAGGATTTTTCACCAGGGTCAGGGTGAGAGTGTCGCTATCGTCCTGCTTCTTGAGCTTGTGCTCGGCGGGGGCTGGCGCACGATAGTCAGCAACCGCCGCGCAGCCGATAAATAGCGCCGCTTGGGGCGCTAACCGCTGTGCTTCACGGTGCATCTGCTCGGCTGACTCAACGTCAATTCGTGTAGCGCCCGGCGGGGTGGGTAAATTAACTGGCCCGCTGATCAACGTCACTTTAGCGCCTTGCGCCACTGCCGCTGCAGCTAAAGCAAAGCCCATTTTCCCCGAACTGTGATTGGAAATATAGCGCACCGGGTCCAGCGGCTCGCGAGTTGGGCCAGCGGTGATCACTACATGAGGGGCGCTGGCGGAGGAGTTGTAATAAGGAGAAGGTGGCGCTGCAAACAGTGCCATCACAGCGCTAAATATCTCTTCAGGCTCACTCATGCGGCCAGGCCCCACATCGCCACAAGCCTGATCACCCGCGTCCGGGCCTATTTGCTGCCAGCCATCTTGCTGCAGCTGCGTCACATTGCGCTGAGTGGCAGGGTGGCGCCACATCGCCTGGTTCATGGCTGGGGCAATTAGTTTAGGCGCTTCTGACGCCAGACAAAGCGTGGTGAGCAAATCATCAGCCATGCCGTGCACCAAGCGGGCGATTAAGTCGGCGGTGGCGGGGGCGATCAGCACCGCATCCGCCCAGCGGGCTAGTTCAATATGGCCCATGCCCGCTTCGGCTTCCGGGTCGAGTAAGGAGGTGCGCACCGGCTCGCCGGAGAGCGCCTGCAGAGTGAGCGGCGTAATAAAGGCCTGAGCCCCATCGGTCATCACCACTCGCACCTCGCAGCCCGCTTGTTTGAGCAGGCGCACAAGCAATGCGCTCTTGTAAGCAGCAATACCTGCGCTAACCCCGAGTAGCACCCGTTTGCCGGCGAGTGTTGAGGCAGTGGTGAAAGCGTTTATCTGGGTGCTTGTTGTGTCAGCAACAGAAGCCATGTTCAGTCATCCACATCAGCGTTCGTGAGGAGGCTTACCATACCACTGGCACCACCAATTTGGCATATTGAGGGGAAACAAGGGTAAGCTAGGTTTACTGAGGCTGATCGCGTGATTGGGTTTGAAGGCGGTTTGCGTTAATTACCAAGGGCGGACAACGCGGGAAGGTGCGATGGGAATCAATCACTGGCCAGAGGGTGAGCGGCCGCGGGAGAAGTTATTAAACACAGGCGCTCAGGCGCTTTCAGATGCGGAGTTGCTGGCGATTTTTTTGCGCGTCGGCGTGCAGGGGCGCTCAGCGGTTGATTTAGCGCGGGATTTGCTCACAAGCTTTGGTGGCTTACGCCAACTGCTCGAGGCTGATCAAGCAAGCTTCTGCGCTGCCCATGGGCTAGGTACCGCTAAGTATGCCCAACTACAGGCTACGCTTGAGTTGTCACGGCGCCATTTGGCTAGCCAGTTGGCGCGTGGCAATGCACTGACATCGCCTGCCTTGGTGCGCCACTATCTGAGCTCCCAGCTGCGTCATTTAGGCCATGAAGAGTTTGCGGTGCTTTTTTTGGATACGCAGCACCGAATTATTCGCTATGAATCGCTGTTTCGCGGTACCCTAGACAGCGCATCTGTTTACCCCCGCGAAGTTGCCAAGCGCGCTTTAGAACTTAGCGCTGGCGCTGTTATCCTGGCTCACAATCACCCATCGGGTGTAGCAGAGCCAAGCGATGCTGATCGACGAATCACCGAACGCTTGAAAGACGCGCTCGCACTGTTTGAAGTGCGCGTGTTGGATCATTTCGTGGTGGGAGATGGAGAAGTGGTCTCTTTTGCCGAGCGTGGCTGGCTATAAACAGAATCGACGCGCAGTACATTGCGCGACATTGTCTAAGTTAAGTGAGCAAAAAGGCGCTTATTTAACCTTTTTAGTGGGTTTTGCTTGCTGCTAGTCGGGTGCTCTGGTATAAAGTGCCACCTTTAAACTTGGGTTGAATAACGGATTTGGATAAAGCTTGGCGGTTAACGGCGCCGACACCTTCCCTGCTCCGGTTTGCCCGACAGTTTTGAACACTCAGGTTCTTATATCCTGGCCAAGCAGTTGGAGGCTCTAATGTCCAAAGTATGTCAGGTTACCGGCAAGCGTCCGGTAACTGGAAATAACGTTTCACACTCAATGCGTAAGACACGTCGTCGTTTCTTGCCGAACCTGCATACCCATCGTTTTTGGGTTGAGTCTGAAAACCGCTTCGTCAAGCTGCGCGTTTCCACTAAAGGAATGCGCATTATTGATAAAAACGGTATCGACGCAGTGTTGGTTGATATTCGTAAGCGCGGCGACGCTATCTAAGCCAGCTTTTGGCCAAGCGTTTCGGACCAAGCATTTTGGAAGGATTAAACCATGCGCGATAAAATCAAGCTGGTGTCTAGTGCCGGTACAGGTCACTTCTACACTACTGATAAGAACAAGCGGAATACCCCGGATAAGTTCGAATTCAAGAAATTCGACCCGGTTGTCCGTAAGCACGTTATCTACAAGGAAGCCAAGATCAAGTAATCGCGTAAGCGATGATGATCGGCTTTCTCTGCAGGCGAGCGTCTGTTCAAAAACCCGGCCTCAAGCCGGGTTTTTGCATGCATGCTTTTTATGCGCAGCATGCCTAGCGAACCCATCTTCATTAGGCTGTCATCACAAGCCGTTACGATGCTTAAATATGCCCGAACTCCCCGAAGTTGAAACCACCCGCCGCGGGATTGCGCCTTATATTGAAGGTCAGGAAGTCACCGAAGTACTGGTGCGTCAGCCGCGGCTGCGTGTTCCCGTGCCGGATGACTTGGCTGAACGGTTGGTGGGCGCGCGCATTGGCGTATTGAAGCGGCGGGCCAAATACCTGCAAATACCCATTCACTCTACACCGCCATCCGGTGGTAGTGCTGATGCTACGCTGCTGTGGCATTTGGGCATGTCGGGTAGCCTGCGTATTGCCCAGGTGGGGGATTTGCCTAAAAAGCATGACCATGTCGATGTGGTCACCGCTAACGGCTATGTATTGCGCTATCACGACCCTCGTCGGTTTGGCTTTGTGGATTGGCAGGCCGAGGACGAAGCGCAGGATAAGCGTCTTGCGCATTTGGGCCCCGAGCCATTGTCTGATGCGTTTAATGGCAAGTGGCTTTACACTCGCTCGCGCAATAAACGCGTGGCGGTAAAGCCATTTCTGATGGACAACCAGATAGTGGTGGGGGCCGGTAATATCTATGCTGCGGAAGCGCTGTTTATGGCGGGCATTGATCCGCGCCGTGCGGCAGGGAGAGTTTCCCGAGCCCGCTATGACGCCTTAGCCCTTGCCGTGAAAGAGGTATTGGCAGCAGCGATTACCCAGGGCGGCACTACGCTGAGAGACTTTGTTAGCGGCCAGGGCGAGCCCGGCTACTTTGCTCAGCGGCTAAATGTTTACGGCCGCCACGGTCAGCCCTGTTTGCGCTGCGGCGCGGAGCTTCGCCGCATTACGCTTGGCCAGCGCGCCAGTGTGTTTTGTCCCGGTTGCCAACGCTAATGCCTGCCTAATAAGTGCTAACGTTTTACTTAATTTTTACCTTGCCTTATTTTTGCTTTGTCCATGTTTTTAAGACCATGTTTTTTTGAGGCAAAGTTTTTAAAGACAAGGTTTTGAAAGACTAAGCTTTTTGGAGATTGCTGTGACCCAACGCCTGCGCCTGAATAAAAATGCTGACCGCCGCCTGAAAGCGGGCCATCTCTGGATCTACTCCAATGAAGTAGATATCAAAGAGACGCCGCTGAAAAACTTTGCGGCAGGCGAAACCGCCCTGGTAGAAGCCTCCAACGGAAAAGTCATGGCGGTGGCTTACGTTAATCCCCATTCGTTAATCGCGGCCCGGGTCATGTCGCGTGACCCTGAAATGCGCTTGGATCGTTCGCTGTTTGTGCACCGCTTTAACCAAGCGCTAGCGCTACGTCAGCGTCTTTATGAGCAGCCGTATTACCGCTTGATTCACGGTGAAGGCGATTTGCTGCCAGGCTTGGTGATTGATCGTTTTGGCGATGTTCTCGTCGTGCAGCTCAATACGGCTGGCATGCAGGCGTTGGCTGATGAGATTGTTGATGCGCTTGAAAAAGTCGTCAAGCCTGAAGTGATCGTTTTCCGTAACGACACTGGCGGTCGTCGTCAGGAGGGTCTCGAGGCCCACGTTGATGTTATCAAGGGCACATTGCCTGACGAAGTGGTGCTGGAAGAGAACGGCGCCCGCTTTGTCGTGCCGGTACTTAATGGCCAGAAAACCGGCTGGTTCTTCGATCACCGCGTTAATCGCGAATGGCTCAATCGCCAAGTGGCCGGTAAACGCGTGCTGGATGTCTTCAGCTACGTGGGCGGCTGGGGCGTACAGGCAGCCGTTCACGGCGCGAAAGAGGTGATTTGCCTAGACTCTTCGGGTCCAGCGCTAGATCAGGTCGCACGTAACGCCGAGCTCAATGGCGTTCAGGAAAAAGTGGCTGTTAGTGAAGGCGATGCATTTGAAGCCTTAGCAGCACTGAAGGCAGAGGGCGAGGAGTTCGACGTAGTCATTTTGGACCCGCCAGCGTTTATCAAAAAGCGCAAGGATATCCCTAACGGCGAGCGTGCCTATGCCCGCTTGAACCGCGAAGCTATGCGCTTGCTGGGTCGCGACGGCCTGTTGATGTCCGCCTCCTGCTCAATGCACCTAGCGCCCGAGCGGTTGATGGATGTGGTGCGTGGCGCTGTTCGCCACCAGGATCGTCATGGTCAGGTGATTTTTCAAGGCCATCAAGGTCCTGATCACCCAGTACACCCAGCCATTCCTGAAACGTCTTACCTGAAAGCGTTGGGTGTGCGCGTGTTCCGCGACTAGTCGACGGGAGCCAGGGTGCAGGGAGTTAGTCGATGGAGTGGGCGTTGCCCGATCCTTTTGTGATCGATATCCGTGTCGCTGATGAGGCAATTGATGCTTATCAGCACGTTAACAACAGCGAGTACCTGCGCTGGGTTGAGCAGATTAGCTGGGCGCACTCGGTTGCGCTTGGCCTCTCGCTTGAGCGTTACCGAGAGCTTGACCGTGCGATGGTGGTTCACCGTCATGAGCTAGATTACCTCGCGCCTGCTTTTGCAGGGGATGAGCTACAGTTGGCGACCTGGATTGTCGATTGCGATGAGCGCTTCAGCCTGACGCGGCGTTTTCAGCTAGCGCGCACTAGCGATTCCAAAACACTGCTCTATGCCCGCACGCGCTTTGCCTGCGTGGCGCTCTCAACGGGGCGGCCCAAACGCTTGCCCGAGGAGTATCGGCGCATCTATGGCGGCGCCGTTATCGTTGAGTGTTTGAAAGAAGAGTGGAATTTTTCGTGCAGAACCGGCAATCGTTAGATTTTTCTCCTAAAAAACGCCTTAACCGGCGTTTTTTTTGTTTTGCTTTGCTGGGGTGGTGGTCAACGTTAGCTGTGCTGTAATTTGCTTAACAAGACGACTGACCTTTAAAAGCACAGGGAAAAAACCAATGAAAATCGCCGTCCCCAAAGAGATCAAAAATCACGAGTATCGTGTCGCGTTGACGCCCACTGGTGCGCGTGAGTTAGCCGGTCGTGGTCACCAGGTCAGCGTTCAAGCTAGTGCCGGTGAAGGCGCTGGCTTTACCGATGCCGATTACCAGGCCGCCGGTGCTCAGATCGAAGCCGATGTGGACACACTGTGGTGCAATGCCGAGCTAATCCTCAAGGTGAAAGAGCCCCAGCCTGACGAGGTGGCGCGGCTCACTCCGCAGCATACCCTGTTCACCTATCTTCATCTGGCCGCCGAAGAGCCCCTTACCCGTGGGTTGATGAAAAGCGGCGCCACCTGCATCGCCTATGAGACGATTACCGATGCCCGTGGCGGCTTGCCACTACTCGCGCCGATGAGCACCGTAGCAGGGCGAATGGCCGTTCAAGCCGGTGCCCATAGCCTGGAAAAAGCCCAGGGCGGTGCAGGCGTGCTGCTGCCCGGTGTGCCCGGTGTGGCGCCGGGGAAAGTGACGGTCATCGGTGGTGGCGTCGTCGGTGAAAACGCTGCTCGCATGGCATTGGGGTTAGGCGCAGAAGTCACCATTCTGGATAAATCTCTGGCGCGGCTGGAAGTGCTGGATGACCGCTATCAAGGACGCATCAAAACGGTTTATTCCACCGCCGATGCACTTGAAACGGCCACCCGTGAGTCGGATATGATCATTGGCGCGGTGCTAGTGCCCGGCGCCGCTGCGCCAAAGCTGATCACCCGCCGCATGCTGGCCGATATGAAGCCTGGTAGCGTGTTGGTCGATGTGGCGATTGATCAGGGCGGCTGCTTTGAAACCAGTAAGCCCACCACCCACGCCGAACCGACCTATATCGTTGATGGCATTGTTCACTACTGTGTCGCCAATATGCCCGGCGCCGTGGCCCGTACCTCTACCCAGGGGCTGACTAACGCCACGCTGCCCTTCGTGCTTGCCCTGGCGGATAAAGGCTGGCAGCAGGCGCTACGTGACGACCCGCACTTCCTGCCCGGTCTTAATGTGCATGCTGGTCAAGTTACTTATCAAGCCGTGGCAGACGCCTTTGGGCTGGAAAGTAGTAATCCCGCGAGTGTTGTTGGAAGCTAATAAATACGCAGTCGTTGGCGCTACCATTGGCTTAATAGTGTGGCGGAAGTTCATCCTCGGGGCGTTGGCCGCTCTGGGGTTCGCTTGCTTGAAGTGCTTGATGCTGCTCGCGCAGGCGTTCGCGCATCAGCCCACTCAACTGCTCCAGTTTTTCCAGGCGGCGCTCCTGCTGAATCACCGCTTGGTCCAGCGTGTCCAGCCAGTGTTCTTGATGCGCTAAGCGGCTTTCTAAAGATTCCACAAGCTGGGTTAGCTCGGCAGGCGATAATTCGTGGGTCATGATAACATTGCAACCTTATGTAGTAGTATGCCAGTACTATTGGGAATGGGCCTGATAGTGCGGGTATTGTCCTTCGTCTGTTACCCATACAACAAGAGAGCTTTTTTTTTCTATGAACCCAAAAGTTGTGTTTCGCTGTTTCTTAATCAGTGTATTACTTGCCGCCCCCACGCCACTTTTGCTGGCGGGGATTGTTCATTTAACCGATAGTGCCCTCGCCGAGCTGTGGATGGCCGAGCTGGCAATCAGTGGAGTTAGCGGTGTCTATATTGCCGTTGCCATAGGTAGTTTTATTGTTCTGTGTATTGGCACATTAGCGTCTGCCGCTTTTGCGCCCTCAATCGTGGTGGCGTCCGATGCTGTGGTTCGTCCCAAGCCAGCACCGCGCCAACCTCAAGCGGCTGCTCCCATGGACGATGATGAGGAAGAAGATATTATTGACCCCAATGATGGCCGTGAAGAGGGGGAAGTGAAGTGGTTCAATACTAACAAAGGCTATGGTTTTATTACCCGCGATAATGGTGAAGATGTCTTTGTACACTTTCGCGCCATTCGTGGCCGTGGCCCGCGTATGTTAGCTGAAGGCCAAATTGTGCGTTATCACGTGATTAAAAATGAGCGTGGTTTGCAGGCCGACGATGTGAGCATTATTGAGTAAGCTTAACGGCTAGCTAAATTGATCTTAGTATCGTAAACGACCCCGCTTCGGCGGGGTCGTTTACGTTTATAGGGTCTGTTAACGGCCAGAATCAGGCCACTCGATGGCTCCCTCTTTACCGCCTGGAAGCACTTGCCAGAAGCGGTCAGGGTCATCGCCGGGGTTCCAGCCGCCCAATGAGCATCGCACCTCGGTCTGAAGCGCCTCTGCGGCTTGTTGGGCGCACTCTTGGTCGGTCATCCAAGGGGTGTGGTTGCTATCAATCCATAGGCTGGCAAAGCCATCGGCGGCTTTGTCTACTAATAATACCGGCACGCAGTCGCCCTGATACTGACCTCGGGTTTGCCATTTGCCTTTGCCTGCCGGGCTGAGCGGCGGTGCGATTAGCGTGCTTTTTAGCCACTCATTGAGTGCCTCCAGCGAGACGCTAGCCAGGTAGATTTCTATATCGGGGTAACGCTCCATCATACGTTTACCTCGCCGGAGATAAGCAGCGCTTGCAGCGTCGCTTCGTAAATCCGGCTTAAGTCGTCGAGGTCGCTAGCGCGAACGCGCTCATTGACCTTGTGGATGGTGTCGTTCAGCGGGCCTAGCTCGACCACCTGAGCGCCCAGGGTAGCAATGAAGCGGCCATCCGAGGTGCCACCGCTGGTAGAAAGCGCTGGGCGCTCGCCAGTCACCGCTTTAACGCCTTTGATGGCGGCATCGACAAGCTCGCCTTCGGCGGTCAAGAAAGGCTCGCCGTTAAGCGTCCAGTCTATCTGATACTCCAGGCCATGCTGAGTGAGAATGGTTTCCGTGCGCGCTTTGAGCTCATCAGAGGTCACCTCGGTGGAGAAGCGAAAGTTAAACACCACTTCCACATCGCCAGGGATCACGTTGGTGGCCCCGGTGCCTGCGCGCAGATTGGAAATCTGAAAGCTGGTAGCGGGAAAAAAGTCGTTGCCCGCGTCCCAGTGCTCGTTGACCAGTGCATCCAGCGCTGGCATCGCCTGGTGAATGGGGTTGCGCGCTAAATGCGGATAGGCCACGTGACCCTGCACGCCTTTAATGTGCAACGTAGCTCCCAGTGAGCCGCGGCGACCGTTTTTGATCACATCGCCCAGGCGCGTGGTCGAGGATGGCTCGCCGACAATACAGTAATCGAGGCGTTCATTGCGCTCGCGCAGATGCTCAACCACCGCGCGGGTGCCGTCGACCGCCGGGCCCTCTTCATCGGAAGTGATCAGAAAGGCAATGCGGCCGTCGTGCTCTGGATAATTCGCGACAAAGCGTTCAACGGCGGTCAGCATGGAAGCGAGGCTGCCTTTCATATCGGCAGCGCCACGCCCGCACAGCATTCCCTCTGCGTCGATGCAGGGCTCGAACGGTGGGTACTGCCAGTTGATATAGGGGCCGCTGGGCACCACATCGGTGTGGCCCGCGAAAGCCACGACGGGGCCGTGATGACCGCGCACTGCCCAAAAATTCTTTACATCGCCAAATGGCAGCCGCTCAACATTGAAACCGAGCGCTGTTAAACGCTCGATCATGAGTTCCTGGCAACCTTCGTCGTCCGGCGTTACCGAGGCTCGGCTGAGCAGCTCAAAGGCAAGTTGCAGCGTCGGCGACAGCGCTTCAGGCTCAGTTGTGGGCATGCAACGCCTCGTTCAGGGCGATGGCACTTTTGTTGGTCAGGCACTCAATGCGACCGTTCTGCGAGTTGCGGCGCCACAGCTGATCGTCCTGGCTTGCCAGCTCGCGGGCAGAAACGGTTTTTACTTCCTGGCCCTGATCATCCAGCAGCGTTACTTTGGAGCCAGCAGTAATATAGAGACCCGCTTCTACCGTGCAGCGGTCACCCAGGGGAATGCCGATGCCAGCGTTGGCGCCGATTAAGCAGCCTTCGCCGACTTTAATGACGATATTGCCGCCGCCGGAGAGGGTGCCCATGGTCGAGCAGCCGCCACCGAGGTCTGAACCTTTGCCGACCATCACACCCGCCGAAATGCGGCCTTCGATCATGCCGGGGCCTTCGGCGCCTGCATTGAAGTTGACGAAGCCTTCGTGCATCACGGTGGTGCCTTCGCCCAAGTAAGCACCCAGGCGCACGCGGGCAGTGTCGCCGATGCGGATACCGGTAGGCACCACGTAGTCGGTCATTTTGGGGAATTTGTCCACGCAGTCCACGGAGAGCGCGCGCCCCGCCATGCGCGCCTTCAAACGGCGTGCAGGTAGCTCTTCGACATCAATCGCGCCTTCGCTGGTCCAGGCTATGTTACGTAGCAGGCCAAACATGCCGGTCAGATCCAATCCATGGGGCTTCACCAGGCGGTGGGAAAGCAGATGGAGTTTGAGGTAGACCTCGGGAGCGGTCTGCGGCGGCTGATCGGCGTCCAGAAACATGGCAACCAGTGGGCGCTGGCTAGCGGAAAGCGCTTCAGCAAGCTCTGCCTGGGCGGAGTGGCCAGCGGCCTCTAAGGCTTTTGCCAGGCGTGTGCAGTCTTCAGGCAAAAAGCTAATCGCAGCGTTGCCTTGCGGTGCATCCAGCGCTTGCTGAGCAGCGGTTACCAAGCTCGCATCGGGGTTGAACAGCGGTGCCGGGTAGTAGATTTCCAGCCAATCGCCCTGAGTGTTTTGGGTGCCAATTCCAAGCGCAAAGCTCAGCATAAGAGAGTGTCCTGTAGTGATGGGTAGTGGAGAATGAAGAATGAGTGCGGCTAGCGACTAACCACTCAGCTTGTCGTAATCGCCGTCGCGGTAGCCAACCAACATGGTTGAGTCGTCTACTTCTAGTAGCGGCCGCTTCAGTAGCGTGGGATGTTTCACCAGCATCTGGCGGGCTGACGTATCAAAGGCGTCTTTCTCTTCCTGAGGGAGGTCGCGCCAGGTTTTACTGCGCTTATTGACGACATCGACAAGCGGTACACGCTCTAAAATATGCTCAAGCAGGCCCGCCGAAAGGCCATCTTTGCGCAGGTCGTAGGTCTTGAACGCAATCCCTTTGCCTTCCAAGGCTTTGCGCGCCTTACGGCAGGTGTCGCAGGTATTAATCATATAGAGCGTCAGCATACAGCCTCCTTTAAGCAAAGCGTCAACGCGGTTAGCCGCGCTCAATAAGATGACGAATACGCTGCGCCGCTTCCAGCGTAGGTGTCAACTCAGCTACCAGTGCTAATCGCACACGTCCTGCGCCAGGGTTAGTGCCGTTTCCCCCCGTGCGCCCCATTAAGCTGCCGGGTAGTACGCTTACATGCTGCTCGGCAAACAGACGCTGGGTGAAAGCAATGTCGTCGCCGCCCGGTACCGCAGGCCAGAGATAGAAACTGGCTTGAGGAACTGGGAAGCTCATGACAGGCGCAAGCACATCGGTCACCGCGCTAAATTTTTCCCGGTAGGCATCGCGGTTAGCACGCACGTGGTGCTCATCCTGCCAGGCGGCAATAGAGGCGTGCTGGAGGGGCAGCGACATGGCGCAGCCATGATAGGTGCGGTAGCGCTTGAAGGGGGTTAGCAGGGCTGCATCGCCCGCCACAAAACCCGAACGCAGGCCGGGCAAGTTAGAGCGCTTGGAGAGCGAGTGAAATACTACGCAACGCCGATAATCGTTACGGCCCAGTTCGGCGCAGGCTTGTAATAGGCCGGGCGGTGGGGCGGTCTCGTCCAGATAAAGTTCCGAATAGCACTCGTCTGAGGCGATGATGAAGTCGTGCTCATCGGCCAGTGCAATGAGTTGCTTGAACTCCTCAATGGGAGTGACTGCCCCGGTGGGGTTGCCCGGTGAACAGATAAACACCATCTGCACCTCGCGCCACATAGCGGCAGGCACCGCACTAAAGTCCGGCCGAAAATTGTTCTCAGCGGTGCAGTCTAAGTAGAGCGGTTCACCGCCTGCCAGCAGCGTCGCGCCTTCGTAAATCTGATAAAACGGGTTGGGTACCGCGACTTTCGCAGGGCGCGTGCGATCCAGGGCTGCCTGCACAAAGGCAAAAATTGCTTCCCGAGTGCCGTTGACCGGAACGATATGTTGTTCGCTGTCGAGGTTGCGTAGCTGAAAGCGCTGTGTTGCCCAATTAGCGATGGCTTCACGAAGCGCTGGCAGGCCGTTGGTGGCCGGGTAGCGGGCCATTTCCAATTGGTGCGCTACTAGGGCATCAAGCGCTGCTGGGTAGGGCGCGTGCTGAGGTTCGCCAATGGTCAGCGGTATATGGGCGAGCTCGGTGGGCGGGGTGAGCGTCGCCTTTAGCGCCGCCAGCTTTTCAAACGGGTAGGGATGCAGGGCGTCGAGGTCGGCGTTCATGATGTGTCCGTTAGTGGCTGGCTGGCGTAAGACGACGATTATAGGCAAGCCCCGGTGCAGGCTCAAACCTAACGAGGGTGTGATTTTGCAATGAATGCTTTTACAGACACCTGATAGACGGGAGCGAGGGTAGGTTGGAGCGAGGGTCTTTCGCCATGGATGGCGAAAGTAGCGCCCATGGAGGGGTTCACAGCGCCCTCGCGGAAACCTACCCTCGCCCCCAGGCTTGGCACTACAATCTCTGCGTCAGCCTCGGGGTTCGGTGTATTACCTTTTAAACCCCTAACACTTCAATCAGCCGCTCGCGTAGCTGCTGTTGGCGTTCAGGGTCGGTCAGTGGTTCGCCAGCCTTGGTGGTAATGAAAAAGACGTCTTCCACCCGCTCGCCGAGGGTGGCGATTTTCGCCGCTGAAAGGGAAATATCCTGCTCCATAAAGATTCGACCCACGCGAGCCAACAGGCCGGGGCGGTCGGGGGCGGTTAGCTCCAGCAGCGTGCGTTCGTTGGCCGGGTCCTGCTCAATCAACACTTCCGTGGGTACCTTGAAATGCTTGAGCTGGCGCGGCGTGTGACGTGTCACGATAGTGGGGTAGTCGTCGGGGTCATCCAGCTCTTCGACCAAGTGCTGGCGCATCTCTTCGATGTGGTTCGGGTCACGAATGGGCTGGCCGTGACTATCGAGCACAATAAAGGTATTCAGCGTCCAGTCGTTGTGGGAAGTGGCGATGCGTGCGTCGTGGATCGACAGACCCAGCTGCTCCATGGCGGCTGCCGTTGCGGCGAACAGGTCATCCACCGAGCGAGTGTGGATAAACACCTTGGTGCCGCCTTCGGCCATGTCGGCGGTGGGCGCGCTGATCAGTACCAGCGGCAGCGGCGACTGGTTGTGATTGAGGATGCCTTGGGTCTGCCAGACAATCTCGCTGGGCGCATACTGGAGAAAGTAGTCCTCTCCTAACGATTCCCAGAGCTGATCGATTTGGGCCCGATTAATCCCGATAGTTTGTAGCAGCGAGCGCGCTTCGGTGCGTGTTTCGCGTACCCAGTCATCTCTGTCAGGGGGGTTGTTCAGGCCACGGCGCAAAGCGCGCTTGGTCTCAGCATGCAGTTGGCGCAGCAGTGTCGCCCGCCAGCCGTTCCACAGCGTTGGGTTGGTCGCGTTGATATCGGCAACGGTGAGCACATAAAGGTAATCCAGGCGGGTTTCATTACGCACCACCAGGGCAAAGTCGCGAATCACATCGGGGTCGCTGATATCGCGCTTTTGTGCGGTCATCGACATCAGCAGGTGGTGCTCCACCAGCCAGCTGACCAGGTTTGTATCGTGAGGCGAGACGTGATGCCGCTGGCAGAACTGTTCTACGTCCCGGGCGCCAATTTCCGAGTGGTCGCCGCCACGGCCCTTGCCGATATCGTGAAATAGCCCGGCAATCCACAGTAGGTCCAGCTTGGGAAGCTGCTGCATGAGCGCTGCCGCCACGGGAAAGTCGCCTTTCGCTTCCGGCTTACGGAAACCGTGCAGAAACTTGAGCAGCCGCAGAGTGTGGGCGTCAACGGTATAGATATGAAACAGGTCGTGCTGCATCAGCCCCACGGCACGGCCAAACTCGGGCAGGTACTTGCCCAAAATGCCGTAGCGGTTCATACGCCGCAACTGGCGCGGTACGTTGCCTGGGGCGCGCATAATGGCCATAAACAGCCGCTGGTGGCGCGGGTCTTCCCGGTAGTGGTCGTCAATCTGGTGGCGGTGATCGCGGATCAGCCGGATGGTGTCGGCGCGTACCCCTTCAATTTCGGGGTGCTTGGCCATCAGCAAAAACAGCTCGAGCATGGCGGCAGGCCGTTCGCGGAACAGGTTGCGTGAGCGAACCTGAATATAGCCGCCTTTGGTCTCGAAGCGCTCATTCAGCTTGACGGTTTCCAGTGCCTCTTTGCCGCGCAAAATCACTTCGTCGAAATGCTGCAGCAGCATATCGTTAAGGCCCGCGAGCGCGGTGACGTGGCGGTAGTAGCGCTTCATAAACTGCTCGACCGCGAGGCGCTCAGGCGTATCGCGGAAGCCAAACATCTCGGCAATCGTGCGCTGATGGTCAAACAGCAGGCGGTCTTCGGCGCGGTCGGTGAGCATATGCAGGGCGTAGCGCACTTGCCATAAAAATGCCTGCCCCTGGCTCAAAATGCGCAGTTCGGCGTCATTCATAAAGCCGTTAGCGACGATGTCGGTGTACTGTTCGGTGCCAAAGTGGCGTTTGGCTACCCAGCCGATCATCTGAATATCGCGCAACCCACCGGGGGAACTTTTGAGATTTGGCTCCAGGTGGTACTCAGAGTTGTTGTAACGGTAGTGGCGGGAGATCTGCTCCTGCCACTTGGCCTCAAAGAAGCGGTCGGCGGGCCAAATGTGCTCGGCGCTGAGGCGCTCGCGCATGGATTCACGCAATGCCTCCGGCCCCGCGATCAAACGTGATTCGAGCAGGTTGGTAATCACGGTCACGTCCGCTTCGGCTTCCCGTTCGCAGTCGTTGAGCGAGCGCACGCTGTGCCCGATCTCCAGGCCAATATCCCACAAAAACGTGATAAAGGCGGTGAGCGGTTCACGGTAGGCGGTGTCGTCGTCCTGCTTTAGCAACAGCAGCAGGTCAATGTCGGAGTGTGGGTGCAGCTCGCCCCGGCCATAGCCGCCAACTGCGACCAGCGCGATGCCATCATCGGGCCACTCATGCTGCGCCCAGGCAATAGCGAGTAGCTGGTCAAGATACCAAGCGCGGCCGCGCACCAGATCACGGATATCCGCTCCGGCGCGAAACTGGTCATCGAAGCGTGCCTGCAGTTCGCGCAGCGCGGCTTTGAAAGGGGCGACCGGGGAGCGCGAGCCTGCAAGCTCGGTGCGAAACAGGTCTAAATCGAAAAGCGAGGTGTCCGGTTCAAACCGGTAGTGGTGAAGAAGCATCAGTTGTTCAAAAAACTGAAGTCTTCGTCGCGACGCGCGGTCAGCACTTCAACACCGGATTCAGTGACCAGTAGCGTGTGTTCCCACTGGGCGGAGAGACTGCGGTCCTTGGTGACGGCGGTCCAGCCATCGCGCAGTACCTTGGTTTTATAGTCACCGACATTAATCATCGGTTCGATGGTGAAGCACATACCGGCAGCAAGCTTGATGTCGGCGTCCGGCGCGTAGCCGTCGTAGTGCAAAAACTGCGGCTCCTCATGGAAATCAGCACCGATACCATGGCCGCAGAAGTCGCGCACCACCGAGTAACCGTGCTCTTCGGCGTGCTTTTGGATCACTCGAGCCAGTTCGGAAAGGCGTACGCCAGGTTTCACCAGTTCAATGCTCTTGTACAGGCACTCCTGGGTGATGCGGCACAGCCGTTCGCCCTGAATAGTCTCGCCGACCACAAACATCACGCTGGAGTCGCCGTGGTAGCCGTCCTTGGTCTTGACGGTGATATCCAGGTTCATGATGTCGCCGTTTTTGAGCTTCTTGGCATCGTCAGGAATGCCGTGGCACACCACATGATTAATGGAGGTGCAGGTTGCCTTGGGAAAGCCGTGGTAGTTCAGCGGTGCCGGGGCCGACCCCAGTTCGTTAACGATATAGTCGTGGCAAAGACGGTCGATTTCCCCCGTACTGACCCCTACCTGGACATGAGGGGTGATCATTTCGATAACGCTAGCCGCTTGGCGCCCGGCTTCGCGCATGTGTTCGATTTCAGAAGGCGTCTTGATAGGAACGTTCATGAATACTCGATATGAATTCAGAATGGAAAAATTGAATGGCGCAATTTAAGACCGTCAAACGGGGTGCGACTTCATCTTGGCAATGATCTATGGTATAAAGCCGCGCGCTTTCCTGCAATCGTGATTCCGAGCTTCTTGGCTGGGAAAGACGGCAGTAGGGCAGGGCGATGAATCCGCAGCGAGCCCGTTAAAGGGCACACTGCTTACTATCAAGCCTTAAAAACACACATGCACCGGCACATGGTCCCGGGTGCCGCTGGCAGCGTTTTACGCAGTCAACGGTCGGATCCATGGGGTGCGTGGAGGCCTAACCCGAGTTTGAGGAGTTTTACCATGTCTCACGTTAATATGCGTGACCTGCTGAAAGCAGGCGCTCACTTTGGTCACCAGACCAAGTACTGGAACCCGAAGATGAGCAAGTTTATCTTCGGCGCGCGCAACAAGATTCACATCATCAACCTTGAGCACACCCTTCCGGCGCTGAATGAAGCGATCGATGTGGTCGAGAAGATGGCGGCATCCAACAACAAAATTTTGTTTGTTGGCACCAAGCGCAGCGCTAGCAAGGTAATTAAAGAAGAAGCAAACCGTGCAGGTCAGCACTTCGTCAACCATCGCTGGTTGGGCGGCATGTTGACTAACTTCAAGACCATCCGTCAGTCGATTAAGCGTCTGCGCGATCTTGAAACCATGCGCGAAGACGGCACGTTCGAGAAGCTGACCAAGAAAGAAGTTTTGGTTGCAACTCGCGAGCAAGAAAAGCTTGAGCGTTCTATCGGCGGTATCAAGAACATGGGCGGCCTGCCGGACGCACTGTTCGTGATCGACGTTGACCACGAGCGTATCGCGATCAACGAAGCCAACAAGCTGGGTATCCCGGTTATCGGCGTGGTGGACACTAACTCCAACCCCGATGGCGTTGATTACGTAATCCCAGGCAACGATGACTCCATTCGCGCTATCCAGATTTACGTTAAAGCGATTGCGGATGCGTGTGGTCGTGCCAAAGAAGGCAACGCGCAAGAGTTTGTTGAAGTGACCGAAGAGGCCGCTGCAGCTGAAGACAAGACTGCCGCCGAGTAATCGCAGCAGTGGGTGCGGTAAGCAGATGTGCCGCATCAAGATAAAGGGGGCTATGCCCCCTTTTTCCCGCGACAGATGAACTGTCTGAGCGGACGAATTTGCCGGCGCTCAATACCGGCCCCGTAATACAGAGAGACATAGGGCAGTGTGATACATGATGGTCATTTATCATGCCTATACTCTGTGTTGCGTTTAACTCTCATAGAACCATTTCAGAGGTGAATTCTCATGGCAGCTATCAGCGCCTCTCAGGTCAAGGAACTTCGCGAACGTACCGGTCTCGGCATGATGGAGTGTAAAAAAGCACTCACCGAATCCGACGGCGACATCGAAGTTGCGATTGAAAACCTGCGCAAAAACTCAGGTCTAAAAGCGGCTAAGAAAGCCGACCGCATCGCCGCCGAAGGTGTTGTGGTAACGCGTGTAGCGGAAGACGGCAGCTACGGCGTAATGGTCGAAATCAACTCCGAGACTGACTTTGTTGCTCGTGATGACAACTTCATCACGTTTGCCGACAAGATCGCCGGTGCTTTCTTCACTGCGAAAAGTGAAGATGTCGCCGCTGTTATGGCGGGCGAGCTGGAAACTGCTCGTGAGCAGTTGGTTCAGAAAATCGGTGAAAACATCGGCGTACGTCGTGCCGTGGTTGTTAACGCTGCAGACAGTGGTTTAGTAGGTGAATACGTCCACGGTGGCCGCATTGGCGTTCTAACCGTACTGACCGGTGGCACTTCGCAAGTCGCTAAAGACGTTGCGATGCACGTAGCCGCGATCAATCCTGCGGTTGCGCACCCTGCTGATATGCCCCAAGAGCAGCTGGATCAGGAAAAAGCGATTATTCTGGCGCAGCCGGATATGGCCGGTAAACCGGAGCAGATCGCTGAGAAGATGGTCCAGGGTCGCTTGAAAAAGTACCTGGCGGAAAACAGCCTAACCGAACAGCCGTTTGTTAAAGACCCGAACCAAACCGTTGCTGAGTTCGTCAAAGCGGCAGGCGGCGAAGTGGTTGGCTTTACGCGCTTTGAAGTTGGCGAAGGCATCGAGAAAGAAGAAGTCGACTTTGCTAAAGAAGTTATGGAACAGGCTGGCCGTCGCTGAGGTCAGAGGTTTCAGAAAGAAGATGGCGTGCGCGCGAGCGCACGCCTTCGCGTATCCGGCCTCTGTATAATTGATGCTAGTATGACCGGCTCTTTTTTATCGGTTTTATACGTTATCAGTTTTATACATAGGGGCTGCACCGCCTGCCTGTGTTCAGGTCTGCCTCAGGAGAGATGCCATGTCACGTGATGTTCAAGAGCCTACCCCCCACGTAGCACCCAGCAAAGGCACTGCTGAGAGTTCGAAGTCAAAATACAAACGTATTTTGCTCAAGCTTTCTGGCGAAGCGTTGATGGGTGAACACGATTTTGGGATTGACCCCAAGGTGCTTGACCGCATGGCGCTGGAAATAGGTCAGCTAGTCGGCATTGGGGTGCAAGTCGGTATCGTGATTGGCGGTGGTAACTTGTTCCGCGGCGCGGCGCTCAATGAAGCCGGTATGGATCGCGTCACGGGTGACCACATGGGCATGTTAGCCACCGTGATGAACGCGTTGGCTATGCGCGACGCCTTAGAGCGCTCTAATATCCGTTCGCGGGTGATGTCTGCTATCCCGATGAGCGGTGTGGTAGAGCATTATGACCGCCGAACCGCTATTCGTTATTTAACCTCCGGGGACGTAGTGCTGTTCTCTGCAGGGACGGGTAATCCCTTCTTCACCACCGATTCGGCTGCTTGCTTACGCGGCATTGAAGTGGACGCAGATGTGGTCATTAAAGCGACCAAAGTGGATGGCGTCTACAATAAAGACCCGGTAAAACACCCAGATGCTGTGAAGTATGACCAGCTCTCTTACGATGACGCCTTGGATCAAAAGTTGGGCGTGATGGATTTGACCGCAATCTGCCTGGTACGTGACCATAATATGCCGGTGCGGGTATTTGATATGAATAAGCCTGGTGCTCTACTGAATATGGTTGTAGGGGGCAAGGAAGGCACGCTGATATACAGAGGTTAATGACGTGATTAACGATATTAAGAAAGATGCCGAATCGCGCATGAAAAAAAGCGTTGAGGCGCTGAATAGTAACTTCAACAAGATTCGTACCGGCCGTGCTCACCCGAGTATTTTAGACGCCGTTACGGTGGAGTATTACGGCAGCCAGGTGCCGCTTAGCCAAGTGGCGTCGGTTAACGTTGAAGATGCTCGCACGCTGAGTATTGTACCGTGGGAGCAGGGCATGGTGCCGAAAATTGAAAAGGCCATCATGACCTCTGACCTTGGCTTGAACCCGGCCAGCGCCGGTACGGTGATTCGGGTGCCGATGCCGATGCTCACCGAAGAAACCCGCAAAGGTTACATTAAGCAAGCACGTAGCGAAGCCGAAAATGCTCGCGTTGCGGTGCGCAATGTACGTCGTGATGCCAACGGTGATTTTAAGTCGTTATTGAAAGATAAAGACATTACCGAAGATGATCAGCGTGAAGGCGAAGACGCCATCCAAAAGCTGACCGACAAGTATATCGCTGAGATCGATAAAGCGCTGACTGCAAAAGAGCAGGATTTGATGCAGGTATAAACCTGTGTTTTATGCAGCCACGGGCAGCTTATGCTGCCCGTTTTGCCACACTCTGGCTGGTTTTTTTATGACTGATCTTTGGTGCGAGAAACCATGACGTCACCGCAGTTTCCTGAAGAACAGCAGGACGAGACCGGTGCACTTTCTCAGGCCGGGGAGGCGCCGCCGGCACACGTTGCTATCATTATGGATGGCAATAATCGCTGGGCGCGCGCGCGTGGGCTTTCAGGCGTACGTGGGCACCGCGCGGGGGTAGAAACGGTGCGTGCAGTGATACAGCGGGCCGCCGAGCGCGAGGTGAAAACGCTGAGTCTGTTTGCCTTCTCCAGCGAAAACTGGAAGCGCCCCGCCGCAGAAGTTAATGCCTTGATGGAGCTGTTTTTGATGGCGCTCAAGCGTGAAGTCAAAAAGCTCAACGAGCGCAATGTTCGCCTCTCGATTATTGGTGAACAGCGTGGTTTCTCCCATGCGATACAAAAGCATATTCAGCGTGCTGAAGTGTTAACTGCACAGAATACCGGCATGCACTTGGTGATTGCCGCTAACTATGGTGGCCAATGGGACATCGCCCGCGCGGCGCGCTCCCTGGCCGAGCAAGTCGCGGCAGGCGATTTAGCGCCCTCGGATATTGACGAGGTCTGCTTTGATAAAGCGATGGGGGTTGATAATGTGCCGCCCATCGATCTGTGTATTCGCACCAGTGGTGAGCAGCGACTATCTAATTTTATGCTTTGGCAAATGGCCTATGCCGAGCTGCATTTTTCACCGCTGCTATGGCCTGATTTCGGTGCTGATGCATTCGATGGGGCATTAAACGACTTCTGTCAGCGCCGTCGTCGCTTTGGGATGACGGATGAACAAATAGAGGCGCAAGGTGCTTAAACAGCGGATTATCACCGCAGCCTGGCTAGCGCCGCTGGTGCTAGCTGGCCTGTTTGGATTGGACGGTGGCGCCTTTGCGCTGTTTACGGCGCTGATTGTGCTACTCGGCACCTGGGAGTGGGCCAATTTAGCCGGTATCACCCGCACAGCGCAGCGTGCTCAGTTAGTGGTCGTGATGGCCGCGTTAATGCTGGTGATGTGGCTAATAGATGCCGCAACCTCGGCATGGCCGCTTTGGCTGGCCGCAGCAGGCTGGCTGATAAATCTTTATTGGGTTACCCGCTACCCTGCCGCTGGTCAGCAATGGCAAGCTACCCCGCGACGATTGGTGATGGGCTTGTGGGTGCTATTGCCTTGCTGGGTCGGTTTTAACGTGCTGCGTGAGAGCGGTATGACGTGGCTGTTGTTTGTGCTGTTGCTGGTGTGGTGTGCTGATATCGGCGCCTACTTTGTGGGCCGCAACTGGGGCAAGCGCAAGCTAGCGCCTAATGTAAGCCCAGGCAAATCCTGGGAGGGCGTGTACGGCGGTTTAGCAGCAACGGCTATGCTGGCCATTGTGTTTGCCGTGTGGCTTTCACTGGGTATGGCCAGTAGCCTCATGCTTATCCTCGTGACAGCAGTCGTCACATTGACCTCTGTGCTTGGGGATCTGCTGGAGAGCATGCTCAAACGTCACCGCAATATCAAAGATTCAAGCCAGCTGCTGCCAGGCCACGGCGGGGTGATGGATCGCATTGATAGTCTGACGGCGGCGATTCCGCTATTTGCGCTGTTTTATCTTGAAGTGCTTATGCCGATGCTGGTTCAGGGGCAGTCGCTATGAGTCAACGGCAGCATCCGCAAACTAAACCACCTACGCAGCGTGTGACGGTGCTTGGATCAACAGGATCCATCGGCACTAGCACGCTGGATGTGATTGGTCGTCATCCCGACCGCTATAGCGTCCATGCGCTTACCGCGCATACTTCAAAAGAGTCCCTGTTAGCTCAGTGTTTAACGCACCGTCCTGCAGTGGCCGTGCTGGATGATGATGTTGATGCTGCTTGGCTACGCCAAGAGCTCAAACTTGCAGGCCTGCCAACCGAAGTGAACGCGGGGCGAGAGGCGCTGTGTGAGGTTGCCCGTGACGCTAGTGTAGATTGCGTGATGGCGGCTATCGTGGGTGCCGCAGGCTTGCTGCCTGCACTGGCCGCCGCCGAAGCGGGCAAACGCGTGTTGCTGGCCAATAAAGAGGCACTGGTGATGAGCGGCGCACTGTTTATGGACGCTGTTTTGCGTTCGGGTGCGACGCTATTACCGATTGATTCCGAACATAATGCCATTTACCAGTGTCTACCTGCAGAGCATCGCGGCGGCTTGGCGCGCCACGGCATTAGCCAACTGCTGCTGACGGCCTCCGGCGGGCCGTTTCGTACCTGGAGCCAGGCTGATATTAATAACGTCACACCCGAGCAAGCCTGCGCTCATCCAAACTGGTCAATGGGGCGTAAAATCTCCGTTGATAGCGCCACGCTGATGAACAAAGGGCTAGAACTCATTGAAGCTTGCTGGCTGTTTGATGCGACGCCTGAGCAGATCCAGGTGGTGGTGCACCCACAAAGCGTGATTCACTCCATGGCGGCGTATCATGATGGCTCGGTGATTGCGCAGCTAGGTAATCCCGATATGCGCACGCCCATCGCCTATGGGTTAGCGTGGCCTGAACGTATTGATGCTGGGGTCGAAACGCTGGATCTTTTTCAGGTGGCGCGGCTAGATTTTGAAGCACCTGATGAATTTCGTTTCCCGTGTTTGGGACTTGCCCGTGAAGCGATGCAGCAGGGTGGTATGGCGCCAGTAGTACTGAACGCGGCTAATGAAATAGCGGTTGATGCTTTTCTACAGCGTAAGCTCAGTTTTACGGCGATTGGACAACTGGTGGCCGAGGTCTTATCGCGCCCCTATGAAGGCCGGGTCGACAGCCTTGAAAGCGTTTTAGCAACCGATCAATGGGCGCGACAACAGGCGTTGGAACTGGTAACAAGGTGGTCCGCTTAAGCATTCGCTGGGCTGGTCGTTAAGCGCGGGTCGTTAAGGAGTGCAGTGTGGGCCTGATACAGAATATTTTAGCGGTCATTGTGGTGCTGGGCCTGTTGGTAACCTTCCATGAGTTTGGCCACTTTTGGGTGGCGAGACGCTGTGGCGTCAAAGTACTGCGTTTTTCGGTAGGGTTTGGCAAGCCGCTATGGTCTCGTGTTGACCGTCAAGGCACGGAATATGCGATAGCCGCTATTCCGCTGGGCGGCTATGTCAAAATGCTCGATGAGCGTGAGGCGCCGGTACCCGAAGATCAACTCGACCAGGCATTTAATCGTAAGACTGTATGGCAGCGCATTGCTATTGTAGCCGCGGGGCCAATCGCTAACTTTCTGCTGGCGATTGTTGCCTACTGGGCACTGTTTGTGGCGGGTACCACGGTGGTTTCGCCGATGGTGGGCAGCATCGTGCCTGACTCGCCAGCCGCCGAGGCCGGGCTTGCCAATGGCGATGAGATTATTGCCATTCAGGGCGATGAAATGCGCTCTTGGGAAGATGTTAATCTGAAGCTAGTGTCTATTATTGGCTTCAGTGGTGAGTTGGCTATCGACGCACGTTCTGAGGGTGCCACTGACATACAGCGCTTTGAACTACCTGTTACCGATTTTTTGGTGCGCCAAGATCCGCCCCAGCCGCTGCAAACATTGGGTATTACGCCTTGGCAGCCAGAATTTCCGGCTATTTTGGGCCAAGTCGTCAGTGGGGAGGCCGCCGAACAAGCGGGCCTCATGGCTGGCGACACCATGGTCGCCATTAACGGCGAGCCAGTGGATGATTGGATGCACTTCGTTAATATTGTGCGAGGTAATCCTAACGAAACGCTGGAGCTCACCTACGAGCGTGATGGCGAGCGAGCAACCGTAGATTTAACGCCCGGGCGTAACAGCTTAGATACTGGGGTGGAAATTGGTTATATCGGTGCTGGTGCCGAGCAAGTTGAGTGGCCGGCTGCGTTTCAGCGTGAGATTCGCTATGGTCCTATCGAAGCGGTAGGCCAAGCGTTATCACGTACCGGTGAGATGACGTTACTGACCGTTGACGCCATTCGAAAGATGTTGGTGGGGCTTATTTCGCCTTCCAATCTCTCGGGGCCCATTACTATTGCTCAGATCTCTGGCGATTCGGCTCGTGCTGGGATAGAAGCGTTTATTGGCTTTCTAGCGTATCTTTCTATCAGTCTTGGGGTGCTTAACTTACTGCCTATCCCGGTGCTCGATGGTGGTCACTTGCTTTATTATTTTATGGAGGTCGTGCGTGGACGACCAGTATCTGAAAAAACACAAGCTGTAGGATTGCGCATTGGGCTTGCCATGGTCGGCACCCTGATGTTGATGGCCCTCTATTTTGATCTGATGCGCCTGTGGTAATGACGCGTGTAGCGCGCAGGATGCCTTGTCATCTGCCTGCACAAATGTATATGGTGCCTTTCTGGAATGAACGGCAGACCAACGCGAGCGAATTGACTGCATGAAAATCAAGACCCTTGGAATGGCGGCACTCTTGCTGGCAGGCGCCAGCGGCGCCCAAGCACAATCCTTTGATGTTTCTGACATTCGAGTGGAAGGACTGCAGCGGGTATCCGCCGCCTCGGTCTTCAATGCATTTCCGGTGAGCGCCAATGAGCGTGTCAGTGAGGCGCAGTTGGCCGCCGCTGCCCGTGACTTATTTGCCACAGGGCTCTTTGACGACGTCTCCTTGGCACGCGAGGGTGATGTACTGGTTATTCAGGTCGTCGAGCGCCCGACCATTGCCCGACTACAGATCAGTGGCAACGATCAGATCTCCGAAGAAGATTTGCGCAATGGTTTGCGTGAATCAGGGCTCTCGGAAGGCCAGGTACTGGAGCTTTCCACGCTGGAAGAGATTCAGCGTGAACTGGAAGGCGTTTACCAGTCACAGGGCCGCTACAGCGCCAGCATCGATACCGAAGTTGAAGAGGTTGATGAGGGGCGGGTACAGGTCAATATCAATATCAACGAAGGCGAAGTCGCTAAGATTCGTCAAATCAATATCGTTGGTAACGAAGCTTTTGATGACGAAACGCTGCGCGAGGTGTTTGAGCTCAATGATCGGCCAGGACGCCTTTTCGGCTGGTTCTCAAGCGATGAGTACTCCCGTGAAGCGCTTGCCGGTGATATTGAGCGGCTACGTTCGTTCTACCTCGATCGCGGCTACGTCAACTTCGATGTCACCTCGACCCAGGTGTCGATTGGCCCGGAAAAATCCGAAATCTTTATCACCCTCAACGTCGATGAAGGCGCCCAGTACCGGGTAGGTGATATTCGTTTCGCGGGTGACCTACAGATCAGCGAGAACGAAGCTCGCCAGCTGCTCACCGTTAAAGAGGGAGAGATTTTCTCCCGCGGCGATGTGAATGCCTCCACCGAAGCCTTGCGCCAGCGTTTGGGTGCCGAAGGCTTCGCATTTGCTGATATTCAAGGCGTGCCTGAAATGGCAGAGGACGGGGAAACGGTCGATCTGGTGATTGCCGTCAATCCCGGTGAACGTGCCTACGTTCGCCGTATCGAGTTCTACGGTAATACCACTACCCAGGATGAAGTGCTGCGACGTGAAATGATTCAGTTGGAGGGCGCACCCGCTTCCACCGACGCCATTACGCAATCGCGTCAGCGTCTTGAACGCCTGGGCTTCTTTAGCCAAGTAGAGGTGGATACTCAGCCTGTGCCCGGTGAGCCGGATTTGCTCGACGTTACTTATAATGTCGAAGAGCAGCCTTCAGGCTCGGTCTCGGCAAGCGTTGGTTTCTCCCAGAGTGCCGGGGTTATTTACGGGGTAGGGCTGTCGCAGAATAACTTCCTGGGTACGGGCAATCGCGTCAACGTAGGTGCTCAGCGCAGCGACACTTTCACCAGCGTTAACTTTGGCTTCACAGATCCTTACTGGACCTTGGATGGTATTTCCCGCGGCTATAACCTGTTCTACCGCGAAACCGACTATGCCGATTCGGATATTTCGACGTTCTCGACAGATGCCTACGGTGCAGGGATTAACTTTGGTTATCCCGTCAGTGAGCTGTCGCGGCTTAACTTTGGGGCCAGCGTTGAAGACCTAACGGTGAAAACCTACTTCGACACGGCCTCAGAAATTCGTCGCTACGTGGAAGATCAGGGCGAAGATGCGCAAAGCCTGAAGCTGACCGCCAGCTGGACACGCAATAATCTTAACCGCGGTATTATGCCTACCGATGGCAGCTATCAGCGCCTGTCGCTGGAAACCGGCGTGCCGGGCAGTGATTCGGAGTACTACAAGCTGCGCGCGCGAGCTCAACAGCTCTTCCCGATTAACGATGACGAGTCCTGGGCGTTCAAATTTACCGGCAACGTCGGCTATGCCGATACGCTGGGCGGCAACGATCCTTACCCCTTCTATGAAAACTTCTACGCCGGCGGTCTAGGCTCGGTACGTGGCTTCACCTCGAATACGCTTGGGCAGCGCACTACGCCAGCAACAGAAGGCGGCCGTGACCGCACCCTGGGCGGTAACGTTTCAGTAGAAGGTAGCGCCGAGATCATTTTCCCGCTGCCCTTTGTTGAAGATCAGCGTGCGCTGCAAACATCGCTATTCCTGGATGGCGGTAATACCTTCCTGACCTCTTGCTACGATGTGCTTGCAGAAGACGCAGGACGTCAGCAGTGCAACTCCGGCGTTGATCTAGGCGATTTGCGCTACAGTGCCGGTATCGGCCTTTCTTGGCTAACGCCGGTGGGGCCGCTGACCTTCAGCGTTGCCGAACCATTGAACGATGAGAGCGGTGACGATACCCAATTCTTCCAGTTCTCACTCGGCCAATCGTTCTAATTTTGCTAGACCGCGTGCCATGGCGGCGCGCGGCTGGCGTGACCTAAGGAGATAACATGATGCGTAGACTAACAGCGGTGGTATGCCTGTTGGGCGCGATGATTTTGCCCGCTCATGCGGCAGAAGTAGCGGTATTAGACTGGCGAGCAGCATTGATGAATACCCAGTCGGCACAGGCCTCAATGAGTACTCTGGAAGGGCAGATCGGCAATCAGCAGCGTGAAGCACAGAACCTGGGTAATGAGCTACAGCAATTACAGCAGCGTTTGCAGAACGAAGGCGAAACCATGGCCCAGTCTCAGCGTGAGTCGCTGATTAGCGAACTACAAGAGAAGGGCAGTCGTTTTGAGCAGCTTCGCCGGGAAGTCATGCAGGCCCAGCAGAGCTCTGAGCAGCAGTTTTTAGAAAGCGCTGAACCGAAGTTGGAGCAAGCCGTCGCACAGGTACTGGAACGCCACGGTATTGATGTACTGGTTGAGCCCCAGGGCGTACTGCACTCAGGTGTGGATCTGCCCAATGTGACCGACGAAGTCACGCAGATTTTTGATACCCTGAACTAAATTTAAACGATGATTGGTGTGGCTTGACCACACCAAAGCTTCCCTGGGCTCCCATGACGCACGCTTCTCATCACCTAACCCTCGCAGACATTGCGCGCCAATTGGACATTGCCGTTAGCGGCAACGCCCAGCAGCCGATACGTGGCTTGGCGACGTTAAAAGAAGCGCAGCCGGATCAAGTCGCTTTTCTGGCCAATCGCGCCTATCTGAAAGATCTGGCGACGACCAAGGCGGCCGCTGTATTACTGCACCCTGAGCACGGTAAACACTGCCCGGTAGCGCGTCTGGAAATTGATAATCCTTACCTAGGCTATGCCAAGCTATCGCAGCTGTTTGACCCATTGCCCGCCCGCGATATTGTTGGTATTCACCCTACCGCAGTCGTAGCGGAAGATGCTCAGATAGGCGCCGATGTCTGTATTCAGGCTCACGCTGTGATTGAAGCGGGTGTGGTGCTGGGCGACCGCGTAGCGATTGGAGCAGGGAGCGTGGTTGGGGCCGACAGCATTATCGGCGAAGCAACACGACTGCATGCCAATGTCACGGTGTGTCATGGTGTGGTGGTAGGTAAGCGAGTCATCCTGCAAAGTGGTTGTGTTATCGGCGGTGACGGATTTGGTTTTGCCCACGACGGTGCTGGCTGGCATAAAATTGCCCAGCTGGGAGGCGTTGTGCTGGGCGATGACGTTGAGGTGGGCAGTTGCTCCAGCATCGATCGGGGCGCACTGGGTGATACGGTGATTGGTGATGACGTCAAAATCGATAGTCAGGTACAAATTGCTCATAACGTCATCATTGGCGATCACAGCGCCTTAGCGGGCTGTGTGGGCATTGCCGGCTCTACCAAGGTCGGTAAACACTGCATGCTGGGTGGCGGCGTTGGTTTGTCCGGCCATCTAACGATTTGCGATGGCGTTCAGGTGACGGGAATGAGCTTGGTGACAAACTCAATCCATGAACCGGGGGTCTACTCCTCAGGTACCGGCGCTATGGCCAATACCCAGTGGCGTAAAAACGCGGTGCGTTTTAAACAGCTCGATGATATCGCTAAGCGCCTAGCAAGATTGGAAAAAAAACAGCGTGATTGATTTATGCTGAATGAAATTTACCTGCCACTGACTTGAGGCTGAATAGCAGCAGGTTATAATCCACTGCTTTTTGGCCAGCAGGGGTGCTGGTATTTGCCTGAGAGTCATTAGGCGTTTTGTTATTTTAGAGGTCGCTACGATGGTTATGGATATCAATGAAATTCGCGAGTACTTGCCCCACCGCTACCCTTTTTTGCTGGTGGATCGAGTAACGGAACTAGCCATCGGTGAATCCATCGTTGCGTACAAGAATGTCAGCATCAACGAGCCGTTTTTCAACGGCCATTTTCCGCATCACCCGATTATGCCTGGTGTGCTGGTGATTGAAGCACTGGCCCAAGTTTGCGGTATTCTCGGCTTTAAAACGGTCAATAAACTGCCCGCCGATGGCTATGTATACTACCTGGTAGGCAGTGACAAGGTGCGCTTTAAGCGCCCGGTAATGCCGGGTGACAAGCTCACCTTAGAGGCCGACGTGATTAAAGGTAAACGCGGTATTTGGAAATTTGCATGCCGTGCCTCGGTTGACGGTGAGCTGGCCTGCGAAGCGGAAATTATTTGTGCCGAGAGGAAGGTGGCTTGATACATCCTACTGCACTGGTCGACCCGACGGCGCGCCTTGCCGACGACGTTGAGGTAGGCCCTTTTAGCATTATCGGCCCCGGCGTCACGATCGGCGCGGGCTCGGTAATTGGCCCCCATGTGGTGGTTAAAGGCCCCACCACGCTGGGTGAGCGCACGCGTATCTTTCAGTTCGCCTCGGTAGGCGAAGACTGCCAGGACAAGAAATACGCAGGCGAGCCGACACGTTTAGTGATGGGTGACGATAATGTCATTCGTGAAGGTGCCACCATTCACCGTGGCACCGTTCAGGATCGTAGTGAAACCACCATTGGTTCGCGTAACCTGTTAATGGCCTACGTTCATGTCGGCCATGACTGCGTTATTGGTAATGACTGTATTTTGGCCAACCAGGTCACCTTGGCGGGGCATGTCACCGTCGGCAACCATGTAATTCTGGGTGGTTTGGCGGCAGTACACCAGTTCTGCCATTTTGGCGATCACGCCATGGCGGGTGGAGGCTCGATTATCACCAAAGACACCCCCGCCTATATCATGATTAATGGCAACCCTGCCGAAGCACGTGGCCTTAACCTGGTGGGCTTAAAGCGCCGTGGCTTTAGCCGCGAAGCGATTAATGCTTTAACCGCCGCCTATAAGATGGTCTATCGCCAAGGGTTGACCACTGAGCAGGCACTTGCCGAAATGCGTAACCGCTTTGAGCTACCCGAAGTCGAGCATTTTGCCGCCTCTATTGAGCGTTCGACCCGCGGCATTACCCGCTAACCCATGCTGATCTGCCTATGACCCTGCAACGCGTCTACCTCGTGGCCGGAGAGCTATCTGGCGATATTCTTGGTGCTGGGCTGATGCGCGAACTGAAAGCACGCCATCCCGACGTCGAGTTTCGTGGTATTGGTGGGCCGCGCATGCAAGCAGAAGGCATGGAGAGCCGCTTCCCTTTAGAGACCCTCGCGGTAATGGGGTTGGTTGAAGTGCTCAAGCACCTCCCCGAACTGATCCGCGTGCGTCGAACCCTAAAAGCCGAAGCCTTGGCCTGGCAGCCAGATATTATGCTCGGTATTGATGCCCCTGACTTCAATTTAGGTCTGGAACGCCAGCTCCGCGAAGCGGGTATTACCACCGCCCACTACGTGAGTCCTTCCGTATGGGCGTGGCGCCAGGGGCGGGTAAAAGGCATCGCTAAATCGGTAAACGGCATGCTAACACTGCTCCCTTTTGAAGCCGCCTTCTATCGCGAACACCGTGTCCCCGTCGCCTTTGTGGGCCATCCTCTGGCCGACGAGATGCCGCTGGAAAATGACCGTGTTGCCACCCGTCAAGCGCTGGAGCTAGCGCCTGATAGCCAAGTGTTGGCGCTGTTGCCCGGTTCCCGGGCCAATGAAATTCGCTTTTTGGGTGATACTTTTCTTAACGCTGCCGAACAGCTGTGCCAGCGCCACCCGGCGCTGCAGGTGTTGATTCCTGCGGCCACTGCTGATCGCCGCCGGGAAATCAGCGCACTGCTGGCTAATTACCCGCTACTGGCTGAGCGTACTGCGTTGCTCGATGGCCAGGCCCGTGAAGCCATGGTGGCGAGCGATGTGGTACTGCTGGCCTCGGGTACCGCCGCGTTGGAAGCCATGCTGTGTCACCGCAGCATGCTAGTGGCCTACAAAATGGCCCCCGCCACCCACTGGCTGGCTAAACGAATGGTAAAAACCCAGTGGGTGTCGCTGCCCAATTTGATTGCCCAGGCCACGCTGGTGCCCGAACTGATTCAAGAGGCCGCCTCACCCGAGGCGATTGCCGACCAGCTTAGTGCCATGCTGTCAGATGAGGCAGGCCGCCATGCGTTGGAAGCGCGCTTTGCCGAGATGCACGCTACGCTCCAGCGCAACGCCAGCCGTCGCGCCGCCGAGGCAATTAGCCAGCTAGCAGCAGGCCAGCCACTGGAGACTGTTGATGGCAATTGAGCATTGGTTGATCGAGCACAAGGATTTTCAACCGCTAAAAATTGCCTACCGTGGTGAGCGTCTGGCAGGGGTTGATGAGGTGGGACGTGGGCCGCTGATAGGCAGTGTGGTAGCCGCTGCGGTAATTCTTGACCCCGCTCAGCCGATTGACGGTCTTACCGACTCTAAAAAATTGACGGCGCGCAAGCGTGAAGCGCTGGACAGTCAGATTCGCGAGCGGGCGTTAGCCTTTGCCGTGGCAGAAGCCAGCGCTGCCGAAGTGGATGCACTGAATATTTACCACGCTACCCACTTAGCCATGCGTCGAGCCATTGATGCATTGGCACCGGCGGCGGAATATCTACTTGTCGATGGCAATAAATTACCTGGCCATCTGCTGCCTGGGCAGGCCGTGGTGAAGGGCGATGCGCGTCACGCGGCCATCGCCGCCGCATCGATTCTGGCCAAGGTTGCCCGGGATGCCCAAATGGTTGCCTTGGATGAGTGCTATCCTGAGTATGGTTTTGCGCGCCATAAAGGCTACCCGACCAAAGAACACCTGACGGCGCTTGCAGCTCACGGGCCACTGGCCGACCATCGTCGTAGCTTTGCGCCGGTGCAGCGTCAGTTGGCGCTGCTTTAACGTATTTCTTCTTCATCTAGCGTATTTCTGAGAGTCTCATGACGGTCCCGTTCGTTCATTTACGTTTGCACAGTGAATACTCCCTGGTCGACGGCCTGGTTAAGCTCAAATCACTGGTCAGCACAACCGCTGAGCGGGCGATGCCAGCGCTGGCCTTGACTGATGAGACCAACCTGTTTGGTTTGGTCAAGTTTTATAAAGCCGCCCAGGGGGCGGGGTTGAAGCCGATCATCGGCAGCGATTTATGGCTGCAAAACCCCCACGACGAATCGCACCCCTATCGGCTAACGCTGCTGGCCATGAATGACGTTGGCTATCGCAACCTTACCGAGTTGATCTCTAAAGGCTGGACCCATGGCCAGCGCCAGGGGCGGGCCATTCTCGATAAACAGTGGGTGTTAGAGCAGAGCGAAGGGCTGATAGCGCTTTCCGGTGCGCGGGAGGGTGAGATTGGCCGACACCTGCTCTCTGATCATGAGCCTGAAGCACGCCAGTTACTTGAAGAGTGGCAGGCAGCGTTTCCCGAACGTTTTTATTTAGAGCTAGTGCGCACCGGGCGCCCATTGGAAGAGGCCTGCGTTCACGCCAGCGTCAAGCTGGCCATTGAGACAGGCACACCGGTGGTGGCGACCAACGACGTTCGCTTTTTAGAGCGCGACGATTACTGGGCCCACGAAACCCGCGTCGCTATCGGCGAAGGTAAAGCGCTGGATGACCCACGTCGTGAACGCCGCTACACCGAAGAGCAGTACCTAAAAAGCCCTGACGAGATGGCGGCGCTGTTTGCGGATATTCCCGAAGCGCTGGAAAACAGCGTTATGATCGCCGAGCGCTGCAGCGTGAACGTGCGTTTGGGTGAGATTTTCCTACCCGAATTCGAAATTCCTGAGGGCATGACCCAGGATGAGTTCTTCCGCAAGGTCTCTCACGATGGCCTGACGGATCGACTCGATTTTCTTTTCCCTGCTGAGCGCTATCCCCGCGACAGCGACGAGTACAAGGCGATCGACCAGCGCTACCGCGATCGGCTGGAGTTTGAGCTCAACGTTATTATCCAGATGGGCTTTCCTGGCTACTTCCTGATCGTAATGGACTTTATCCAGTGGGCAAAAGATAACAGCGTCCCTGTAGGCCCAGGGCGCGGCTCGGGTGCTGGTTCGCTGGTGGCCTATGCGCAAAAGATCACCGATCTGGATCCAATTGGTTACGATCTGCTGTTTGAGCGCTTCCTGAACCCGGAACGTGTCTCCATGCCCGACTTTGACGTCGATTTCTGTATGGAGAAACGCGATAAGGTCATTGAGTACGTGGCCGAGCGTTACGGACGCAATGCGGTATCTCAGATCGTGACGTTTGGCACCATGGCCGCCAAGGCCGTGGTGCGTGATGTTGCCCGCGCTCAGGGGCGGCCCTACTCTCTTGGGGATAAGCTCTCCAAGTTGATTCCCTTTGAAGTGGGCATGACCCTGGCCAAAGCCATCGAGCAGGAACCCGCGCTCAAAGAGTTTATCGGTAACGATGAAGAAGCTGAGGAAATCTGGGAGATGGCCCTCAAGCTCGAGGGCACCACCCGGGGTACCGGTAAGCACGCCGGGGGCGTGGTCATTGCGCCGACCAAACTGACGGACTTCTCGCCGCTGTTGTGCGACGAAGACGGCTCAGGCTTGGTCGTTCAGTTCGATAAAAACGATATCGAAGAGGCGGGGCTGGTCAAGTTTGACTTCCTGGGCCTACGCACGCTGACGATTATCGACTGGGCGCTGGAGATGGTCGATAAGGTGCGCAGCGTTAACGGTCAGGGACCGCTCAGTATCGAGAGCATCCCACTGGACGACGCGCCGACCTTTGAAATGCTCAAGCGCGCCGAAACCACCGCGGTGTTCCAGCTTGAATCCCGCGGCATGAAAGAGCTGATCAAGCGTCTGCTGCCCGACTCGCTGGACGATATGATCGCCCTGGTGGCGCTGTTCCGCCCCGGCCCGCTGCAGTCGGGCATGGTTGATGACTTTATCAATCGTAAGCACGGCCGAGCCGAAGTCTCTTATCCACACCCGGATTACCAACACGAACTGTTGAAGCCGGTGCTGGCGCCTACCTACGGCATCATTCTTTACCAAGAGCAGGTCATGCAGATCGCTCAGGTAATGGCAGGCTATAGCCTCGGCCAAGCCGATATGTTGCGCCGGGCCATGGGTAAGAAAAAGCCTGAAGAAATGGCCAAACAGCGCGACGGCTTTATGGAAGGTTGTGCCGCCAACGGTATCGATAAAGACCTCGCCGGTAACATCTTTGACTTGGTGGAAAAATTCGCCGGTTACGGTTTTAACAAGTCGCACTCGGCCGCCTACGCCTTGGTTTCCTATCAAACGGCGTGGCTAAAAGCCCACTATCCAGGGCCTTTCATGGCCGCGGTGATGTCCACAGAGATGGACAACCTGGATAAGGTGGTACCGCTGATTGAGGAGTGTCGCAACCTCAAACTCACGGTGACCCCACCGAACGTTAACGTCGGTGGCTATAAATTCACCGTCGATACCGATGCGCGGGTGGTTTATGGCCTGGGCGCGATTCGTGGCGTGGGCGAAGGACCGATTGGTGCCATTGTTGAAGCCCGTGAGGCAGACGGTCCGTTTAAGGATATCTTCGACTTCTGTCGCCGCATGGATCCCAAACGGATGAATAAGCGCACCCTGGAAGCACTGATTCGCTCCGGCGCGCTGGATACCATCGGTCCCAACCGCGCGGTGCTATTCGCTGCCATGGAAGACGCGCTGAAAGCCGCCGCCCAGAACCATACCAATCAAAACCTGGGTATGCTGGATATGTTCGGCGACGCCTTCGTTGAAGCCGACGACAGTGATAGCAACGTTTACGCCGAATATATCAACGCCCGAGAGTGGACCGATCGCGAGCGCCTCTCGGGGGAGAAAGATACCCTGGGGCTTTATCTGACGGGGCACCCGATTGATGAGTACGAGCGCGAATTAAAGCGCTTCGTGTCTACGCGAATCAGCGATTTAAAGCCCTCCCGCGACCCCCAGCGTGTGGCAGGTCTCGTGGTCGGCGTGCGTACCATGAAGTCCAAACGCGGCGATACCATGGCGTTTATTACCCTGGACGACCGCACCGGGCGCATTGAAGCCTCGCTGTTTGGGGAGTTATTCGAGCAGTTGCGCGGTCAGATTGAGGCCGACCAAGTGCTCATCGTAGAGGGCGAGGTTTCCAGCGATGAATTCTCTGGCGGCCTGCGCCTGCGCGGTAAAGACGTCACACCGATGGTGACAGCACGTATTCGCTACGGCCAAGCGGTGGAGCTGGCGCTGGACGCCGCCCAAATCAATGGTCGCTTAATTGAAACCCTGCGCGACAGCCTGACGCCGTATCGCGATCAAGAGGGCTTGCCGGTGCGCCTACAGTATCGACACCCGGCAGCTGTCGCGTGGCTGGAACTTGCCGATGAGTGGAAAGTCGCGCCAAGCGACGATTTACTGCTGGCGCTGCGGGATGTGCAGGGCCAGGCAGGCGTTCAGCTACGTTATCGTTAAAAGTATCGTTAACGGGTAAACGGGCGAACACCCACCTTGCGCAGCAGGGTCAGGGTGCGATAATGCTCTTTATACTCTCTACACACATATGCATGCTTATTTTGACCAGGCAGAGCCGATGAATCCTAATTATCTCGATTTTGAACAGCCCATTGCCGAACTTCAGGCAAAAATTGAAGAGCTGCGTTTGGTCAGCTCTGATAGCCAAGTGAACCTTTCTGACGAGATCTCTCGGCTGGAAGAGAAAAGCCGTAAGCTGACGGAATCGATCTTCAAGGATTTGACTCCCTGGCAGGTTTCTCAAATATCTCGTCACCCCCAGCGCCCCTATACGTTGGACTATCTCGAACACATCTTCACCGACTTTGACGAGTTACACGGCGATCGTAATTTCGCCGATGATGCGGCGCTAGTGGGTGGCATTGCACGGTTGAACGATGCGCCGGTGATGGTGATTGGTCATCAAAAAGGCCGCGATGTAAAAGAGAAGGTGCGCCGTAACTTCGGTATGCCGCGCCCAGAAGGCTACCGCAAAGCGTGCCGCCTGATGGAAATGGCTGAGCGCTTCAAGATGCCGATTCTGACCTTTATCGATACGCCTGGGGCTTATCCCGGCATCGACGCGGAAGAGCGCGGCCAGTCAGAGGCCATCGCCTATAATCTGGCCGTTATGTCGCGACTGAAAACACCGATTATCTCCACCGTGGTGGGCGAGGGCGGCTCCGGTGGCGCGTTGGCCATCGGTGTATGCGATGAACTGCAAATGCTGCAGTACTCCACCTACTCGGTGATCTCACCGGAAGGCTGCGCCTCGATTCTATGGAAGAGTGCCACCAAGGCTTCTGATGCCGCGCAGGCCATGGGGATCACAGCCGAGCGCTTGAAGGAGCTGGGTTTTGTCGATTCGCTGATCAAAGAGCCGTTAGGCGGCTCTCATCGCCATCCTCTCTCTACCGCCGAGCGCGTCAAGGAAGCGCTCACCGCGAGCCTGGAGCGTTTGCAGGCGATGGATACCGATGCGCTGCTAGAGCGCCGCTATAAGCGGTTAATGAGCTATGGCGCCCCAGCCGCATAATTTACTGCAAGGCTTGCTCAACGACGCCCTGGCGGAAACCCCGTCGGGGCGCTCTATTTGGGTGGCACTCTCGGGCGGTTTGGACTCTTGTCTGCTGCTCGCGTTAGCCGCACAGGTCTGTGAACAAGCAGAACGTCCCCTGCGAGCCATTCATGTCAATCATGGCCTGCAAGCGGCAGCATCGACATTTGAAGCTCACTGTCGGGGGCTTTGTGAGCGTGCCAACGTTCCCCTCACAGTCGCCGAGGTGGCAGTGGATACCCAAGGCGAGGGCATTGAAGGGGCGGCGCGCAACGCTCGTTATGAGGCTTTCTTCGCCACTCTTCCCGCCGGTGACACGCTTTGGCTCGCCCAGCATCAGGACGATCAGGCGGAAACCTTCCTGCTTGCTGCCCTGCGCGGCAGTGGCGTACGCGGCCTGGCGGGTATGCCCTATCGGCGTGATGCCCACGATATTACGCTGCTGCGCCCGTGGCTTACGGTAGGGCGGGCCGCGCTTGAGAAAGCCGCGCAGTCACTTGATCTCTGCTGGTGCGAAGACCCTACCAACAGGGATATCAGCCTTGATCGCAACCGCCTGCGCCACCGGGTGCTGCCGACGCTTCGCGAACGTTGGCCAGGGGCAGATGAGGCCTTGGCGAGTAGCGCCCAACATGCCAGCGAAGCCGACAACTTGCTGAGTGAGTATGCCCAGCAAGAGCTGCAAGCGTTACTTACCATTGATGACCAATGCGTCGATAACCAATACTTGAACGCCGCAGCGCTAAGCGCGCGTTCGCGCCCCCGTCAGCGGCTGTTGGTGCGTACGCTCTGCCAGCAGCAAGGGTTGCCGACGCCGCCGCAAAAGCGCCTAGAGAGCCTGCTGGATCAATTAACAGCGAAGGTGGATGCCAAGGTATGCGTCGAGTGGCAGGGCGCTCAAGCGCGCCTGTGGCGTCAGCGGCTCTATCTGATGGCACCTCTTGAGCCGCTACCGGCGTGGGAGGCTAATTGGGATGGTCAAGCGCCCCTGGAAACGCCCATCGGTCCGCTGGGCTGGCAAGTATCTTCGTTACCAGCGTCCTCCCAGCCGTCGTCTCAACCGCTTAGGGTCACTTGGCGACAGGGAGGCGAGGTCATTCAACTACTAGCGCGGGGTAGGCGCGATGTAAAGCGGCTTCTTCAGGAGGCAGAGGTACCGCCCTGGGAGCGCGAACGGTTGGTGGTGATCATGCAGGCATCAGCGTGTATCGGAGTAATTGCCCCCCCTGGCAAGCTGCTATGGCAAGCCGAGGGGGCGCGCTTCATCCGTCAGACTTTCCCTGCTGTATCAAAAGCTTGAAACCGGCGGCTTCCATAAATGCCTGCTCCTGCTCCAAGTCGGTACTCAGCAGGGTGGGTTCATCACTGGCAGGCAGCGTAATTGTCAGGCTATCGCTGTCAGCGCTTATCTCCGGCAGCGAGGGAGCGGTTTCAGGGCGCGAATGGTTGAGCAGTACGGCTAAACGTAGCAGCCGGGCGAGCTTCTGCGTCACTCCCTGTTGCGCGTCGGGCAAAGCCTGCCACTCTTTAAGCGGAAATTTGCGTCGATGAGCGCGCACTAAAAACGCCAGCCGACGCTGTTCAGGGCGGGAGAAGCCGGCGAGATCGGAGTGCTCCAGCAGATATGCACCGTGACGATGGAACTGGCTGTGGGAAATCGCCAAGCCGATTTCATGCACATGGCTAGCCCACTGCAAATAGCGCTCTTGATCGGGGTTGAGCGACCACGCTTGGCGTATCTGATGAAATAAGCGCTCAGCGGTGTCGGCGACATTAAGTCCCTGGCGAGTATCGACATCGTAGGTGCGTTGCAGCGACTCCAGGCTTTTCGAGCGTGAATCTTCTGCGGTATTACGCCCGGCCATATCGTAAAGAACGCCTTCGCGCAGAGCGCCATCGGCAAAGCGCATCTGGGTTAAATCAAAGGCTTCAAAGATCGCACCAAGGATGGCAATACCCGCCGGAAAGACTTTAGCGCGGTCAGCTTTTAGGCCATCCAGCGCGACTTTATCCAGCTGCTTGCACTTTAGCAGCCGTTCGCGCAGCTTCTTCAAACCACCACGCGTAATCACACCTTCGTGGGGCGTATCGCCATAGGCATGCAGTACGCTGGCGGCGGCCTTGATTGTACCGCTTGAACCGACGGGGTCATCCCAGCCCAGGCGCTGGTAAGGACGCTGAATATTGGCAAGCTCCGAAAGGGCGGCTAGCTCGGCGCGGCGCATACGTTTTTCGTTTAACTCGCCGTCGGGGAAGAAGCGCCGGGAAAAAGTGACGCAGCCCATGCGTAGGCTTTCCAACGCCTTGGGTTCAAACGCCTCGCCGATGATAAATTCGGTCGAGCCGCCGCCAATATCGACGATTAATCGACGGCCACTTTCGGCCAGGGCGTGGGCGGCGCCCAAATAAATCAGCCGAGCCTCTTCGCGCCCAGCAATAATTTCGATGGCGTGACCTAATTGGGCCTCGGCGCGCTCTATAAACGCTTGGCTATTATGTGCATCGCGTAACGCGTTAGTGCCCACAATACGCAAATTGGCGTTGGTAATATCGCTTAAAAAGGGCGCGAAGCGGCCTAAGCAGTCTAGCGCGCGCTGCATAGCGGCCTCGCTCAGCATGCCGTCATCGTCTACGCCTGCGGCGAGCTGCACTTTTTCACCCAAGCGGGCCACCACCTGGAGGCGTTCATGCTGGTAGTTGGCCACCAGTAGATGAAAGCTGTTAGAGCCCAGGTCAATGGCGGCGAAGCGCTGTGGCGCACCGCTGTCTGCCACGGTGTTAGAGGCGGCAATGGGGAGCGAAATGTCCTTGGGCATGAGCTTTCCTTCGTGTTGGCTGTGCCAAGGTTGCGGTGACCTTTATCTATTGTCAATTGCAAAGACTTGCGTTTGTCGCGAGGCTTGACTACCATCGACCTACTGGCTTGATCTGACCTGGTTAGTTAGTGTGTCCACAAGTACTTCGTTGTTAAGATAGTTTGGCTAGACCGTTTAGATAGACGGCTTAAATAGACAGTTTAGATAAATCATCTTGCATGCGTCGTTCAAGTACGGCACCTTGGTCGCCCCAGACGTTATTCATTGTTTATCCCGTTAGCGTCAGCCAGAATTCCAAGTCGTCAGATAGCCCACTGGTTCAAACTCTTCCTGTGTGAACCAGAGTAGACAAGTGTTAGCACCCTCGAGTTGAGTCTTAATAACAACTAGTAGCAGCGTTGTTAGTTAAGTCCAACGCCGTTCCTTTCATCTTCGAGCGCGTGCCTTTACCGGGGTCTGAACGCATCACACGGCGTCACTTTCACGCCTCCTGTCTTACTCCCGGCGCCTGGCGCCCAGCTTCCATGAGCAACTTTCTAACACACCGATGAATCTCACTGAACTCAAGCAAAAAACCGTTCCCGAGCTCCTCGATATCGCCCGTGAAATGGGTATTGATAACTTGGCCCGTTCGCGCAAGCAGGACATCATTTTCGCCATCCTCAAGAAACACGCCAAAAGTGGCGAGGATATTTACGGCGACGGTGTGCTGGAAATTCTTCAGGATGGCTTCGGCTTCCTGCGTAGCGCTGACAGCTCCTATCTCGCCGGTCCCGACGATATCTACATATCGCCTTCGCAGATTCGCCGTTTCAATCTGCGTAAGGGTGACTCCATTTCCGGCAAAATCCGTCCGCCGAAGGAGGGTGAGCGTTATTTCGCCCTGCTGAAGGTCAGTCAAATCAACTTTGACCGTCCGGAGAATGCCAAGCACAAGATCCTGTTTGAGAACTTAACACCGCTGTTCCCAGACGATCGTATGCGTATGGAGATCGGTAACGGCTCCACGGAAGACCTTACCGCGCGGATCATCGATCTGACCGCGCCGATCGGTAAAGGCCAACGTGGTTTGCTGGTATCGCCGCCCAAGGCGGGTAAAACGCTGATGTTGCAAAACATCGCGACCTCCATCACGCGCAACAACCCAGAGTGTCATCTGATCGTACTGCTGATCGATGAGCGCCCTGAGGAAGTCACCGAAATGTCGCGCACCGTGCGTGGCGAAGTAGTGGCGTCAACCTTCGATGAGCCGCCGGCGCGTCACGTGCAAGTGGCTGAAATGGTTATCGAGAAAGCCAAGCGTTTGGTTGAGCACAAGAAAGATGTGGTCATCCTGCTCGACTCGATTACCCGTCTGGCGCGTGCCTACAACACCGTGGTGCCCAGCTCCGGCAAAGTGCTCACCGGTGGTGTCGATGCCCATGCGCTTGAGAAGCCGAAGCGCTTCTTTGGTGCGGCGCGTAATATCGAAGAGGGTGGCAGCCTGACGATTATCGCCACGGCGCTGGTCGACACCGGCTCCAAGATGGACGAAGTCATCTTCGAAGAGTTCAAGGGTACCGGCAACATGGAAGCCCACCTGGACCGCAAACTGGCCGAGCGTCGCGTATTCCCGGCGATCAACATCCGCCGCAGCGGCACCCGTCGTGAAGACCTGTTGGCATCCGAGGAAGAAATGCAGCGCATGTGGATTCTGCGCAAGCTGCTCAACCCGATGGAAGACACCGCCGCGACTGAATTCCTGATTGACCGTCTGAAAGATACCAAGACCAATCTTGAGTTCTTTGAAGCAATGAAGCGCCGCTAGCTTGTAGTCCAAAAGAGCGCCGCTAACGCGGCGCATTCGCCAGTCAGGGAGCGTGCCTTGAAGTACAAAGACTTGCGCGAGTTCATCGCGGCGCTTGAAGCGCAGGGTGAACTCAAGCGTATCCATGTCGAAGTCGATCCTTACCTGGAAATCACCGAAATTTGCGACCGCACGCTGCGTGCCGGTGGCCCGGCGTTGCTGTTTGAGAACGTCAAAGGCCACGACATGCCGCTGTTGGGCAACCTGTTTGGCACGCCCAAACGGGTTGCGCTGGGCATGGGGCAGGATTCGGTAGAAGCACTGCGCGAAGTCGGTAAGCTGCTGGCGTTTTTAAAAGAGCCTGATCCACCTAAAGGCTTGAAAGATGCCTGGGACAAGCTGCCGATCTTTAAGCAGGTGCTCAGTATGGGCCCCAAAAACGTCAAGCATGCACCGGTGCAAGAGGTGGTGTATGAAGGTGACGAGGTCGATCTTGGCCTGCTGCCGATTCAGCACTGCTGGCCGGGCGATGCAGGGCCGCTGGTGACTTGGCCATTGGTCATTACCAAGGGACCGAATAAGAAACGCCAAAATTTGGGTATCTATCGTCAGCAGAAAATCGGCAAAAACCGCCTGATTATGCGCTGGCTTTCCCATCGTGGTGGCGCCTTGGATTTTCTGGAGTTTCAAAAGGCTCACCCTGGCGAACCTTTTCCCGTGGCGGTAGCGCTAGGCGCCGACCCAGCGACGATTTTGGGCGCCGTGACGCCGGTGCCAGATTCACTTTCAGAATATGCTTTTGCAGGGCTGCTGCGCGGTTCACGGACGGAGTTGGTGAAGTGCGGTCATGCGGATCTTGATGTGCCTGCATCAAGCGAGATTATCCTCGAAGGCTTTATTTACCCCGATGATATGGCCGCGGAAGGCCCCTTTGGTGACCATACCGGTTATTACAATGAGGTCGATCACTTTCCAGTATTTACCGTCACCCGCATGACCATGCGCCGTGATGCGATTTACCACTCGACCTACACCGGGCGCCCGCCGGACGAACCGGCCATTCTGGGCGTTGCCCTGAACGAAGTGTTTGTGCCCATTCTATGCAAGCAGTTTCCCGAAATTGTCGACTTCTATCTACCTCCGGAAGGCTGCTCTTATCGTATGGCGGTCGTGACGATGAAGAAGCAGTACCCAGGACACGCCAAGCGCGTAATGATGGGTGTCTGGAGTTTCCTCCGCCAGTTTATGTACACCAAGTTTGTGATCGTGCTGGATGATGATGTGGATGCGCGTAACTGGGAAGATGTGATCTGGGCGATCACCACGCGGATGGACCCCGCACGGGACACCGTGATGGTCGAAAATACGCCGATCGATTACCTCGATTTCGCCTCGCCGGTCTCAGGCCTTGGCTCGAAAATGGGGCTTGATGCTACCAACAAGTGGCCGGGAGAGACCGACCGCGAATGGGGCACCCCCATTGTGATGGACGAAGCGGTTAAAGCGCGGGTAGATGAACGCTGGGAAGCACTGGGCATTGGCCTGGAGTTACCGCCCTCTCGCCTTTGATAGACTGAAGACAGCCGTTGATCATGCGTATCGCTGACCAAATTTGTAAAAAGAGGCTTTCATGAGTGCAAGGACGTTGACTTGCCAAGTCACCGAGGTTGAGAACTTAAACCCCGATGTGTTTGGCGTAACGCTAGCCGGGCGCGCCGAGGCCATGCAGCATGCGCCGGGGCAATATTTAGAACTGAAGATAGACGACACAACCTGGGTACCGTTTTCGATTGCCAGTGCCGATCGCAGCGATGGTGTTATCGAGCTGCATATTCAGCACTGGCCGGAGCGGGATAACTCCGCGCGGCTGCGTGAGCTGCTTCAGGTGGCCAACCAGCTCACCTTGCGTTTGCCGGGTGGAGATTGCGTGTTGGATCGTCAGAGCGAGCGGCCGCTAATGCTGGTAGCCGCTGGCACCGGTTTCTCGCAGATGAAAGCGATTATTGAAGCAGCACTCCACGAGCAGCCTGAGCGTGAAATTTCGCTATGGTGGGCAGCGCGTGAACATCGCGACCTGTACTTGGAGCAATTGGCGAGTTCATGGGCGCAAACCCATGCCAACGTTTCGTTTCATGCAGTGACCGAGCTTGCGTTAGAAGAGCCGATGGCAGTGGGTGAGCGGATCAACCACCACCAGGGGCGTATTGACCAGGTCTTGAAAGACGCAGAGATAACGCCGGACACCCATGATGTATATATCTCGGGTTCACCAGGCATGGTATATGCCTGCTTGGATGTGCTCGACACGAAAGGCGTGAAGCTTGAGCGAGTGTTTTCGGATGTGTTTGCCTACGCCCCTCGAACTACTTAATATGGCCGCAGGTTTTTTGAGACTCCCCTGATATAGCGTTGATAAAAAAGGAGGCTAACATGGCCCATCACGACGAAGACTATAAAGACGAATCTGGCTTTTTATCCATTTTTCTCGGCATAGTGGTATTGGTTAGCATGGCAGCACTGCCCGCGACGATTGGCTGGGTACAAGCTTTTAGCGGTTGAGTGTTGCCATTTGCAGCGCTTGCAGGCAGGATAAAAACCACAACATCATTGCGGCAGCCTTAGCGGACGATTCTCTCGGGCGAGCTATTACTAACGGAAAATAAAGACATGCAGCGACTCACCACGCCACACACGATGAAACCACTGCCAGACATGGCTGATGGCGTGTGTGCGCTCATGAGTAGCGCAGGCTCTTATTGGTATTGGTTTAGCCACGGAGTGCCCTTGGCCGACGCCTAACGTCGCGCCACCAGGCACACCACACGGTTGCCTGCCGCAAGCACAGAAGCCCCGGTCGGTAACCCCGCCGGGGCTTTTGGCGTTTTTAGTCCCTGCTACTGACGGGGTCGGTTAACTTTCATCACTATTTCATCGAGGAGCAGCATCATGATTTATCGTGCACTGACTAACGCGTTCGCTACCGGCTATGTGGGCTATGGCTATGGTTGGCGATTTAGCGACGCGTGGTCGGTGCTAGCTGCCACCTCCGACCGCGTGCGCCTGGGTGGTCACCTAGTCAAACGATGTACGATTGCGGAGAATTAATCATGAATGCGCCCATCAGCTCTGTTGTAAATAAACCAGCCGTCAATACTACCCAGGTCACTTCGCGGCTTACGCCTACCACCCCCAAAAGGCTGCCTACCCCCGCCGAACTGCGTCAGCGTATCTCGTTAAGCGACCCGCTAAGCGAGCAAATTGCCCGCCAGCGTCACGCTATACAGCAAATTCTAAGCGGTCACGATGACCGTCTACTCGTGGTGGTCGGCCCCTGCTCGGTGCACGACCCTGATGCCGCGCTTGAATACGCCGACCGCTTGGCAGCACTCAGTGAAGAAGTGAGCGGGCAGATATTAACTGTGATGCGTGTCTACATTGAAAAACCCCGCACCACCGTGGGCTGGAAAGGGCTGGCCTATGATCCTGGTTTAGATGGCAGTGGCGATATGCCCCGCGGCCTGGCGCTCTCCCGTGAACTAATGCACGCCGTGGCGGCGCGTGGCCTGCCGGTGGCCACCGAGCTTCTGCAGCCGATGCTGGCACCTTACCTGGACGATTTGCTGAGCTGGGTCGCCATAGGCGCGCGCACCACTGAATCGCAGCTGCACCGGGAACTTGCCAGTGATTTAGCCGCGGCGGTGGGGTTCAAGAATGCTACCAGTGGCGATGTTCAAGTCGCGATTGATGCCATGAGTGCCGCAGCCCACCCGCATCAGCGTTTCGCCGTCGATTCTCAAGGCCATCCGATCGTCCAGCAAACCACGGGCAACCCACACACCCACGTAGTACTACGCGGTGGTCACGGTGAACCCAACTACCAGACTCAGCACGTACGTGCAGCTACCACTGCGCTACGTAACGCGGGCCAAAACCCACGGCTGATGGTTGATTGCAGCCACGCTAACGCACGTAAGGATCACCGTCGCCAGAGCGAAGTGATGCTGGATGTGCTCGCCCAGCGCCAGTCGGGGGAAGCCAATCTGGTGGCATTGATGTTGGAAAGCCATCTATTCGAAGGCAAGCAGCCGCTCAAGCCAGGTGCCATGCGCTACGGTGTTTCGGTGACCGATGCCTGCGTGGGCTGGGAAACCACCGAACACTTACTCAAAATGGCGGCGGAGCGTTTGAGTTAAGCCTCGCTAACACTAGTACTTGTTTGCCATGGCCAGCCCCGTATCATAAGAAACTTATTTTGATGATGAGGCTGGCCATGGTATTTGCCCTAGAAGATCACGACCCTGAGACTTACCGCCGTAAAGCCCGCATGATCAGTTTTGCCATGGCAGGGCAACTGATTATTTTTGGCCTGCTGTTCTCCATGCTGCTCACGACCACCTTTGGCAGCAGTCTTTGGCTCAACGCCCTTGGCGTACTACTTGGGTTACTGGCCACCAGTGCACTTTTTGCCGTGCTGCGTGAGCGCCCGTGGATGACCGAAGTACGCTATGTCTGGCAGCTCAAACATCACTTGTCGCAAGTCAGCGGCTACCTTTCCCAGCTACGTAAAGCAGTGGAAGAGAATAATCGCACAGCCTTGGACCTGCTCACCTTCTACCACCAAGGCATGGCGCAGTTGGCAGAGCTTAACGGGCGTACCACCGACGACGACTCGGAGCGGCTGGCTGAAAAAATGCAGGTTAAGATTAAACGCGAAGAGCTGGGGATGCCCCCGCAGGTGGAGAGTATCGATACCCATGACCTGCAGGCGTTCAAGCGCGGATAAACACTATAGACAGCAAGAGCACCTGACACAAAGGGAGCGCGGTGTATGAAGAGATTAAAAGCATGGGGTGGCGCCATTGCCGCAGCAGGCATAACGGTTGTCATTGGCGGCTGTGCAGCGACGCCTTCCGCCGAAACGACGACAGCCAATCAAGCCACACTGGATAACCGAGCCCCCTTTTTACCATCGGCACTTTTTCCCGGCTCGGCGCAGGGCTTTGATGCGTGGCATTGTAGCCCAGCGCGTCAGAATTTAATCACCGCTGTCGACGGCGAAACGCTGCGTCTTTGGTCGCTGCATGGCGCCTGGCACTTGCCGCAAGCGGTGGTGGCCAGCGGTGCTCGCTATCAAGACGGTGAAATCAGCTTCTGGAATCGCGGTGAGCAGGCATTGGTCGAAACGCCCCGTGGTCAACTCAAATGCGCGCTGGCCGCTAGCCGTGATGCCTCAACCCGGAAGGATCACCCTGGGGTCATGTTCCGCGGGCAGGGCAATGAACCCGGCTGGTCGGTTGCCTTGGCGAACGATACGCCAACGCTGACGATGGAACTCAACTATGGGGAAGAACGTGTCCAACAACCCTATATGATCAGCGTGATGGACAACGAAGCAGGCAGAGTCGTCATTGAAAACGCGGATGTGGAACCTTTCTTCCGCGTTCGCATTGAAGCTGGCGCCTGCTTTGACGGCATGAGCGGCAAGCCTTTCCCTGCCAGGGTCACACTAACCTACGGTGGGGAGCAATATAGTGGCTGTGGCCAAGGCATTGCTCCCTAATGGGTTGAGTAGCTTAGTTTAGCAGCGATAGATAACACGCTCGGCCCGCCACTCTTGTGTCACAAAGTCGCTGGCGCATAGTGCCGAGGTGTTGCCAGCGGCACGAGCGGCAAGCCGGGAGAGCGTTGTCATCTGAATGCCGCGCGAACTTTCCACTTGTTCGCTCACCGCCAGCGGTACCCAGCGCTCCTCTTCTAACGTAGCCAGGGTGAAACTAAACGGATGAAACCCTGGAAAGCCGAGCCGTATATCGGTGGCAATAAGCGTCTCTTTACCGTCCATCCAACGCGCTTCATAGCGCAGAAAAGGCCCAGCGAACCACGCCAAGCGCTGCCCTTGCAGGCTGGCCAAAAGAGGGGCTTCTAACGCTGCGTTACGAATCAGTGGTTCCAGGCGGGGCTGGCTATTACCGTCAAACACACTGATCAAACTTTCATAATAGCGATCCCCATCCATCACCGTGGCGCGCCATAGCACAATATTGAACGGGGTTGGCTGTATCAGCAGAGGAGCCTCCTGCAGTCCCTGCTCCGCCAGCACCGGGGCGATCCGCTGTTCAATCATTACTTTCGCCCCAGCCGCCATGGTCAGATAAACACAGCTGATGACCAGCCCCCAGGTGCAGGCCTTTCTTACCCGCAAAGAGACCAAACCGAACCCCAGGGCGATTAGCAAGGCAAGGGTATAAAGCGGGTCGATAATGAAAATGATTGGCCAGGCCGCAGGCGTTACATCAAGTGGCCACAACAGCTGGGTACCGTAGGTGGTAAGGGCATCAAGCAGCGGGTGCGTGACCAGAATAAGTGTATAAAAGCACCACCAGCGGGGTAGGCTAATCGCCGTGATAGGCGCAAAGCGTGCGCTCATTAGTGCCAGCAGCGTGGCCAAGCCCGTCAGCACAAACAGTGAATGGCTAAAGCCGCGATGCTCGGTAACATTGGCCACGGCGTCGCCGTAATCGATTATCACATCAAGGTCAGGCAGGGTGCCCAGCACGGCGCCAATGAGAATGGCTTTTCGGCCCAAGCGCCGGCCCAGCACGGCACCGCCAATGGCTGCGCCAAGCGCAGCTTGCGTGACTGAATCCACAGGTTTCTCCGACGGGTAAACCCAGCTAAGATAAACGTTATGGTTTAATTGTACAGCGTTGCGGCGTTTTATGTACGCTGTCACGTTTTTGTAAAGTATGGCTACGGTCGTTTTTTGAGGAGTCGATATGCAATACCTACATACCATGGTACGTGTGAGTGACCTAGATGCTTCGCTACGTTTTTACTGCGATCTGCTGGGCCTTAAAGAAGTCCGCCGTAAAGAAAACGAGAAGGGCCGCTTTACGCTGGTGTTCCTTGCCGCCTCCTTTGATGAAGCGCGCTCGGCGCGTCTCACCGCTCCTGAGCTAGAGCTGACCTACAACTGGGATCCTGAAGAGTATACGGGCGGGCGCAACTTCGGCCACTTGGCTTACCGCGTCGACGATATTTATGCACTTTGCCAAAAGCTTCAAGACAACGGTGTAACCATCAACCGTCCGCCTCGCGATGGCCACATGGCGTTTGTAAAATCACCAGACGGTATCTCGGTTGAACTGCTGCAAAAAGGCGATGCACTCGAGCCGCAAGAACCCTGGGCGTCGATGGAAAATACCGGTAGCTGGTAATTATTCCTGAAAGACTATCAAACAAGGACGATTCACCATGACCATGAAAGGTTGGCGTTTATTGCCACTGCTCGCCTCCACTGTGCTCCTTTTAAGCGCCTGTAGCAGTGCGCCAGGGCCAAGCACTGCGCCGCAACCAGGGCAGAGTGGCTCCTCGCTTTCTGGCGCGATCGTCGATCAGCGTTGGAATTTATTGCTGGTAGGCACCGATGAGCGTATCTCCATGCCGGAAACGCCTTTTTTCAGCATTGCAAATAATGGGAAAGTCAGCGGCCATGACGGCTGTAACCGCTTTAGTGGTGAAGTAACCCTGGGTGAGAATCAGCGTATAGAGTTTAGCCAACTGGCCACCACCCGTATGGCGTGCCCGCAAATGGCCGATGCCAAACGGGTCACGGATATGTTGGAAACTGCCTATCGGTATTTGATTGACCATGATCGGTTGGTCTTCTTTGGCCCTGATAGTCGCGTGCTAGGCGGCTGGCGCGAAGGCAACTAATACAGTCGGTTAGTTCTCAACAGGCGGATTGAAGCGGGCGATAAAGCGCGCATCAATCCGCTTTTTCCATTGCCATACCCACTTGCCGGATACCCCAAAGCCACCGCGGCTGGCAATGGCGCGGCCGTCGCCAGTGCCAATCAGTGCCAACACCCGTTCGGGTGGCTGCCAGGGGAGTAACGGTTCGTTATGGCAGGCACGGCGGAGGTTGTCTGCTAAGTGGGGGCCCATACGCACTGCATATACACCCGCATTGGGTAGCGCTGGGGTCAATGCTGCACAGTCGCCCGCGGCAAAAATAGTCGGCTGGCCGGTGACTTCCAACGTGTTTTCTACCTGAATAAAGTTGTGTTTATCCAGTGGCAGCGAGGTGTTTGCAAGCCAAGAGTGGCCGATAGCCCCGGTTGCCCAGAGCACAATGTCCGCATCAATGCGAGTACCGTCCTGGGTGGTTACCCCGCCTTCCACCAAGGTTTCGCCGCGTTGCTCAACGTGAACGGTAATGCCTGCCTTTGAGAGCGCGCGTCGGGTAAGCCAGCGTGGCAAGCGCCCGGCCTCGGGCAAGAGTGCATCAGCGGCAGTGAGTAAGTGCCCCTCCCAATCAATATCCGGGCGCTGCTTGCGCAGCTGGGTCAGTACACTCATCAATGTTTCGCAGCCTGCCGCACCGCCCCCAACGCCTAGAACTCGTTGGACACCGCCGCTGGGCAAGTGGCTAAGCTCATTTTTCACTACTTGCCAGCGCTGGTGTAGGCTGCTTAGTGGTCGCATGGCGAGTAGCTTGGGGAGGTTCTCCCCATGCTGCTGGGGGCGCGCCAGGGTCGAGCCGATATTGAAGGAGACCACATCAAAATTAACGCGCTCGCCATTCGCCAGCGCTACGTAACGCGCCTGGGTATTGATGCTACTCGCTGGGGAAAGAATCAGTCGAGCGTTGGTCCGTTGGCATAACGCTGCCACGTCGATTTGCGTCTCGCGCAGCGTGCACTCTCCCGCTAGCCATGCGGGTACACTGCCGGAGTAAGCGGCTAAGGGGCTATCACTCACGACAGTAATGGCAATATCTGAAGCGGGCTGTTGGGCAAAGGCTTCGAGCACAAAGGCGTGGGCATGGCCCGCACCAATCAGTAATAATTGCGGCATGGGCATCGCCTATACGCCTATAGAGAAGCAAGGAGCTATGGGATGTTTAGCAGACAAAAACTTGGTTTTTACCTGCCATTTTGGCCAGATACATGCCTTGATCTGCCCGTTCAAACAGCTGTCGAGGCTGGTCGCCGGGCTGTAATAGAGTCAGGCCGATACTCACCGTTAAATGGTCGGCGATGGAGAAGGTGTGCTGCTCCACGCTGCGGCAGAGCCGGTTAGCCAGCTTCAAGCTGGCGTCTTGATCAAGCTCCTTGGATATGATGACGAACTCTTCGCCTCCCCAGCGACCAAGGTGGTCATTAGCTCTCAGCGTCTCCTGCACTAACTGCGCTATATCACACAAGATATCATCCCCGATGGCGTGACCATAGGTATCGTTAATATTTTTAAAATCATCAATATCAAACATCAACATGGCGAAACTGACAGAGGAGTGGATCAAATCCTCGATCACCAATTCGGTGTAGTAGCGGTTCCAGCATTTCGTTAAGGGATCGGTGTGGGCCAAGCCCTCAAGGCGCTGATTGGTCTTGGTTAACTGGCGGTTGAGGCGAGCGACCTCCAGAGCCGTTATGGCCACTGCTATATCGTCAGCCAACTCGATGATCATGGAAGCTTCCAGAGGCATCCAATAGCTCAAGGCGTCTTGGAGCTTTGTATCCGCTACCCGTGCAGTGATGAGCGATTGTTGGCGAAACAGTAGCAACCAGCCTAGGGGAGCATTCGCGACACTAAGAGGGGCAGCCAAGCCGTCTTGGCAGTTGCTATTCAGCTCGATAATTTCGTCATGGGTGTTTTGCTGATTCAACTGCTGTAATTGATGAAACAGCTGGTGCTTGGTGGGGCACTCGCCAAAGCAGTGAAGATCGCCCTGATAGGCCAGCGCAATGCCTTCGGCCTGAAATATATCGCACCAGCTGGCGCCATGATGCTGCAAAATATCATCGATGGAGGTGAGTCGTTTAATATCTCTGGACAGCAATCTGCGGCGAGACTTTAAACCAGAGTGGCGAGCAGCTATGCGCTCTGCTTTTAACAGGCGTAAGCGTTGGGATGCAATGTCGACAAGTAGCTGGATCCACTTGCCAAGCCCGGGATGAACCGTAGGCGGATGTCCAATATACCCCCACACCTCCTGTTCGCCCTGTAGCTCATAAAGTTGCAGGTTTGAGGTCGCCAGGTCGTCGTCACAACGAATAGCGAGCAACTCGTGATGGGAGGTCAGCGTACTTTCCAGCGGATAGCAGTATGCCAAACGGAGGTCGCCTGTACTTAAGCGGCGATAAAGTACCACGGGTTGACCCTGGGTAAGCGCGTGGAGCGTTTTGGCCAGCAGTTCAAAAAGCTCCAGAGGCGTTGCCAAGTCGCATAGTAGCGCCAGCTTTTGGCACAGGTTGTCGAGATTTTGCACCGATAGAGATAGTGTGCCACTCATCATGAATGACTCCTCAAGCGCCGCATCTCAGCGCTTAGCATAGCAACTCGCCTAAGCGAAAACTCGAAATTGAATTAATGATTCAATCAAAAGGTGAACTGTTATTCAACTATTATTGAACAATCGCTTCACATTGGCGGCATGAATGAAAAAATCATGTTCGCTGAGCGTCTGAAGTCAGCACTCGAAGCAGCCGGCTACGAAGCGCGACCATCGGTGCTTGAGCGGGAATTTAACCTGCGCTACTGGGGAAAGCCGATTACATTTCAGGCCGTAAGGCGGTGGTTACGAGGTGACTCAATCCCCAGTCAGGACAAGCTTCAGGTATTAGCACGCTGGCTGCTAGTGGATCCGCACCAATTGCGTTATGGCGACAGCGCTTATAATAGTGTCAGTGAGCCAACGCCAACCTGGGAGGTTTCATCTTCAAGTGACGAGTGGCAGGTTCTTTTACTGTATCGGGGGCTGCCTGCCGCGCAGAAAAAGGTCGTGCGCGACATCATCGAAACATTTGCTAAAGCACATCCACCGAAAGACGGCTGTTAAACTTTATCACCGCGCCGCCAATTGAAGTAGCGCTTCAATAGTGCCAGTACCCGCTCGGGCTTATGAGCGTTTTTCCATACGCCCGCCGTGGCCTTGGCCGCTTCGCACAGTGTTGGGTAGGGGTGAATGGTGCCCAACAGCTTGTTGAGGCCCAAGCCGTGCTTCATGGCGATGGTCAATTCGCCTAGCCACTCGCCAGCGTTTTCGGCAACGATAGTGGCGCCCAGGATTTTGTCTTTGCCAGGCACGGTAAGTACCTTGATAAAGCCATGGGTCGCACCTTCGGCAATGGCGCGGTCACTTTCGCTCATGGCGTAGCGGGTGATCTCAAAGGCAATACCTTGTGCTTTGGCCTCCTTTTCATTCAGCCCAACTCTGGCGACTTCCGGCTGCATATAGGTGACTGCAGGCATATAGCGGTAGTCCACTGAGAAGCTTTTCAGTTCGCCGAACAGGGCATTGACTGCCGCATGCCACGCCTGGTGCGCGGCAGCGTGGGTAAGCTGATAAGGCCCGGCTAAATCACCACAGGCCCAGATATTGGGTAGGCGGGTTTGCAGTCGCTCGTTAAGTTCAAGAGTGCCTGCTTGGGTGGTCGTGATCCCCAGCGCTTCTAGCCCTAAGCCCTCAATATTGGCCTGGCGACCCACGCTCACCAGCAAATAGTCAAAGGAGAGTAATTTGCGCTCGCCATGTTGCTCCACCGCTAGCTGATAGCCGCCATCCTCGTTAAGAACTTCCAGCGCTGTGGCGTCGGTCATTACCATCACACCTTCGTCAGCCAAAGTGCTTTCAGCCAGCTCACTAACCTCTTGATCCTCACGATTCAGTAGTTGGGAAAGCCCTTCCACCAGCGTAACCTGACTGCCCAAACGGGCGAAGCTCTGACTCAGCTCACAGCCAATGGCCCCGCCACCCAGTACCACTAAGTGTTTGGGCAGCTCGGTCAGCGACCAGAGGTTTTCGGACGTTAAAACAGGGGCGCTCTCCATACCTGGCAGCGAGGGCACCCGGGGCCGTGCGCCGGTTGCCAGCACAATATGGCGGACGGTCAGGGTTTTATCGCCGACCTGAACTTCCCATGGCGAAGTGAGTTTAGCGTGCTCCTGGTAGACCTCAACGCCCAAGCCACTATAGCGCTCCACGCTGTCGTGGGGTTCGATATCGCTAATCGCCTGTTTGACGTGGCCCATTACCTTGGCAAAGTCGATCTCTGGCTCGCTGGCGGTCACCCCGAAGCGGTGGGCAGTTCGTATTTCATGGGCGGCACGGGCAGCGCGAATCAACGCTTTGGAGGGCACGCAGCCGGTGTTCAGACAGTCGCCGCCCATTTTATGTTTTTCCACCAGCGCCACCTTGGCTTTTACGGCACTGGCGATATAGCTGGTGACCAGCCCCGCCGAACCGCCCCCAATGACCACAAGGTCGTAGTCAAAGTGGGCGGGTCGGGTAAAACCTTTATATGTCTTGCGCTGTTGCACCAGCAGCACAATGCGCCGGGCGATCCAGGGGAAGATGGCCAGCAGCAAAAACGAGGCGATAAGCGTGGGTGAGAGGATGCCTCCCAAACTCTCCAAGTCACCCAACTGCCCACCCGCATTCACATAAATAGCGGTACCGGGCAGCATGGCGACCTGGCTTACCCAGTAAAAGGTGACGGTCTTGATCCGCGTCAGGCCCATGACCAGATTGATCATGAAAAATGGAAACACCGGCACCAAACGCAGGGTGAATAGGTAAAGGGCACCGTCCCGCTCAACACCGCGATTCACGGCTGCGAACTGGCGGGGAAATCGCTTTTCGATAGGGTTACGGAATAGACAGCGCGAGAGTAAAAAGGCCAGGGTGGCGCCCATGGTGCTGGCGAAGGAGATAATCAACAGCCCCCAGCCAAGCCCAAACAGAGCTCCACCTAGCAGGGTTAATAGCGTGGCTCCAGGCAGTGAAAGGGCCGTCATCACGACATAAACGGCAAAGAAGGCGCCCGCCACCTGCCACGGGTATTGGTTAAACGCTGCTTGAAAGTCGCTTTGGTACGTCTTTAGGGTTTCCAGGGTGAACCATTGGTGGGCGCCGCTGAGGAAAAACACGCCAATGGCAGTGATCAGTAGCGCTGTAATCATCAAACGTTGTCGGGTCACAATAAAAGCTCCAGCGCTAATAAGGTCAGTATTGGTGGTGACTTTGTGAAAGGGTCGCCCGTTTCCTTACACTGATATGGGAGCACTTTTCCAGCGCTGCCAGTCTTCTGGGCGATCCACATCCCAAATGGTTTCGGGGTAGGCGGCGCTCAGCCCCAGTTGTCTAATGCGCTGTTTAGTGATGCTCAGTACGCTTTTAGTACCCCATGGAATGTCTTCAAACAGTGCGGGATAGTCTTGCCGGGTGCCCACAAGGCCGTAGCCGCCATCTTCGGCGGGTAACAGCACCACATCAAAACGGGCCAGTTGCTGCGCGCAGGCAGTGATCAGTGTGCTGGTGATGCTTGGGCAGTCACTGCCCATCAGCATGGCGGGCCCTGGCGTACTGTTCAGGGCATAGCGAACCCTTGCGCCTAAATCACCCTCTGGTTGAGCGCTTAGCGCCACACCAAAGGCTTCGCGAAGCTCGATAAACAGCGGGTGTACGTGATCCAGCGCCGTCCATAGCGTGACGTTTTCAGCAGGCAGCGCTTTGCAAGCGCTGGCGGCGCAGTGACGAACCAGCTCCGCGTGGGCACAGGCAGCCCCTTCTAAACCTAGCAGGGGGGCCAAGCGCGTTTTGGCCTGCCCCGCCAGCGGTGCTTTGGCGAGCAGGTGCAGGTGGGGCGTTTCAGCGGGCATCGCGATACTCCTTGGCGAGTTGGGTTGCGCTCACGCCGCGCCAGTAGCGATAGCGCAGTCGCCACATCAGGCGGATGGTTTTCCAAGCGCCGAACTCATCCCAGCGCCTGCCCGAGCTTATCACTTTCGCCGTTAGGCAGGCGGGGCGCGATACCTGTTTAAGCCGTTTAGACAGTTCAATATCTTCCATCAGTGGCTGTTCGGGAAAACCACCGACGGCCCTGAAGGCGCTGGTGCGGACAAAGATTCCCTGGTCGCCGGTGGCCATCCCGGTCAGTCGCGAGCGCTGATTCATCATCCAGCTCACCACGGGCAGCCAGCGGCTGCGGCCTGAAAGCTGAATAGCAAAGCGCCCCCAGGCGTGGCGGTTAAGCCCCCGTGTTATCTGTTCAACGGCACCATCGGGCAGTTGAGTATCCGCATGCAGAAACAGCAGCGCAGGCGCTCGGGCATGCTGCGCGCCCAGGTTCATTTGTTCACCTCGGCCGGATGAGCTGCCGAGCACGCGGTCAGCCAGGGGTGTGGCGATGCGAACGCTGCTGTCGCCACTGCCGCCATCGACCACAATGACTTCGACCAGTGCCGAAAGGCGCTGAGCGCGTAGTAACTGTAGCGGCAACAGTGTTGCCTCAATACCGGCTGCCTCGTTAAGTACCGGTATCACGATGCTGAGTTGAGGTGCCTTTTCAATCGAGTTTTCAACCGAGTTCAAGCACAGGCCCTCCTGCTGCCTTGGCATCTGCGAGGTCGTGGGTGACCAGCAGTGCAGGCAGGCCTGCGTCGCGCAGTTGGTTAAACACGAGGGTGCGCATTTCCTGGCGCAGTGCCGTATCCAGCTTGGAAAACGGCTCGTCCAGCAGCACGGCGCGCGGCTTGGAGAGCAGCAGGCGCATCAATGCCACGCGAGCCTGCTGGCCGCCAGAAAGGGTGGCGGGGCCGCGCGCTTCAAAGCCTGCCAGCCCCACTTGTTTAAGCGCTTGGGTGACCTGTTGGTGTTTATCTTGAATATGGCGAGGTAGCCCAAAACGCAAATTGCCGCCCACGCTTAGGTGCGGAAACAGCAGCGGATCCTGAAACAAAAGCCCGATGCCGCGCTTTTCAGCGGGGAGGCTTAGCAGGTCTTGCTCGCCCAGCCATACGCCGCCACTGGCGCTAAAATCTCGAGTAATAAAGCCCGCAATATACGCCAGCAGGGTCGATTTTCCTGAGCCCGATGGACCCATTACGGTGAGCACCTCGCCAGGGACTATGGTGGCATCCACTGCCAGTAACTCGCGGCCCGCAAGGGCGATGCTAATCTGCTCAAGGCGCAGCGACGCGCTGAAATAAACTGTCACAATGTCCCTCTTAGGTAGCCAGTTCACGGCGGTGGGAGCCCAATAAGCGGGGCAGCCCCAGAGCAAGCATAAAGCCGATCAGTGGCAGGCCCGCCTGCACTAATGCCCAAACGCCGATTAAGCGTCGGTTACTGCCTGCGGCAAGCGCCACCGCCTCGGTCGTTACCGTAGTGACACGCCCGGCTCCCAGCAGTTGGGTGGGTAAGTATTGGCCAATACTTACCGCCAGGCCCACCGCAAAGGCCGTTAATAGCGGCGCTAATAGTAGCGGGAGGCGCACTTTCCAAAATGCAGCACTGCGTGACACACCCAGGGAGCGCGCTACCTGTAGCCAGCGTGGATCCAGGCGACGATACGCCTCGGCTAATGATAGATAGACATAAGGCAGCACAAACAGCAGGTGACCTGCGATCACCAAGCCTAGTTGGGGGCGAACGCCCAAACTCTCCGCTGCCACAATCAGACCAAACAGAAAGGCAATTTGCGGCACCAGTAGCGGTAGATAGAGCAGCCATAGTGCGCGCCTCGGTTGAATGTGCTGGCGATGCTCGTTTTCCAGCGTCGTTAACACCAGCGCCGTGGCCAGCGTCGTTGAAATCAGCCCAATCAGCGCGGTATTGACAAGCGGTGTGACCAGCATAGGGCCGCTGCGTTGCCAGTGATCCAGCGTTAGCATCTGCGGTAACAGCTCAGGAAAACGCCAAAAACCGGCCAGCGAAAATAGCCCCAACCCGACCAAGGCCGCCAGCGCCGTGATACTTGCAAATAGTAACGCCGAGCGGCCCACTACGCGCAGGGCGATTTCACCTCGCTGGCGGCTGCCATTGGTCAGCCAGCCTCGCGCCAGCAGGCGGGTCAGTTGTTCCAGTAGCCACCAGCAGAGCAGCGCGGCGATGGTGACCCCCAGTTGTAGTACTGCCGCCGCCGAGGCCATAAAGCGGTGGCTAATATCGGGGTCGTTGAACCAGCGCAAGATAGACACGCTCAGCGTGGGAGGCAAGGTCGGGCCGAGAATCAGCGCCATATCGACGACCGAGGTGGCGTAGGCGATCACCGCATACACGGGCAGGCGAATCAGCGGGTAGAGCGAAGGCAGCACGGTTTTTAACCACGCAATGGTAGGTGAATAGCCCAGTGATCGCGCCAGCATTAAGCGCTTTTCAGGCACTAGCTGCGGCAGCGCTGCCAGGCTCATTAGCAGTAGGAACGGCACTTCTTTTAGCACCAGCCCCGCGATCAGGGAAAGCCCCCAAGGATCGTTGATGATCAGCGCATCCGGCGGGCGCTCCCAGCCGGTTAGCGATGGCGATATGAGCCGCGCCAACAAGCCCGAAGGGGCAATCAGAAAGGCAAATCCAAACGCGATAGCGGCATGGGGGATGGCGAGTAGAGGCGAAACCAGCCGCCGAATGCTGCGGTCTAGCCATGTGCCCCGGCTGGCGGCCAAAAACAGCACCACAATAACCAGCGCTATGGCTGCGCTGACTAACCCGCTGGTAAAGCTCACCGCCACCGAACGCCAAAGCCCCGGCTGGGCGAACAGCATCTGCCAGGGGGCTAAACTACCGCCATGTCCGCCTAGCGCGGGCAAGTAGCCAAATGCTGGCAGCAGCACCATCAGTAGCCCTGCGGCTACCGGCAGTACTAGCAGGGCAATGATGAGCGCCGGGGCCAGTCGCAGCATGGTCTAGTTAACGCCGTAACGCTCAAGCCAGGCATCTTGCAGGGCGGTCATCCAGCTGGGGTGCGGTTCGGGTAGGGTGTTAGACAGCGCGTCCGCGGGTAGTTCTGAAGGGTGACGATCTCCCTGCTCAAACAGCGCTTGGGCGTCAGTGTCTAGCTGGTTGATATCCAGCACGCTGTGGTCGCCCCACATCGCTAACGACTGTTTTTCGGCCTGGGCTTCCGTTGAAAGTAGATAGTTGGCGAGCACCATGGCCCCAGCTTTATGCGGTGAGTTATAGGGAATTGCCACAAAGTGGACGTTACCCAGGGTGCCGCCTTCCAGCACATAGCTGCGCACGCTATCGGGTAATTCATACTCCATGACCGCCACGGCAGCATCAGTGGGGTAGAAAGAAAACGCTAGACTTAGCTCACCATCGCTCATCAATGTACGCAAGTGGGGGCCGGAGTCGGGAAAGCTGCGCCCGCTGCGCCATAGGTGCGGGTGCAGCGCATCTAAATAGGTCCACAGCGGTTCTGTCACGGTCTCGAAATCGCTCTCTGAGAGCGGCTGGTAAAGCGCCTCATCCTGCTCGGTAAGCTCGATCAGTGCTTGTTTCAAAAAGGTGCTCCCGGTGAAGTCGGGAATACGTGGATAACTAAACTGGCCCGGGTTGGCTCGAGCCCAGGCGAGTAGCGACTGTATATCCTTGGGGGGAGTCTCGGTTTGGGCGCTGTCGTAATAGAAGGTGATTTGCGCTTTTCCCCAGGGCGACTCGTAGCCTTCGGTAGGCAGTGTGAAGTCGGTGACAACCTCGGGGTTTTCGTCGGCGTTGGTGAGCGCAAAATGGGGCAGCGCCTCGGCGAAGGGGCCGAACAGCAGATCGTTGTCGCGCATGGCTGCGAAGTTCTCGCCGTTGATCCAAATCAGATCAATACTGCCCTCGTCGTGGTTACCTGCCTGCTTTTCGCCTAGCACCCGCGCCACCGCGCTGCCGGTATCGTCCAGCTTAACGTGCTCCACATCGACGCCGTACTGGGCCTGCATTTGCTCCGCCACCCAGTCAATATAACGGTTGGTGCGCGTATCACCCCCCCAGGCATTCCAGTAAACGGTTTGGCCTTCGGCTTGTGCCACGACGCTTTGCCAGTCGTCCGGATCAGGGTTGGCCATGGCAGGAAGCGCAAGGCCTAACAGCGTGGTGGCGATCGTGAAGCGTATAGGGTGACGGTTAATCGGCATCGCATATCTCTTGGGTAGGAAGCACAAACGTTATAGGGAAGCTTGCAAGCACTGCAGCTCGCTATGGACGTGATCAATAATCGGCAGCGAGAGGTAGTGCTCAACGCGGTCACGCACGTGGTCAATCACGGCAGGGTCGGTGAGTTCTGCCGACCAGTCTTCTCCCCGTTGCTGGGCATCTTTAGCGTTTAGGTGCTGGGCGCGCCATTTCGCGCACCAGGTTAATGACCACAGCCAGGTAGCGCGACGGCAGGCGACCAGGGAGTCGGTATCGGGTGATTCACTCATGGCTGCTTGCCAGCGGCGGTAAAAATTAATCACGTCATTCAGCGATAGCACCGCTTGGCTGTTTACATCCCAGGTAGTGGAGGTGTAGAGGCTGGTGTGGGCGAGATCAATGCCCGGCAGGCCGTAGCGACACTTCTCTAAATCCACCAACACCGCGCGGCCATCGTCGCGGATTAAGAAGTTGCCAGGGTGGGTGTCAAAGCTAATCAGCGTCGCGGTTTCATCGTTTAGGCGGGGCGGAAGTAAGTCCAGTTCCTGCTTAATCCGCTGGGTCACTTTACTCGAAAGCTGCGCATCGCCTAGCCAGTTAGCCTGCTGGCGCACTTCATCCACCATCGCCTGCCACGGATTTTTAGGAGCGAGCAGTGGCGCCCGTGCCGCGAGAGCGGGCAGCGGTTGACGGTGCAGGCTGGCAAGAGCATCTGCAATGGCAGGCAGGTCTTCCGGCAGGCTGGCCAGACGGCCGCGGATCGCCTCAACCAACAACCCGCCACGAGGCAGCGATTCGCCTGGCGGCAGGGTGTCATACAGCACAGGCGTGTGTCCGCCAGGGCTAGAGCGCTGATAACAGGCGGCCTGATAGGCAAGGTTCGCTTCCGGCGGCAGGTTCATCTGGCTCTGTTTCGGTAGCCGCGCCACCCAATCATCGCCATCGTTGCGATGCACCCATACATGGTCATGAGCTAGCCCGGTATCCGCCATTGGCGAAAGCTCGCGGTACGCAATCCCGGCCCGCTCAAGTTCGGTCGCCAGCGCCTCTAATCGCGCCACAGTTGGTGTCGGCATAGAGCAGTCCGTATTGTTGCTGAATCAGCGATGCCACTTGGTGGCTGTTCTTGTACCAACCTTACACGTTTCGTAAGAAAATGTGATTAGGTGTGGTGTAAGGAGGAGGAAAAGCTTTGTATTAACTCACTCTAAACTTTGAAGTGGTCTGACAAAGTCAACAGAGCGTTCCCAAACAAAAACGGCACCCTGACGGTGCCGTTTTTGTTTCAGCTATTGTTACTAACCAACTTTATAAAGCCTCAATCTTCGCCTTTTGCTCTTCCAGCAGCTGCTTGGTGGCTTGGAACTCGTCCAGCTTGCCTCGCTCTTTATCCACCACGGCGACGGGGGCTTTGGCGATAAAGCCGTCGTTGCCAAGCTTCTTCTCGATGCCGCCGATCAGTTTGTCCTGTTTCTCGATCTCTTTACTGAGGCGAGCGATTTCGGCATCTCTGTCGATGAGATCCGCCATCGGCACCAATACTTCCATATCACCTACCAACTGCGTGGCTGAGAGCGGGGCATCATCAGGGTTGTCGAGCCATGTCACGCTTTCCAGCTTGGCGAGCTTGGAAAGGAAGTGGCGGTTGCTTTCCAGGCGCTCGGCATCTTCGGGCTTGCCTTTGGTCAGCAGCACGTCGAGGGGTTTGCCAGGGGCGATGTTCATTTCGGCGCGGATGTTACGCACGGCGATAATGACGCCTTTGAGCCACTCAATATCCAGGCTGGCCTGTTCGTCGATTTTACTCTCATCGGCTTCTGGCCAAGCTTGCAGCATGATCGATGCGTCGTCACCCATAAACACACCTGCCAGCGGCGAGACGCGTTGCCAGATCTCTTCGGTGATATAGGGCATCATCGGATGGGCCAAGCGCAGGATAGCTTCGAGTACGCGCACCAACGTGCGGCGAGTGCCGCGCTTGGCTTCGGCCGTCGCATTTTCGTCCCACAGTACGGGCTTGGATAGTTCCAAATACCAGTCGCAGTACTCGTTCCAGATGAATTCATACAGCGCTTGGGCGGCGTGGTCAAAGCGGTACTCGTCCAGCGCCTTGGTGACCTGGGCTTCGGTTTTCTGTAGCTGCGAGATGATCCAGCGGTCGGCGAGGGAAAGCTCAACTTCCTCTCCGCTCGTACCGCAATCTTCGCCTTCGGCGTTCATCAGCACGTAGCGTGAGGCATTCCACAGTTTGTTGCAGAAATTGCGGTAGCCATCCAAGCGGTTCATATCAAACTTGATATCGCGCCCGGTGGTGGCCTGGGAGAGGAACGTAAAGCGCAGCGCATCGGTGCCATGGGCTTCGATGCCGTCTTTGAACTCATCCTTGGTGGCTTTGGCAATCGCCTTGGCCTGTTTGGGTTGCATCATATTGCCGGTGCGCTTTTCGAGTAGCTCATCCAGCGTGATGCCGTCGATCAGGTCGATGGGGTCGAGCACGTTGCCCTTGGATTTGGACATCTTCTGGCCCTGGCCGTCGCGTACCAAACCGTGCACATAAACCGTCTTAAATGGCACCTCTTTGGTGAACTTCAGGGTCATCATGATCATCCGGGCTACCCAGAAAAAGATGATGTCAAAGCCAGTGACCAGCACACTAGAGGGATGGAAGGTCTCAAGCTCTGGGGTTTTTTCCGGCCAACCGAGAGTACCGAAGGTCCATAATCCCGAACTAAACCACGTATCGAGTACGTCTTCATCCTGCGTCAGCACGACATCGGGTTCGAGTGCATGCTTCTCGCGGGCTTCTTCTTCGCTACGGGCAACGTAAACATTGCCTTCCGCGTCGTACCAGGCGGGAATGCGGTGGCCCCACCACAGCTGGCGGGAAATACACCAATCTTGCAGGTCACGCATCCAGGCGAAGTACATGTTTTCGTAGTTTTTAGGCACGAACTGGATATCGCCGTTTTCCACCGCTTCGATGGCGGGCTTGGCGAGGCTTTCCACCGCCACAAACCACTGGTCGGTTAGCAACGGCTCAATGACATCGCCAGAGCGATCACCATAGGGCAGGGTGTTGTTAACGGCTTCGACTTGCTCCAGCAGGCCCAGCGCCTCCATATCAGCAACGATCTGCTTGCGCGCTTCAAAGCGGTCAAGCCCAGCGTACTTGGCGGGCAGCGTGGCGTCTTCGTCGGGCTGGGGCTGGCCTTTTAGGTCAAAGATCTCAGCTTGCTCAAGGATCGTCGCATCTTTGGAGAAGACGTTGATCAGCAGATGATTCTGACGCTTGCCGACCGCGTAGTCGTTGAAGTCGTGAGCCGGGGTGATCTTGACGCAGCCGGAGCCTTTCTCCATATCGGCATGCTCATCCGCCACCACCGGAATACGGCGGCCTACCAGTGGCAGCTCGATAAACTTGCCGACCAGTGAGGCGTAGCGCTCATCTTCCGGGTTGACCGCCACACCGGTGTCGCCCAGTAGCGTTTCCGGGCGGGTGGTGGCGACCACTACGTAATCCTTACCGTCAGCGGTTTTAACTCCATCCGCTAGCGGGTAGCGGAAGTGCCAGAAGCTGCCTTGCTGCTCTTTGTTTTCCACTTCCAAATCAGAAATGGCGGTATGCAGGGTAGGATCCCAGTTGACCAACCGCTTGCCGCGGTAGACCAGCTTTTCTTCGTGCAGGCGCACGAACACTTCCTGCACCGCTTTATAGAAGCCGTCGTCCATGGTGAAGCGCTCGCGGCTCCAATCCACGCTGGCGCCCATGCGGCGCAGCTGGCGGGTGATATGGCCCCCAGACTCTTCTTTCCACTCCCACACCTTGTCGATAAACGCATCGCGGCCAAGATCGTGGCGGGTCTTGCCCTCTTCAGCCGCTATTTTACGCTCGACCAGCATTTGCGTGGCGATACCCGCATGGTCGGTGCCTACCTGCCACAGGGTATTGTTGCCCTGCATCCGTTTCCAGCGCGTCAGGGTATCCATAATGGTGTCCTGAAACGCGTGACCCATGTGCAGGCTGCCGGTCACGTTGGGCGGTGGAATCATGATCGAAAAGGGCTCGCCCTGGCCGGAAGGGGCGAAACGGTTGTCGGCCTCCCAGCGTTCGTACCAGCGGGTTTCGATCTGTTCGGGTTGGTAGGTCTTTTCCATGGAGAGTCGGCTCACGGCTGGCAAAAAATGTGAAATTGTATAGCGCGAGAGTATACAGCGTGAGTGCCGGGGTCGTCAGGTGCTACTCACGCTCGTTGTTAATGTTAACGGTTGCCGCGCACCGTCTTTACAAGGTGCTGATGCGAAGAAAACCCGCGCATGGCGATGAGCCCCAGGATAGGACCTGGCACTAGCCACCAGATCACCGCCAGCGACTGGCTCGACCACAGCGCGGTAACCAGCGCAATCGAAGGAATGGTGAGCCCAAAGCCGATAGCGTTCATCATCGCCAGCGCTGCCCCCAGTCGCTCGACTGGGGCGGTGGCCGATGCAAGCGCTGAAAACTGAGCAGAATCGGCAATCACGCTAACGCCCCATACGCCGAGAAGCGCTAGCAACAGCCAGGGCGATGCGCTGCCCAAAAGCGGATAAACCAAACACAACGTGCCCGAGACAGCCAACGCCACGCAGGCCACGCGGTCGCTGCCAATGTGACGGCTCCATTTGCCCGCGAGTACGCAGCCGGGCAAGCCCAACGCAATCACGGCAAAGCTTAGCCATGGCTGGGCGCCGTTGGCAGCGCCAAGACGTTCCAATTCCCTAGCGACCAGAAACGGCACCAGCGCCCATAGCGCATACAGCTCCCAACAATGGCCGAAATAACCTAGCGCGGCGGCGCGAAAACGCGGCTGTTTAAACGCGGCCAGCCCTGCCCAAGGGCGCCCGCTTTTGGCGGTGGCCGGGAGGTGTGGGCCTACGCCCAGTCTGAAAATCAACAGCGCGGCGACCAGCGCCAACAATGAGGCCAACAGCAGCGGCCACTGCCAGGGCAGGTGCAGCGTTAACCCGCGTAGCAGGTGTGGGGAAGCAATGCCCAAGGTCAGCATGCCCACCAGCCAACCCAGCGCTGCCCCGGCGTGGCTGGGAGTCCAGCTCACCACCAGTTTCATACCCAGCGGATAGATACCGGCCAGGCAAAGCCCTGTTGCAAAGCGCGCCACGGCTGCCAGCGTGACGCTCTCGGCCACGCCGATAAAAGCGGCGTTGATCAGTGCGCCAAGAACGGCAGAAAACGCAAACAGGTGGCTGGCACGAATTCGGTCAGCAAGGCCGGTGGTGGCGATCAGCAGCGTGCCGCTAATAAACCCGGCCTGAACGGCGATAGTGAGCAGACCCAAATCGCTTTCACTAAGGCCCACGGCCTCCTGCAGCGCCAGACCAACGCCATTAACGCTAAACCATAGCGAAGTGCCGAACAGTTGGGCGATGACGATAACGGCCAGGGGAGTGCGGGCTAAAAAGGTGTGAAACTGCATGGGCGCTCTCGTGCGTTGAGTTATTGTTGTTAAAAGATTAGTTAACCGAGCTTATGCGGCACGACCTCATGGCCCATTTCTTTATAGCGCTGCCAGCAGGTGCGTTTGGCGACCAGCACTTGTTGGTGCTGATTGATGATCTCGGCGATTCGCGCGTAGCGTTCTACACCTTCGGGAATATCGGGGTGCAAATTAAGCAGGGCGGTTTCTTCTGTCGGCACCGGCAGCTGCTGCCAGCCTAGCGTGATCGGTACGCTGGCGGCCATTTCGCTATCTTCCAGGGCGTGGGGTAAATAGGCATCCGGACGAAAATTCCACAGCGCGCTATCGGCCTGCTCGGCGAGGGCTCTGTCTTCGCAGTGTAGATGCAGGCGGTAGCCTTTACGCCAGATGGTCTCGGCCAGTTTGCAGGCAAACTGCAAGCGCGCCTCCAAGGTCGTATCGGGCAGAATGTAGAAATCAATACGGGCCATTGGCGGCTCCAGCGATTGCAGATAAATGTACTACTTACAAACAGCGCCGCCGCAAACGTTGCGGCGGCGTTGAACGGTGAAGCGTGGGTTTTAAACCCGCTTAAACCAGCTGGGTTAGCCAGCCGTACTTATCTTCACTGCGGCCGTACTGCAGGTCGAGCAGTTTGGTACGGATGCGCATGGCGATTTCATTATTGCCGCCCGCGGTGAGCTTGATACGCTCGTTTTCAGTGACCAGTTCACCTACCGGAGTGATGACCGCGGCGGTACCGCAGGCAAACACTTCGGTGATCTCACCAGATGCCGCCCCTTCGCGCCACTCGTCAATGCTGATAGCGCGCTCTTCTGGCGTTAGACCTTCATCTTTGGCCAGTGTGAGTACGGAGTTGCGCGTCACGCCTTCGAGAATGGTGTCGGTCAGACGCGGGGTCACCAAACGGCCGTCTTTGAAGACGAAGAACAGGTTCATGCCACCCAGCTCTTCCACCCACTTGTTTTCAGCCGCATCGAGAAACGCGACCTGACCACACTGGTGGGCTTCGGCTTCTTTTTGCGCGGCCAATGAAGCGGCGTAGTTGCCGCCACACTTGGCAAAGCCGGTGCCACCGGGGGCTGCACGCTTGTAGTTCGAGGAGAGCCAGATCGACACCGGGGCAATACCGCCTTTAAAGTACGCCGCGGCGGGGGAGGCGATCACGTAGTAATCGACTTCCTGTGAGGGGCGTACGCCAAGAAATGCTTCAGAAGCGATCATAAACGGGCGCAGGTAGAGGCTGCACTCATCAGAGGCGCTGGCAGGCGTAGGTACCCAAGCCTGATCCTGGGCGAGCAGCGCTTTCAGCGAGCCGATGAAATCCTCATCGGACAGTTCCGGCAGCGCCAAGCGGCGGGCGCTGCGGCGGAAGCGCTCGGCGTTTTTCTCAGGGCGGAATGTCCAGATTGAGCCGTCGGCGTGGCGATAGGCTTTGATGCCCTCAAAAATCTCCTGGCCGTAATGCAGTACAGAGGCAGCCGGGTCGAGGGTTAGCGGGCCGTAAGGGCGCACCTGATGGCCGTGCCAGTCGGCGTCCACGGTCCAACGAATATGGGCCATGTGGTCGGTAAAGTAGCGACCAAAACCGGGGTTTTTAAGGATGTTTTCACGGATCTCATCGGCCGTCGGCTGGTTGGACGGCAGTATTTCAAAACGCGATTCTGACTGGTTATTTGAAGCTGTGGGCACGGCGTGTCGTCTCCGCTAGAGCCAGACCCCGAAGGGCAAAAGTAAGCAGTGTATGTAAGTACGGCGTGTGTCCAAGGACAGGGTGCACGCTCATGTATTCAGGTTTAACGGTTGCCGCGCTGAAAGGCAACCGTTGAACGAGGGATCGTGGTGCCGAGTGATGATATTAGCCGTCGCTGTTTTCTACTTGGGCATCGGTTTCACGGTCCAACAGGTACTGGGTTAATAGCCCAACCGGCCGGCCGGTGGCGCCTTTTTGCTTGCCTGAGTGCCAAGCAGTGCCCGCGATATCCAGGTGCGCCCAGGGGAAGTGATCGGCGAAGCGTGATAAAAAACACGCGGCGGTAATCGTACCCGCGGGGCGGCCGCCAATATTAGCCAGATCGGCAAAGTTGGAGTCTAACTGCTCTTGGTATTCATCCCACAGCGGCAGGTGCCAGGCGCGATCCCATGCCCCTTCGCCGGCATCCAGCAAATCCAGCGCTAGGTCGTCGTCGTTGGAGAGCAGGCCGGTGGCGTGATGGCCTAGGCCGACAATCACAGCGCCAGTAAGAGTGGCGATATCGACCACGCTGGCGGGAGTAAAGCGCTCGGCGTAGGTTAGCGCGTCGCACAGCACCAAGCGGCCTTCGGCGTCGGTATTGAGCACTTCGACGGTCAGCCCTTTTAGCGTTTTGATGATATCGCCGGGCTTGGTGGCGCGGCCGTCGGGCATGTTTTCGGCGGCGGCGACGATAAACACCAGATTGAGCTTCGGCTTGATATCCAACACCGCTTTGACGGTGCCGAATACGCTGGCAGCACCGCACATGTCGAACTTCATTTCGTCCATGCCTTCGCCGGGCTTGAGCGAAATGCCGCCAGTATCAAAGGTAATGCCTTTGCCGATTAGTACATGGGGCGCTTCTTCACCATTGTCGGCGCCCTGGTACTTCATGACGATCAAGCGTGTCGGTTCCTTGCTGCCGCGACCGACGGAAAGCAGCGAGCCTGCACCCAGAACTTCCAGCGCTTCTTCATCGAGAATGTCGACCTCAAGTGCGCCCTTTGAGTCGCGGCCCAGCTGCTCTGCCTGCTCGGCTAAATAGCGAGGCGTGCAGATATTGGCAGGCAGGTTGCCTAAGGTACGCGTGTAGTTGATGCCTTGGCCGATTGCATTGCCTATTAAGGCGCCCTGCTTAACCTGCGAAACAGCGTCAGCATCGCTGATCATTAACGTCAGCTTGGCTAGACTGAGGGCCGGTGCGGGCGATGATTTGAACTGATCAAAGCGATAAATGGCCCGCTCAGCTGCTTCCATCACCTTGCGCGCTTTCCAGGCAGGGTCGCGGTCGGCGAGTGGCACATCGCCGAATACCACGCTCGCTTCATCGATAGGTAGTTTTACCAACGCTGCCATGGCCGCATCCAGGGCCTTGATGAAGGCGGCTTCCTGGCATTTTTCGCGCTCACCCAAGCCCACTAGCAAGATGCGCTCAGCGCCCAGGCCCGGTGCAAAGGGCACTAATTGCACGTTGCCCAGCGCGGCGTCAAAGTCGCCGCGTTCCAGCAATTGGCCAATCAGGCGCTCGCTGGCGTCGTCCAGCTTGGCAACGGTGGGCAGAAGATCGCTCCCTTTGAAAACCGGTACCAAAAGGCAGGCCGTTTCGGTTTTGGCCGGGTTCGCAGTCTGAACGGAAAATTCCATGACGGCTCCAACAAGACAAGCAGCGAGGGATTCGGGATAATGCCCCGTTGCTTTTGATTGTGAAAAGGGACTGAGAATAATTTGTTTAGTGTACCCAAGCCATTCGCTTATTGCATGGCATCCTGCACGACTAGCCGGAGAGCGCGTTGATTTTATTTCGATATCTAACTCGCGAAGTGTTACTCACCATGTCGGCGGTCGCTGGCATCCTGTTGCTGGTGATTATGGGCAGCCGCTTTATCCGCTATTTTTCGGACGCAGCGGAAGGTGATATTCCGGTCACCATGTTAGGCAGCCTAATGATGTTTCACCTGCCCGGCTTTATGGAACTGATTTTACCGCTGTCTTTTTTTCTGGGCATCCTGCTGGCCTACGGGCAGCTCTACATGAATAGCGAAATTACCGTGATGGTCGCCTGCGGAATGAGCCCTACGCGGCTGTTGAAAGTGACCCTGCTACCCGCCAGCGTGGTGGCGGTGCTGGTAGGTATCTGCAGCCTGTGGCTGACCCCCTATGGCGCGCTGCAAACGGAAACTGCGCTGGAAGAGCAGCGTAGCCGCCTGGATGTTTCTGTGTTGGCGCCGGGGCGCTTTCAGGAATTTGGGGGTGGTCGTACCGCTTACATTGGCAGCTTTTCCAGCGATGGCACGGAAATGCAGGATGTATTGGTGCACGAGCAGAACCAGCAGGGCGATGAAGGTACCCACGACTACGTGACCCGCGCCGCATCGGGTTTTCAGGAAACGAGGCTTGAAACCGGTAGCCGATTTTTGGTGCTGGATGATGGTGAACGCTACGGGGTGACGCCAGGTGAGCAGAGCGCCGAGCGGCTCACGTTTGAGCGCTATACCCTGCGCCTGGGGTTAAGTCGCGACCGGCAGGAGCTTGATTCTCTGGAGTACGCGACCACGGCTGCGCTATGGAATAATCCAAGCCCCCGTGCCCAGGCTCAATGGCAGTGGCGGGCAGGGCTACCCTTAATGGTGTTTGTGCTGGCTTTGATGGCTCAGCCGCTGTCCCGCGTCAACCCCCGCCAGGGGCGCTTCGGCAAACTACTGCCCGCGGTCTTTTTATATGTTGCGTATCTCAGCCTGCTGCTGGCGGTGGTCGATGCGATTGGCAGCGGTACTTGGTCCATTATGCTGGGTGTGTGGCCGGTACATGGTTTGTTCTTGGGGTTGGGCCTGCTAATGCTGTGGCGCTCGCAACGTAAGGGGATGCGCTAATGGTACTTGACCGTCTCGATCGTTATATCGCCCGCAACGTGTTGGCGGCCATTGTCGTCGTTCAGTTTGTGCTGTTGGGTTTGGATATTACTATCGCCTATATCGATGATTTAGGCGATGTACAGGTGGGTTATACCGCTTTTGATGCGCTGCTTTACCTGTTAATGCGTACGCCCTGGCGCTTTTACCAATATGCGCCGGTGGCGGTGTTAATCGGCGCGCTGATTGGTTTGGGCAGCATGGCGTCCAGCAATGAGCTCACCGTTATGCGTGCGGCTGGGCGCTCCCTGGCGCGCATTGTGTGGGGCGTGATGAAGCCGGTGCTGGTGGTGGTGGTCGTGGTGCTGCTGGTTGCCGAATATGTTAGCCCGCGCACCGAGCAATACGCCGAAGCGTGGCGCTTGGAAAAACTCCAGGGTGAAGGCGCCATGTTGACCAGCCGCAGCGGCTGGCAAATCGAAGGCGACAGTGTTTACCGTTTTGGGGCGATTCGTGCGGATAACGTGGTGCTTGATTTAACTCGCTATCGCTTTGATGATCGCCAGCTAGTCGAAGCCACTTACGCACAGCGTGCTCGTTGGGAGGGCGAGGCGTGGCGGTTGGAAAACGTCGCTACCACGCGCATTTTCGACGATCACACGGAGTCGGATCAATCGGCAAGCATGGGCTGGGACACTGCGTTTACCCCGACCCAACTGGAGCGCTTGCTGCGCGATATCGAGAGCCAGGCACCCAGCGAGTTGTGGGCCTATGCCCAGTTCCTTGAGGAGCAGAACCTGCAGAATGACCAAGCGCTGCTGTATTTTTGGCAGAAGATGCTGATGCCGCTCACCATGGGCTCGCTAGTGCTGATTGCCGCCTCCTTTGTGTTTGGCCCACTGCGCACCGTGGCCGCGGGTACGCGCGTGTTTTACGGCGTGGTCACCGGGCTGAGCTTCAAGTATGTACAGGATTTGCTGGCGCCCGCCTCGACAATCTTTGGTTTTTCCCCTGTATGGGCCGTACTGGTGCCGACATTAGCGTGTGCCGGGGTAGGGATCTACTTTCTACGTCGCAATGGTTAATGCCGCAAGGGGTAGGCATAGTTCGCTAAGCCCAAATGAGACGTCATCACCACCAAGTGGCAAACAAGAACTAATAAGAGGAACTATGCGAATACGACGCTTTGCTCAGTTGGACAGCGTATGGCCAGCGGGTCTTGGACGCCGCCTGGGTGCCATGCTCTATGACGGCTTTTTGGTCACCGCGATCTGGATTGCCGTGACCGTCGCGCATATGGTTTTTTTCCGCTATGTGCTTGGCCAGCAGCCAGAAGAGATTGGCACCACGGCCGGTGATATCTGGAGCCTGCGTCTCTTGCTGCTGTTTTTTGTCACGCTGTTTTTCGTTTTTTCCTGGTCGCGTGGAGGAATGACGTTGGGCATGCAGGCGTGGCGGTTGCGGGTGCAAACACTGGATGGCTATTCGCTGAATTTGAGGCAGTGCCTCATTCGCTGCGCGGTGGCGTGGCTCTCGCTGCTGGCATTTGGTTTGGGCTACTTATGGGTACTGTTCGATAAGCAGCGGCGTAGCTGGCCGGATATTGCTTCTAACACGCAAACGGTGGTATTGCCGAAAAAATAATGGTCACTTGCGATATGCCTTATGAAGATAGAAAACATTGCTAAGTCAATAGGTTATCGTACTTTGTTTGTTCTTTAAGACGAATAGATACCAACAAGCAGTCATTTCTACTTGAAAAGACCTATGCGAATCATTTACATTCACCTCATGACTTTTATGAGGTATCGCCATGTACGTTTGCGTGTGCAAGGGAGTAACCGACCATCATATTCGCCAGCACGTTAGCGACGGAGCGCGCAGCTGGCGAGAAGTGCGTGAAGCAACCGGCTGCGCAACGCAGTGCGGCAAGTGCGCGTGCTATGCCAAATCTATTACCCGTGATGCAGTGTTTGAAGCGCGCCAAGAAGCCGATATGGGACTCGCTTATGCTGTGTGACGCGAATCACTATTGTTAGAGTTATCGTTAGCAAATATATGATTTACTTGAACTTTTAATCACCTTATCTATACTCTCAGAAACGCTGGGAGTATAGCTATTTGCGTCTATGCTCTTCTCCAAACGTAACTGCTTGATCGTATTGTCTAAACTAGATTAAACATCAGCATTACAGTAGAAAAGGTGACGTTATGAAAGGTGATACGAAAGTTATTGAGCATCTTAATAAGGCGCTCGGCAACGAACTCGTTGCGATCAATCAGTACTTTTTGCACGCCAAAATGTATAAAGATTGGGGGCTGAAAGCCCTCGCCAAATGGGAATACGATGAGTCCATTGAAGAGATGCAGCACGCTGACAAGATCATCGAGCGCATTCTATTCCTGGAAGGCATTCCCAACCTGCAAGACCTTGGCAAGCTGCACATTGGCGAAAACGTCAAAGAGATGCTCGAAAGCGATCTAAAAATTGAGCACGACGGCCGTAACGATTACATCGAGGCCATCACCTATTGCGAAAGCGTTAAAGATTACGTGACTCGCGATATGCTGCGTGACCTGCTTGCTGATGAAGAAGACCATATCGATCACATCGAAACAGAGCTGGGTTTGATCGACAAGGTAGGTATTCAGAATTACATGCAGCGCCAAATGCAGATGGCAGGCGACGAGTAAAACGCTATCGCGCGTATGTATAGAAGCAAGCTAGCAACCAAAACTAGCTAAAAAGCAGCCAGTCAGGGCTAACTGACTGGCTTCTTGCGTTCTAAAGTCTCCTTTAACCTATCGATTTTCCCGCTTCCCTTTTCCCCTATGTGTTCCTTCACTACTTACCCATCTAACATTTTCGCGGCAACCTGCGTTTAGCGCTGAGGTGTGCCGATAGCCAACGGCGCTAACTTAGCCAGTGAGTGTCATAAGACTGACATCGTCATGGTGTTGGATAGTTAATCGGACATATCAAATTTAATAACTTAATCAGTCGTTTCTGAAGCTTAAGCAAGGGATTAACTCCATCATGATACTCAAACGCAGACCAATACTGTTGGCGCTGGCTGCTGTGCTGGCCGCCACGCAAGCGGCAGGCGCGGCAGATAAACATTTCAACCGCATCGCCAGCTTCGCGGTTCCCGATAACATGGCCGAGGGCGAGGATCGTACACGCGAGACCGCGCCTGAAATCATTGCTGCCTCCGGTGATGGCATGACGCTGGTGTATACCGATAGCCCGCTGGGCGCGATTGGGCGCATTGATATCAGCGACCCGGCTAATCCGCAACCGCTGGGTAATATCGTTATGGACGGCGAGCCTACGGCCGTATCGGTGCTCGGCAATATGGCCTATGTCGGAGTGAATACATCGGTTTCCTACAGCGAGCCTTCCGGTGAGCTGCGCACGGTCGATTTAGCCAGTGGCGAGATACTCGCCTCCTGCCCGCTAGACGGACAGCCCGATAGTGTAGCTTCTGCTGCGGCACCCGATGGGCACTTTGTCGCTGTCGCCATTGAGAACGAACGCGACGAAGAGGCGGGCGATGGACGTGTACCGCAGATGCCCGGCGGTTCCGTGGCACTGGTGGAGATCAATGCGGCAGGGCTGGTTAACTGCGACAGCCTGCTCTACGCCGACGTAACCGGGCTCGCCGAGATCGCCCCCGAGGATCCCGAGCCGGAGTTTGTCGATATCAACACCCTGGGTGAGACCGTCGTTACCGTGCAGGAGAACAACCACCTGGTGGTGCTCGACTACGCCGGAAAGGTGGTGGCGGATTTCAGTGCCGGGACTGTCGAGCTGGACGGCATTGACGCCAGCGATGACGGTGCGCTGATTTTCAACGAGCAGCAAGCCAAGCGCCTGCGTGAGCCGGACGCTTTGCAGTGGATCGACAACGACCACTTCGCTATTGCCAACGAAGGCGATATGGATGGCGGCGCGCGCGGCTGGACGATCTTCAGCAAGCGCGGCGAGGTGGTATACGAGTCAGGTACTTCATTCGAGCGCGCGGTGATTGAAGCGGGTCATTACCCCGATAAACGTTCGGATGCCAAAGGCAGCGAGCCGGAGGGGATGGAGTTTGCGGTGTTCGAAGGTACGCCCTATGTCTTCCTGCTTTCCGAGCGCGGCTCGCTGGTGGGCGTTTATGACGTTAGCAATCTGGCCGAACCGCAGCTCACCCAGCTGCTGCCCTCGGGCCTGTCTCCCGAAGGCGCCGTGGCGATTCCCAGCCGTGGCCTGTTAGCCACCGCCAATGAAGGGGATCTGGGCAAAGACGGCGGCCCCCGCGCCCATGTCATGATTTATCAATATCAGGCTGCGCCAGCGGTCTATCCCACCCTGACCTCGGCGGGCGCTGATGAACTGATTGGCTGGGGCGCACTTTCCGGTTTGGTCGCTGCTGATGACATGCTCTACGCGGTTAGCGACAGCTTCTACAGCGCCCAGCCGCGCATCTTCACCATCGACCCATCAGCATCGCCGGCGCGGATTACGGCAGCGCTGGATGTGACCCGCAACGGTGAGCCTGCGCTAGGCCTGGATATGGAAGGTATTACCACCGATGGTGAAGGTGGCTTCTGGGTCGCTTCCGAAGGTAACGACAAAGGCCTTGCCAACACCCTTTATCATGTGGGTTCCGACGGCGAGATTATCCAAGGAATTGCACTGCCCGAGGCGCTCGCTCAACAGGCATTGAAGTGGGGATTAGAAGGCGTCACGCGCATTGATAATCAGCTGTGGCTGGCGGTACAGCGCCCCTGGCAGGATGACCCCGAAGGCATGGCCAAGCTACTGCGTTTTGATATCGACAGCGGTGAGTGGGGCGCTGTTCATTACCCGTTGGATAACGTGGAACAGGGTTGGATTGGCCTCTCCGAAATCACCGCCCATGGCGCTTGGCTTTATTTGATCGAGCGCGACAACCAGATCGGCGCCGAGGCGAAGGTTAAGCAAGTGACCCGCGTTGCCCTGGACGGCCTGGAACCCGCCCCGCTGGGCGGTGAGCTGCCGGTGGTCGAGAAACAGCTAGTACGCGACCTGATTCCCGACCTGGCCAGCTACAACGGCTTTGTGGTGGACAAGATTGAAGGAATGGCGATCAACGATAATGGCAACGCCTGGCTGGTCAGCGACAACGACGGTGTGGACGATAGCTCCGGCGAGACCTACTTCTGGTCGATACCGCTAGAGTAGTCCCTGCCTGTTTTCGTCTATACCGCAGCAGCATGGAAGCGATAAACATGAGGAGGAGGGGAGAACAGGTAGGATAAGAGAGATAGGGAAAGAAACGAGGGCACGCATCAAACACGGTTATGTGGCTGATGTGTGCCCTTTTTTGTGGCGTGGCTCGTGTTTGAAGAGCGTCCTGTTAAGAGAGTGTGGTGGTAACGTTATGGAGCGCCTAACTATTTAGCTGTAATCGCCTCTCCGCTGTCCACAAACTGGCTCGGTACCGCCGGCTCATCAACGGCAAAAGTTGCCCGGCTTAGACGACGGACACGCTTCATAAACAGCGCAATGCAAAGAAGCGTACCTAGCGCGGCTACCACATAGCTTAGCTGCAGCGGTAGACCAAAACCGATCGGCGCGTAGGCCAAGTAGGTAAACGTGGCCATGGTCATAAAGGTGGCTGGGATCGAGGTAATCCAGTGAGGCTTACGCGACAGCACTAAATACATAGTGCCAACCCATAGCGCGATAACGGCGGTGGTTTGGTTCGCCCATGAGAAGTAACGCCACAGTAGCGTGAAGTCCATATGGGTTAATGCATAGGACACTACAAACAGCGGTAGAGCGACCATGACGCGCTTCATAATCGGCTTTTGATCGATCTTAATGTAATCAGCAATGATCATTCGCGCGCTGCGGAAAGCGGTATCGCCCGAGGTGATCGGCAACACGATAACGCCGAGTACCGCCAGGGTGCCACCCACCGCGCCGAGCATGGTGGTAGACACTTCGCTAACCACCGCGGCAGGGCCACCAGCAGCCAGTACATCAGAGAGTGACTGGTCGCCATAGAACAGGCTCATGGCGGCAGCCGCCCAGATCATGGCGATAATGCCTTCGGTGATCATCATGCCGTAGAAGATTTTGCGTCCATTGGTTTCGTTTTGGGTGGTGCGCGAAATAATGGGGGTTTGAGTGGCATGGAAGCCGGAAAGTGCGCCACAGGAGATAGTTAAAAACAGCAGCGGGAAAATCGGTGCGGCGTCAGGGTGCATGTTCTGGAACGAGAGCTCGGGAATCGGCGCGCCAGTGATGATCAAGCCGATACCGATACCCGCCGCGCTGAACAGCAGCAGGGCGCCAAAATAGGGGTAGATACGGCCAATAACTTTATCGATCGGCAGCAGGGTGGCAATCAAGTAATAAATAAAGATAGCCACGATGATCAGCGTTAGCGACAGCGAGGTCATATTGGCCAGCAGCGCAGCAGGCGAGGTGACGAAGACCGTACCGACTAAAAGCAGCAAGAGAATCGCGAAGCCATTGACCACATGCTTCATCGCTTTGCCCAGGAACTTGCCGGCCAGTTGTGGCAAGTGAGCACCATGGTTGCGGATCGATATCATGCCGGTCAGGTAGTCGTGAACAGCACCGGCAAAGATGCAGCCAACCACAATCCACACAAACGCCACCGGGCCATACAGGGCACCGAGAATCGGGCCAAAAATAGGGCCGACACCGGCAATGTTTAATAACTGAATAAGCGAATTGCGCGTGGTGTTCATCGGCACGTAGTCGATGTTGTCGCGCATGCTGAAAGCGGGCGTCTGACGCTTGCGGTCAGTGACAAATACACGCTCCACGAATTTCCCATAGGTAAAGTAGCCCGCTATCAGCAGCAGGATCGATACGATAAAGGTGATCATCTAAGGTACCTAGAGCAGTGAGGGGGATGGACAAGCATGCTGGAGAGCATACAAGCAGGCGCTTCTTTAGTAGGAGTGAATGTACAGATAGCCACTATAAAATCACAGCTAGACTTTAGTGGGCTGTAAGCAAAAAAATGGACAGCCGAACGGCTGCCCATTTTGTCGATTAACAACTACGGTAACGTTTAAGACTCAACAACGCCGCAGGCCATCCGGGTGCCGCCGCCGCCCAGGTGGGGCTCATCTTCGTAGGTGTCGCCACCTTCATGGATCATCAGGCTGCGCCCCGGCATATCTTCCATGCTTAGGCGTGGGGCTAGAACGGGTAGATTGGCTTCGCCCTCTTCATTAACGGTGAGCACCGGCAGGTCGCCTAAATGACCTTCACCGTAAGGACCTTGGTGCGTGCCGGTTTCTTCGGGGTCATAGTGCCCCCCTGCAGACAGTGCAGCGGTCATTTCGCCACTATCATTCTCGGCAGGGTCGCAGCTGGCGTTCTGGTGGACGTGAAAACCGTAAAAACCGGGCTCAAGATCCGTCAGCGAAGGTGTCAGCAGTAAGCCATGATCCGTATGCTCTAAAGACACGGTACCAATCGACTCTTTGACTCCTTCGGCGCTGACTTTATGCATCTCCACATCAAGCGTTTCATTCGCTTGCGCCGCCGAGGTAGCGAGTAGCAGCGAGGCAGCCATAGCGGTAAGTGAATAGCGGGCAGTTGTATAGCGCATATTGATCTCTCCTTCCTAATCCATGGAAACGCATCTGTAGCGTTGCCTATTTAAGGTAGCTGCCGAGCGGCTACTTTGCCACCTGGCGAGTAATAGGCCACCGCGAGGTTGTATAAAAGCATCCTTTTAAATTCAAGCTTTTAAACCCAGCCTTTTAAGCCCAGTCTTTTAGGCTTAGTAAAGTAGCAGTGAGTGCTTGAGTGCGTGGCACTAGCGTATTGAGTAAGCAGTACTCCTCATCCGTGTGCATTTTGGCACCGACCGGGCCGAGGCCACACAGCGTGGGAATGCCCAAGCTGGCCGTCCAGCCCGCATCGGAACAGCCGCCGGTGAATTCGCCATCAACAGCAAAACCAATGTTTTTAGCCTGAGATTGGTAAAGCGCAAACAGTTCGCTGCTCATACGCTCTTCGAGCGGATAGAATTCCGATGTCTGCTCGATGGTTGCCTGGGTGCCAGGAATATCGGGTTCGGCGATTATCGCCTCAATGGCCTTATACAGCTGGTCACGCTGTGCTGTGGTGACAAAGCGAGTATCTAACTGAGCAGACGCGAAAGGCGCGACAGTGTTGCGAGATACGCCACCAGTGACAGTGCCCACATTGGTGGTGATGCCTGCCGCGTAATCGGTCAGTGCATGCAGCTTGATGATCTTGCGGGCCAGTGTTTCGATGGCGCTGGCGCCATCGGCATGGCTCACGCCGGAGTGGGCGGCTTTGCCGGTGACGTTGATCAAAAAACCAGCACCTCCTTTTCGGCCCGTGACTACATTGCCGCTGACGCGCCCAGGCTCGACGTTCAAGACGGCACGTGCTCCCTGGGCGGCGGCCTCGATGAACGCCCGCCCATCTGGCGAGCCAATCTCCTCATCAGCGGTAAACAGGGCGCGAACGGGCAGTGGGCAGTTGGGCAGGCGGCTTAACGCGCGCAGCACAAAGCAGTTCATCACCAGGCCGCTTTTCATATCGGCCACGCCAGGGCCAAAGCCAACCTCGTCTTGCTGGGTATAGCCCCGGCTAGCCACCGTGCCGGTGGGAAAAACCGTATCGCGGTGGCCCATTAAGAGCACATGGCCTTGGCCAGTTTCCCCCAGCTGTGCTTCTAAAATATCACCTGAGTCAGGGCGCGGGTGGCGTATGACAGTGATGCCATCCTGCTCCAGCCACTGGCTAATCAGGTCGGCCACCTTATCGTTACCCGCTTTGTCGTAGCTGTTGGAGTCGATATTGACCAGGGCCGCTAAGCAGTCAACCATTGCCTGCTGCTGGCCCTCCAGCCAATCACAGGCGTGTTGTATTAGTGGCTCTTGCATAACGTTCGCTCCTTGTAAATCTCTGCACCTTGAACACTCAAATCCCAAAATAGGCCCGCCATTAATATAAGCGCTTCTGAAGCGATACTCCCTAGCAGGTGTTCATCGGGGGCGTGTTGCGAACAGGCGGGGTAGGAGTGGGGAACCCATAACGTAGGTAAGCCCAGCGTTTCGGCAAATACATCGTTGGGCAATGATCCGCCTAGGTTAGGTAACAGCGTGGGCGTTTTGTTGGTCGATAGCTGCATCGAGGTTAACGCCCAGCTCACCCAAGGGTCTTCAGGGTCAAGCCGCGTAGCATTCATCTGCGACATGCGCGCCGCTCTCACCTCTATATCGCTAAAGCCATGTTGATCCAGATGGTGGCGTAAATGGGCAAGAAAGTTATCCTGATCGCTGCCTACTACATAGCGCAGCTGGCAGTGGGCGTAGGCGTAGGGGGGGATCGCATTGGCCGGGGCGTCCGGGTTGCCTGCCTTCATGGCCAGCACTTCTAAGGTGTTCCAGCCAAATAGGCGTTCAGCGGGGGACAGCCCTGGCTCACCCCAGTCGCTATCGATGGCGGGGGCATTATCACCGACACCTACCTTGAGTAAGGCTAGGGCGTTGCGCACGGCATCAGGAATCGGTGCCGGGCGTAACCCCTGGATCTGGATCACGCCGTTGGCATCCACCAGCGTAGCCAGGGCATTGGTTAATCGTACCGCCGGGTTTTTTAATACCCCGCCCCAGTTGCCCGAGTGGTGGGCGCCTTCCCGGGCCTGCAGCTTAAGATCGAAGTTGAACGATCCCCGCGAGCCTAAAAATAGCGTTGGCGATTCGGCGTCCAGGCGGGGCCCGTCCGAACCAACAAACACATCGGCTGCCAAGCGCTCCCGATAGCGGTGGCAAACCTCCTTTAGCCCCGGCGAACCGGTCTCTTCTCCCATCTCCAGCACCAGCTTGACGTTATAGCCCAGGTGCCCGCCGCTGGCTTTCAGCACACAGCCGAGCGCAGCTAAATTAATCGTGTGCTGGCCTTTGTTATCAGCGGTGCCGCGCCCATACCAGCGATCTCCCCGTTGGGTGATTTGCCATGGCGACAGCCCTTCGGCCCACTGATCATCGTAGCCGCGTATTACATCGCCATGGCCGTAGGTCAATACGCTGAACATGGCCCCGGTTTCAAGACGTTCAGCGAGCAGAAATGGGCCGAACCCAGGCACGGGGTTATCGACAATTTCCCATGTGAAACCGAGCTGCTCAATGTCTGGGATAATCTGTTCCGTCAGGTAAGCGTGCAGTTCCTCCTGCCTATTCGATTCCTGGCTTTCGCTGCGGATGGCAATACGCGGGGCAAGCTGAGCATAAAATTCGCCACTATCAAAATAGGCTTTGGCATTGTCTAAGGCTTGTTGGCGCGACATAAATATCCCTCTGAGTATTAGGCGTTCAGTAAGAGTGTTTAGGCAAAATGGCAGGCGACGCGTGGATGATTAGGCTGAGTAGTGCCTTGGGCTGCACTTTGAATAAGGTCGGTTAGCTTTGGCGACTGCTCTGAGCACTGGGGCTGTGCTATGGGGCATCGAGGGTGGAAAGCGCATCCTGATGGAGGTCGTGTTGGGTCGGGTTGTCCTGCCCCAAGACCGATATCAGGCACGCCTAAGCCGGGCTCTGGTGTCAGAGCGGATGCCAGCAGCGCTTGGGTGTAAGGGTGGCGAGGAGCGGTGAAGATTTGTTCACGAGTTCCTTCTTCGACAATCTTACCCAGGTACATCACTGCGAGCCGGTCCGCCAGATGCTCCACCACGGCGAGGTCGTGACTAATAAACAGGTAGGTAAGACCAAACTCATCCTTAAGGTCGAGCAAGAGGTTGAGGATTTGGGCTTGAACTGACACATCCAGGGCGGAGGTGGGTTCGTCACAAATCACCAAGTCAGGGCGCATAATAAGCGCCCGGGCAATCGCCACCCGCTGACGCTGCCCGCCAGACATTTGCCCTGGGTATTGCTGGGCGGCGCGTTTGGGCAGGCCAACCAGCTCCAGCATTTCATCGACTTTGGCTGCCTGCTCCTTCTGGGTGCCAATGCCATGAATGCGCAGCGGCAAGCCAACGATTTGGGCAATTCGTTGGCGCGGGTTAAGCGATGAGTAAGGGTCTTGGAAAATCGGCTGTATATGCCGGGCAAGCGCTTTTTGATTAGCATTGACAATTGCTTTGCCGTTGATCAGTACATCACCTTCGCTTGGGGGCGTGAGCCCTAGCAGTATTTTGGCTAGGGTGCTTTTGCCACAGCCCGATTCGCCCACCAGCCCCATCACCTGACCGCGGGGAACGCGCAGCGATACATTATTGACGGCTGTTAAGGTTTGACTCTTATGCAGCATGCCGCCGCCCAGTTTAAATGTTTTGGATAGCGCGCAGAGCTCCAGGGCAAGCGGCTTAAAATGGTTTGCGGCACTGCTCATAGCGTTACCTCCTGAGCGTTTATCGTTGCCGGATTTGCCAACTGGTGGGCAAAGTGACAGCGCGACAAGTGACCATCTGCGACAGTTTGCAAGGGCGGTGTGGTGTGACAAAGCTCATCCGCTTGGTCGCAGCGATTACAAAAGGCGCAGCCGTCAACTTTCTCTACCAAGTTGGGCACTACCCCTGGAATAGCCTGTAAGCGGCTGCCCGGCAGCGTTTTGCCGGGTGTCGGTATGCAGCGCAGTAATCCTTGGGTGTAGGGGTGGCTAGGGGCTTGAAAGAGCGCCTGGGCAGAGGCGGTTTCAATCACTTCACCGGCATACATCACGGCAACACGATCGGCGATGCGCGCGACGACGCCCAGGTCGTGGGTGATGAAGATAACCGCCGTGCCAAACTCCTGTTGCAGGTCGCGCAGCAGGTGCAGGATTTGCGCCTGAATAGTAACGTCCAAGGCCGTGGTGGGCTCATCGGCAATGATCAAATCGGGTTCGCACATTAGCGCCATGGCGATCATGACCCGTTGGCGCAGCCCGCCAGACAGCTGGTGGGGGTATTGGCGCATACGCTCTTCGGCGGCGCTGATACCTACCCGTTCGAGTAAATAGAGGGCGCGGTCATGGGCCGCTTTACGCGATACACGCTGATGACGGCGCAAGGCTTCGCATAGCTGATTGCCCAGCGTGTAGGCGGGGTTGAGAGCGGTCATGGGCTCTTGGAAAATCATCGCCATGCGCGCACCGCGCAGGTTGCTGCGCTCGCGATCGGAAACCGTCAGCAGATCAACGCCGTCAAAGTCGAGACAGTCGGCGTTTACCTGCGCCTTGCGTGGCAGTAGGCCCATTAATGCCAGCGAGGTCATGGATTTACCACAGCCCGATTCGCCCACCAGACAGAGCATTTCACCCCGTTCAACGTGAAAGTCGATTCCCCGTACGGCGTGAAGCGTGCCTTTTGCTACTGGCAAGTCGACACGTAGCTGTTTTACGGTGAGTAGTGGTGAGACTGGCGCTGTTGAGCGCTCAGCTGAGGAGAGATTACTCATTGCGGCCTCCTGGTGCGCTGAGGTCACGCAGTCCATCGCCTAGCAAGTTAATCGACAGCACTAGAATAAATAGTGCGCTGCCGGGAATCGTAATCACCCAGGGTTGGAAGAACATATAGGCTTTGCCTTCGGCGATCATCAGCCCCCAGGAGGGGGATGGTGGCTGCACGCCCATGCCCAGAAACGACAGCGTTGCTTCGAGCAAAATGGCGTTGGCGACCTCAAGCGTGGCGACCACAATCAACGCGCCAGCGATATTGGGCAGCACTTCGCGCAGTAAAATATACGGCAGCGAGCAGCCCAGTGCCTGGGCTGCCTGCACATACTCAGCATCGCGCAATTGCTGAGTCGCCGAGCGGGCAACGACCGCAAAGCGATCCCACAGCAGCAGCCCCAGTAGCAGCGTAACGCTCAGCATAGATCCCCCCATCAGCGAAGCCATGGCCAGCGCCACTAACACCACGGGCATGGCCAGGCGAGTGGTGAGCAGGTAACTCACTACGGCATCGACGCGACCGCCGAAGTAACCTGCCAGCACGCCAAGAGTGGTGCCAATCAGCCCTGAAATCAGCGCAACCACTAGCCCGATAAAGAGTGAAATCCGGGTGCCATAAATCAGTCGGCTCAGGTAGTCACGGCCGAGGCGGTCGGTGCCTAATGGGTGCGTCCAGCTACCGGTTTCGTGCCAAATAGGTGGCACCATGCGGTTAGCGGTGTTCTGTAAATAGGGATCATGGGGGGCTAGCCAAGGGGCCAGAAGCGCCACCAACCCTAGTGAAGTAATGATCAATAATCCTATGGTTAAGTTGCGGTTATTGAGCGTGCTGCGCAGTAAACGCGATTGCCAACTGCCGACGAAGTGTTGCTCTGCCGCCACCGGCGGGGAAAGGGTGTGTGCCATGGTGTTCTCCGTTAGCGCGCGCGTAGGCGTGGGTCTAAAACTGCGTTGAGAATGTCGGCAAGCAGCGTCAGCACGATATAGAACAGCGCAATGATCAGGACGATGGCTTGAACCACCGGGTAGTCATTGCGGGAAATCGCGTTCCAGGCCAGTTGCCCCAGCCCGCGCAGCGAAAAGACGGTCTCGATGACCACCGAACCGCCGAGCATAAATCCCAGCTCCACAGCGGCCAGCGCCACCACCGGAATCACTGCATTGCGTAGCGCGTGTTTGAAGATCACCGTGCCGGTGCGCAGCCCCTTGGCCCGTGCGGTGCGGATGTAGTCTGCCTCCAGGACTTCCAGCATGCCGCTGCGGGTTAGCCGCATCATGGCGGGGGTGGCGTAATAGCCCAGCGCTACGGCGGGCAGTACAAAGCCTTGCCAGCTATCGCTACCCGCCGCAGGAAACCACTGTAACTTGACGGCAAACAGGATGATTAGCGTTAAGCCAAACCAGAAGTTGGGCATTGCCTGGCCGGTAACCGCAATCGCCATGGCCGTGCGGTCTATCCAACTGCCGCGCTTCAGCGCGGCCACAACGCCGAGGGGAATAGACACGCCTAGCGCAATCGCCAACGCTAATATTCCTAGGGTCATCGTTACCGGTAGGCGCTCGACCACCAGATCCATGACCTCGCTCTGATAGTAGTAAGAGCGCCCAAAATCGAGCTGAACCGCCCCCCATAGCCACGTGGTAAATTGCTCAAGCACCGGGCGATCCAGACCGTACTCAACGCGGATTTGCTCAACCTGTTCAGCGGTGGCCTCGGGGCCGCCTATGGAAAGCGCCAAGTCCCCTGAGAGCTGCAGCAGACTAAAGCAGAGCACCGAAATAGTCAGCGCGACGCTAAGGGCTATCAGCGTGCGCTTGAAAACAAATGCCCACATAAAGCATCACTCCCTCGCTGCGGAAAGCGAGCCGTGGCGAGATTGCCACGGCTGCCGTTAAGTCGATCAGGCGCCGTTACTTCCAGCTCGCCTCGTAGAAACGGGGGAGTTCGTCAGGGTAGGCGGTGAAGTCGAGATCAGCGGTGTGAGCGTAATAGGTGGAGTAGGAGAACAGCGGCGCCCAGTACGCTTGCTCGGAAATGCGGGCGAATGCTTTTTGGTAGTGCTCTAAGCGCACATCAGGATCTACCGAGGTATCGGCGACTTGTAGCCACTCCTGCACCTGGGCGTCCTGCCAGAGATCGTCAATGCCGCCTGTGAAATAGACGCTAACGAAAGCCGATACATCGTTAATAGAGAAGGAACCCCAGGCTTTGAAAGCCATATCGGTTTGACCGTTGCGCTGAAGCTCCAACAACGCGGGGGAGGTCATAAAGCGCAGGTTGGCATTAATGCCCACTGCACGCAGGTCGCCAATCATTGCTTCGGCGTAATCCCGTTCACGGTAGGCGTGAAGGTCAATATCAAAGCCGTCGGCGTAACCCGCCTCGGCGAGTAGTTCGCGGGCTTTTTCGGGGTCGTACTCATACTCGATGACGTTCTCTGTTTCACAGCCAAACTGGGTGGGAAAGCAGGGGGCATAAAGAGGCTGGCTGCCACCGCGCACTAGATCATTAGCCAAGCCTTCCCGGTTCATGGCGTGGTTAATGGCCTGACGCACGCGGATATCATTTAACGGCGACTCTTCCCGCATGGCGGCATCCAAGCCGATATAGCCGACCCGCATGGTCTCGCCGCCTAGCACGCTGAGCTGTGGCATGCTCCCCAGCGATTCAGCTTGATCCGACGGCACGCGCCAAATCCAGTCGACTTGTCCTGACATTAACTGCGCCATGCGTGAGTCCGCATCGGCAATCGCTTTGAACTCGATGTTTGCTATTTCCGGCTGGCCAATCGGGCTGTCGGCAAAGTAGTCATCAAAGCGTGTCAGGCTGACGCCGTCGCCAGGGCGGACGTTGGTTATCCGGTAAGGGCCGGTACCTACGGGCTCACGACTAAAACCCTCGATACCCACTTCCTGGAAATACTCATCGGGATAAATTGGCATCGGGCCGGAAAGGTACTCGAGGGCGGCGGGGAAAGGTTCTTTAAGGTGAATGCGAACGTGATACTCATCAAGCTTCTCAACACTTTCGATCCAGTCAACATTTTGTCGCGTTACTACCCGTGATTCGGGGGATACCGCATAGTTAAAGGTAAATGCCACATCGTCGGCGTTGAAGGCCTCGCCGTTGTGAAAGGTCACGCCTTCGCGCAGGACAAGATCGAGGGTCTTATCATCTGCCCATTCCCATTCGGTGGCCAGACGCGGCTCATACTCGTTGGTTTGCGGGTTACGGTAGATCAGCGTATCCCAAGCCAAATGGGCGAGGATAACGCCTTCACGCAGATTATTGTGGTAGGGGCTAACGTTTTCAGGCTCGCTATCAGAGGCATAGACCAGTGTATCGTTGGCCTTGCCTGCTAAAGCAGGTGTCGCGATGCTGAGTAAAGCAAGTGACGTAACGCAACAAAGAGTTCTAGGTGTGTGCATGCCATACCTCGTTTTTTAATAAGAGAAGGTTATGAGCGTTTGGCGTACTGGCAGGGCTTCTTGTTTTTTAGATGAGCCGCCGCCTTGAATTAAAACTAAGCTATTAATCAGTCATGCCACCAGTGCAATGTTTAGAACTTATCATTGCCGTTTTGGCAATTCTGATGGAGAAGGGAGGCACAATGAATCCACGGGTGCTACAAGAAACCGCGTTACGTTATTTTTTAGAAGTGGTTCGCTGCGGCTCCATTAGTGAAGCCTCGGGCAAGTTAAATGTGGCGCCCTCGGCGATCAGCCGACAGATAGCCCGGCTCGAAAGTGAATTGGACACGTTGCTGTTCGAACGCCGAGCGCGTGGCATGGTACCGAGTGCTTCAGGCGAGCTATTGGCGGTACATGCCCGCCATATGCAGCTGGAAGCCGACCGAATAGGCAGTGAAATCCTGGCACTGCGGGGATTACAGCGTGGCAAGGTGCGTCTCGCCAGCTCAGAAGGGTTTGCCGTGGATTTTTTGCCCGCAGCCATTGCGGCTTTTCGAAAGCGCTACAGCGGCATTCATTTTCACTTGATGGTGGGATCACCTGCACAGGCGACCCGTCATGTCAGGGAGGGCGATGCGGACATCGGCATTACCTTCAGCCTAAAGCCTGAAGCAGATATTACTGTTTCTTTGAGACAACCAGCGCCGATTATGGCACTGGTTTCTCCTGACCATGAACTAGCTGCAAAAAAACACATAACGTTAGCGCAACTGCAGCGCTATCCGCTGGCGCTGCCCTCGCCAGAAACGACCCTGCGCCAGTTGTTCGATATCTGCTGTAGTCGCCAAAACCTAGCATTTGAATCCATTTTTAGCAGTGACTACACCGAGGCATTAATTAATTTTGCCATGCTGGGAGGAGGGGTGGCGCTTGCCGGCGAGATCTCTGTTCGTTATCGCATTCATCAACACCGAGTGGTCGCTATTCCTATTCGTGACCAGGGCATGGATTCACGCTTTATCGAGGTTCAGACCCTAGCTAATCGAACCTTACCGAGTGCCACTCAGGTTTTCTTGGCGTTTATTAAAGAGCACATTCCGCCTGGTAAATTACCGCTTTTACCAAATCCACAAGTGTTGACTGATATTCAGACGCCTCATAACTAAGCGGTGGGGGATGAGGGCATAGCGAGAAGATGACATCTCGCGGCCCAGCCACGACAATAGCGGGCCGTTTTTATAATGAACGACTTTTTTGTCGCCAGCTTTTCCAGGGAGCGTTATGACGCCACTCAACATCCTCTATCAGGATGAGCATCTCGTTGCAGTGCATAAGCCAGCAGGGCTTTTGGTGCATCGCTCGGCGTTGGCGCGTGGTGAAACCGAATTTCTACTTCAGCGCCTACGCGACCAGCTTGGCAAACGGGTCTATCCCGTTCACCGGCTGGATCGACCGACTTCGGGGGTGATCGTGTTTGCGCTATCTTCAGCCGTTGCTGGCCTGCTCAGCGAAGCGTTTAGTGAACGGCAGGTTGAGAAGCGCTACCTGGCGGTGGTGCGCGGTAAAGCGCCGGAAAGCGAACGTTTGGATTACCCGCTGCGGGAGGAGGATGGCACACGCCCCAAGGCGGAAATGCCCGCCATGCCAGCGATGACCGATATTCGCCGCCTTGATAGCGTTGAACTGCCGGTGCAAGTCGACCGCTATCCGGTGGCGCGCTATTCGCTGGTGGAAGCGCGGCCGATGACCGGGCGCCGCCATCAAATTCGCCGTCACCTCTCGCGGCGGGGCTATCCGATTATTGGCGATGCCAAGCACGGTAAAAGTGTCCACAACCGCTTTTTTGCCGACCAGATGGGCGCGCCACGCTTATTGCTCGCCGCGACCTATTTGGCTTTTGACCATCCCCTGTTAGACAAGCGTGTACAATTGAGCTGTGCCTTGGATGACACAATGATCGCGCTGTTTAATCAGCTTGGCTGGGCGGGTCATTTACCGCCGGATAGCGCGCGAACGCCGCCCATTGCCACGCCTTCCGCCTTGCAAGCACTGTGAGCCTGCCGTTATGTCATTGAATGAGACCATTATCTCTCCTGTTTCAGAATCGAGCGACCATGCTTCAAGTGGCTATGCGTCGAGCGATTATGAATTTCGCTTTGGCGGTATTCGCCGCCTGTATGGTCAGCGCGCTGCAGAGGCATTTCGCCGTGCTCATGTGGTCGTGGTTGGAGTAGGCGGCGTGGGTAGCTGGACGGTAGAGGCGCTGGCCCGTTCGGGCATTGGCAAGCTAACGCTGATAGACCTGGACGACGTCTGCGTTTCCAACGTTAACCGCCAGCTCCACGCATTGGATGGCACTATTGGACAGCCCAAAGTGGAAGTGCTTGCCGAGCGCTGCCGCTTGATTGCCCCGGAAATCGAGATTGTGGCTGACACCGCCTTCGTGACGCCCACCAACTTGGCTGAGCGTATCCCCGATGACGCCGATCACGTGGTGGATGCCATCGACAGCGTGATCGCCAAGGCCGCGCTGATCGCCTGGTGTAAGCGACGCAAAATGCCCATCACTGTCACCGGCGCGGCCGGTGGACAAACCGACCCCACGCGCATTCAAGTAGCGGATCTCACCCGCACAGAGCACGACCCGCTACTATCCAAAGTACGCTCGCGGCTGCGTCGGGATTACGGCTTTTCTCGCAATCCCAAACGGCGCTTCTCGGTGGAGTGTGTCTACTCCGATGAGCAGTTGATCTATCCCGGCGCCGACGGTGAAGTCTGCCTGCAAAAGCCCGGCAGTGGTGATGCCACGCGATTGGACTGCGCTTCGGGCTTTGGTGCGGCGACCTTCTTAACCGGCACCTTTGGTTTTGTCGCCGCTTCGAAGGTGCTCGAGCGCCTCGCCAAAAAAGCCAACCAGCCAGCCGACACAAACGCCACTCAAGAGGAGAGCCGATGACCGCCCCCGTTCCCGGTATTTACCGCCACTACAAAGGCAGCCTTTACGAAGTGCTCGGCACTGCTCAGCACAGCGAAAGCGAAGAGCCCCTGGTAGTCTACCGTGCCCTTTACGGTGAATACGGCCTCTGGGTGCGCCCGCTCGACATGTTTGTTGAAAAGGTGACTAACGAAGGTCACACCCAGCCGCGTTTTGCGCTAGAGAAAGCGTTTTAAGCCGGAATTTCGCTATCAAGGAGTCTTCATGCCCCCTATATCACCGCAGCAAACGCTGAAAGAGGTATTTGGTTTTGACGACTTTCGTGGCGGCCAGCAGGCGGTGGTGTCCAGGGTGTTGGCGGGGCACTCCACGGCGGCTATTTTCGCCACCGGCGCGGGAAAGTCACTTTGCTATCAGCTTCCTGCACTGCATTTGCCGCACTTAACCCTGGTGGTATCGCCGCTGCTGGCGCTGATGCAGGATCAGCTCGCTTTTCTGGCCCGCCACGGCGTGGCAGCGGCGAGTATTGACTCTACCCAAGACCGCGACACCACCCGGAATGTCATGGAGCGTGCCAAAAGCGGCGAGCTTAAAATATTGATGGTCTCGGTGGAGCGGCTCAAGAACGAGCGCTTCCGTCACTTTCTACGCCAGGTTCAGATATCGCTGCTGGTGGTCGACGAAGCTCACTGCCTCTCTGAATGGGGGCATAACTTCCGGCCCGATTATTTGAAGCTACCGAACTACCAGCGCGACTTTGCTATCCCCCAAGTCCTGCTGCTCACTGCCACGGCAACGCCCACCGTTATTGCCGATATGGGCGAGAAATTTGCCATCGCAGCGGACAACGTCATCACTACCGGTTTTTACCGTTCCAATCTGGAGCTGCTGGTGGCGCCTGCCATGGCTGACCGCCAGCAGCAGTTGATCAACTGGCTGAAGCCGCAGATGCAGCCGGGTAGCGAAGCGCCGACGATTATTTACGTCACCCTGCAACAAACCGCCGAGCGGGTGGCTAAGGCGCTGGCGGCACAGGGGATCGCAGCCCAGGCCTACCACGCAGGGTTGGATTCAAGCCGACGGGATGAGATTCAGCGCCAGTTTATGGGCGGCGAGTCGCCCTGCATCGTGGCCACTATTGCCTTTGGCATGGGTATCGATAAGGGTGATATCCGCAATGTGGTGCACTATGACTTGCCTAAATCCATCGAAAACTACAGCCAGGAGATTGGCCGGGCAGGGCGCGACGGCCAGCCTTCCACCTGCTTGACCATGGCCGGGCGGGACGGTCTGAGGGTGCTGGAAAACTTTGTGTATGGCGATACCCCAGAATATGCGGGCATTTATCGCCTATTGGAAGAGATCGCGGCGGCAGGCCAAGCGCCGGATCGCCAGTGGGAGGTGCTGCTCAATACGCTTTCCCGCGATACCAATATCCGCCCGCTGCCGCTAAAAACGCTGTTGGTGCGGCTGGAGATGCACGGCATTATCGCGCCGCGTTTCGCATTTCTAGCTGAGTACCGGCTGCGCTACCATCTCGATCCTAGTGCATTGGTAAACTATTTTGAAGGCGAACGGGCGGCCTTTGTGCGGCTTTTAGTCGATAATATTCCCATCGCACGCACCTGGGGCACGGTGGATTTTGACCGCCTGCACCAGGCGGGGCAGACGCAGCAGATTGATGCCTCCCGCGACAGAGTGATCACTGCGCTTGAGTACTTTCAGGATAAGGGCTGGCTGACTCTGGAAGGCAAGCGGATGACCGACGTCTACGAGATCTGCCAGCCGAACTTTACCATTGAGGTGCTGACGAGCCAGCTATACGACGACTGCCTGAATCGAGAGCGAATAGAGATTGAACGACTGCAGGCCATGCTGGCGCTGTTTGAGTCGGAGAGCTGCCTGACTCGGCGGTTAGCCGAGCACTTTGGCGATAGTACCTTTGGTAAAAGCCCCTTTGATACACCATCCAATGCCGAGCAGGGCCGCTGCGGGCATTGCTCGGTGTGTTATGGCCACCCGGTAAAACTACCGGATGCGCCGCCCGAGACACCGCTAACGGCGGCCGATTTTCAGCGCTACGCCACGCCTCTGATTGAGCGCCACACCGAACAGTTCGGCCAGCCGCCCAATGCCCAGCGGGTGGCGCATTTTCTGTGTGGCTTGACCATGCCGGTGTTTACCCCGCTCAAAGCCCGCAGCCTTAATGGCTTTGCTGTGTTCGAACAGCGCGCCTATCCCCAGGTGCGTGAGTGGGCTGCACGCCAGATAAACAAGTAAAGTAAACAGCCGATATCCTAATCAGTGCTGCTAGGTACTCATTCCCAGGACGGAAATGGATCGGGCAGTTTCTTCCACGCGCCCATACCAAGCAGCAGTTCGCCTTCGCTTAGCAGGCAGCCATCCAGCGCTTCACGCATTTTATCTTTATCCAGGTTCTGACCGATAAACACCAGTTCCTGGCGCATATCGCCAAACGGCTCCTGCCACTTCTCCATAATAAACTGACGCGTTTCTGGGTCTGTTGGCCAACGCTCTTCGGGAATGGCTTTCCAGAACACCCCGGCCGGGCCGTGGTGGGCGATGCCGCCTGCCTGGCTCCACTGACCAGCGGCTTGCGGGCGAGTGGCGAGCCAGAAAAAGCCTTTCGAGCGCAACAGGCCCTTACCAAACCACTCCTGGTTCAGCAGATCGTGGAATTTCTGCGGATGGAAGGGGCGACGGGCATGATAAGCAAAGCTGCCAATCCCGTACTCTTCGGTTTCTGGCACATGCTCGCCGCGCATCTCTTTTAGCCAGCCCGGTGCCAACTGGGCACGCTCGAAATTGAACTTGCCGGTATCCAGTACTTTATTGAGCGGCACGCCGCCTTGAGTGATGGGTACCAGCTCCGCGTCGGGGTTCAGCGAATGCAGGATAGCCTTCAGCGCTGCTAACTCATTCTCACTGATCAGGTCAGTCTTGCTGATCAACAGCACGTCGCAAAACTCGATTTGATCAACCAGCAGGTCGGCGACATTGCGCTCGTCGTCTTCGCCTAAGCTTTCGCCCGCTTCGGCGAGGCTTTGCGCTTCGCGGTACTGTTCAAGAAAGTTGGCGCCATCCACGACGGTCACTAACGTATCCAGCCGGGCGAGGTGGGAGAGGCTCTGGCCGCTTTCATCTTCAAAGGTGAAGGTTTCCGCCACGGGCAGCGGCTCGGAAATCCCGGTGGATTCAATGACCAGGTAATCGAACTTGCCCTCTCGAGCCAACTGGCTGACTTCCACTAGCAAGTCTTCGCGCAAGGTGCAGCAGATACATCCGTTACTCATCTCTACCAAGCGCTCTTCAGAGCGGTTCAGAGCAACATCGCCATCCAGCGTCGACTCACCAGGGCCACCCCGCACCAGTGCACCGTCGATATTCACCTCGCTCATATCGTTAACGATGACCGCCACCCGGCGGCCTTCACGATTGGCAAGAATATGATTGAGCACGGTGGTTTTACCGGCACCTAGAAAACCCGACAGCACCGTCACGGGTAGGGGGGGAAATGCGGTCATTGCTAGGTCACCTCTAAATGGGTTTATGTTATGTGATAATATAACAATAAAGAGATGAGTTTAGAATAGCCTAGTGTTAGTTCATGTGAGGCTACTAAAGCGCGAGTAAAACACTGAACCGTTTCATGCAGGTTAACGTGTATGCGTGATTTATTAGTAATGGAAAAGCTTTAAGCATTTTATTTTTAACTAAAACAATGGCTTGAAAGATTTTTGAGAGTTTTGCCGATCTGGCTGAGAGTCCCGTATAATCGTTCTCATATAGCAGGAAAGGGTGGTTGCCCATTCCGCGCACACTGGAACTGTAGGGCTCAATGAATCAAAAACTGACGCTTCCCCACCTAGAAAGCTTGCTGATGCGCGCCTGTGACGACTTGCGCGGCAGCATGGATGCCAGCGAATACAAAGAGTACATTTTTGGCATGCTGTTTCTGAAGCGTGCCAGCGACTTGTTTGACGAACGCAGAGAAGAACTGCGCCAGAAATTTACTGCTCAAGGCATGAACGAGGAAGACATTGCCACTGAGCTGGAAGACGCTGATCACTACTCAGGGAAATACTTTTACGTGCCGCGGCGGGCCCGCTGGAATGAACCTTGGCAAGAGGTAGTCATTAAAGATGGGCAAAAGCAGCTTATTCAACGCCCTGCGCTTAAACACGTAAAAGAAAATGTTGGTTCTGCGCTGAACAAGGCCTTGGGGGCGATTGAAGAGGCCAATCCGGACGCCCTTCAGGATGTGCTTAGCGGCATCAATTTCAACCGTAAAATCGGCCAGCGCACGCTGGATGACGATACTCTTGCCGACTTTGTACAAAACTTCGAGAAGATCCCGCTACGCGACGAAGATTTTGAATTCCCCGATTTGCTGGGCGCTGCCTATGAATGGCTGATCAAATACTTTGCCGATTCTGCGGGTAAAAAGGCAGGCGAGTTCTACACCCCGTGGGAAGTCGTGCGGCTATGTGCTGAGGTCTGTGATCCAGAAGAAGGCATGAGCGTCTATGACCCCACGGTGGGGTCTGGCGGCATGCTGATTCAAATGCGCGACTTCCTGCGCGAAAAAGGCGGTGATGCCCGCGAGTTGGCCCTTTACGGCCAGGAAAAGATCGGCACCACTTGGTCTATCTGTAAGATGAACATGCTGCTGCACGGTATTTCCCATGCCGATATTCGCCAGGAAGATACCATTCGTGAGCCTCAGCACTTTGACGAGACCAACGAGCTTAAGCGTTTTGATCGGGTGGTCGCTAACCCACCCTTTAGTCAGAACTATCTCAAAAAAGACCTGAAATCACCAGGACGCTTTCCGGTAATGATGCCGGAGAAGGGCAAAAAAGCGGATCTGATGTTTGTGCAGCATATGCTGGCTGTGCTTAAACACGATGGCCGCATGGCCACGGTGATGCCTCACGGCGTGCTATTTCGCGGCGGAGAAGAACGCGAAGCACGCAAGTATTTTATCGAGCAAGGGTATTTAGAAGCCATCATTGGCCTGCCAGGCAACCTGTTCTACGGCACGGGTATCCCCGCCTGTATTCTAGTGTTGAACAAGGCGGGAGCCGAACCGCGCCGTAGCGATCAAGGCAGTGTCCTGTTTATCAATGCTGATCGTGAGTATCGCGAAGGTAAGGCCCAGAACCATCTACGCCCGGAAGATATCGACAAAATCATCTATGCCTATCGCCAGGGGCAAGCGATTCCCGGCTATGCTCGTCCGGTACCCATTACTGAGCTTCATAGCGAAGATTACAACTGCAATATCCGCCGCTACGTGGACAACGCGCCACCACCTGAGCCGCATGATGTCCGCGCTCATCTACACGGTGGCGTGCCGGTGCGGGAAATCGATAGCCTGGATCACTACTGGCAGAACTACCAAAACCTCAAAGCAGCGCTATTTGTCGCACGTGACGCCGACTATATGGATTTCGCCCCGACGCTAGCGGATAAGCGCGAGATTGCCGGATTGATTAATCAGCACCACGGTGTCCAGGTTGCCAATCAAACTGTCATGGACGTGCTGGAAGCGTGGTGGGATGACAACTTACCGATAGTGGAAGCCTTGGCCCCTGATGCCGAAAACCAGCAGGCTCGGCCCCGCAATGTTTACGTGATGCGTAGCCAGTTACTGCAGGGTATCGAAATCGCCCTCGCCAATAACGGCTTGCTTACCCCGTTTCAGGTGCGTGGTGCCTTTGCGACCTATATAGATAGCCTCAAAGCAGACTTTAAATCCATTGCCGCCAGCGGGTGGGGGCCGGAACTGATACCCGACGACGAGATTCTACAAAGTCAATTCCCCGATGTGCTGGAAGAGCAGGAGCAGGCTCAAACGCGTCTGGCCGAACTACAAGCGCTGTTTGCCGCTGCTGATGAGGAAGAGTTCGAAGATAGTGACGATAGCGGCGTGCTGCCCAGCGATGAGGTCAAAACCAAAAAAGACGAGCTCAAAGCGTTCAACGCCGAATGGAAAGCCCAGCTTAAAACCATCAAAAGCCTAGCCAACAACCTGTTCATCGAACTTAAACATGCTGACCTGCTGCCCGCAGGCAGTAAAAAAGCTTTTTACAGCAGCGAGGGCCTGACCAACAAAGCGCCCGAATTTAGCAACGGGCTGCGCATCGTCGGGCTGGCTGAGCAGCAAGGCTACGGCAGTGAGTGGATTATCCCACTGCGTGAAGCAGTGAGCCAAGCCCAACGGGCATGGAAAAGCGCCCAGCGCGCTGAGGCTAGCCTGAGTCGCCACAAAGCACTGGAAGACGAAGCCAAAACGCTGAAAAAAACGCTGAAGACTATCGAGCAAAAACGCGATGAGCTGGTTGCTAGTGCGCGCAAGAAAATCTCGATTAACGAGGCGCGCACCGTCATTATTGAGCGCTTGAGAACCCGCCTACTGGCTATTTACAGCGGCTACCTGCGCAGCGAGCAGCGCGCCTGCATCAAAGCCATCGAAAACCTGTGGGCTAAATACGCCGTTACCGCCCGTCAGATCGAGTTCGAACGAGATCAAGCATCGCAGCAGTTGCAGGAATTCTTGGTGGAGTTGGGGTATGAGTGATTTAGCAACGATTCCGCTCGGCAATTTAGCGAGCCTGCGGCGTGGGATAACTTATACTGAGTCAGCTCTTCGTGATAATCCTGAAGACGGTATACCATATGTAAACATGAAATCCTTCCTCAAGAATGGAGGGTTTAATAATAATGGGCTTAAATATTATTCAGGATTCTTTACTGACCAAGATCTAGTAGGTAAGAGTGATATTTTGATTGCCAATACAGATGTCACAAGAGAAGGAGACATTATTGGGGTTCCAGCTCTTTTTTTAGGGAACGTAAATAGCAACCAAATTCTTTACTCTCATCACGTAACGCGACTTAGGCTAGATGGTGCGCAGAGCGTGAGCTATTTGTTCTACTTGTTTTGTACGGACAGATATCGCCGAGAAATGAAGAAATACGCTCGGGGCACAACTGTTTTAATGTTAGACATGAAAGGTTTGCAGCGTATTCCTGTTACCTATCACGTTAATATCGCCCAACAAGATAAAATAGCCCGCATTCTGCAAACCATCGACCAGGCGATCGAAAAAACCGACACTCTGATCGACAAGTACCAGCAGATCAAAGCAGGACTAATGCACGATCTGTTTACTCGTGGTATCGGATCCGACGGAAAACTGCGCCCGCCACGCGAGCAGGCCCCGGAACTGTACAAGGAAACTCCGATTGGGTGGATTCCGAAAGAGTGGAAGATATCAGCTATTTCCAGTGTTTTAGAGTCGGTAGTTGATGGGCCATTCGGCTCCAATTTAAAAACCGAGCATTATGTCGAAGACCCTGGCGTTCGGGTGGTTCGTCTACAAAATGTTTTAAAGTACGAATATAACGACTCAGATAGAGCATACGTTTCTGACAGGCATGCAGGGAAGCTAGTAAGAAATAAAGTTATTGGTGAGGATGTTTTAATTGCCGGGCTAGGGGATGATAAATTTCCTGTTGGTCGGTCATGTATGTACCCTAATGGCTTGCCTTCAGCTATCAATAAGGCCGATTGCTTTCGTGCTCGATGTGTCTCGAGTATTGCGATGAATAAGTTTTTCATGCTTTTTTTAAACAGTATGTTGGCCAGAGGGCAAGTTCGTCGATACGAACAGGGAGTAACTAGACCAAGAATCAATACAGGAAACTTGAAGCAGCTGAACATAGCTCTTCCTTCTATCAAAGAACAAGCGGCTATTTGTAGCAAATTTAATCGTATTCAAGACCTTGTGGAGGTTGAAAAGAGGAGGTTAGCTAAACTTCAAAAACAAAAATCCGGCCTAATGCATGATCTGCTTACTGGCAAAGTGCCAGTGCAGGTTGAGCCGGAAGCCAAGCCTGAGCCGGTCAATGCCTAATCATTACCCGAACCTTAACGTCGACCAGGTGCTGATTTGGCAGATTACCCATCGCAGAACCCCCGTGGATTCTTGTGGGCTGTTTACTCACTGCGTATATCAAAGGTGTCAGCTATGATTTCCTACACCACTGGCAACCTACTTGAATCTGATGTTGAAGCCCTGGTGAACACCGTTAATACGGTGGGTGTGATGGGCAAAGGCATCGCGCTGATGTTCAAGAAGCGCTTTCCAGCCAATTACACCGCTTATGTACACGCTTGCAAAGAGGGGCGAGTACAAACTGGCCGTATGTTTGTGACCGAAACCACAGAATTAGTGAATCCGTGCTGGGTCGTCAATTTTCCTACGAAACAGCACTGGCGCGATAAATCCCAAATGCAGTGGGTTATCGACGGTTTAGCTGACCTGCGTAGTTTTATAAAAGAGTACAAGGTTCGCTCTATAGCCATTCCTGCGCTGGGCGCCGGTAATGGCGGTTTGGAGTGGGAGCAGGTCAAGCCTCATATTGAGCAAGCCTTAAGCGACCTGGATGAGGTGGCAATTATCGTTTATGAGCCTTTTGGCCATTATTAGCTCTGTCGGGGGCTGAACCGGAACAGGCAGTCACGAACTAAGATGCAAGCGTCAATACCCATTTTTGCGTAGTGGGTGATTGTTAGGCTTTTTTTGACATTTAATGTCAAAAATGTGGTTTTAAATAGTTTTTGTGAATGTTAAGTGCTAGATTTTGACCAGTATTGTCATTTTCTAGAGTCAGGGGTGTGTTTGATGCTCATTGAGATGAGTGTGGCCAATTTTCGATCGTTCAGTGGGGAGCAGACGTTTAGCTTGGTGAAAGGCAAGGGTGACGAATTACTGTCCACCAATACGTTTGAAGCGACTGCGGTCAACAATATCGAATTGCTGCGCTCGGCAGCTATCTATGGCCCCAATGCCAGTGGCAAATCCAATCTCTTGTTGGCGTTGGGCACCATGAAGCAGGTCGTGCTGGAATCGGCGGTCAATCTGCAGCGGGGCGATAAGTTGCCGGTGATGCCGTTTCGCCTAAGCGCGGAAACGCGCCAACAGCCCAGCGAGTTTGAAGTGACCTTTGTGGTTGGTAGCGTGCGCTACCAGTACGGTTTTGCCGCCAGTACTGAACGCATCCATGAGGAGTGGTTGTTGGCCTACCCGAAGGGCCGTGCCCAGCGCTGGTTTGGTCGCGCTTGGAACGTTGACGATCAGCGTTATGATTGGGAACTGGGCAGCAACCTAACCGGTGAAAAGCAGCTCTGGCAAAAATCCACCCGTGCAAATGCGCTTTTTTTATCCACCGCGGTGCAGCTCAATAGTGAACAGCTACAGCCTATTTTCGACTGGTTTAAGAATACGCTTCGCCTAGCAAACGTAGGTGGTTGGGGGCCAGGATTCAGTGCCTCACTGTGTGAAAATAGTAGCAAATCACAGGTGATGGATTTTTTGCGCGCTGCAGATTTGCATATCGACGATATTGTGGTTGAGTCCAAGCCATTTGATCTTGAAACGCTGCCGGAAGGAATGCCGGAACCCCTCCGTGATGTTATCGCTGGGAATATGAAGGATAAGACGGTCCTTGATATTAAAACGGTGCATAAGGATAGCGACGGTAAGGCGGTTACGTTTGATTTTGAAGACGAGTCTGACGGCACACAAAAGCTATTTTCTTTCGCCGGGCCTTGGATCGACTCACTGACTAACGGCTATGTCCTGTTTATTGATGAGCTTCACGATAATCTCCACCCGCGCTTGGTGCAGTTTTTGGTGCAGCTGTTTCATAACCCAGAGACCAACCCGAACAATGCACAGTTGGTGTTCACTACTCACGAAACATCGATTCTGAACCAAGAAGTATTTCGGCGTGATCAAATCTGGTTCTGCGAGAAAGACGAGAGCCATGCGACAGCGTTGTATCCGCTGACAGATTTTAGCCCGCGCAAGGGACGAGAAAATCTGGAGCTGGCTTATCTTTCTGGGCGCTATGGCGCTTTACCCTTTATTCGGTCGCTAGAGCGGGCCAGTTGATGGGTACGGATAATCTGTTTCATAAACGTAAGGCAAAAAGCGCTAAAGGGTTACAGCGCCGTGCAGCAAAGCGCGATGCGTATGCCAAAGTGCTGATTGTCTGTGAGGGAGAAAAAACTGAGCCTCACTACTTCCATGGTCTTAGAAATTACTACGGGCTCAATACGGCCAACGTAGAAGTGTCTGGTGAAAGTGGCTCAGACCCAAACAGCGTGGTGAGATTTGCAAAGCAACGCTTCCGAGAAGAAAAGGACGCGGGTGATGCCTTTGATAAGGTATTTTGTGTGTTCGATAAGGATACTCACCATCACTATAGTGAGGCGCTGGGTTCAATAGCGGCTGCACAGCCTCGCGACACCTTCATCGCTATTAACTCAGTACCCTGTTTCGAGTATTGGTTGTTGCTACATTTTGTTTATAGCACTAAGCCGTATGTGGCTTTATCGGGCAATAGCGCGGGTAACCAAGTGCTCTCTGAGCTTCAAGCTTATCTGCCAGGTTATGAGAAAGGTTCGGAAGATATCTTTATGAGGTTGCTGGGCCAGTTGGAATTTGCCAAGAGTAACGCCGAGCGCTCACTGCGCCAAGCGGAGGCTAGTGGAACTGACAACCCGACGACCCGAATACATGAGCTGGTAGGTTTTTTACAGACGATCAATCAACCGATATGACACACAATAATACGCATAGATGTGGGAAGGGTGAACTTGTCTGAATACACCGAAGTAGAACAGCCGTTTCTGCACCAGTTGCAGGCGTTGGGTTGGGACGTCATTGACCAGGGGCAGGAAATACCGTCCGACCCGACCCGAAGCCATCGCGTCAATTTTCGTCAGTGGCTGCTGCCAGAGGTGTTTAACCGGGCAGTAGCGGCGCTCAATGTTGGTATCGAAAAGGGCACTTGGCTGACTGATAAGCAGCTAGTGGATTTGCACGAGCAGCTGTTGCGTCAACCGAATCGCACGCTGCTAGAAGCCAATGAGGCCGTGCAGAAGTTGTTGTTAAAAGCTCAGGTGGACGCCAACGAAGAGACTGGTGAACAAGATCCCGTCGTTCGTCTATTTGACTTTGATTCCCCTGAGAACAATCACTTTCTTGCCATTAATCAATTTCGTATTGATACCCCCGGCTGCGTCAAACAGTTCATCATTCCTGATGTCGTGCTGTTCGTGAACGGTCTTCCGCTGGCTGTGGTGGAGTGCAAAAAGGGTGGCCCCACTTGTGCTAACCCCATGGCTGAAGCTTATAGCCAACTTCAACGCTATATGAACCGGCGTGAAGATACCGCTCGGCAGGGACTGAAAGAGGGTGAACCCCGGCTTTTTCATAGCAATCTATTGCTAATTCGCAGCAGCGGCGTGGAAGCTGACTATGGCACGATCACCTCCGGCGAAGAGCACTTCTACCCATGGAAAGTAGGTGATTCTAAAAAGAAAAGAACCGGCGAGGATGCCGCAGCCGAGAGCATGAACCAGCAGCAGCAACTGATTAGCGGCATGCTCAATAAAGCCAACCTGCTGCGGATTTTACGTACCTCATCGGTGTTTATGGATACCGACGAAGGCTCCCGCATTAAAGTAGTGTGTCGCTATCAGCAGTTCCGTGCAGCGAATAAGATTATCGAACGACTGCGCAATGGCCAAGCCGTGGAGGATAGAAGTGGGGTGGTTTGGCACACCCAGGGCTCTGGTAAAAGCCTGACGATGGTGTTTGTGGCGCGGATGATTCGTGCCTCGACAGATTTGTACGATTACAAGTTGGTGCTTATTAATGATCGCACTGATCTAGAAGAGCAGCTGGCAGAAACCGCAACCCTGATTGGTGGGCGGGTGAATGTGATCGAGAACCGGCAAGCGTTACGCTCTGACCTGGCCACTGACCAGTCCGACGTTAATATGGTAATGGCACATAAGTTTCAGGTTGCCGACCAGAGCTTGCCGCTATCGGTAGCCGAAGCCTTGGGCACATATCAAGCGATTCCGAGCAAGAGTACGTTCGGTGTGGTCAATTTATCGAGCCGCATATTGCTGATGATTGACGAGGCCCACCGTACCCAAAGTTCAGAGTTGGGCGAGAACATCTTCGAGGCCTTCCCAAATGCCGCACGCATTGCCTTTACCGGTACGCCGTTGATCACCGAGCGTCATGGCGAGAAACGCACGGTTAAACGCTTCGGTGATTATATTGATAAATACAGGCTGATGGATGCAGTAGAGGATGGCACAACACTACAGATTCTTTATGAGGGGCGTACTTCGGATGCCGCGCTGAACGAGAAGCATGCTTTCGAAACGAAGTTCGAGAATCTATTTAAGGATCGCTCCGAAGAAGAGCTGCTGGCCATTAAGAAAAAGTACGGCGCTACGGGGGACATATTAGAGGCCGAGCAGCGAATTGAGGCGATAGCGAAAGATATGGTCGCGCATTACCTAGCGCATATTTTTCCGAATGGCTTTAAAGCACAAGTGGTGTGCCACTCCAAACTGGCGGCAGTGCGATACCAGAAAGCTATCCACCGGGCGCTTGCTGAGGCAGTAGCAAAGCAGCGTAATGAGCCTGTACCCGATGAGGAACGAATTCGCCGCATCCAATTCATCAAAGCGGCCGTCGTACTCTCTAGCGATGGTACTAACGAGGCCGCCTACATCACAGAAGCTCGCAAGCAGGCCAGGGCCTGGAACGCGGTAGAAAATTTCTGTAGACCTTTTGCTTTCGACGACCCGGATAAGCCCTATAGCGGTATCGCCTTTTTGATCGTGTGCGACATGCTGCTGACGGGCTTTGACGCGCCCATCGAACAGGTCATGTATCTGGATAAGAAAATTCGTGAACACACGCTGTTGCAAGCTATCGCTCGAACAAATCGGGTGAAAAAAGGTAAGCAACGTGGCTATGTGGTGGACTATGTAGGGCTAACCCACAGGCTTACCGAAGCATTAACGCTGTATGCTGCCACGGATGAACAGCAGGAACTCGCCAGTGGCTTGAAGAATATCACGTCTGAAATGCCTGTATTGCAAGAGCGCTATCAGCGTCTTTTGCAGATGTTTGCTACTCATCATTTGGTCGGTGTACAGGCTTTCGTAGAGGGCAAGTTGCCGGATGTTGAAGACGATGCCTCAGTCGTACATGCGGCGGTCACACTGCTTAAGGACGAGAAGCTTAGAGCGGATTTCGATGTCTACCTGAAAAAATTCTTGAGCAGCATGGATATTATTTTGCCTCATCGTGCTGGTCAGGCGTATCGCGTACCTGCCAAACGACTAGGCTATATTCAAAGCGTGGCCAAAGAGCGATACAAGGATGACTCTCTGAGTCTAGGTGATGCGGGGCAGAAGGTACGCGATTTAATCAATGAGCACCTTATCAGCCTGGGTATTAATCCTAAGGTGCCTCCGGTGGAGCTGCTGTCTGAAGATTTTCTAGATCAGTTAAACGCACACTCAGGCGATAATGCCGAAGCTAAAGCCAGTGAGATGGAGCATGCTATTCGCAAGCATTGCACTGTGCATCACGATGAAGATCCAGCGTTTTATAAAAGTCTCGCGGAGAAGGTAGAGCAACTCATCGATCGCCACCAGGGAGAGTGGGATAAGCTTGCTGAAGAACTGGTGAAACTGCGTAAAGTTGCGTCACAAGGCCGTCAAGCTGGCGATGCGGGGATGAGTAAAGAGGCGACCACTTTTTACGAGCACGTTGCTTTAGAAGCTTTTGACGGAGGCAAAATACCTGCCAGTGCACAGCCAAAGATTAAAGCACTCATGGAAGCGATTGTAGAAACCTTACAGCAGAGTATTGGCAGCATCGATTTTTGGCACAATGCCGACAAGCAGAAACGCACTAGAAGCGAGATTAAAACGGCGCTTACGCTCACTGGGATTGATGAGTTGAAAACCAGCCGAGAACGCCTCGCGGTTGAAATTATGAAATTGGCCAAAAATCGGCATGAAACATTACTCAGCGGCGCTAAGAGCGAAGAGAATCAGCAATGATCGCGAGAAAAGTAAGAGACATTGAGTATCATCTGCTTCCCAGTAGCACCCGAAAGACTACCGATATTGTGATTGAACGAAACGGGCAGGTGGTGGTGCGTCCTCCGGTTAACTACTCGCTGGAGCAGGTAGACGCATTAGTAGTCAGCAAGCGTTTGTGGATTTACCGCAACCTAGCAGAGTGGAAGGATTTAAATGCCACCGCTGTTACTCGGGAGTGGGTCAACGGAGAAACATTTCTCTATTTGGGCGGCGCTTATCGGCTGGCGTTGATATCCCATCAGGATAAGCCGTTAAAGCTCAAAGAAGGCCGCTTTTGTCTGAGCCGTGAACTCATCGAAACGGGTGGCACGGCCGCCGCAAGAGCCGCTTTTGAAAATTTCTATAGCGAAAAAGGCCAGCAGCGCTTCGCTGACAGAGTGGCTTTTTTCGCCCCCAAAGTGGGTGTAGAGAATCCTGCTATTAAAGTGAAGGATATGGGCTACCGCTGGGCCAGTTGCGGCCGCAGTGGCACGCTGAATTTTCATTGGAAATGCATGATGGCCCCGCCAAGAATCATCGACTACATCACCGTCCATGAGCTTTGCCACTTTCATCACCGCAATCATTCAGACGCTTTTTGGAATGAGGTTGATAAGGTCCTCTCTGATTGGCGTGAGCGTAAAGAGTGGCTACGCAAGCGCGGAGCTGGTTTAGATATATGATCGTTGATGTGCTTTAGGCATCGAAACCAACCAATGTTCCTCCATTGGGAGGATGGTTAAACTGTGTAGTTTCTGAAGAACAGCAAATTTATTAACGATTAGCGCTTATATTGTGTGGGACAGTAGCCGCGTAGAACATCCGGTGAACGCAAAGCGGTATGCTTTGTCGCGCGGCCAGTGACACGTTTACGCCATAGGCGAAACGAAGCGGGTTTGAGTTGGTGGCGCATTACCTCAATGACATCCTGTTCGGCTAAACCATATAGGGTTTCAATCGCTTCAAATGGCGTTCGATCTTCCCAGGCCATCTCGATAATGCGTGACTGCTCGTCATCGGGTAAGCGACGAAAGCGTTTAACGGGTGCTTTTGGCATCGATCACCTCGATGTATTGGAAGGGTGGGGTTTCAGGTTGCGGACAGTGTAGCGCTTTTTAACATACCAGCGCAGCGCATCAATCACGACGAAAATCGCCAAACTTACACCCAGTATGGGCAGTGCTACGCCAAGCACGATAGCGACGAACAGCACGCTGGATTGGGCCGTAAGCGGGAGCATGATCCAGGGCTCGGTTACCGTTGGAAAGCGCTGACCACTCGCCGTGCGCAGCCGCCGCCATGCCATTACGTAACCCCACACCATAAGCGTCACCAGCCCAGCGGCGATTAACGCCAACACTATTTGATTAGCGATACCAAACAGTACGCCCATATGCAGATCAATCCCCCAGCGGGTCAGCTTGGCGGCTAGCGGAAAGCTGGCGAAGTCGGTTTGATCGGTCACCGCCATGCTGCGCGGATGCAGCGCCACTTGGTCTACCTGCGTAGGCCACTGGCGGTCAATTTCTGCTATCCGCCACGCCTGCTGGGGGCCGCCCGGGGGCGTTAGTTGGATGCGCGCCGCGCTAATCCCCGCCTTACGAGCAGCGCTCATCGCCCGGTCAAAGTCCTCAAGCGTGATAGACGTGGCGACCATTGCCATATGGCCGTGATGCTCAGCATGTTCATCAGCTACCTGGCTATCGCTATCGATCAGTGTCGTTGAGGCACTTGGTGTGCCCCAGCCCCAGGCATGGCGAAGTTCTGCAATATTACCCCCTGCCCACTGTGACCAAGTGAGCCCTGTTGCCGAAAAGAACAGCAGCCCGAGGGAAAGCACTACGCCTAGTGTTGCGTGGCGCTGGCGTGTGGTGTGGGCACCTGAAAGCGCTTTCAGTGCACGGCGTTGGCGAATCCACAGCGTGATGCCACCCAGCGCGGCAAGCCAAAGCCATGAGGCAGCCAGCTCACTATAGAGACGCCCCGTCTCGCCCATTAACAGCTGGCGGTGAAAATGATCGATCGCTGTGCGTAGCGGTAAAATACCGCTGGTACCGTAAACCGTTGTATCACCAGTCACTTCCAGTGAAATAGGGTCGACAAACAGCGCACGATGTTCAGAAGGCCCCAGTCCTGGCTCGCTAAACATTAGCCGGGTAGTGTCGCCTAGTGTCGGTGCAGGGCGCACTGCGCTGGGCAGGGTTGGGGCGCCCAGGTGCCGCTGGGCAGCAGCGATCTGTTCAGCAAGTGGTTGAGGCTCACCCTGCGTAACGCCATACAGGGTGTCATGGTAGAGCCACTCTTCAAGGGGTGGGCTCAGTAAGTAAGCAATACCGGATAGTGCCGCGATGAGAATAAAAGGGCCGATAAAAAGGCCCGTATATAAGTGGAGGCGGCTAAGTAGGGCAAAAAGAAGTTTGCTAGTGCGGCTAGGGGAACGGGCTGTCATTCGCTGAATCCGAGTGGTATCGGTAAAGTAGTGCGACAGCTTAGATAGTTTACTTAACGATCGCTAGCCTTCACGCAGCGGTAAAAAGTCACACGATTAATGTTTAGAAGGCACAGGCTTGTAGGCTAGCAGTGCACGGAATAAGCCACTCATCAGTACCGGTTCATCATGACGAATCTGGAAGCCAGCCTTGGTGAGGAGTGGCTGCGCTTGACGAGTAATATCGGTCGCAAGCGCTGATGTTAGCTGGTTCAGGAGGCGCCGACCCGGCCCTGCCGGGTGTTCATCCGGCTGAAACTTATCCATCACACACAGCTGTCCGCCGGGTTTTAGCACACGGTGCGCTTCGGCAAGCCCTCGTTGAGGGTCAGGCATTACCGCAATAATCAAATGCATGATGACAGCATCAAAGTGCTCGTCGGGGTAGCTAAGCGCCTCGGCATCCATTACACAGCACTCAACATCGCGGCGAAGGGCTTCGGCCCTTTTAGCCGCGCGCTTCACCATGGCTGGAGCGATATCGGTGGCGTGCAATTCGATATCATGAGGCAGAAAAGGCAGGTCTAACCCTGTTCCGGCACCTATCAACAGCACTCGCATACCGGGCTCCCAATCCACTTGGCCAAGCGCAATACGCCGCGGTCTGCGAAACGCACGGGCGACTACCGTATCGTATAAAGGTGCGTACACGTTGTAGCGTAGGCGATTCCATGCGGTGGTGTTGAACATAACGCCTCTTTGCAGCGCAACGCTGCGATTGCTGAAGAGCGGGTGTCGACCATCTACATCAAACTACCTATAGCATGAAAGTAATTATTTAACCAATAGAGTATGTCCTTGTTGTATAGCTGATTTTATAAAAAAGTGTTGTAAAAATAATGCTATTCCTCTGTTTGTTTCGTTGCGTCTGATTTATAAGGTAGTAAAAGCCACATGAGCTTTTAATTGATTTTTTACTGCGATTGATGATTGGTTTTAAGGTTTTAGAAGAGAGCTCTTATCGCTGTGAATCATTAGCCTTTTTGTAGGCGTTTGGTTAAGTTTTCAACGATATCGATAACCAGCATGCGATCATCTTGATTTAAAGGCTCTAAAAGCTGTTTCAACCTGCTTGTTTGATCATCGATATGAGAACTTGCTTGCCCAAACAACTCCGCGGCTTCGCAGTTGAAAATTTCAGCAAGCTCTATTAGCCGCACAATGTTGGGAATCACCCGCCCGCGCTCAATTCGCGAAACGGCTTCATTACCAACACCTAAGCGCTCAGCAACTTCTTCTTGGGTCAATTGACTGCGCACCCTCTGCTTGGCAATGGCCCGGCCAATACTGCCCGCCAGCCGTTTCTGTTCTGTTTTATTCACAATGCCCTCCATTAGACCTAGATGGTTGAGGAACGACCTATTGACATGAAGGGCTGTTTAGGTTGAATATCATCTTCTAAGGTTGATTTGGATGCTGATAGTTACTTTTTGTTTCATTTGGCTACCTAGTGAAATGCATAATGAGCGATGTTAATTAAATTGTTCATTTAAAAAACAACCCTAAGTATGGAAATGAAAAAAACTGTAGCTATAAGGTGAATAGCTGGTCGTAGATTGAGAAATACACGAGATGATGATGTTTTTTAATAGCAATGTTTGAGTTCTTTTAATGATTTTTTTTGAAATTATTAAAAATTTTTTAAATTAATAGTTTTTGAGTGTTAAATAATATTCGTTTTATAAATTTTTAATGTTTTATCGACAGCTGAAAATGTTTACGCGGCGAGCGGGTGCGTTTTTTTTGCAAAAATACTTTTCAAAAAATCGGGTGAGAAGCTTGATGTGTAAATTCGAAGGCGCTTAATAACATGCTCCCTACTTCTGCTCCAGAGATTTTTCGACAGTTGGCGGATAAGTTATCTAACGTCAGTGAAGAAGGGTTTTTTCAACACCTTGTGAAGTCCTTGGCGGACATCCTTGGAGTTAATCATGTCGTTGTTGAACATGTCGATAGCCATCAGGGCATTTTGACAACGCTGGCGGTATGGTCTCAGGGCGAGTTCATTGAGACGGCCCCATATTCGCTACAAGGTACACCATGCCAACAGGTCGCCGAACACTCGCGACTTTATGTACCTTCTCAGGTTCGTCAGCAGTTCCCAGATGATCAACGCTTGGCCGCCTTGAGAGTTGAGGGGTATTTGGGTGTCGCTATCGCAGCACCTGGAGGGGGCTTCTTGGGCGTCATTGCGCTAATGCACTCCTCTGCTCCTGGATTCATAGAATAAGCGCAGCACTTTGGATCACAAGGTAGAGGCAGGAGGGCCAGCGCCGGTACCCTCTCTGCCTTACCTACCAAAGTGAAGCAGAGCATGGGATACCGACAACT
>NZ_JACCDE010000059.1 GCF_013415125.1 Vreelandella glaciei | reverse complement strand
GCGGCCGCGCAAGACACTGGACTGGCGCACGCCGCTGGAAGTTTACGCCGAGGTGCTCAAGAAATCGGTCGCTGGCCCGAGCACCCTTCAATAGCGTTGCGCTTGGAACTTGAGACCGCCGTTCCCTGATCGCTTACTTACTTTTTAACTATTGATGCAAGCTTATTGTATTACGTCTTTTTTATCATAACTTAACGAAATAAAGCCGTATTTCCCACTACCGTGATTATTAGCAGCGTAAAAAAAACGGGAAGCTGCAAACAGCTTCCCGTTTTCGACTAGCGTATAACAGCGAATAATTACTGTTCGCGCAGGATCTTCAGCATCCGCTTAAGGGGCTCCGCGGCGCCCCACAGCAGTTGGTCACCGACGCTGAATGCGGAGAGGTATTCACCACCCATTTGCAGCTTACGCAGGCGGCCAACTGGCACCTGTAGCGTACCAGTGGCAACGGCAGGTGTTAGGCCAGCAATGGTCGCATCCTTATCGTTCGGGATCAGCTTGACCCATTCGTTGTGCTTAGCAATGCGATCTTCGATCTCATCCAGCGGCACATCGTGCTTCAGCTTGATGGTGAATGCCTGGCTGTGCGAGCGCATAGCACCGATTCGTACACACAGGCCATCAATGGGGATCGGATTGTTGCCGAGGCCCAGAATTTTATTGGTCTCAACACTGGCCTTCCACTCTTCACGACTCTGACCGCTTTCCAGCTTGCTATCGATCCACGGTAGCAGGCTACCTGCCAATGGTGCGGCGAAGTTATCGATCGGGAAATCGCCACCGCGCATTGCAGCGGTTACCTTGCGATCGATATCCAGAATCGCACTGGAGGTGTCCTTCAGCTCTTCACCAACACTGTCGTGTAACTGCCCCATTTGGTTGAGCAGCTCGCGCATGTGCTTAGCGCCTGAGCCAGAAGCCGCCTGATAGGTCATGGAGGTCATCCATTCAACCATATCGGCTTCAAACAAACCGCCCAAGCCCATCAACATCAGGCTTACAGTACAGTTCCCGCCAACAAATGTTTTGGCGCCCTTGGATAGCTGGTCATCGATAACCTTGCGGTTAACCGGATCCAGCACGATTGTCGCTTCATCTTCCATGCGCAGGGTGCTGGCGGCATCAACCCAGTAGCCTTTCCAGCCTGCGTTACGTAGATCTTTATAGACCGGCTTGGTGTAGTCACCGCCCTGGCAGGTCACGATGACATCCAACGCTTTGAGCGCTTCGATATCAAAGGCATCTTTCAGCGGAGGTACGTCGACACCGATGTCGGGGCCGGGCTGGCCAACCTGAGAAGTAGTGAAGAAGACCGGCTCAATGCCGTTAAAATCACCATCTTCCAGCATTCGCTGCATGAGTACAGAGCCCACCATGCCGCGCCATCCCACGAAACCGACTTTCAACATATGAAGTCCTCCTGCAAAGAATGAGTACTCACATTATACACACTTCTTTACGGTGATTTTAAAACTGCAGATCAGCTGTTTCTATTGCTTTGCAAACGCAGCAAGAACGGCATCGCCCATAGCATCGGTGCCGATGGTTTGCATACCTGTAGATGCGATGTCAGCGGTACGCAGCCCATCATCCAGCACGCTGCCAACGGCGGCTTCAATACGCTCCGCCAGAGCATTTTCATTCAGCGAATAGCGCAGCATCATGGCCACAGACAGCATCATGGCCAGCGGGTTAGCCACGTTTTGACCAGCGATATCCGGCGCGCTGCCGTGGCAAGGCTCGTACATACCCTGCCCGCTTTCGTTTAGCGACGCGGAAGGCAACATGCCGATGGAGCCAGTCAGCATCGCGGCAGCATCGGAAAGAATATCGCCAAACATATTGCCGGTGACGACCACATCAAACTGCTTGGGTGCGCGCACTAACTGCATAGCGGCGTTATCGACGTACATATGGGAAAGCTCAACGTCCGGGTATTCCGGTGCTAAACGCTCCATCACTTCACGCCACAAGATGGTGACTTCCAGGACGTTGGCTTTATCCACCGAGCAGAGTTTTTTACCGCGCTTTTGGGCCATTTCAAATGCCACGCGGCCAATACGCTCAATCTCGCTTTCAGAATAGATATAGGTATTAAAGCCCACTCGCTCACCGTTGCGCACTTCAATGCCACGGGGCTGGCCGAAGTAGATCCCGCCGGTAAGCTCGCGGACGATCATGATATCCAGGCCGGCCACTAGCTCAGGCTTCAGGCTAGAAGCGCTGGCCAACTGCGGGTAGAGCATGGCCGGGCGAAGGTTGCCGAACAGCCCTAGGTTTTTGCGTAGACCCAGCAGGCCCTTTTCAGGACGTTTGGAGAGATCTTCAATTTTGTCCCACTTGGGACCACCCACAGCGCCCAACAGAATAGCGCTGGCGGCTTTGGCTTTTTCAAGGGTCTCCGCGGGCAGCGGCTCACCGTGCACATCATAGGCAGAGCCGCCCACCAGGCCTTCTTCGACTTCAATGTCCAAGCCTGCTTGCTGGCACGCCTTCAATAAACGTGCCGCCTGAGCAGCAATCTCGGGGCCAATACCGTCACCCGGCAGCAGTAATACCTTATGCGTCATGCTGAATCCTTAACGTGTTATCGAGCGACTTTGGCCGCTTCGCGCGTTGCAATGGGATTGCAACGCGCTATCAAACTTACTGTGAAAACTGGAAAGCGTTTAGGCAGACTGCCGGAACAACCAGGGACGCGCGGCTTTGTGCTTCTGCTCAAAAGCCCGAATGGCGTCTTCGTCTTTTAGCGTCAGGCCAATATCGTCCAGCCCTTCCAGCAGGCAGTGTTTGCGGAACTCATCCACTTCAAACTCTAAAATCTCACCGCTGGGAGTAATGACCCGCTGGTTCTCCAAGTCCACATCCAACTGGTAGCCTTCGTTAGCATCCACCTCGGCAAACAGGCGGTCGACCACATCTTCTGGGAAGGTAATCAGCAAAATGCCGTTCTTGAACGAGTTGTTGTAGAAGATATCGGCAAAGCTAGGTGCAATAACTACCTTAAAGCCAAAATCTTCCAGCGCCCAAGGTGCGTGTTCGCGGGAGCTACCGCAACCAAAGTTACGCCGCGCCAGCAGCACTTCAGAACCTTTGAAGCGCGGCTGGTTCAAGACAAAATCAGGATTGAGCGGGCGCTGCGAGCAATCCTGCCCCGGCTGGCCTTCATCCAAATAACGCAATTCATCAAACAGATTAACGCCAAAGCCGGTGCGCTTGATTGATTTCAAAAACTGCTTCGGGATAATCAGATCGGTATCGACGTTGGCGCGATCAAGGGGCGCAACCACACCTTCAAAACGTTCAAATTTTTTCATGGCTTAAGCCTCCTGAGCGTGAGTGGCGTCGTTAGCGGGCAAGCTGCGGACATCGACAAAGTGACCGGCGATTGCCGCTGCCGCTGCCATAGCGGGGCTGACCAAGTGGGTGCGGCCACCGTAGCCCTGCCGCCCTTCAAAGTTACGGTTAGAGGTCGAAGCGCAGTGTTCACCGGCACCCAACTTATCCGCGTTCATGGCCAAACACATGGAGCAGCCTGGCTCACGCCACTCAAAACCCGCTTCAATAAAGATTTTATCCAACCCTTCCGCTTCTGCCTGGCGCTTCACCAAGCCAGAGCCCGGCACCACCATAGCCAGTTTGATAGAGTCAGCGACTTTTTTGCCCTTGGCCACCTTGGCGGCTTCACGCAAGTCTTCAATACGCGAGTTGGTGCAGGAGCCGATAAAAATCTTATCCAGCTTAATGTCGGTAATTTTCTGGTTGGGCTGAAGGCCCATATACTCAAGCGCTCGCGTATGGCTGCGCTGTACGGTTTCATCCAGCGCGGCTAACGGGTCGGGCACTTGGCCAGAAATGCCGGTGACCATTTCCGGGCTGGTACCCCAGCTGACCTGTGGCTCGATTTCTTCAGCTTGCAAAGTAACCACTTTATCGAACTGCGCATCGTCATCAGAGACCAGATTGCGCCAGTCGGCTACTGCGGCTTCCCACTGTTCAGCGGTCGGCGCAAAAGGGCGCTTACCAAGATAATCGATAGTGGTGTCGTCTACGGCGATCAGACCGACCCGTGCGCCCGCTTCAATGGCCATATTGCACACAGTCATGCGGCCTTCCATAGAGAGCGAGGCAATGGCACTTCCGGCAAACTCAATAGCGTAGCCAGTGCCGCCTGCGGTGCCAATTTTGCCGATAATCGCCAGCACTACGTCTTTGGCAGTCACGCCCAGGCCTAATTCGCCCTCCACGCGCACCTGCATATTCTTCATTTTTTGCGCCAGCAAGCACTGGGTCGCCATCACGTGCTCGACTTCAGAAGTGCCGATACCGTGGGCCAAGGCACCAAAAGCGCCGTGGGTGGCAGTGTGAGAGTCGCCACAAACCACGGTCATGCCCGGCAGGGTTGCGCCCTGCTCGGGGCCAACCACGTGCACGATCCCCTGGCGCGGGTCGTTGATTTTAAACTCTTCGATGCCGTACTCAAGGCAGTTGTCGTCCAGGGTTTGCACCTGAATCAGTGACACCGGGTCTTTAATCCCGCTGTTGCCCTCGGCCCGCTCTTTAATGGTCGTTGGCACGTTATGGTCAGGCGTAGCTAAATTGGCATCCAAACGCCACGGCTTGCGGTTGGCTAAACGCAGCCCTTCAAACGCCTGGGGCGAGGTCACTTCATGAAGCAACTGGCGGTCGATGTAGATCAACGCAGTGCCGTCATCGCGCTGCTTCACCAAGTGTTGATTCCAAAGCTTGTCGTAAAGGGTTTGGCCTGACATGTGACTCTCCTGGGCAGTGCCCTGCTAGTTCGGTATAGCCGCCTCTATGGGCTGCTTAAATTGCTTGTGGAGTCAGTGTCACGCGACTCGCGCATAAAAGCAATTCATGTTATTCATAGTTTAGATTCCAAACTGGAATAGCTAATTAGGGAGCAGCCCGTGGATACCCAAAGCTTACAAGCCTTTTTGGCCGTGGCAGATACGCAAAGTTTCTCACGGGCGGCTGAACAGCTGCACCTAACCCAGCCTGCGGTAAGCAAACGCATTGCCACGCTAGAGTCTCAGGTGGGTACACGGCTGTTTGATCGTATTGGTCGGCGTATTGCGTTAACCGAAGCCGGTAGCGTGCTGCTACCCCAAGCGCGGCGGATACTGTTTAGTGTAGAAGATAGCCGCCGCGCGTTGGCCAACCTTTCTGGCCAAGTAGGCGGCAAGCTGACCCTGGCCACCAGTCACCATATTGGCCTGCACCGCCTACCGCCGCTATTAAAGCAGTACACCCAGCGCCACCCGGAGGTTACGCTAGACCTGCACTTTCTGGATTCCGAACAGGCTTACCAGGGAGTGCTGGACGGCACCCTGGAAATGGCCGTGGTAACGCTAGCGCCCCATCCTCATGAGCAACTGCAGGTGGTAGAGCTGTGGCGCGACCGGCTCTGTTTTGCCTGCGCTATCGATCACCCTCTTACCCACCAGGTCTCTCAACGCGTTCTGTCACTGACCGATCTATGCGAATACAACTGCGTGATGCCGGGGGCAAAGACCTTTACAGGATCCCTTATCGCGCAGCGTTTTAGCCAAGCGGGCCTGGAACTGCCAGTGAGCATGGCAACCAACTATTTAGAAACGCTAAAGATGATGTGCAGCGTGGGGTTAGGTTGGAGCCTGCTACCGGAAAAGATGATCGACAGCGAACTGGTAGAGCTAAAAGTAGACACCCCACCTATTTACCGCCCGCTGGGGTACTTGGTGCATACCAACCGAACGCTCTCGAATGCGGCACGAATGATGATTGAGGAGCTGGAAAATACGCGGGGTGAGAGTCCTATAAAATAAGCCTTATGTGTAGCGCTCGTAGATCTCGCTTTCTCATTGCCACACGCGACAGTTTGTGCACGAAGCTGGATAGAAGGGTTTTCGTAGCGCGTGGTAAGCGAAGCGCCCCGCGGGAGCAGCGCGAAGCGGTGCCGGGGGTTAGCTGAGGTGCCACCGGACGTCGTTCCGCCGGCTCCTAAACTGCCTTCCTATTCACCAAACTGGGCGAACACTTCTTCGCCGGTCAACTGCTTGGTTTTTTCTGCTAGTGAATAGTAACGCGGCTTTTGAACGATAAATATTTGCTCGGTTATTTTCCAATCACCCGCGCCATCAAGAAGCCCAACGGGAAGCGCGTAATGCCCATCCTGTTTTAAGCGATAGAAAAGGTGGGTGCCACATTTCTGGCAGAAACCACGCTCAGCCCACTCAGAGGAACTGAAGGTGGATATATGCTCGGAGCCTTTAAAGTCCACATCACCAGCAAACTCAAACGCAAACAACGGGCCACCACCCCACTTTCTACACATCGAGCAGTGACAAACGCCGACATGGTTGCTTTTGGTGGTAACAGTAACGCTGACAATCCCGCAAAGACAGGCCCCATGAAGCTGAGTGGTGAACCCCATGCTTGTCTCCTCCCGCTGCATCCCAGTTAGATAGTGCTTAGCCGTCAAAAGCCAAAATAGCCAAGAGATTTCTCAACAACATTCACCAAGATAGCTCAATATTGATCCTCCGTATTAAAGAATGGGCGTGGCAGCTAGCCTACTGCGTCGATGGTTAAGCGTTGAGCCAGGGCTTGATAAAGGGTGTGCCGCGCCACTTCGTTGAACAGCACAAAACGGACCAGGCGTACTTTGTACAGGGTGGGCAGTATTGCTTCGAGGATAGACGCGCACACCTGTGCGGCTTCTCCAGCGTATCGAAGACGTACTCCTTCTCCATCTTGACCCATGGCAACTCACGCCTTTCACGGACGACCAGGTCGCGCATACGCGTGAGCGCCTTCTCGTTCTTTAGATGGGCTTTGCGTGCCCGAAACCACTCCTTTTGGGATACAACTCTCGGTGATTCAATCTGGCTCATGACGGACTTCCTCGCGTAAATTCAGCCTTGCTCCGGCGTGCAGCACCGGAATAATGCGTTTTGCATGGAGTAGTCGCTCGCCTCTGATCAAAATCGACAACACCGCCGCAATTAATGACGAGGGGCATCGGGGCTAACATATACATCCCCGGGAGAATGGGCGTCCATTCAACTACCGAGTATGCTCAACACAACCATGAAGATTATAATCACGGACTAAGCCATACCCTCTCGACAATTGAACGCCAAGCCTCGGACCTATTACTGTGAACAACCGCCATGGAAGTGAAAAAAGCCCAGCCAAGCCTGTTCGTAAAGGCCTGCACCCGAAGAATCTACACAACCAAGGCTATGACTTCCCAGTGCTCGTAAAGAGCCACCCACCACTAGCCCCCTATGTGAAGCCGAACGCTTATGGCGAACTTTCCATCGATTTCGCAGACCCACTGGCAGTAAAAACGCTCAACGCCGCGTTATTAAACCGATACTACAACATCGTCGATTGGGATATTCCAGAGGGCGCGCTTTGCCCCCCCATCCCAGGCAGAGCCGACTATATCCATCACATGGCGGATTTATTGGAGTTTGAGCTTGGACATGAACAGCCCAGCATCAAGCTGCTCGATATAGGGACGGGAGCCAATGGCATCTACCCACTACTGGCCTGCCAAATTTACGGCTGGCAGTGCGTGGGTAGTGACATTAACCCTCAATCGCTTGAGAACGTCGCCACGATTATCGCCAATAACCCCACGCTCAAAGATCGCTTCACGCTACGCACGCAGCACGATAAAAACCATATTTTTGAAGGGATCATTCAAGCGGGGGAGTTTTTTGACGTCAGCGTATGCAACCCACCCTTCCATGCCTCGCTCGATGAAGCACTTAAAGGTAGCCAGCGTAAACGCAATAACCTTGCGCGTAGTCGCGGTGACCAAAAAGCAACAACCAAAACCCCCACGCTGAACTTTGGCGGGCTTGGTGCAGAGCTTTGGTGCAAGGGCGGCGAACAGCTGTTTCTTAAAAAGCTAATAAGAGAAAGCCAGGAGTATGCAACTCAATGCCGCTGGTTTAGCAGCCTGGTTTCAAAAACCGACAATGTTAAGCCTGCAAAGAAGCTGATTCGTAAGCTCGGTGCCGTTGACGTACGGGAAATAGAGATGAAGCAGGGAAATAAGATCACGAGGATATTGGCCTGGACATTTATGTGAGCCGTTACTGAGGTCGGGTATGATTATGCGAGATCTGGCGTGAGATTTCTTCGCTATAAGTACATCGCTTGAGATGGGAAAACGATTAGTCGAGCCTGTGCTTGATCAGGTAATGCGCGGAGCACGAGCGATCAGTTCGGTTGCTATTCCTTGATGCCGGAAGGCCTCTTTGATATAAACGGTCGCTTCGCTTGAGAATCGCTTAGCGACTTCTCAACGCCCCTCTCGAACGCCCACCTATACCCGTCTTCTGTCGATTGACTCTCGCAGACTTGTTGAAATTCGTCAGCAACCTTGCGCATCTTTATGGCATTGGTCTTGCAGTGACCTTCCCAGTAGTCGATATGGGCACGCAGGGCTTTTACCGCGTTCGAAATCGCATCTATTCCATGTGTATCGAGAATGCTTGACATGAAATGGCGCATAGCCCCAGCGCTCATGGCTCGATGAAAGACATTGCCATTCATCAAGTGCCTATAATCATTTATAAAATCATGAGCACTGGCTAGATTGATCCCATAGGAGTTATGAAGAGTTTCGGCCGCTACTTTGATTTCAAGCTCGCCAGCAAAAACTCTCCTTCCCATATAGCATGCTGCGACAACTTGTTCTTTCGTGATATGTGCCATGGACTAGTTACCGCTTAACGCCTTGCATGGGGGCGATCACAAAAGGGCGAAATCTAAAGTGCCATTAACGGTGTCTTTGATTGCTTTGATGGCCGCATTGATAGCCTTTTCAACTGCAAGAACACCTAAGCCCTCTAGAGTAAGCAGAACGATTTGCGCAGTATTTCTTTTCATTTTAATTAACGATTTAGCTTGTTTTTGACTAATCTTGCCTTGTAGCCGTAATCGTTCAACCAACGCAATCCCTTCAGCTATTCCTTTTAGCTCAGTTTCAGCATGCTCTTTGATCTCCGGCCAATCTTCTTCTAATACCGCTTTTGCGGCATCCAGCATTTTTTCCAAAAGCTCACCAACATCAATTGACATAACTATTCCTCTTCTCCGCGACGCTTGGCTAGTTCAAGCTTTAGAATGTTCGATAGAGCTGTATTGAAGTCATCTCTTGGAACTTTCACCACTTCTACATCTGCGACCCCCTCTTTATGGACCTCTTCAAGCAACCCAATGTTTTCCTCCAAAAGAGAAACTTGCTGTAACGTGATCTCATTCTTGGGAATGGCACTGGCTCTTAACTTTATAGCGCTGACGTCGACCTTTACTTCTTTATAGAATTCGAGATGATTGTCGTAACTGGCCTCTTCAGTGCCTATCTGGGATTCGAGATTTACAAAGAATGTTTCGAACTTTCGTTGGAGTTGAGTGATTGCCTCGTCGGTCTTGGGGTCGTAATCCGCAATTAGCTTGACTGTGCAACCCGACAAAGCCAGCCAGCAGGCGAACCATATGAGTACCATCCCCTTGCCCTTGGACGTCTTAACTGCTGTATTCATTTGATTATTTCCAGTTGGTGAGTAAAGCCCTCTAATGAGGCTGTAGAAAAACCCATTTTCGAGCCACTTCTTCCGCCTGCTGCCTTACTTTATTTTCCCGACCATAATATTGGCCGGTTTTCGTCATACGGTTACTTCGACACTGATTTACCGTGCCACCGCTAATAACTAACCTTTAACGGACTCACGAAGTCGTACTGCTCGGGCAGTTGCCCCCGTTCACGCCTGCAACTGATCATAATTCGCTAACTTCTCAATATTATGCACCAGGCAGTATAACCGCCACTGGCCCTGCACCTTTTTCTTACCCTGAATCGCCCCGGATATTCTAGACACCCGTTAGGCTCTTAAAGTAACGCCTTTCATACTCAACCGGTGACAAGTTATCACTTGTACCGTGTCGGCGCTTTGGGTTGTAAAACATTTCGAT
>NZ_JACCDE010000058.1 GCF_013415125.1 Vreelandella glaciei | reverse complement strand
GGAGGTCAGCGTCTGTTGTTCAGGTTCAGTGAGAGGGGCAACGAAGCGTTTTTCCATGGTTCTGTCCGTGTCAGAAATCCTGGCATGGATATTACACGAAAACTTTATATCAGGTACTTACCACGCACCGCCAGCTAAATGACCAAGAACTGAAAACGGCGGGCGTTACCCCAGAGATGGTGCGCCTGTCGATTGGTATTGAGCATATTGACGATCTGCTGGCGGGTATCGATCAGGCGCTAACTCTTCCCAAGACTAGCGGTGCGCTTTAGGTGCCTGACTATGACTAAGTCAGCCTAGCAGCTCACCCTTCCGCCTGCCTCAGGGATCGAGCGTCTCTATATAAAGATTTCGGCCAACATCAGAGCTGCATCCGCCCCATGTATGCAGGACGGTACAGGACATCAACCTCTAGTCTTATAATTTAGTAATAATTAATCATTTAAATACTCTTTATTAAACAGCAATGCAATGGCTCGACAAGTTAACGAAGAAAGCAACTAGTCATATATAATTAATTTATAAAAATATTTAGACACTGCCTCAAATTAAGATAAAAACCTCTCTTACAACCGCTAATAAGTATGCCATTTCCTGAAAAACTTAAAATTTTTCCACTCTGCACTAATTCAAGAACTTTAAAAACAATAAAGAAGCTCAAAAAAACTGAAAAACATTGTATAAAAAATATAAATATCAAAAATAAGAATTATAAAATTGCCATAAAAATACTATCCGTTGAGTCTGTTGTTTCCAGGTCGAATTCCAATCGACACAACTAAATAAAGACAGCAGGCATCATAATGAAACTGACTCCTCTTGCTTTCTCCAGTCTTATCGGTCTTACCGCCTTTACAAGTCATGCACAGGCCTTGGATATCAAGCTTGGCCATGTGTTGGCACCCACACACAATTGGCATATTTCTGCCCAAGGTTTCGCTGATGATGTAAGGGAGGCGACGGATAGCCGAGTCAATTTCCAGGTTTTTCCCAGCGGCCAACTAGGCAATGAAACCCGGATGGTAGAGGGCATGCAGATCGGTAGCATGGATGCTGGAATTATCGGTTGTGGCTCCTTCCAGTCACTGGAACCCAAGTTCGGTATCGTTGAACTGCCATACTCCTGGGCGAGCCGAGAAGCGGCCTATGCCGCCTACGATGGCGAGCTGGGCGAAACGCTCGAAGCATTGGCGCAAGAGAAGAACATCAAGGTTCTCAGCTGGTGGGAAAACGGGTTTCGTCATGTGACCAATAATCGTGGCCCCATCGAGTCACCGGACGACCTTGAGGGCCTGAAGATTCGAGTCACTCCCGACAGGATGAGACTCGATACTTTCGAAGCTTTAGGCTCGAACCCCGCGCCTCTTGCTTTCGGTGAACTCTACTCGGCGCTACAGCAAGGCGTTTTTGACGCCCAGGAAAACCCCCTTTCTATTATCTACTCCTCTTCCTTTTACGAAGTTCAGGATTACGTTTCCTTGACAGGACATGTTTGGGCACCGGCGTGCCTAACGATTGCCGATCTTACCTGGAATAAGATCAACCCCGATGACCAGGAAATCATTCAGGAACTCGCCAATGAGTGGCGCGACAAACAGCGTGCCATGACCCAGGAAGATGATGAAACCATGCTTGAAAACTTGACCGCTGAAGGTATGCAGATCAATGAAGTTGACACGGCGCCCTTCAATCAGAAGGTTCAAGACGTATGGAGCGACTATACCGAGGTCTTCGGTGAAGAGCTGATGGAGACCGTCAAACAGTACCGTACGGTCGAATGATATGACGTTTTCCAGACTTGCAACGCGAGTATCCAATCTCAGTCTGGCCGTGGCCGCAGGCGGGGCGGCCGCCCTGGCGGCACTAGTCATCTATACGGTTTTCATGCGTTGGGTTGTGGGACAAACGCCCAACTGGGCTGAAGAATTGCCGCGATTAGTGCTGATCTGGACCGCCTTGTTGGGTTCCATTACCTGTACCCATCGACGCTCCCACCTCAACGCCGGGTTGTTGCCGTTGATTGTGCGCTCCGCCGACGTCCGTCGAACCATCGGGAAGGTCACGGATTTTGTCCTGCTGGTGATGCTGCTGATGCTGGCCAAGGCTGGGTGGGACCTGACGTTAGTGACCATGAGCATGACTACCACGGCGTTGAAGATGCCCGTCGGCTTTATTTATCTCTCGGTGCCAGTGGGCTGTGTGGGTATGGCATTGATGCAGTTGCAGCACTTGTTATCTTCAGGAGATACCCCATGACCTTCGGTGCACTCACCCTGCTAGGGGTCTTCGGATTCGCCATCCTGGTCAATATACCGATTGCCTTCGGCCTGATTCTTGCCGCCCTCGTCTACCTGCTCGTTTTTGGTGCAGCTCCCATGATGGTCTCCGCACAGCAGTTCGTCGGCGGAATGGATAGTTTCACATTGTTGGCGATTCCCTTGTTCATACTAGCGGCGCAATTGATGAACAGTGCCGGCCTGACCAAGCGTATCGTGCATCTTTGCATGTCTCTGGTCGGCGACATACGAGGCGGGCTGGCCGTTGTGGCGGTACTGGCGTGTATGCTGTTCGGCGCCTTGTCCGGATCGGGGGTGGCGGATGTCATTGCCATCGGCAGCATGCTGCTGCCAGCGATGCATAAAAATGGTTACCACAAAGGCTTCAGCAGTGCTCTGGTCGGGTGTGCCAGCTCCTTCGGCACGGTGATCCCTCCTAGCATCGTCATGATCGTCTACGGCACTACCTCCAATACGTCGGTAGGCAAGCTCTTTATGGGCGGCGTCATTCCCGGCCTGCTGTTGACCCTTTCGTTAATAGGCGTGGCGCTCTATATCTCCCGCAAGCATGGCTGGGCAGGGGTAAAGCCTTCCGATCCTGCCGAGCGGCGCCGAGCGATCATTGATGCGCTACCCGCTCTCATGGTACCGGTGCTTATCATTGGGGGGATTCGTTTTGGCGTCTTCACCCCCACCGAGGCGGCAGCCTCCGCCATTCTCTATGCCCTTGTTCTCGGTGTCGTCCTCTATCGCTGTCTCACATTGCGAGACATCCTCGACTGCGTTATCGCCACGGCAGAAACCAGTGCCGCCATCCTGGTCATTATCGGTGCTGCTGGCCTCTTTGCCTGGGGGTTGACCTATGAACAGGTCCCGCAAGCCATCGCTGGGATCATCGGCGACTGGACGAATAGCTCGCACAGCGTATTGCTGTTGCTAACCGCGGTGCTACTGGTGCTCGGTACCTTCATGGAAAGCATCGCCATCATCATCATCGTCACGCCGATTGTCATGCCGCTGCTCTCTCAATACGGCATCGATCCGGTGCATTTTGGTGTGTTGCTGACAGTTAACCTCGCGATCGGTGCCAATACGCCACCCTTGGGTATCGATCTGATGGCGGCTTGTCGTATCTCCGGCATCAGCGTCATGGAAACGCTACGCCCGCTTTCGCTGATGCTGATGTCCATGCTTGCCGTTCTGATGCTCATCACTTTTGTGCCCGATATCGTGCTGTTCCTGCCCAACTTGATGGAGTGAACCAGCATGGCTTATAGCATGTTAACACGCTGTCGAAGCTGGCTTTTTGTGCCAGGTCATGACACTGAACGCCTTGCCGATGCATTGGCTTCCGGGGCCGACGCCATCGTCGTCGACCTGGAGGAGTTCACCCCCGCTGCGTCAGGTGATGCGGCCTGTCAGGCGTTCACTGGCTTGGCCGAAAGCTGTCGGCAAAAGGGCCGCCTGCCCATGGCTCGTATCAATGCCCTCGATAGGGGCGGCCGACACGAACTGGCATTACTGATGGGCGCCGCTCCCGCTGCTGTTTTTCTGCCCCAGGTCGATGAGACCAACCAACTGGAAGCCCTTGCGTCAGCACTTGATAGCGAAGAGAGGCGTTGGGGCATACCGCCGGGAACCACCGCCATCGTCCCGACTTTAGAGAGCCGCTTGGGGGTCGAGCGGGCGAATGACTTGCTGCGAACCAGTCCGCGCATTGCGGCGGCACTGCTCGGCACCGGGGATCTGGCACGAGACCTCGGGCTCTCGGCAGCGCAGCGCAGCGCCGCCCTGGTGCCCTTCCGGCAGCGTTTCCTCAAGGCTTGTGATGATACCGATATCCTGGCCATCGACGGCCCGTGGCCGGAGACGCACGGGTTCGACGACGACCAGGTCTGGTCGCGCCAGTGCGGCTTCCGGGCGCGTTGTGTCGTCGATACTCGCCAGGTCGAGCCGCTGCATCGGCTGTTAACCACCCCGTCGTCCCTAACCATTCATTCAAAGAGATCCCGCACATGAGCCACTCCGCCCTCCCTTCCCGTAACGGGGGCCAGATCCTGATCCAGCAATTGCGCCAGCATGGTGCCCGGCGTGTCTTCTTGGTTCCCGGGGAGAGCTACCTGCCGTGTATCGATGCACTTAATGAGCATCGTGACGCCATCGAGCCCATCGTCTGTCGCCAGGAGAGCGGTGCCGGCTACATGGCCGAGGCCTATGGCAAGCTGACCAACGAACCTGGAATCTGCTTCGTTACCCGCGGTCCCGGTGCCACCAATGCCTCGATTGCCGTGCATACCGCCTACCAAGATTCGACACCGATGATCCTGTTCATCGGGCAAGTCGGCAACGACTTCATCGAACGCGAGGCCTTTCAGGAAATCGATTATCGGCGCATGTTCGGCCCGATGGCGAAGTGGGTGGCGCAGATCGACGACACCGCGCGGATACCCGAATACATCGCCCGGGCCTACTCGGTTGCGACCAGCGGCCGTCCCGGCCCGGTGGTGCTGGCCTTGCCGGAAGATACGCTGTGGGGAGAGGCGTGCGTGGCCGATGTAGCGCCCAGACCCCGTCTGCATAGTTATCCTAGCCAGCAACAATTGAGCGAATTGCACCAGCATCTTGAGCGGGCCGAACGGCCGTTCCTGTTATTGGGTGGTAGTGGATGGACCGAGCAGGCCCAGCGGGAGATTGCCGGGTTTGCCGACCGCTATGCGCTTCCTGTCGGTGTCGCCTGGCGCCGCCTGGAATGTTTTGACCACCGCCATGAGAATTTCGTCGGCCATGTCGGCAACGGTATGCATCAGGCCCTGCGTGAACGGCTCAAGGCGAGCGATCTGATCATCGCGTTGGGCACGCGACTGGGGGAGCCCACCACCGAAGGGTATAGCTGGATCGAGTCGCCGGTGCCGAGCCAGACACTGGTCCATGTCTACCCCGATCCCGAAGAGCTGGGGCATGTCTATCGTCCCGATCTTGCCATCAATGCTGATGTCGTCGGTTTCTCGGCAAGCCTGGCGACATTGGCTCCCACGAGGCCACCGGCCTGGCAGCAGGAGACAACTGCCGCACGACAGGCCTATCTCGACACACTGACACCGCTGGAGGCCCCCGGCCCGCTCAGCCTCGACCGTGTCACGAAGACGGTGGACCGAATGCTGGACGGCCATGGCTGCATCACTGTCGGCGCCGGTAACTACGCGCTCTATGCCCATCGCTATATCCGTTTTGGCGGGCTCGGCAGCTCGTTGGCCCCCACGGTTGGGGCAATGGGTTACGGCCTGCCCGCAGCCATCAGCAGCAAGCTTGAATATCCGCAGCGTCCGGCTGTCTGCTTCGCTGGTGACGGATGCTTCCAGATGAATTTGCAGGAGCTTGGCGTGGCCCTGCAATACCGCCTGGGTATCGTCATCCTGTTATTCAACAATGGCATGTGGGGCACAATTCGCGCCCACCAGGAGCATGATTTCCCTGGTCGTGAAATAGCACTGACTTTCACCAACCCCGAGTTTGATTCGCTGATCAGGGCCTATGGTGGGCAAGGAGAAATCGTCGAGGACGATGCCGTCTTCGAGGCTGCCTTCGCCCGTGCTCTGACCTTTACCGAGCAAAATCACTTACCCGCCTTGATTGAGCTGCGTTATGACGCCGATGGCATCGCACCAGGAGAACGTCTCAGTGCGATTCGCGCGGCGGCACTCGAACGTAGGGATTCCGCAATGCCACAGGAGCCTCCCCATGACTGAGCCTTTATCCACCACTCTGCGTATTGATGGACAACGCCTGTGGCGTTCGTTGATGGATCTGGCCCAAATCGGCGCCACCCCCAAGGGAGGCAACTGTCGGCTGGCATTGACCGAAGAAGACCGTCTTGGGCGCGAGCTGGTCACCGGCTGGCTACGCGACGCCGGCATGACGCTGGGGGTCGACCAGATGGGTAATATCTTCGCCCGCCGTGCCGGACGCCGCGACGACCTGCCGCCCGTAGTCACCGGCAGCCATCTTGACACCCAGCCCACCGGAGGCCGCTTCGATGGTTGTTACGGTGTCCTCGCCGGCCTTGAGGTCATACGGGTTCTCAACGATCACGGCATCACCACCGAAGCGCCGCTAGAGGTAGTGATCTGGACCAACGAGGAGGGATGCCGGTTCGTTCCCGTGATGATGGGGTCGGGAGTGCATGCTGGCATCATTCCCCTGGAGGATGCCCTTGCCGCCAAGGACCGTGATGGCGACACGGTGGCCGCTTCGCTTGAACGCATCGGCTACGCAGGCGATATCCCTATGGGTAGCCGTACCTTCGGTGCCTATATCGAATCGCATATCGAACAGGGACCCGTACTCGAGGCGGAAGGTATCGCCGTCGGTGCGGTGACTGGTTCATTGGGCCTGCGCTGGTTCGATGTGGTGGTCACCGGCCAGGAAGCTCACGCCGGCCCGACCCCGATGCTCTATCGCCGCGATGCATTGAAGCGGGCCGCCGAGTTGATCGGCGATATCCTGGCGCTGGCCGACCCCCATCAGCCTCACGGCCGTGTCACCTGCGGCGAGTTCGAGCTGTATCCCAACTCACGCAACGTCATTCCCGGGCGGGTAACCTTCAGTGTGGACATCCGCCACCTTGAGAGCTCGACGCTCGAGCAGATGGAGCAGGCCCTGCGTGATGCATGTGTCAGGCACAGCGAACTAGGCAAGGTGACGGTTGAGCTACGCGACGTACAGCGAGTACCGCCGACCCCGTTCGATGCCGACCTGGTGAACCTGATCCGAACCAGCAGCGATACGCTAGGAATTCCCTATCGCGATATCGAGACCGGCGCCGGCCACGACGCAGTATTCATCAGCCGCGTGGCGCCCACCGCCATGATCTTCGTGCCCTGTGAAGATGGCATCAGCCACAACGAAAGCGAGAACGCCACGCCGGAGGATCTCGAGGCCGGCGCCAACGTGCTACTGCACACCATGCTGAGCAAGGCCGGAGTCGCCGCGTCCTAGCACCATGTACAGGAGAAAAGGTATGACCATACACGACAAAGCCTACTGGCAGGAGCTTGCCAGCCGACTGCAACCGACCACTCAAGCCTTCATCAATGGTGAGTTCGTCGCTAGCCGTGACGGCGCCACCCTGAGCGCTTACAACCCCGCCACTGGGCAGGTGTTGGCTGAAGTGACCGCCTGCGGTAGCGTGGATATTGATCGTGCGGTGCAGGCCGCACACCGTACCTTCGAAGCGGGTGACTGGTCGCGCTGTCCTCCCCTAGAGCGCAAGAGGGTCTTGCTACGATTTGCCTCACTCATTGATACCCACGCCGAAGAGCTGGCACTGCTGCAGACACTCGAAATGGGCAAGCCAATCGCCGATAGTCTGGCTTTCGATTTGCCGGAAACGGTACGCTGCGTTGCATGGTATGCCGAAGCCATCGACAAGCAGTATGACGAAATCGCCCCCACCGGCGAAGATGTCCACGCCACCATTACCCGCGAGCCGCTCGGCGTGGTCGCCGCCGTGGTTCCGTGGAACTTCCCGCTGATGATTGCCGCCTGGAAATTTGCTCCGGCACTGGCAATGGGCAACAGTATCGTGCTCAAGCCCGCCGAGGCCTCAAGTCTCAGTGCCCTGAGGCTTGCCGCGCTAGCGAAGGAAGCCGGCCTGCCGGACGGTGTGTTCAATGTCACGCCCGGCCACGGCGCCGTCGCTGGTGAAGCGCTGGGCATGCACCCGCAGGTAGATGCATTAGCCTTTACCGGTTCCACCGCCACCGGCAAGCGCTTTATGCGCTATTCCAGCGAGTCCAACCTCAAGCGGGTGTGGCTGGAGTGCGGTGGCAAGTCCCCTCATTTGGTCTTCGCCGACTGCCCAGACCTGGATGCCGCCGCTCAGGCCGCCGCAGCTGCTATCTTTACCAACCAGGGTGAGGTATGTATTGCCGGCTCCAGATTGTATGTGGAGGAGACCATCTTCGATGATTTCTTGCCGCGCCTAATTGCGGCTGCACGGGACATGCCGGCAGGCGATCCGTTAGATCCTGCGACGCGCATGGGGGCTCTGGTCAGCGCCGCGCATCATGCCAAGGTGCTTAAGTATATCGAGCAAGGTCTTAGCGAAGGCATGACCCTGCATCACGGCGGGCGACACGCATCGCCGGTCGAGGGAGGATGGTACGTCGAACCGACGATTCTGGAGGGAGGCCAAACCGCCACCTCCATGCGTGAGGAAATCTTCGGGCCGGTTCTGGGCCTGGGCCGCTTTTCCAGCGAGGCGGAAGCCATCACGCTGGCCAACGACTCGATCTACGGTCTGGGAGCTGGGCTATGGACGAGTGACCTTGGCCGCGCACATCGCGTATCAAAGCGTCTGCAAGCCGGCTTGGTATGGGTCAATTGCTATGCCGATGGCGATATCAGCGTACCCTTCGGCGGCGTGAAGCAATCCGGGTTCGGTCGCGACAAGTCGCTTCATGCACTGGACAAGTACTCGGATCTCAAGACGACCTGGTTCAATCTGGCGTACAGCCGGTGATATCGCCAATCACAAGGGATGGTTGACATCAGGCGTTTCGTCGAACAACTCAAGGCCGGTGGTAAGACGTTCTTCGAGGGGTACCTTGCCCAGGGCATTGAGGAAGAACTCCATGAAGATGGTCTCGGCGTCGCTGAAACGAGCGTCCTGATGCCACATTACGTGCAGGTCGATTTCAGCGACGCCGTCATAGGGCGGAAGGGGCCACAGCCGACCTTCCGCCACATCCCGGAGCACCAGATGCTCGGGTAGACAACCAATACCCCATCCGGCAAGTACCATCCTTTGAATTTCCTGGAGGCTGCTTGACTGGCCTACGACGTTGCCCTTAAGCCCATGATGGGCACGGAACACCGCAAGCGAAGAGAGCACGCCATCGAGTTGCTCGCTGCCAAAAGAGACATAGTTTTCACTCTTCAGGCTATCCATTGGCAAATTGTGTCGACCGAAAAGCGCGTGGCTTCTACCGCAATAAAGCCGGTATCGTTGCCGTGCGAGTATCTGACTGTTGAGGTTGCTCGGACACTGCAACGCTAGGCTGATACCCAGGGCGCCTTGACGCTGGGCCAATGCATGCTGCACTTCCTGGCTGGACATGTCCTCTATGCTGAACGTGATCTGGGGAAATTGCTGATGGAAACGTTCGAAAACGCTATCGAGAAACCGGCATTGAATTCCCGTGATGAAAAGTAGCGAAACATGGCCGACCACTTCCGGGTCAAAGTCTCCTACTGAGGCGGCTAGCCTAGCCACATTGGCATATATATTGATAGCTTCTCTATATACAAGGTGCCCTGCTTTTGTCACATTGAAACTATGACTGTCACGCTCTATCAAACGTTGACCTAGGCGCTCTTCTAAGCGTTTAAGGGACAAACTAACCGCGGGTTGAGATAGGTAAAGCCTATTGGCAGCCTTGCTGACACTCCCCTCTTGAACAATTACAATAAATGTTCTGAGAAGATTCCAGTCTAGTGTGTCATGGATAGGTCTCATAACGCCTCTCTATAACTTAAAATAGCATGTCTGCCGTTGTTTCTAATTGTAAATTATTAGCTTAAATAAACTATAAAATACTTAATATTAAACAATATAAAGCAATTATTTGCTGTAAGTACTTTATATTATTAATTTTTTACTTGCACTATAATGGTGCTTTCAGCTTTTAACTCAATTTTTTTTGCGCCAATAAAGTGCTTTATTGCTATTAATTAACATGGCTTCGTGTAGCGTCGTGAGGTTTTCATGACTAGAAATCTACTTGTATAAATTTCATTAATCTTAAACATAAAAATAAAAAAACACTAGCTTGCTGGATTCTATTGA
>NZ_JACCDE010000057.1 GCF_013415125.1 Vreelandella glaciei | reverse complement strand
TGAGTCGCTCGCATCATCATGATGGCGGCTCGGTCTTCAGCAGTGAGATGGCGATAGCAGTAAGTCATAGCAACACCGTACCTGATGGGTCACGTGTTGCACTTGCTCATTGAGACCGCCGGGTTTCACGCTCTCTTGCTGAGACTGGGTTTGCTGAGCATTCGCTTGTAAAGCGGCGGCAGTGGCCGTTACTGCTAACGTGGTGACACAAACATTCCGTTTGATCGACATTTTCTATCTCCCGTCTGTTGGTGTATTTTCACGTTAGAAAAGAGCACTCTTTCTGTAAAGCGTACTGCTTTAAGCGTTACCGAACCGCAGCAACTTAACTTACAGCTCTCAATCAGCTCCCAAGCCGCTGATATTAAATGACTTTAAAATAAAAACAAAAATATCTTCGCCCCTTTTGCGTATTTTCTCTCAAATTAGTCAGGCTGTTTTTTTAAAAAAAGTTATTAAGTCAACATCACTCTTTAATCTTGCTTTAAATTATTTATTAGTAGCCTAACAAAAATAGCTTTAACCATTATTAACCACATAACTCAAATGCAAATACTTACCTCAGCGACTACATTAATAACATAAGTGCAAGTAGTATATTAGGAACATTGTTCCGTATTCAGCTTATCAAAAGGTAGCCAATATAATGCTGCATCGGGATCCCAAACGTCTAAGGCGATGGTGGATGGTGCCGTTCATCGGTGTCGCGCTTATCATGGTTACCTTAGCGTTAATGCCCTGGAATTTTTTAAAGCCTGTCATCACTGACCGTATCGAGCAGGCAACGGGTCGCTCAGTGGCGATCCACGGTGACGTGGAAATAAGCCTGTTTCCACATCCTCAGCTTGCGCTTCATCAATTGGAAATAAGCAACCCCGATTGGACTACCGCTGACCACCTGTTGACTGCCGAGCAAGTCACATTGAAGCCCTCGCTCATCGATTTGCTGCAAGGCGAATTGACGCTGGAGAAGCTGAATTTTTCTGGTTCGACACTTAACCTGGAGCAGCGCGACAACGCACCCGCTAACTGGGTATTGGTCGATGAGCGAACCACTCAATCAGCGCCGGCAGAAAACGACTCCTCTTCTTTTTCAATGCCCTCTCTAGCAGTCTCCGACTCAACGGTGCGTTATTGGCGAGCCAATGCTGACAGCCCGCTATCGGTAGCTATTTCGTCCCTTCAAACACAGGCGAGGGACGAGACTTTACGCACACAGGCGACCTTGAACGTTCAACAACGAGACATTGAGCTGAAAGCCCAAACGGATACCGTCGCTGCGTTCCTGGATGAAACCAAGGGGTTCAGCGGCGACATTTCTCTCAGCGCTGGCGAGAGTCAGCTGACCACGACATTCGAGCTTCCCCAAGCGCCTTCATTACAACGCTTTCAAGCGAGTGGCGAGCTTAGCTTGCATCAACTTCGCGATTGGGCAGAATGGTTCAAACTGCCTCAGATCGCGCTTGAAAACCTTGAAATAGCGGCTGACCTAGAACGTCAAGATAACCAGTGGCGATTACATAACGTGGATGCCTCCACGGCCAACAGCCAGCTCAGCGGTGAACTCGCGATAGATACGTCCGGTGAAGCGCCCAGCCTTGACGGCCGCTTGCATACTTCGACAGTTGATGTGGCTGCTTTACGGTCAGCCTTGCCAGAAAGCGGGGAAAGTCAGGGCCTCTCGATACCCGTACTACCGGCCGTGCGTGGAAACGTATCAATCGCCGCCGACCGCCTAATTCTCAAACAAGCAACGCTGCTTAACCTGCAAGGGACGCTCGAGCTCGCTGATCACTCGGTCGCCCTCACCCCGCTCACCTTCGACATCGCGGGCGGCCATGCCCAGGCAGATATCGCGCTCACCAGCAGTCCCGAGAGCGTTCAAGCCGACGCCCAGATAGCCTTAACGCAACTCGATCTCTCGCAAATCGATCAAGCACTGCCGCCGGGTAACCTTGTAAGCGCTGATATTTCGCTTGAGCTTAAGCCCATGGAACAGCGTCCTACGCTAGCCACCGAGACCCTGCTTACCCACCTGCACATCGGCCACGCACGGTTTGATTATCAGCATCAAAACGCAGACACCCATCTTGAAGGTACCCTCGCGGCCAGCGAAGAACAAAATCCGCCTGAGCTACTGCTTAACGTCAACGGCACTTGGCGTAGTAAGCCATTGGAATTACAGGCCCAGGGAGCGCCATTAACGCGCTTATTGGATCTGGAAAACACCACATTGCAGCACGATTACCCGCTGCACGTCGATGCCACTTCCAACGCTGTCCGGGTGCAGGCGGAGACCACCTTGGCATCGCTACTATCGCCCCAAACGTTTGCCGCCGACATGACCCTCACCGCCGACAGTGCACAGCCGCTGGAAAACTGGTTCGGGCCGGTGCTGCCTCCACTGCCTGGCTTTAGCCTTGCCGGCGAGTTGGTACGCGATCACGATCAATGGAGCGCCATAGGCCTTGCAGGACGCATTGGCTCGACCCAGGTGAACGGCAATATCGAAGTGCTCAGCGCCGAGCGGCCGGTGGTCGAGGTGGATCTTGAAGCCGGGCGGATCCAGCTTGCTCAACTGATAGAAAGGACGACCCCAGCCGAGAGCGAAGGCGCAGAGAACGAATCCTTCCTAGCGCCACTGCGGACCTTCGAGGGGCGACTGTCGCTTAATGCCAATACGCTAGTGTTACCCAACGGCTTGGCCCTGAACGAATTGACGCTCGCCGCCAACCTGGAAGCAGGCCAGCTGGAAGCCGAATCGGTTCGGTTTCGCCTGGGTGACGGTTCGCTTAGCGCCAGCTTAACGCTGGATGCAGCGCAGTCACCTGCGTCGGGGCATCTTGATATCAATGTGGATAATATGGCCCTATCCAGTCTGGGCGGCACCTTCACGCCCATCGAAGATCGGCTCGGCAGAGTATCAGGGGAACTCCATCTGGAAATGAGCGAATCGCTACCAAGCGAGAGACGTGATGACCTGCTGTTGCCGTTCATCGGTCGCCTAAAGTTCGAACCCTCAGAGCTAAGTTTCAGTGACCCGCAAGCCGACACTGACTTGACGCTAAGCATTGAAAGCCAAGCGCAAACGTTTCACATGCAAGGCGAAGGTCACTACGACAGTGCCCCCGCCTCTTTTAACCTACACGGCGATCCACTGCTTAATGCGCGCGACCCGAACCGCCTCTATGCGGTGGACCTCGAGGCAGATATCGTCGATACGCACATCCGTTTAGACGGTACGCTTCTGCGCCCCCTGGAACTGGAAGGGCTGAATCTTCAGCTCGCTCTTGAAGGGCCGAACCCCCAACGCCTGAGCCGCCTGCTAGGCATCTCCCTGCCGCAGCTTCCCGCCTACTCGGTCACCGGCGAACTTGACCTGGAAGACCAACGTTGGACCTTCACCGATATCCAGGGCGTCATCGGTGGCAGCGATCTCAATGGCCATCTGGCACTCGACACAAATGTAAGCCCCCTTCACGTGAGTGGAGAACTCAGCTCAACACATCTCAATATTGAGGACCTGGGCTTGCTCGCAGGGGAAACCCCAGAGGAGACCAGCAACAAAGACCGCTTCATCTTGCCCGACACCGAAATAATCACCGAAGCATGGCAAGGTGTATCGGCAGATGTCAGCTACCGGGGGCAATCGGTGCGTGCCGACGGTATTCCACTGAGTAACGTGGTTATCGATTTTGTGCTTAAAGAGGGGCGGGGGCGCTTTGAGCCCATCGGTTTCGGCGTCGGGGAGGGAAAGGTTGATCTCATACTCGATTTGAACACTAAAACTCACCCTCCCAGCGGCACGCTGCAAGTGGAAGTGCAGCGAGTGGATCTCAACGCTGCCTTACGCCATTGGAATCTGGCTGATGAGAGCGTGGGTATCATCGGAGGGCGCGGCAAACTTTGGATAGAAGGCTCCTCGATTGCAGAGTTGCTGGCCTCGGCCGACGGCGGCGTAGTTTTACTGATGAACGACGGAAGACTCGACGCCTTGCTGGTGGAGATCGCGGGGCTTGATGCTGGCCAGACATTTCTGAGCTGGGCGCGGGGACGCGACCCGATCCCGATTGATTGCGCTTATGCTGACCTCCAAGCAAGGGACGGCGTTACCCAGTTGGATACGTTCGTGGTGGATACCGGCGACACCACGTTCACCTTGGGTGGCCAAGTGGACCTGAATACGGAGCGCCTGGATATCAGCATCATCGCCCATCCCAAAGACCCCAGTGTCTTTGTCGGGCGTTCTCCGCTTCACTTGGGTGGCACCTTCGATAACATCGAAACGGGCGTGCACCGCGAAGCACTGGTGATGCGTGCGGGCGCCAGCGTGGCGCTGGGGGCCCTGACTGGCCCAATCACCGCCCTCTTACCGCTGGTAGAGGTGGGCACAGGCCCCAGCATGCAATATTGCCAAGGATTAATCAGCCGTTCTCGTGACGCCATTGAAGAGGGGGATATGGAATAATGCGCCCATACCACTGGTTCAATAGCAGGCTATTGGGCTGTCTGCTGTTAATCTTATTGCTGGCTGGCTGTGCAGGCTCGCCGGTCAATGAATCAGCAAGACTCGAGCAGCAAGATTCTCTCGCAGCGGTTCAAATCAAGGCTAGGCTTCTCGAAGCAATAGAGCTGGCTGGCTCGGCCATTGATGTGGATCTGGAAGGTGATCGAGCCATTCTGAGCGGCTTTGTTGAAACGTCACAGCAGCGTGACCGGGCCGAAGCCATCGCGCATGAACAAGATCAGGTGAAGACGGTGGAAAACAACATTACCGTTAAATAGGAAGGATTGATTTTAAGGCTCATTACGCGGAGACCAGGGATGAACCAGCCGTTGCAAAACCTCGAACAACTGCTTGATCGAGTGGGCGAGTTAACACACCACAACGATCGCGTCTCAATCGAGATGGTCGTCGAATCGATTGGCAGCCGTTCTTTTGGGCCGCTGTTGATGCTGATTGGCATCACGTTATTCTCGCCGCTCAGTGGCGTACCTGGCATGTCGTTCTTTATGGCGTTGTTCGTGTTGCTGGTAGCCGTACAGATGCTGATCGGTCGGAAAAAATTTTGGTTGCCCCATTTCATTCTCGACCGCTCAGTTGAGCATAATAAACTGCAGAAAGCGCTCGACTGGCTCAACAAGCCAGCGCGGGGCATAGACCGCGTTCTTAAACCACGATTAACGTTCCTAGTACATAGAGGGGGCAGCTATGGCATTGCCGTGCTGTGTGTCATCGTCGGTCTGTGTATGCCGATCATGGAACTGGTGCCCTTTTCTTCCTCGGCTGCCGGGCTGGCTTTGCTGGCGCTAGGGCTTTCACTGGTGGCCCACGACGGGTTACTCGCCCTATTGGCGTTTGTTATCTTCGGCGCCACATTCACGCTTATCGCTGTCAACCTACTGTGATTGATCCCGACAGCAGCACTATGAGATAACGCGACACAAGAGGCTCCTTAATGACGCATTAGCTGGGGGCTTGACCGTCCTGTGGTTGCGATTGGCTACCCTCGCGGAGGCGCTCGATGGAGGCGTTTCCCTGCTTCGCCAAGGTCGCCAAGCGGTCGATTTGCTCATCCAGCCGGGGTAAGGCCTCCTGCCGATAGCTTGAGAGATCATCGATCGCGCCCATCACCTCGCTGAAAGCTTCCTCAAGCACTTGCATATCAAGCATCGCGGAGGAGGCGCGCTTTTGAATATCTACCCCTTGCTGACGCAGCGCCTTGGCGGTCCCGCCAATCATCTGCGACGTGGTAGTGTTAAGGGCTTCGATGCGGTCCAGCACCAGGCGTTGGTTAGCCATCGCCATGGCAACGGTCACCGCCACGGTAAGGGCTGAAACAGTGACGTTAATGGCCCTGTCTACACCGCGCATCAATTCCCGGTTATTGCGGATGATGACCTCTAGCGCCAGCACGCCCTGCTGACTCACCGCCAGTTGCTGTTGGAGGTCGACAATACGCTGGCGCAGGGGAAAGAGCAGTTCCTCCTCAAGGAAGTGACGCCGCGGATCATCGGCATCGCGAGCGGCGATCTCGTCCTGCAGGCGGCTATCAATCAAACGGCCCAGCGCAATTTGGCGGTTCAACTCAGCAAGGATTTTATTTAAAGCCTGCTGGTCATCGCTCAGGGTAACGTTGTCACGATGTAGCATATCGTGACCGCCTTTCAACTCCTCGATAATCGCGTCTAGTGCCTGCTGAGCATTTTCGAACTTCTGAAAGTAGCGCTGCAGGCGGCTGTCGACGCCGGGAATGAGCGCCATAACACGATCCAGCGCGCTCGGCGCTAGGCGATGGCGAGCGGGATCGAGGCCTTCCATGCGCCCGCGCAGATCAACCAGCGCCTTAGCGACTGGACCACCTTCATCGCCCTGATGAGCCAACTGACGCAGCGGTGTTTGCAACATGGCACTACGATGCGCGGCCTGCTGCTGCAACTCAAGCCCCATCTCGTCTACGGCCCGGCGCTGGCGAGCGATAGATGCCTCGTCATTCTCGGCGAGGATATCTTCGACAAAGCGGCCGGCCATCGCCTCAAGCTCAGGGTCGATGGCACGCTCATTGGGGTCGTCCGATTCTTCCTGGTTAGCCCCCAGCTGACTGGCAATCTCGTCCACCGGCGGCAGGGAGAGGCGACGTTTGTCATCGGGTTGCTGAGCCATAAACATCTCCTGAGCTATTGAAAGAAGCCATTGTGAAAACCGCAGGGCACCATTTGCACTGAACCATTAACCCAGAACCATTTACCCAGAACTTACGGCACAGCAGCACCGTCAGCTGGATTAATTAATCTTTGCGCGTATAACGATCCGCGCCTTCGACGAAGCGGCGTAGATCCTCCAGTGCCTTCTCGGTGGTAACCGACGCCTGTGGGCGCGCTGTTTCGATACGCGCCATGGAAACAGCAGTATCGTCGAGCACGGTCAGGGCCGATTCAATACGGGCGGTAAGTTTATTCAGCCGATGCTCGGTCTCTACCAGTAGATCCAGGCGCCGCACCAGGGCGGCGCGCTCCTCCTCGCCCAACTGTTTGCCCTCTTGGGTCAGGCGACTACGCACGTAATTACCGTCTACGCTAACCACCCCTCGCGCCTGGGACGCCATAGATATCAGCGTATCCACCGCGCCGAGACACACCTGCGTGACCAGGCCACGCGAGCGCTCGAAAGCCAACTCGCCTGTGTGGAATCTGCCGCTCAGCACGTCCATTACATGGCGGTAGCGGCTATAGAGGCGATCCGCCTGAATGGCAAGATCGGGGCGATGCACGTCGAGCAGGCTCTGCTTGGCCCGGCACATGGCGAGTACAAGATCATCGGCCCCCTCTGGCGGCCGTGCAGAGTCGAGTACCGACACGCCGGCCTCATAGGCCTTGCGCTCCTCTTGGGCACGCCGCTTGCGTACCGCGGCCACTCGTTGAGCTTGCTGGCGGCGCTCGCGGCGGCGGGCCAGCCAGCCGCGCAGTGTTCGCTCGACTGGCAGCGCCACAGGAATAGCGACAATACCCGCCAGCCAGCCAAACAGGCTGGGGCTGAAACCGCCCCATAGAGAGGTTAGCCACAGCAGCATGCTGATAAAAGGAACCAGCAAGCAATAGCGGAAGATGACCTGCAGACGGCTGGGAGCCAGCACCGGAAGCGCCAGACCAGGGTTGAAAAGGCCGACCAATAGCCAGGGCAGGCAGGTCATAAACAGGCCATAGGAAAATCCCTGCAGGAATCCCAACATTGATACGGCTATCCTTCATTCATGAAACGCAAACACCAAGTGTAGAGTAACTGAGATGGCCCGCTCAGCACCAGTTGGACACACTCCTGTGATTCTCTGAAGTCGGCCGATATCAATTCTCTTGGGTGCTTTGATCAGCGCGGATGAAACATGTTGCAAAACACCTGCACTACCGAACAGCAGCCTATGGAGAAGAGGTGCTTCTCTTTGCCCAGCTTGGCGTAATCGACCGATAACTCCTACGTTGTTTTAAGGACTGGTTGTAAAACCGGTTATAAAAACTGTTTATAAGAACCGCTTATAAAAACAGTCTGTAAAGACACCGGGAGACGTAACGATGGATGCACTTGCGCGAAAGCTGGGCCTCAAGACGGATCCCACTATTTTTTTCACATCGGCAGGGATCATGATCCTTTTCCTTGTGGCGCTGCTGATTGCGCCTGGCCCTATAGGGGAAGCCTTCGGCGCGGGGCGGCAATGGATCGTTACTAACCTTGGCTGGTTTTTTATTTTTGGGGTAACAAGCTGGGTGGCGTTTCTGCTGTGGGTGGCAATAAGCCGTTTCGGGGCAATACGCTTAGGTGGCAATGATGCGAAACCGGCCTATACCAACGCCTCCTGGTTCGCCATGCTGTTCGCTGGCGGTATCGGCACGGTACTAATGTTCTGGGGCGTGGCCGAGCCGATATCCCACTTCGCAACGCCGCCACGGCCGGGTGTCGAGCCCTTCTCGGTGGCCGCCGCCGATGATGCCATGAGCTTTTCGATCTACCATTTGGGCCTACATACCTGGGCAATCTTCGCCATGCCGGGGTTGGCGTTCGCGTACTTCATCTACCGTTACAACCTGCCGATGCGTTTCAGCTCGGTCTTCTTTCCACTGCTGGGCGAACGTATTCACGGCCCTATCGGCAAAACCCTGGATATCTTTGCCGTGCTCGGCACGTTGTTTGGCGTGGCGGTGTCTGTCGGCCTGGGCACCCAGCAGATCAATGCGGGGCTTACGGAACTGTTTGGTGTTCCAGACGCGGTGCTGCCAAAGGTAGTGATCATCGCCGTCCTGACCACCGTCGCCGTGGGGTCGATCATCGCGGGGCTGGATTCAGGGGTGAAGCGGCTCTCTAATATCAATATCGGGATGGCCGTTGGCCTGCTGCTGTTTGTGCTGTTTACCGGCTCAACCGTTTTCCTGTTACGTGCCGTTGTCGAAACCTTTGGCCTCTATATAACGAACCTGCTGCCCATGGCGTTTTGGAATGACACGCTGGCACGCTACTCCAGCGAAGGCGGCGCCTGGGGGTGGCAAGGTAGCTGGACAGTCTTCTATTGGGCCTGGACCGTCACCTGGTCGCCGTTCATTGGCATATTCGTAGCGCGGATCTCTCGCGGTCGGACTATCCGCGAGTTCGTACTCGGCGTGCTGTTCGCCCCTTCCATCTTTACGCTGATCTGGTTTGCGATCTTCGGCTGGTCGGCGATGGAGATTGACGGAATTGGCCCCGAGGCGCGGGCAGCCCTGGGTGATCAAGCCGGTACTTTATCCGCCGCCGTGGCCGAAAGTATTCCCCTCGCCATGTTCGCGTTTTTCGATAACTTCCCCGCCGCTACCTTGATTCAAGGCCTAGCGGTGGTGATCGTCGCCATCTTCTTCGCCACCTCATCAGACTCCGCCTCCCTGGTCGTCGATATGCTGTGTACCGGCAGCGCAGACCCAGGCCCATGGCATCAACGTGTTTTTTGGGGTGTCTCCGAAGGCATGCTGGCCGCCATGCTTATCGTACTGGCAGGCGATGCCGGGCTCACCGCACTTCAAGAGGTGATCACCGTGGTCGGCCTGCCGATGTTTATTCTGGTGTTTATCATGATGTTCGCCCTGTACCGCGGCCTCTCCCATGAGGATCTGAGCGAAATTAAGGTAGGCACCCCACCCAAGCAGGAAGACCTAAAGCCGGAAGATTAGGTGGTATAAATTAGGGAGCTCTGAACCTGACATTCGATGCCGCTGTACCGCATGGGCCGGAGCAACGGTTAAAAAGCACCATTAAACTGCTCTCCATAATTCTTTACGACAATAAAGGTTAACGTCGCTTTGCTCGGATATAAATATTCACATAAACATGTCCAAATAAATAAGCGGCCTTATTGACAGGCGTGACCATACTGCGATTTGAGACTGGAGAAATATTCTAATGCGGCCACTGTGAGGCATGCGGCTAATCCCCAGCCACATTGTCTTCCTCACTACCCCGTTCGGCGGTGCCTTCTGCGCACCGCCGAATCCACTTAACGGTGGTGCGCAGAAGGCAGCTTACGTCAACCGCAATCAAGGAGTTCAAGACCGGTTTCGCAGGAAGTGTCCTCCTTCCTGATAATCCTCAATACGACCAAGTGCGCCAGGTATGGAATGCCATGATTGATCGCAGGCCTTCCATGTTGGCTCGCTGCACGTCACCTGCCGATGTCGTTCACGCCCTGAACTTCGTACGCCAACACAACGCGCCTTTCTCCATTCGTGGTGGCGGGCACAACATTGCCTTCGCCTATGGCGCGAGCTATGAGCGACTGGTGGCAATCAAGAAGCAGTACGACCTGGAAAATCTCTTCCGTATCAACCAGAACATCAGACCCGCCTGAGCTTTCCCCTGATCAACAGCGTGGTGACGATTTGCTCGGAGGGCTCCAGATGGCCAAAACGCCCGCTGGCCGGATCGGTAGCCTGATCACCTGAGAGTACTAACATCCGCTAGCGCGCTATGCCCTTTATATCCAGGCCATGGAAATCTTCATCAACTCGAGCTGGGAATCAAGCGACAACTGCCTAGCTACGCTTCGCCACATTGCCAAAGCAATATTCCTGAATCCGTGAAGCCGGCGCCGACACTTTCCCTATCACCGCCAGCGAGCACTTTTTGATCATTCGCCCCGTGCAAGTTGGCTTTCGCAAGCCCGTTATTGCCAAAACCCACCGTGCT
>NZ_JACCDE010000056.1 GCF_013415125.1 Vreelandella glaciei | reverse complement strand
TGAAGTACACCTGGCTGCCCTTGAGTGCCTATCTCTCGTTTGAACGTCTACGTGAAGAGGTACACCGCTTACTCGGTGGTTACGGAACTGATCACGCGATTAATTTTGAATAGGCACTTAGATGCCGGAATAGAGGAACAACTCTTGGCATCGCCGATATTCACCAGCCGCAGAATGAGCGACAGCGCATCATGAAGCCAGAGGCCCCTTTTCATTTTGGGAGGCGGTATCATCATTCATGGCCATCATCGCATATTCCCGCGTGACGTGATTTTGGCCTCCCGCTCGACGGTATCGCCGCGCACCAGGTAGACCATGTCGAACAGATTGGTGACGACACAGGCATGGTTCGGAATTACACGTACCGTGTCGCCGATTAATGGTTTATCCACGCAGGCGGAAAGATCAACGACCGCGTGTTCTTCGGATAGAGCGATGATCACAGCATTCGGATATTCCACCAGATGTCCGTAGCCTGTGTAAGGAGCCGGAACCGCATCGGCTGCCAGTGCCTTGGAGCCGGAATCGATTACTGCGCGATTTACGTTGGGGCGGCTGACCACCGTGGCTTTCACCGTTAACGCACAATCGTCGAGAGTCCCGACGCCGAAAGCGACTTGCATCCGGTCGGAATAGATGTAGGTGCCGGGTCGGTACTCGGTCGTGGCCGTTCCTTCGGCGGCGCGATACATATCGGGAGTGCCTCCGGAAGAGATCACCTTGGGCGGCAAGCCCGCCGACTCCAGCGCGGCCTTGGCTTTATGCAGCCATGCATCTGCTTGGGCGATGTTGCCCCTGGGTGGATACGTCATCAGCCCCCCGAAGGTCAATCCTGGTGCATCGTTAATTTGCTGGGCTAGCTCGACCGTCTCTTCTGGAGATTGCACACCACAGCGCCCCGCGCCGGTATCGCATTCCACTAGGACATTCAATGGCTTGGCTGCGCCGAACCGGGCGGCGTAACCCGCGACTGTATCGGTGCTATCGGCGGTAACTGATAAAGTCACGCGGGCATGTAAGTCGACAAGCCTGTCGAGCTTGGACGTGCCGATGATGTTGTAGGGCAAGAAAATATCGGTCAGCCCACCATCGGCCATTGCTGTGGCCTCGCCGATCTTCTGGCAAGTGATGCCGATTGCTCCTAGAGCTACCTGTTTCTGCGCCATTTCCGGAAGTTTGTGGGTTTTCACATGAGGCCGAAGAGGCAGGTCATGCATATCGGCATAATCCTGCGCGCGTTTCAAGTTCGCTTCGACCCGGTCGAGGTCAATTAGGACAGACGGAGTGTCGATATCGTTGATATGCATCAGCTAATCTCAGGAGAGTAATGGCATCGATGAAGGGTAAGTTTGTGATCATTCACAATTCTACTCATCATCTAAAGAGTGCCTTAAGTTGGCTGTCAGGTTATCTCGCAACTGGGCCTTAAATTTAGAAGTCTTAAAATTGGGCAGATGCGACAATCTCTTTCCAGCCTGAATGAGAGTTGCGCGATAAAGAGCATAGTTTTCCATCGCGTCTTGCTTGGGGGCGATGATGCAGACGGTGCTCTGGCAAATTCCTTCGGCATCTAGAACTGGTGCTGCAAAACAATGGGTGAAATTGTCCGCAATGCTGTCAAAAGAGAAAAATTGGTCTTTCCAGGCCGTCTGCACGTTTTCGACAAACTCTTGAGGATCAATAGGGCCCCCGTGGGGATTTATAAAGTCCTCAGGTGGAATCAGCGCTAAGATCTCCTCCGCCGAAAGGTTGCCGAGAAGCAAACGGCCCGACGCAGTCCAAGGGATGGGCGTCCGTTCACCGACATCAGCACTGATTCTGAACGGTCGGCTACCCTCGTTCATCATCGCTACGAAGTACTTATCTCGCTCGAGCATACATAACTGTGATGTCTCCCGCGTCTGATCCGTGATCCATTCCAGTACTGGTCGGGCAAGACCTATTATGTCGAAGTGCTTCAAATAGTTTAGCCCCCAGTAGTGCAGCTTGCGTCCGAGGAAAACCCGTCCTTCAGAGTCAGTTCGTTCCAGTAAACCCGCTGCCGTCAGCAAGCCGACCAGTTCGTATATGGAGGACTTTGGTGCCTCCATGCCGATTGCAATGTCGATGGGGCGTTGTGGCTCGCTGGTTGTGCAAAGGTAGTCGAGGATCAAGAAGGCGCGCTCCAGCCCGCGTTCCTTCGTTCTGGTGGGAGAGGCAGATTTCACATTGCTCATTCAGGTACCGGCCATTTCTTCGTTGGGTGTGCCCTCTGCAGGGCATTTTGGTCAGGTCGTCTTGCGAAAGGCAATGCAGTCAACTTCGACCTTGCAGTCGACGACCATTGCGGATTGAACACAGGCACGGGCTGGGGGGTGGTCGCCGAAGTACTGGGCAAAGATCTTGTTAAAACTCCAAAAATCGCGTGGGTCGTCGAGCCAGACACCTACTCGCATGATGTCAGCAACGCTATAGCCAGCTGCCTCCACTATCGAAATCATGTTGCTGATTGCCTGATGGGCCTGAGGAACAATTCCACCGTCAATCACCTCACCCTCTACCATCGGCGTCTGGCCAGAAACATAGAGCCAACCGTCGGCCTCTGTCGCTTTAGCAAATGGCAGCGCCTGACGCCCGGAGCCCTTGGATTCGTTTACACCGTATCTTTTAATACTCATGTTTTACCTTTATTCAAAACTTTGAATTTTTGAGGAATGCCGCTAGACGCTCCGACTTCGGGTTGTGGAAGAGTTGTTCGGGCGGGCCTTGCTCGCCAATGCGTCCATCCTGCATGAAGACGACTGTGTCCGACACGTCGTGAGCGAACTGCATCTCGTGAGTGACCAAGAGCATCGTCATGCCGTCGGAGGCGAGATCCTTGACGACTGCCAGTACCTCGCTGACTAATTCCGGGTCAAGCGCGGAGGTCACCTCGTCAAAGAGCATGAGCACCGGGTTCATGGCGATCGCGCGGGCGATGGCGACGCGCTGCTGTTGACCACCGGAAAGTTGGCCCGGGTAATGATCCTTCCAATTCTTCATGCCCACACGGTCCAGCCAACCCTCGGCGGCAGCGTAGGCCTCGTCCTTTGGTGTCTTGCGCGTTTTGATCAGACCCAGCATGACATTATGTATCGCGCTCATGTGCGGGAAAAGGTTGAAATGCTGGAAAGCCATACCAGTCATGGCGCGCTGGCGGGCTATTTCCCTTTCTTTAAGCCGGATGCGCCTACCTTTGTGCTGCTTGTAACCGATCTGTTCCCCCTCAACAGCGACGACGCCATCCTCATAGTCTTCCAGCAGGTTAACGCAGCGCAGCAGGGTTGTCTTACCTGATCCGCTTGAGCCGATCAGGCTCACGACATTACCACTTTGCATGGTTAGGTCGATGCCCTTGAGCACCTCGACCTCGCCGAACTTTTTATGCAGATTTGTGATTTCTAGAACGGGAATAGTCAATGTGAACCTCAGTTGGGCAGCGAGACTTTGCGCTCGACGAAGCGTCCGGCTTTTTCAATCGCAAAGTTGATAAGGAAAAAGACAAGTCCGGCAAAGAAATAGAGTTCGAGGCTAAGATATGTGCGGGAGATCACCTGCTGCGTCGCTAGCAATAACTCGACCACGCCGATGACCGAGAGCAGCGTCGAAGCTTTTACAATTTCAGTGGCAGTGGTCACCCAGGTAGGCAGGATCATTCGAAGTGCCTGCGGAAGGAGCACTGAGAAGAACGTTCCAAAAAATGTCAGTCCCACAGATTTCGCTGCCTCAGTCTGACCCTTGGGGATGGTCTTCAGGGCGCCTTGAACGATTTCTCCGACATGCGATGAACAGAATAGTGTGAGCGCGAAGACACCGGCTTGAAAAGCTGAAAGCTGAATTCCTACTATCGATAGAATATAGAAACAGGCAAGAATCAGTACGAAGACCGGCGTGCCACGCAGGAAATCAGAATATAGGCGTACGATGAACCTTAAGACTCTGTTTCCATATGAGAGGATCAGTCCGACGCCGACGCCGAGGGGCGTGCCCAGCAGGATCGACACAGCTGAAATTAGGATTGTATTGCCAAAGCCATCTAGAAGCGGCCAACGCGCCGACCAGATGGCATCAAGGGCTTGCATTATATCCATTCGGACACCTATTTCGGGATCGCCAGGCGGTTTTCGGTACGCCGCAGAATTGCGGCAATGATTGAGCAGGCGATAACGTACATAAGGCTTGCAACCAGCCAAGTCTCGATGACACGGAAAGTCTCCACGTTGATCTTGCGGGCGTAGAAAGTAAGCTCAGGAACGGCAATGACTGCAGCGAGCGAGGTATCCTTGAACAGAGAAATGAAGTTATTGCCGAGCGCAGGCAGAACGCGACGGAACATGACCGGAATTGTGATTAAAATCTTGGTTCGGAACTCGGTCAATCCGACTGTCAGCCCGGCCTCTCGCAGCCCTGGGGGCAACGAGACGAGGCCAGAACGAAAGACCTCGGTTAAGTAAGCACCTGAGTAGACCGAAAGCGTGACGATGAAGCTTTCAATTTTGCCAAGGTTAATACCGAACTCAGGCAGGGCAAAGAAGGTAAAGAGGATTAACACTAGGATCGGCGTGTTTCGAAATACCGAAACATAGACTGTTGCAGCCCACCGGATGGACCTTTTTTTCGATAGCATCGCAAAGGCTAAACACAGCCCGATTAGACAACCGATCGCGATGGATATCACGGCTAATACCAACCCCAGCCCCAAGCCGGAGAGCAAGATGTCAAAGTCTCGCCACACCGCTGCAAAATTGAAATCGTAGTCCATAAATCGCCCCAGGATGTCTTGTGTTATTTATACTCGATCGGAAAACCGATCTGGGGCGGGTCGAGCTGCACGCCGAACCACTCTTCAAAGGAAGCCGCATAGGTGTTGAATTCAACACCTGTCATCGCTTCGTGCAGAACCGAATTCACGAAGTTCAGCCAGCGTTGCTCGCCGGGCTTGACAGCGCAGCTATAGCTTTGGGGATTCCAGCCGTATCCCGCGTCGGAAAAGCGATCCGGATTCTGTGTCATGTACCATCTCAATGACGACTGGTCAGTCGCTGCTGCATCAGCGCGCCCCGAATTCAGCGCTTGGTACATCAAATCGACGCTATCGTACTGGTCGACCGTAGCCTCGGGCAGGGCGGCATGCACCATTTCCTCAGCATAAACGTTCTGCAGTACCGATACTGTGATGCCACTACCACCCGCCTTAAGCGCATCGTAATCGGCATATTCGCCGTCTGCCATCAGCATCAGGCCCACGCCTTCACGATAATAGGGGATCGTGAACTCAACTTGCTGCGCGCGGCCGGCTGTCACTGTCATGAATTGGCAGGCCACATCAACCTTGTCGGTCGCGAGGTTTGGGATTCGCGCATCGCCAGATTGGTTGACAAATTCGATCGCCTCGGAATCATCGAACAAGCCTTTGGCGATCAGCCGAAGCATGTCGACGTCGAATCCCACGAGATCATTGTTGGCATCCATGAAATGCCAGGGCGAATTGGTGCTTCCGGTTCCCGCAATTAGGTATCCGCGGTCGAGAACATCCTGAAGTTTATCGGCCTGAGCTGCGCTAGCAAATACGCTACAGACGAACGCAGCGGTACCGAGTTGGGTTAGGGGTTTGAACATGATTATGTGTCTCCTGGTTGGAATATTTCGTTATGTTAGATTTTGATATATTCCGGTATATTGGAAGCCAGATTATAATTACAGATTCAAATTAGTATTGGTTGTCTGAGCTTGTCAACTGTTATTTTCGGATGTGTGCTCACTGAAGTGCTTCGACTGCCAAGTCCGAAAGCACATAGTTTTAAGCAACTATCTAAGCCTTTCTCAGCTGAACAGCGCCGCCCTGACATTGCTGTCTCAGCGTTCGGCATGGACGTCGGGCCGTACTTAGCTAAGACTATTGAGTTCCTGTTGCGCCGGGTTCGCTAGACTATTTTTTGTGTTTGCTCGACAACGTTTAGCGTATATGCGATGCAAAAATATAACCTTAGTATGACTGCCCATTTTCAGTATTCTGTAGAGAACACGGAGATTTGTTTTCTATTAGGGCACCACAATGAAGGGAGGCATATGGTCATTGACTATGCGAGAGTCAGCACTCAAGAACAGAATCCCTACTGCAGAGCGACGCTCTTCAGGAAGCCGGCTGCGATCAGGTTTTCGAGGAGCGTGTCACCGGCTCCAAGCGGAGTTGCCCCGAGTTTGAGGCGCGCCTGCGTAACGGTGACGCTTTAGTGGCTATCGTTGACCGTTACGAAAGCTTCTCTTGCCTGAAATAGCATGTCCGTGAGGTGTTTCAGGATACGGTAGCGAATATCGGGTTGCTTTTTTGTATAGGCATTAGCGCCCGCGCCTTTTTACCTGATACATATGACTATCTGCATGGCTCAGTAGGGTGTCGGCGTCTTCGCCGTCGGTGGGGTAGCAGGCTAAGCCGATGCTGCAGGATGGCATTCTGACTTCGCCGAATTCAGCACCTAGCGGCGCGTTCATGACGGTGAGGATCTGCTCTACCTTTTCGGTGACAGCGTGCGTCGACTTAATGTCCGTTAACAACACCGTGAACTCATCACCGCCCATGCGGGCCACGGTATCCGTCTCGCGTACACAGCCTTCCAACCGTCTGGCTACTGTGCAGAGCACACGGTCACCCACCGCATGTCCATAAACATCATTGATGATTTTGAAGTCATTAATATCCAGAAACAGCAATGCCAGGTTGCTCTGGTAGCGGTGGGCCGTACTCAGGCCCAAGGAAAGGCGGTCATAGAAGAGCGCTCGGTTGGTTAGTTTAGTCAGTGGGTCATGATGGGCGAGGTAACGTAACTCCTCTTCGGCCTGCATAAGAGCCGTGACGTTTCGCGCGACACCGACTCGCACTCCCTCTTCCTCGTACCAGCGGGCAGACCACAGGATATGGACAATAGCGCCATCTTTACGAATATAGCGGTTGCGAAAATCGACGTGCGGCTTTCCGTGCATCACTCGCACAATGGAGTCCCGTGTGGCCGCTAGATCGTTGGGGTGCATGTAGTGGGTGATCAACGTGCCGATCAACTCGTGTGGAAGGTAACCGAGCAGTGACTCGCAGGCATCACTTATGAAGATGATCTGGTTGTCCTTATCCACCACGAAGACAGTGTCCAGCATCAGATGAATCAGTTTGGGATAAAGCGCTTGCAGGTCAACGGCCATAGGCTGGGATAATCCGGTTAGCGTTCCTCGACTATAAAACAATCGTGAAGAGGGACGATAGCCATTATATAGAAAACGACTTTGGTAAATGACTACCCATCTGCATTGCTCATCACGAAGGTTGCTATGACAATGAGCTAAGCAGAGTTCTATTCATGCAGCAAGCGGCCGTGGAGGTGACAGTATGAAGACATTGTCAAACATGGGGTTTGCCATCTTCGGTGCCGCGCTGGTCGCCATTAGTTATGGGCTGGCGCGCTTTGCATTTGGCCTGTTTGTACCTTCCATTAGCGCCGAGCTGGCGCTCACGCCCTACCTTATCGGGGTCATCGGGGCGCTGCCGTTTATCAGTTTCGTGCTCGCTACACTGGTCGCGCCGCTTGCCGCGCATCGTCTCGGTGCGCGTAACCTAGCAGTGCTCTCGGGTGGTGTCGGGGTTGCTGGCCTGGGACTGATCAGCCAGGCGTCAGGCGCACTCACACTCGGGGTGGGGGTGTTTATCTGCGGGATCTGCACCGGCTTGATGATGCCCGCGCTGACCGCCGCTATGCAGGCACTAGTGAGCCGGGCGATGCATGGGCGAGTCAGTTCGATCATGAACGCAGGTACCAGCATCGGGATTATCGTGGCGGTACCGACGGTCGTGTTCCTGTCAGATGCATGGCGCCTGACCTATACGCTCTTTGCCGTTCTGACCGGCATGGGCGTGGTGGCGGCATGGTACTTTATCCCGTCGGTATCAAGAGTAACGCCAGCCAGCGCGGCATCGCCGCCGCCAATCACCCGGTTGCAGTGGTCGCGGCTCACCCGGCTCTCGTTGTTCGCCTTCGCCATGGGCTTTGTTTCTTCTCCTTACTGGCTTTTCGCGCCAGACCTAGTGGTTACCCTTGGCGCGCTGCCCCCTGGTCACACCGGCTGGCTATGGTTTGCGGTCGGTATCGCCGGGCTCGGTGGTGCCGTAGTGAGTGATCTCGCCGACCGCAATAACCCACCCATCACTCAGGCATTGATGTTGATGATGCTCTCTTCAAGCTTGGTGTTACTGGCCGCTAGCCCAAGCCAGCTAGCGCTGGCGATGTTTTCCGCGATGGTCTTCGGGCTTGCCTACATGAGCTTAACGGGGCTGTACTTGATGACAGGTATCCGGTTACTGCCAGGGCGGCTGTCGATGGGGCCGGTGCTGCCCTTTATGGCCTGTGCGCTTGGGCAGGCAGTGGGTTCTCCGGTGGTCGGTGTGCTGGTCGATGGATTGGGCTATGCGGACGCCTTTGCGATCTTCGCCGTGATCGGCATCCTGGTGGCGTTTTTATCGCCACTCTATCCAGGTCACATTGACTACTGGGCCGAGGAGGAAGAGCCGCAGCCACTACCGGTGGAAGATACCGGCCTTCAGGCCGCCTACGATCACCAATTGCTGGGCGAAGATGGCGAACCCATTGTGCCCGGTACAAAAGCAACCAATACAGCCTAATCATTGCGTTGAGGTCTGCGTGATAAAGTGTAGCGAGTTATCACGCAGATAGCGTGCCGGGCAATACGGCCCTTGGTGCTGAATAGATAATGGTTGATGACCGTTAATTAACGATTCCCTATGCTGATTTAATATTTTATTAATATTTTTTTGTTCAAGTAAACGCACTTTCTTTTTCTATAACCCATTGGCATCACGCATTAGTGATGTTATAAATTTCAATTTTTCATACTTTATAAGTTTTTCATTAATACCACGAAGTTCTCTCTATCCGATACTAGCGAACTCTCTAGCGCGACTTATCGGTGGAACTGCTTTTCGCGTTCGGGCTGCCAATAAATGGCATCGATACGGAGCCGTGTTTCGGTATTGTTGGGTAATGGCCATTCGATGATGTCGCCCACCTTGAGGCCAATCAACGCCGCGCCAATGGGCGCCATCACCGAAATGCCGTCCGCTACGCTTTCCAGGGAGTGCGGGTAAACCAGAGTTCGAATCATCTTAAGCCCACGAGTGAGGTCGGTGAAGCGAACCTGACTATTCATGCTGACTACGTCATCCGGAATATCCTCTGGATCGCAGACTTCACCTCGTGCTAATTCTTCCTCAAGCAGTTGAGCTACGGCCATATCTTTATCGGATGCGTTGTCGATCAAGCGCTGGAGGCGTTCGGCATCCAGACGATTAATAATAATAGCAGGACGTTGTCCCATGATGACTCTCCTTAAAGCAATAAGTTTAAACCAATAAAAAACAGCCCTTCCCCAATAAAGGAAGGACTGCGTGCTTTTTACAGTATAAGCGATTTATAAAATAAAGACGATCAGGTGACGCCTTGTTCAATCATGGCGTCAGCCACCTTTCTGAAGCCTGCAATATTGGCGCCGAGTACCAAATTGGTTTTATCACCAAATTCGTCGGCGGTGTCGGCGCACTGGCGGTGGATATTGGTCATAATCTGTTTTAGTTTCTGGTCAACTTTTTCCAGAGACCACTGCTCCATGCTGCTGTTTTGCGCCATCTCTAACTGGCTGGTAGCGACACCACCTGCATTGGCGGCTTTGCCAGGCCCATAGGCGATTTTAGCGTTTAGAAACAGGTCGACGGCCTCTTTGGTAGAGGGCATGTTGGCCCCTTCACTAATACACGTGATGCCATTAACGAGCAGGGTTTCCGCATCACTTGCGGTCAGCTCATTCTGTGTCGCGCAAGGGAAGGCTGCATCGGCTTGAATATGCCATACGGCATGCCCACCCTGGGGGTAGTCACGTGCAGAAATGTAGTGCGCGTCAGGGTACTCATGCAGGTAGTCTTCTAAAGAGGTGCGCTGCACTTCTTTGAGCCGTTTGAGTAAGCCTAAATCAATGCCGCTTTTATCGTGGATAGTGCCACGTGAATCGCTGCAGGTGATCGGTTTAGCGCCCAGCTCGTACAGCTTCTCAATGGTATAAATCGCTACATTGCCCGCGCCGGAAACGAGGCAGGCTTTACCACGAAGCTCATCTCCTCGGGCAGCCAGCATGTTTTGCGCAAAGTACACCGCGCCGTAGCCGGTGGCCTCTTTACGGCCCAGCGAGCCTCCCCAGTTAAGCCCTTTTCCTGTTAGCACGCCTTCATAGTGCCCGGTGAGCCGCTTGTACTGGCCAAAGAGGTAGCCAATCTCCCGCGTACCTACGCCGATGTCACCAGCAGGTACATCGCAGTGGGGGCCAATATGACGGTATAACTCGCTCATGAACGCCTGACAAAAGCGCATGATCTCGTTATCTGATTTTCCTTTCGGGTCAAAATCAGAGCCGCCTTTCCCACCACCGATCGACAAACCGGTTAACGCATTTTTGAAAATTTGCTCAAAGCCGAGAAATTTTATGGTGCCTGAGGTAACACTGGGGTGGAAGCGTAAACCGCCCTTGTAAGGGCCAAGGGCCGAGTTGAACTGTACGCGATAACCTTTGTTGACTCGTACGCTGCCGGCATCATCTACCCAGCTTATGCGGAACATAATTTGCCGTTCGGGCTCGACTATCCGCTCAATAATGCTGTGTTGATGATAGTAATCACTCTGCTCGATTAACGGGCGTAGGCATTCGAGCACTTCTTCGGTGGCTTGGTAAAATTCTGACTGTGCAGGGCTGCTTTTATTAAGTCGTGTCAACGTATCGTGAACGTAGGGCATAGGGGCATATCATCATCGTTATTCAACAGAGTATTGGCTGGCCAGAGCGTTGGAATATTTAACTGGCAGCACTCTTCTGTGCATAGCCTATGCGTGTTCTGTATATGAGAAAATTATATAAAAATAAGACTAAAGTTTGATAGCGACCGGTTTTAAGCACTAATTTCTCAATAGCTGTTAAACGGTTATTAAACGATTTAAGGTCTTTTGTGAATCAAATTACTATGCAGAAAGCTAGGAGTGTTCAATTTAATAAAATAATATTTGAGATTATATAAATGTAAATCTTATAAGCGGCCGTAATGTATTAAGCGAACCATTAAAACTAAAGAATGTTGATTTATAGTTATAAGTTGACGTTGTCAATATCCTGAATCCGTGAGACCGGCCCCCAGGAATGCTTCTAACCTACTGAACTGCATGGCAATATAGCGAATATCGCCATTCACCCAGACAGTGCCATGCCCAACGTCAAGTTCCGCGCCAG
>NZ_JACCDE010000055.1 GCF_013415125.1 Vreelandella glaciei | reverse complement strand
AGCTAAACGATAGACCAAGAAAGCGGCTGGGATACCGAACCCCAGCCCAGGTGTTCTTAGGTGAATACTCAGGAGCGCTAGAAACCGCAGGTGCTGCACTTATTAGTTGAATTCAGGATTAGAAGCGCTAACTTTCGCGCTTATACTGGCTTCTAACATATCCGCACCTGTACCCATAAAAAAGGTACAGTTAAGACGGACAGGAGTGACGAAGGAAACGATAATTAATGGGGTGATAGCCCTCTGCTCTGTCTCAGGACATGAAGAACTATCAGTGCATCCGGCTAATTGATTATTCGAGAGAGAGGCAAAGAAAGAAAACTCTTCGCATGCGCTAACGAGAGTTTTGAATATGAATAGTTATGCAGGTTGCTAAGCAGAGGAATAGGTAGCTGTATGACGCCAAAGCCGCCAAATGATTTTCTGCTTGACACAGCTGCTGTCATCAAACATCCATGTAAGTGTCATGAAACGGCAACACCTTCAACACAAGCTGAACCAATAACAACCAACAGCCGGTGATGTGTGTGCTATGTCAAACCAATCGCGAATACGCTTAGAGGGCGTCACTAAACGCTGGGGCGCCTCTGCGGCTGTCGATGGTATTTCGTTTGATGTTACCCCAGGGCAGTTTGTCATTCTGCTCGGCCCTTCAGGCTGCGGTAAATCCACCACGCTACGCATGATTGCGGGCCTGGAAGAAGCCAGCGACGGCCAAATTCATATCGGCGAGCGTGACGTCACACGCCTGCCGCCCGGCGACCGTGGGCTGAGCATGGTGTTTCAGTCCTACGCACTGTTTCCGCATTTGAGTGTGGCTGACAATATCGTGTTTGGCCTTCGCAGCCGCAAGGTACCCAAAGATGAGCAGCGCCAGCGGCTAGCCAAGGTCGCCGAGCTGGTCGATTTAACCGATTATCTAGACCGAAAGCCAGGCCAGCTTTCCGGCGGCCAACGCCAACGGGTTGCGTTGGCGCGCTCGGTTATTTCCGAACACCCGATCTGCCTAATGGATGAACCGCTATCCAACCTGGACGCCCGGCTGCGCAGCGACATGCGCCGGGAAATCAAAGCGCTGCAAAGCCGCCTGAATATGACGGTGATTTACGTCACCCACGACCAGGTGGAAGCCATGAGCATGGGCGATCGCGTTATTCTGATGCAGCATGGCAAAATCGTGCAGGACGGCACCCCAGACGAGCTTTATAACCGCCCCGCTAGCGCTTTTGCCGCCAGCTTTATTGGCAGCCCCGCCATGAACCTGCTGCCCCTAGTGGCCGGTGAGAATGGCGCCGTTATCGAAGGCGAACCAAGTACCCCCGTAGCCCCCTTGGATGCCGTTGGTGGCCACTTGGGCATCCGCCCGGAAGATATCGAGCTGCGAATCGAACCCGGTTCCGGCGTGCCCGCTAACGTATTAAGTGAAGAGTACCTGGGAGCAGACACTATTGCTTATGTGGCGGTGGGATCGCACACCCTACGCGTGCGGCTTAGCGGCAAGCAGGCACTGACAGGCCAGCCATGCAGCCTCTATTGGACTCCACAGAATACACATCTTTTCGATGCCGAAGGCCTGCGGCGTGATGACCTGACGCCGACCCCCTTACCCAGCTCATCTCGAAGCATACCTCGTCCACCGGCGGTGGGCTCTTTCCAACACTGACAGCAGTATTGACACTTGCGGAGTCTCTTATGCGTTTGCGTATCCCTTTTGCTATGACCGCCCTGGCAGCAGGCTTGTTAAGCGCCGCCCAGGTAAACGCGGATAGCGTCGATCTGACCATGTACTACCCGGTCGCGGTGGGTGGTGCACTCACCGATGTCGTTGATAACCTGGTGGAAGAGTTTGAAAGCGAATACCCCGATATCAACGTGGAAGCGATCTACGCCGGCAACTACGACGACACCCGCGTGCGCGCCATGTCGGCGATGGAAGCGGGTGAAACGCCGCAGTTGTCGGTCATGTTCTCCATCGACCTGTACGAGCTGATTGAGCAGAACGCCATCGTCGCCTTTGACGACCTGGTCGAAACCGATGAAGAGCGCGAATGGCTCGATGGCTTCTACCCAGGGCTGATGGAAAATGGCCAACTGGACGGTAAAACCTACGGCATCCCCTTCCAGCGCTCCACTATCGTACTGTTCTGGAACAAAGACGCCTTTGAAGCCGCCGGCCTAGACCCCGAAACACCCCCGGAAAACTGGGAAGAGATGGCCGAGATGGCGGCGACCGTGCGCGAAGCCTCAAACGGCGAACAGTGGGGCGTCATGGTGCCCTCTACCGGCTACCCCTACTGGATGTTCCAGGCCTTTGCGTTTCAGAACGGCCATCGCTTGATGAGCGAAGATGGCACCGAGGTCTACTTTGACGACCCCGCCGCGGTGGAAGCGCTAGAGTACTGGGTATCACTGGCCACCGAGCACAATGCCATGCCCGACGGCACCATCGAGTGGGGCACACTCCGCCAGAACTTCCTGGAAGAGTCCACGGCAATGATGTGGCACACCACGGGCAACCTCACCGCCGTACGCAGCGAAGCCAATTTTGATTTTGGCGTCGCCATGCTGCCGATGAAAACCCAGCGTGGTAGCCCCACCGGCGGCGGCAACTTCTACATTTTTGAAGACGCCACTGAAGAAGAACAGCGCGCGGCGATGACCTTCATTCGCTGGATGACAGACCCCGAGCGCGCAGCAGCTTGGTCAATTGAGACGGGCTATATGGGCGTTAGCCCCGCCGCCTACGAAACCGATGCGTTACAAGGCTATGTGGAAGAGTTCCCGCCCGCCGCGGTCGCCCGCGACCAGCTCGAACACGGCACGGCAGAGCTCTCCACCTACCAGGGTGGCCGCATTCGCCGCGCCTTGGATAACGCCGTGCAGGCGGCACTCACCGGTCAAATGACACCGCAAGAAGCGCTTAGTCAGGCGCAGCAAGAGGCCGACAGCGTGTTGCGCCGCTACGCCCGCTAATATAGGCATTTCACTGTCGCCGGGGCATGCCCCGGCTTTTCCAACGTGCGGTACGTCTTTATGTCATTCACCAACCACCGCAAAATGCAGCTCTATGGCGCGCTTCTGCTGCTTCCCGCTGCGCTACTGCTGACGACGTTTGCTTATTTACCGACCGTAACAACGGTCATTAACAGCCTGTTTTTACCCGGCTTTCGCGGTGCACCCACTGAATTCGTAGGCCTTGAAAATTATCAGGTATTGTTCGATGACCCGACGTTTTGGAAAGTAGCGCGTAACAACTTCATCTACGCCGTCGGTACGATTCCCACGTCTATCGCGCTGGCCTTGGGTATGGCGCTTTTCGTCAATGGCAAGCTTCGCGGGCGCGGCTTTGTGCGCATGGCCTACTTTACGCCGACGATTCTACCCATGATCGCTGCGGCCAATATCTGGATGTTTTTCTACGCGCCGCAGATTGGCCTATTCAATAAACTGCTCGGCATGTTGGGCTTTTCCGGCGTGAACTGGCTGGGCGATCCCAGCGTTGCGTTAAGCTCGGTGATCGTGATGTCGGTGTGGAAAGAAGCCGGCTTCTTTATGATTTTCTACCTGGCGGCGCTGCAGAGTATGCCACCCGAGTTAAAAGAGGCAGCTGACTTAGAAGGCACTAGCCGCTGGAGCTTCTTTTGGCGTGTCACCTTTCCGCTACTCATGCCCACCACGCTGTTTGTGCTGATCAACGCGCTGATTAACTCGGTGCGGGTCGTGGATCACCTGTTTATCTTGACCAAGGGCGGGCCCAACAACGCCACCAACCTGCTGCTTTATTACGTCTACGAGAATGCGTTCTCGTTCTTTGACCGCACCACGGCCGCCACCATTACGGTGGTGATTCTGCTGGTGCTCGCGGTAGTGGCCACGCTTAAGTTCACGATTTTAGATCGCAGGACGCACTATCAATGAATACAACGACTACCTATGCGCCCCGCTCCCGTTTCTTCTCAATTCCAGCGCTGGAAACCGTGGCCGCGTGGCTACTGGCGATTATTTGGATTTTTCCGCTGCTGTATGCCTTTTGGGCCGCCTTCCACCCCAGCGAATTTATGGTGAACTTTGAGCTCTTCGCCCCGCTGACACTGGAGAACTTCACTAACGCCTGGTCTCAAGCGCCCTTTGCCCGCTACTACCTGAACACCTTTGCGCTGGTGACAGGGGTAGTAATCGGTCAGTTTGTGGTCTGTACCCTGGCGGCGTTTGCCTTTGCGCGCTTCCCAATTCCCGGCAAGAACGTTTTATTTATGCTGGTGCTGATTCAGCTCTTTGTGTTCCCCGAAGTGCTGATTGTCGAGAACTATCGCATCGCCAGCGAACTGGGGCTGATCAACACCATCACCGGAATTGGCTTACCTTACGTGGCCAGCGCCTTGGGTATTTTTCTGCTCCGCCAAACCTTTAAAACCATCCCCCGAGAGCTGGAAGACGCCGCCCGCATCGAAGGCTGCAACTGGCTGGAAATTTTGTGGAAGGTGTACGTACCGCTCGCCAAGCCCACCTACCTTGCTTACGGCCTGGTCTCGATTAGCCACCACTGGAACAACTTTATCTGGCCGCTAGTGGTCACCAACTCGGTAGAGAGCCGTCCACTCACGGTGGGGTTAGGCGTTTTCTCTGCGCCAGAAACTGGGGTTAACTGGGCCACCGTTAGCGCCGCCACGCTGTTAAGTATCGCCCCACTGCTCATTGCCTTTTTGCTTTTCCAGCGCCAGTTCGTGCAGTCGTTTTTACGGGCGGGAATTCGCTAGGCAGACGCCCCTCGGGGTTTTCGTGCGACAATTCTCCTTCGGGCAAGAGTAAAGGAGAGCATTAATGCACGGCGACCCACATCCGGCAGCACTCAAGGTGCTGCAGGAGGTATTTGGCTACGACAGCTTTCGCGGCCCACAGCAGGCCATCATCGAGCATGTGATGGCCGGTGGCGATGCGCTGGTGCTGATGCCCACAGGCGGTGGTAAATCGCTGTGCTATCAGATCCCAGCGCTGCTGCGCGAAGGCACCGCGATTGTGGTCTCGCCACTGATTGCGCTGATGCAGGATCAGGTGGCGGCGCTTGAGCAGAACGGAGTCAGGGCAGCTTACCTGAACTCCAGCCTCGATTATCACGAGGCGGTCGAGGTTGAGAACCGCCTGCGAGCAGGGGAACTGGATCTTTTGTATGTCGCGCCGGAACGGCTGGCCACGCCGCGGATGCAGATGCTGCTGGAACAGACCCGGATTGCGCTGTTCGCCATTGATGAAGCCCACTGCGTCTCCCAATGGGGCCACGACTTTCGCCCCGAGTATCGCCAGCTCTCCCAGCTTCATCAGCGCTTTCCCCAGGTGCCGCGCATAGCCCTGACCGCTACCGCCGATGTGCCCACCCGGGGCGATATCATGGAGCATCTGCAGCTTCAGGAAGCGGCGCTTTACAACAGCGGCTTTGACCGGCCCAACATTCGCTACCATATCGCCGAGAATCAGGGTAACGCCAAGGAGCAGCTGCTGCGCTTTATCCGTGAGCACCACGACGGCGAGGCAGGTATCGTCTACTGCCTTTCTCGGCGCAAGGTGGAGGAGACTGCCGTCTGGCTGGAACGCCAGGGGCTGACGGCACTGCCCTACCACGCGGGGCTTCCCCCCGAGCAGCGCCAGCACCACCAGACCCGCTTTCTGCGTGAAGATGGTGTGGTCGTCGTCGCCACCATCGCCTTCGGGATGGGCATCGACAAGCCGGACGTGCGCTTTGTCGCTCACCTTAACCTGCCCAAAAGCATTGAAGCCTACTACCAAGAGACCGGTCGAGCCGGGCGTGACGGCCTGCCCGCCGATGCATGGATGGCCTACGGCCTTCAGGATGTGATCACCCTGCGCCAGATGCAGCAGGGCTCCAGCGCCGCTGATCAGCAAAAGCGTATCGAGCAGCAAAAGCTAGATGCCATGCTGGGGCTGTGTGAAATCATCAGTTGTCGCCGCCAGGCGCTTTTGCACTACTTTGGCGATCATTTGGACGACCCTTGCGGCAATTGCGACAACTGCCTGACCCCACCCGAGACCTGGGAGGCCACCGTAGCCGCACAAAAAGCGCTGTCGTGCGTCTACCGCACCGAGCAGCGCTTCGGCGTGACCTACCTGGTGGATGTGCTGCTGGGCAAAAGTAACGAGCGCATTACCCGCTTTGGCCACGACCGCCTCAGTACCTACGGCATAGGCAAAGACCTCTCCGCCAGCGAATGGAAGGCACTCTTTCGCCAGCTGATTGCCAGCGGCTTTTTGAGCGTGGATATGGAGGGGCACGGCGGCATTAAGCTCACTGCCAATGCCAAGCCGGTGCTACGCGGCGAGCAGCCCCTGACCCTGCGCAAACCAAGCAAAGCCAAAGCAACTCGACGGGGAAACAAAAGATCCTCTGTGCCGCAGGGCCACGGCCCGCTGTGGGAAGCTCTGCGCCAGCACCGCCGGGAACTGGCCGAAGCGCAGGGCGTACCTGCCTATGTGATTTTCCACGACGCCACTCTGGCCGAGATGGTCGAGCAGAAACCCCAAAGTCTGGACGCACTGGGTGCGATCTCCGGTATCGGCGCGCGCAAGTTGGCGGATTACGGCGAAGAATTCCTGGCCGTTATCCAAGCGCATCAGGGAGCTGAGTAAAACAGCTGAATCAGTGGGTGCAGTGGTTCTTACGAGCGAGAATTAGAAAGGCTCAAATGATCGTTATTTTCAAAATCGCTCACTTGGCGCAATCTATACATAAGTGAGGAGGAGAATAGATGGCCATTCAGCATAAAACAGCCGATAAGCGCCGCAAAATGGGGGCCGCTGCAATGCGTACCTACCCCCATATTTCACATAGCTGGGGGCTTAAAGAGAGCGAGGCCGCTCTGCTGTTGGGAGTACCTGATTCCACCTATCGCCGTTGGAAGCAGGCACCAGAGCAGGCCAGCTTGGATGCTAATCATTTGGAGCGAATGTCGTTGATTCTAGGGATCTACAAAGCGCTGCATTTACTACTTCCCAACCCAGAAAGCGCTAATAGCTGGCTGCAGAGACCCAACAGCACGCCTCTTTTTGCTGGTCACTCACCAATGGAGCGCCTGTTAAGTGGGCAAGTCTCTGATCTCTACGTTGTTCGCCAGCATTTAGATGCCGCTACCCCCCGTCCCTGACAGTGCTCCCCCCGCGCTATCGCGGCCGCATCAAATACACCGGTATCCAAAATCCAAGCGGTGACGAGGCTGGCGGGCGTAACATCAAACGCCGGGTTCCACACGGGGGCATCGCTGGGTGCCCACACTACCTCGCCAAAGGCGCCAGCTGCACCACGGATCTCGGCGGGGTCACGCTGTTCAATAGGAATCTCGGCACCAGTGGCACAAGCGGGATCAACCGTGGTGTAGGGAGCCACCACATAGAACGGCACCTGGTGGTAGTGAGCGACCACTGCCAGCATGTAAGTACCCACTTTATTGGCGAAGTCGCCGTTGGCGCAGATGCGGTCGGCGCCCACCATCACTTTATCTACCTTGCCCGCAGCCATAAGGCTAGCCGCCATGCTATCGGTAATTAGCTGGTAGGGAATGCCCAGGTCGGCCATTTCCCAGGCGGTTAAACGGCCCCCTTGCAGTAGCGGGCGGGTTTCATCTACAAACACATGCAGCTCTACACCGCGCTGTTTGGCTACCGCTAGCGCGCCAATCGCGGTGCCCACCCCTGCAGTGGCCAGCGCCCCGGTGTTGCAGTGGGTGAGCACACGGTCACCCGTTTTCAGCAAGTCAGCGCCCCGTTCGGCCATGCGTTGGCACAGCGCACGATCCTCTGCAAACAGCGCGGCGGCGCGCTCGGCTAGAGCATTGGCGCCTTGCTCAAAGCAGGCTTCCATGGCATCCAGGCAGTACATTAGGTTGACGGCTGTTGGACGCGTGGCGCGCAGGCGATCGCTGACTTGCTGCCAATCATGTTCTGGATGGCTCGCGGCGAACTGCGCCAGCACGAAAGCGGCGCTCAAACCAATCAGTGGTGCGCCACGAATGGCTAGGTTCTTAACCGCCCCCTGCCACGCCTCGGGAGAGTCACAGGGCACCCACTTTTCAGCTTGCGGCAACTGAGTTTGATCCAAGTACTCAAGCGTATCGGCATGAACCCGCAAACTGCGTGACTGAAGTTGAGGCATCGATGGACTCCTTAAGCACTTGATCGGAACAGCTACACGGCTTATCAGCCGCGAAGCTTATCATATAGAATGGCTGCCAATAGAAGAGGCGACGCAGACCCTATGATGACGCTACAAACTGAACTGCTGGCCGCTATTTCATGGGCGGCGCAGCAAGGCTGGACGCCCGCTACCGGCGGCAATTTTTCCGCCCGCACCGAGGCGGGCTATCTTATGACCGCCTCTGGCCGGGATAAAACCCGCATTCAAGCCGATGATCTATTGCTGTGTGACCTGGATGGCAAGGTGCTATCAGGTGATGGTAAGCCGAGCGCGGAGAGCGATCTGCATGCCGCGCTCTATCGCTTAGACGCTTCGATTAACTGCGTGCTCCACACTCACACCGTGGCCAGCACGGTGCTATCGCGGCGCTTTCCAGAGGGTGTCGAGCTAAGCGGCTTTGAAATGCAAAAAGCGCTACAGGGCAACGCTACTCACGACGACACCATCCGTTTGCCGGTAGTACCCAACTCCCAGAATATGGAAGAACTGGCCGAGCATGTGCGCAGCGGCAGGCCGATGCCCTGGGGCTTTTTGGTCGCAGGGCACGGTATTTATGCCGTGGGTGATAGCATTGCCAGCTGCCGCCGCCACCTGGAAGCGATTGAGTTTTTACTTGCCTGTGTTCTTGAAGAGAGTCGCTGGTCTTAAATGAGTAGCCTTAAATGAGTAACCCAACTGTTCGCGCCATTGTGACCGATATTGAAGGCACCACCACGGATATTAACTTCGTCCATAAGGTGCTGTTTCCCTACGCCCAAAATAAGTTACCTGAGTTTCTACGCGCTAAGGCAGAAACCCCAGCCATCGCCGAGCAGATCGACGCCGTGCGCCGCGAAATGGGTGACCCTGATGCCACGCTGGAAGCTGTCATTGCTGAGTTGCTGCACTGGATTGAGACCGACCAAAAAGTGACCCCGCTAAAAGCACTGCAGGGCATGGTGTGGGCCGACGGCTACCTGCGCGGCGATTTTAAAGGTCACCTATATAGCGATGTGGCACCTGTGCTACGCCAGTGGAAAGAGGCAGGCAAAGCCCTTTACGTTTATTCGTCGGGCTCCGTACAGGCCCAAAAACTGCTGTTTGGCTACAGCGATGAGGGTGATTTAACCCCGTTGTTTAGCGGCTACTTCGATACCCATATTGGCCATAAGCGCGAGGCGTCTGCCTATCAGCGTATTGTCGCCGAGCTTGACCTACCTGCGCATGCGGTGCTGTTCTTGTCGGATGTGGTCGAAGAGCTGGATGCCGCCAAGCAGGCGGGCATGCAAACGCTGCAACTGGTACGCGAAGGTACTCAGGCCGGTACCCATCATGCATGCGTCACCCGCTTCGATGAAATCGTTCTGTAACGTTCATCGCCCGTCACTTTTAAGGAGAGTTGTTGATGTCGCAACTAAAAGTATTTGCTGATCAAAACCCGAACGACGCCCTGACCGACACCACTGACGGCGAACAGATGACCGCTGAGCTCAACAAGGTAGGCGTGCTGTTTGAGCGCTGGGCTGCGCCAGGCGAGATTGCTGACGATGCCACCCAGGAAGATATTTTGGCGCTTTACCAGGAAGATATTGACCGGGTCAAAGCGAAGGGCGGTTATCAGACCGTGGATGTGCTGCATATGGTCCCCACGCACCCTGAGAAGGACGCCATGCGGCAGAAGTTCTTAAACGAGCATCGCCATCACGAAGATGAAGTGCGTTTCTTCGTTAAAGGCCAGGGGCTATTCTGCCTGCACATCGATGACAAGGTGTATCAGGTGCTGTGCTCTCGCAATGACCTGATCAGCGTGCCTGCCAACACGCCCCACTGGTTCGATATGGGCCCAGCACCGGAATTCACCGCGCTACGTTTCTTCGATAATGTCGAGGGTTGGGTGCCCCACTGGACCGAAAGCGATATCGCTGGGAAGTTCGATCGCTTGGACCAGCTTTAAACTGGGGGCGCCGTTTATGTCATCGCGAGCGAAGCGCGGCGATCTCGGGCCGACTTGCTACCACCGGCAGAGATTGCCGCGTCGCAGGCTCCTCAATGACAGCGGCGTCTGAGTCACTCTTCGCTCATTAAAGCTGCTATTAGTGAGTGCTGAACTGTTAATAATGTGCCTTTGTTACAAAACCTCTTGCTGGTTATACGCCTTAGCTAAATCCGCCAGCGCATTCAGGTCACAATAGGCTTCCGGCTCCATAATCAGCGTTTGCCCCATCAGCACGTTGCGCGCTTCAAGCTTGGCGCGCAGCGCGGTGTCTTTAATCTCTTCGAAGTCGGCGTTGTGGGCCAGCGATAACACCCGGCGGTGCATTTCGATACCGCAGTAGGCCAGCGCATCCAGGCGGATCTCTTCAAGCAGCGCATCGCAGGCGTCGTCGGCGCTATTGCCCTGCTCTTCAAACAGCGACTTGGGAAATAGAATGCCCGTCCGCTCGGTTTGCCAAAGGTGGCGGAATTCGGCATCAAAACGGGTAAAGCAGGCTTCAATCACCTCCAGAATCCACGCCTGATACGCCTCAAGCTCATCTTCTAGGCGATGTGCGGGTTGGCTGAAGTAAGCCATCAGGAAGTTGGCTACCGCCATGCCCAAGTCAAAGGCCATCGGCCCGTACTGGGAAAACTCAGGGTCAATCACCCGCACGTCAGTATCCGTGGCCATAATCGAGCCGGAGTGCAGATCACCGTGCAGCATGGTTTCAGTGTTCGAGGTGAACTTCATTAACAGCCGCTGCACCTTGGCTTTTAGTCGCGCATTGCGGCGAAGCTCATCCACCACCGGCGAAAGCTCCGGCGTATGGTGGTTCATTTCAGCGCCGTAATAGGGGTCGGTAAATACCAGTGATTCCGTGATCGCGGGAATCGCTACATTGCCTGAGAACAGTCCTACGTCCGCTTTTTTCTCGGGGCTGCTCAGCGAAAGTTCTGAGCCACGAAACGCCGTGCGGGCACAGAATTGGCCGATGGTTTCGCCAAGCTGGGCAACTCGCTCACCGTTGATTAACTTGCGGCGCAGAATCGTGTGCGGGTGAAGGTACTCCATCACAAACAGCGCCTGGGGTTTGTCGAAGTAGTACACCTCGGGGGCAATGCCGGGCGCACGCTTGGCCTGGCGGACCAGCGCATAATATTCAAAGTGGGCGCGATAAATCGGTAGCGGCCAGCTTTCGCCCACCATGCGTACATAGGGAAGCGCCTGCTTAACCACGACACTGCCTACGTCACCGGAGACGATAAACACTAGGTTGAGGTTACCGTCACCCACCTCGCGAATGTCCCAGCTAGTGGGTTCTCCGCCCACTCGACTCGCCACCGCCTCAACCCCTCCCAGCCGTTGGGATAGAGTGTCGACGCCGAGCGCACGGTAATGTTGATCAATCTCCACAGGCCAATCCTCACCAAAACATTGCATATATTCAGGCCCGAATAGGGGTCTTTAAGACGTTTATTATCAGAGAGTAACGTTTAAACGTTAATAAGGGGACTATCGTCATCGCTCTTAATGGTGATCCCAATAGGGTCGTTCGCCAATCTCCGCGAACAAATGCTCTAAAAAGGCGGCCACTTTCTGCGAGCGCAGGCGGTTTTCGGGGTAGATAGCATGGATTCCTTCTCGCGTCGCTTCGCCTAGGGCTTCATAGGTTTCCAAAATAGGCGTTAGGCCGCCATCGCGCAGCGCATCGAATAGCAACCATGTGGGGAATAGCACAATACCTTGTCCTTGCAGAGCGGCTTCCACAAGACTCTCGGCATTGTTGCTATGCAAATTGCCTGTTACCGAATAACGCTGCGCTTGAGGATTGCCAGCCCCCTGGAAATACCAAGGTTGAGCGCCGCGTGTTCCTTTATAGACTAAGCAGTTATGGTCACTCAATTGTTCAGGATGGTGGGGCTCGCCGCACCGTGTTAAATACGCGGGGGAAGCGCAGGCGACAAAGCGCTGGGTCGCGAGTTGCCGGGCCACCAGGCTTGAATCCCCCAGCGATCCCACCCGTATTACGACATCGGCGCCCTCTTGTACCGGGTCGATAAAGGCATCGCTCAACGTGAGCTCTATTTCCACGACCGGGTTTGCCTGCTGAAAACTAGCCAATAAAGGCGCGATATGCCGACGCCCAAACGCCACAGGTGCATTAAGACGCAACAATCCCTGCGGTTGCTTAGCGCCGCTGATCACCTGCTCGGTAGCGGCATCCAAGCTTTCTAATATGCTTCTTACCTCCCGATAGTAGCGCTCTCCGGCATCGGTGAGCCTTACCGCTCGCGTATGACGGTAGAGCAACCGCTGGCCTAGCGAACGCTCTAACCCTGCAATGTGCCGCGAGACCGAAGAGGCCGGCAAATCAAAGTAGCGCGCGGCTTCAGCGAAGCTGCCACTTGAGGCCACTCGCACAAAAAGACGTAACGCTAACAGGCGAAGCGAGTTGTCCAAAATGCAATAGTCCTTTGCTGTTTTGACGCATTGTAGCAATAACGCTAACTCTCTACAGTACGCGCTTCTTTTACTTAGCGGAGCCACCTATGCGTCACGCACTTATTCTGCTCGGCGTGCTAATTGCCGGGATGGGGCTATCGGTCGAAGCCGGCTTGCTAGGCCCGCTTGGCGAGCAGGTTGGGCACTTATCGGCCACCTTGTCAATTTTTATGGTGGGCGCGCTACTGCTCTCGCTAGCACTGGTGTTTGCGCCTAAAAGACAGCTGGGAGCCCTTTTTAAGCAGCCGCGCTGGCTACTGACGGGCGGAATCCTAGGCCCGGTCTACGTCATTGTGTTGACGCTTGCAACACCGTTGGTGGGAGTGGGTATGACAATGGTGGGGATTTTGTGCGGCCAGGTAGCGGCCAGCGTCGCTATCGATCACTTTGGCTGGCTGGGAAGCGAACAGCGTAAAGTCGACGGCTACCGTATTGGCGCCTTGGCGATGATTCTTGCCGCCCTGTGGTTAATGTAACGGCTAACGTATTCAGGAGCTAAACCATGCTACTCCCTCTTATCTTTATCTTACTGCTCGTCGGCGGTGCGGTACTGGCAGCTCAGTCCTCCATCAATGGCCGTTTGGGTGCAAAAGCAGGCGTCATCGAGAGTTCTTGGCTGACCTTTGTGATCGGCGCCGTCCTGACCTTTTTATTGATGTTCTTTTTTGAGCCAGCACAGCAAGCAACGCTCTTCAGCGTACCCAAATGGCAGTTAACCGGGGCGCTGTTTGGCGTGGTCTATATGTTGGCAATTGTGTTTGCCGTACCCCGGGTAGGCACCGCCGCGGCCACGGTAGCGGTCATTTCTGGCCAACTATTGATGAGCCTACTGATTGATCATTTCGGCTGGTTAAGCAATGCCGTGCGACCGTTAGATGCGTCACGCTACATTGCGATGGCGCTGCTCATTGGTGCTATCGGCTTAATCTATCTAAGTCACCAGCAGCGTCACCGTCGGATGGTGAACCAGCCAAGTTAGCCATACGAATGGCGTTGCGCCCCTGCCGCTTGGCTTCATAAAGCGCTCGATCCGCCGCCGATAATAAGTCGGTAGGGGTAAGCTCATCGGTTGGGCTCAGTACGGCCACACCAACGCTGACGGTAATATAGGCCTGGTGGGAGACACCAAAATTAGGAATACGTAAGGCCGCTATACTAGCGCGAATACGCTCTGCGGCTACGTTTGTTGCCTCGCTCGAGGCATTCACCATTAGCACCACAAACTCTTCACCGCCAAGACGCACCACTAAATCGGCGTCGCGGCTATTATCGTGCATGGCCTTGGCCACCTGCTGTAAGCAAATGTCTCCTTGAGGGTGCCCATAAAAGTCGTTGTAAGCTTTAAAATAATCGATATCGATCACCATCAGCCCCATACACATCCCTTTATCAATGGCCTCTTTCCACCGAACAGGTAACACCGCATCGAACTGACGACGATTGGCGAGGTTGGTTAATGGATCTGTGATCGATAACTGAGATAGCTTTTGGTTATCTTTTAAGTAGTAGCCAGCGCGGATTTTCTCTTTCAGCACATGCAAGTAAGAGGTGCGCTCACTGAGCTCGAAACGGTAGTTAGCGACAAGGCTAAAAATACCCATCGCGATAATCGTAAAGATCGCCAACCGCTTGGCTTCAACGGGCATTGGCTCATAAGGCAACACAAAGGCCAAGATGATGACTATGCTCGCCGCGGAGGATGCACAGGCATAGCTGAACCGTAGCGAGTAAACAATGTTACCCACCAACAAAATCAATCCAAACGAAAAAACATCTAAATAGGAGTAGGGCGCTACCGATTTAGCAAAAATAAGACAGGAAACCACCGTGGCTACGACCACGGTACTCGCCATCAAGGTTTCACGCAGCACCGGCGATACACCCCGATACACCCACCACAAGACGGATAAACCAAAGGGAAGCATTACCCCCATGCGCAGTTGAACAGCGGTAGCAAAGGCCTCAGGACGAAAGCTATAGTCATTGATTAAGAAGAGGCAATAGATAATCGCTGAGATCACCCCCGCCAACACCATATTACGGCTGCGCTGACGCTGGGTATCTGCTTCGAACCGCGCTTCAACGTCATCAGCAAAACGTAATCGGCAATGTGCGCCATCCAACTCATCCTCGACAGCTTTCAGCAGTGCATCATTGACCATTACGCTCCCTCAACTGCTTACTCCATTACTAACAACCTTCACGCAGCATTAATCACTACTAAAAAATCAGCTTTCCCTTTGCCTGCATTGATAGTGTGCCAGACTAACGTTTAGTTAAAATCAATATTGCTTTAAATATTAAACGATAAATTACCAACACATTTTTAAAAGAATAGTTACACAAGGAGACATTGAATGCGGCGTGAGCAGAACCCACAAACCCGTGACTGGACGTTTACCATCGGCCACAAAGAGCTAGTGGTGCATCAGCGCTATGAGGTGTTGAGCATTCTCAATGATTTTTTATTGGGCCTTTGGTTCACCTTCGGCAGTATCTGCTTCTTTTACGAGGGCAGTCTGAAGACCTTCGGTGTTTGGTTATTCTTGATTGGTAGTGTGCAACTGCTTCTACGCCCCACTATTCGCTTACATCGCTATATCTATCCTGAATCCGTGAGACCGGCCCCCAGGAATGCTTCTAACCTACTGAACTGCATGGCAATATAGCGAATATCGCCATTCACCCAGACAGTGCCATGCCCAACGTCAAGTTCCGCGCCAG
>NZ_JACCDE010000054.1 GCF_013415125.1 Vreelandella glaciei | reverse complement strand
TCTACCACCTGTTTAACGGCTTCGATTTTGAATTCTTCAGTGTAACGGGGATGGCTCATGGATCCTCCTAGGTACCTTTAGTATAAGGCCTAGAGGTGTCTACGAAACCCGGGGCGATTCATCCTTTTAATGCGGGTTCGCTTAAACCGGTAACACCTGGTTCCACTATTAGGCTAAAAAACCAGTGTACTCACCATCAATGAGGCTGGTCAGGAGTGTTTGAACGAAATGGCGCAAGTACGTGCAGGGTAAACCTAAGGTTTCGTTCTAGATGCAGATCAATGCCCTAGCAAGGGCACTACTAGGGACTGATGAGACAGATGAGGTTTTGCGTTATAGGGAATGCTGCATAACCGCAGTCATGCCAGTTCGCAATTATGCAGATTTGTTTAAGTATCGTATCTATGACGCACTAACGATAAATGAAAGCCACAGACCGCAAAAATAGATCCAGAAAATATAAGATCTGATTGTCACTCATCATCCTGACAGGAGGTAACTCACCTCCAGCTCCTCGTATGTTCGTACCAATCGGCTCTATTGTGCAGTGCGTCAATGCTGACTTAATCGGCGTGTAGCCGCCGCATGATTAAAAGCAACCTAAACACAGAGCCTGGGTCGAGTTTTGCGTCCACTCAAGATACCCAAAACAAAAAATCCTCAATTTGAACAGCGCCGACTGGCTTCGATAAAAGGGGGCAGTGAATCACTGTCAACTATCTAGTACAGGAGAAGATAGTGCACCGAAAAGACCACATGCTAGAACCACAACGGCGAGTTCGTGACTATTGCGTACAACGCCAACCGGAGACCTGTTGAGGCGAAGGGCTGCGTATTGCTGACGACGGTCCAATACGCCCGCCACCACAATGGGAAACGGATCGAGTTGGAAGCCGCTGGCGGCATCTTCTTGACATAATCCGTTTTCTTTCAATGCATTACTAAGCTCGACTGGCATATTTCTAGATGCAACTTGCATGTCCTCCTTGAGCACACCAAAAAGAGCCAACGCCTTCATAAAAAACCTCACATGTTGTTCGTGGCTCATTAATAGCTGACGGTTCTTACTAATCAAAAATGGCAATTCACATAAGCTTACCCCATTATTTTTACCAACTAAGTCGCTTTCCTCCACTTTCTCGATATGTTCAAAAAATCGACGCCATGATTTTTCGCCGAGGCTTCTTAATAAAATATAGGGGTAGCTTTCTCCGTTCACCCAACTATCACTGTTATTTTTAAGCTTGAACCGCATATGTGACTCGGCTTGGCGAGCGACTGTAGCAATCGCCTCAACGTCTTCTGGCCGGATATTCACGTGCCGTCCCGCACGTTCGTAGCTCATCCCCAGCCCTACAAACCGCAGCACTTTCCACAGTGCTATAAGGCTTAGCTCTGCATAACATACAGTGACATCGACTTGTTCAAGCGCAGGGGCTTTGGTGCTCAACAAGGTGTCAGTGTGTAGAACACCAACAATTCTTCTTGCCCGCTGATGGTGTACGGGCGTTAGTTGATCTGCCCAGTCAAATAAGCAGTGACTGTAGTTTAGCGATCCAATCCGCGGGTGTCGGTGTCCCATCAACCTCGCCATTGCCATGCCACTCCGACGAGACACTGAGTGATTAGCGCCCAATACTTGTTGGCGTATTGCTCGTGCATCGGCGTCACCCGTGACTGACTGAGTTAGCTCTGACTGCATACCGAATAAACAAGGCGCAAGCGTATTATAAAATGCGTGCCGACAGTGATGCAGTGTTAACCCGCCACTCGATGTCCCTTGGCGAAGCAACTGAATTAAAACCGGACTGATTTGCAGCGCCCAAGAGATCAACCGTGCCTGGCTCTCGTAAATCTCACACAAGATAGGCCGTTTCGTGTCATGACCGGCCAATGACGTGAAACGGCTGAACACCTGCTGAATGATGTTTTCCTCCGTTGCATCCAGTGCAAAAAGCAAAGGCACTACGCGTCGGCTCGCCAGACTTTTCAGCTTACGCTGGGCATTGTCGCGTACCAGTACCCAACGGGAGCCTTGATACTCACACCAATCACTTCGTTGCAGTCCGATCGCTTCTTGCGCTCGTAAACCAAAGCGAAAGGTGAGTAATAGCACGAAGCCTAGTAGCAGATATTTTTCATCGCTATGGTGTTTCCATTTCGCGAGTAGCGCGGACTGACACGTAAGGTACTCGCTTTGTACCAGCATACCGGGGCGCACACTGCGACGGTCATCCTCGATAGACAACTCCTGCCAGTCGGGACTTGCCACCCCTAACGTTTCGGCCCAGGAATGAAAATCGCGCAGCCGATGACTAAAGTATGTTGCATCTTGTGATGCCAACTCGACAAACGTCAGCATTTTCGCATAAAGCGCCGTCACCGCCTCTTCGTCATAATCGACTAGATTTGTTTGGTAGCCAAACTCAGCAAATGCAGTCTTCAATGATGAGAAATAGCGCGTTAAAGAACTTTGTGCATAGTCGTTTTGCTTTCCGACTTTGCCCCGCCGCATGAGAAAGCTAATCCAACGAACTAACAGTATGACGCAAGCTCCCACCTGCCCTTCGTATCCATTAGATAACTTGTCGAGCTGTGACGCTGCCCGACGCGATTGCCGTTTCGTATACTCATTAAGAACGTCTTGCACCTCGGTATAAAGCCGATTCGTATTTTCTTGCTGCTCAATTTTACTGATATCCCGCCAGCCAGGCATCACAGTAGTCGACACATTCAGCTCGCTGTCGTGCGTGCTATGGTTAGAAGGAAACACCAACCTAACGCCTTCACGAATGCGTAATTCATCGACTAACGGCAAGCTTGTTGAAGGAACACGTCCGGCTAATGCACCCGCCACTAAACCGGGCAGCGTTAGTAAATTGGCCTGGCTAATCAGCTCAACTAGTGTGGCCAATACAGTTTGAACACTTGCCTCTTTTACATTTGGCAGATGCGCTCTCAAAGCCTCTGGAGGAGAGACTATACTATTGGGAAGCAGGACTTGGCTGAGATCGACCTCTTTTTGAATGCCTTGCCCCGCCGCTAACAAGGACGCGGTTTTATAGCTAATTCGGTGCCGCTGGACGGGGGCAAGGTGGTTTGTGACGTTAAGGCTTTCACTATATTCAAGCAAATAGTCTTGCCGATGCTGAATGAGCCGATAGTTCCGCCCTCGCGCTACATCGAGCAACATTCGTTGATAGCTAATGCGTTTTTCCAGACAAAACAATAGAGCACCGACACTCAGAGCACCCAGTTTGGAAAACTGTGCTTTTAATCCTTTTTTGCGAAGACTCTCTGCCCACTGCTCCAAGCTAGGTAGTAACGAAACAGCCTTCACGGCTTGTGCCGTTACGAGTGATTTCTCTGCTGAGGCCTCAGCGACGCGCTTGTTTATCGCATATTGATATTGGCTGCCTTCCCCCTCCAAGCGCCGCAACAAAACTGACAAGCGGAGCGACGCATACGGGTGTATGACGGAGTTATTTCGATGCAGCATCCGCTGAACCAACGTATCAACGTCTGCTTGTTGAATATCCGATATCGCCCTCCGCCCTAAGTAACTGCTAATGTCCGCATCGCCCTTTTCGCGCTCACGCTGAATAGTTTGTCGGCGCTCTTTTTCGCGTAGGCGTTGCCCAAAGAGCCGTGCCTGTGGTGCCTTTTGATTTTCCTCGACACTATTACCTCCTAGGTTGGCCAATGACGGGCATATCGAAGACGCAGACGGAATTGAGAATTCCAGATCATTAAAGGCAGCATCGACGGCGCTAGCATAGTCGTTAACATCAGCACGCCAGCAGCGCGGCGAGAAATCCCCATAGGTCGCTACACTTCGCTCTGCGTGCCCCATCCAGCCGTCGACTATCTCTGCTGGTACGCCTAAATAGCGTAATTGTTGAGCATAGCGATGGCGGAATACATTGTTTGGCAAGGGCCATTGAAATAAGGGCACACTGGGTAAATCCACGGTCGACATGGAATGCCATTCCAGTCTCTCATCTAGTAAGAAGAAAAACGGAAGGGCTGGTGCACCCGCACCTGCTAGTGCTTTGTGTATTTCATCCGCTAGCGCAGTATTGACAGTAATTAGCGCCTTAGCCAGTGACTGCAAATGGCTGATATACCACTGCACGAGTTCGACGGCCCGAGTGGGCAATGGCACCACGCGACTACTTCGACGTCCCTGATCTATTTTATCGTTCAGATATAAGCAGCGTGCTGAGATATTAAAATGCTGCAGTGACTCAAAGGGATCTTTGAGATATCGACCACCCGAAGCAGCGTAGAGTCCCATCACACAGTATTGCGCCAGTGCGTTATGGTAGTGAATGAGTCCTGCTTCTGCACCCGCTTCGACTGTAGCCCTCGCCTGTACTATCTCTTGACGCAACAAGGACGTTATTGGCGAAAGACGACTACCAATGAGATTGACGCTGGGCGGAAAAGGTCTAGATGCGATCAGAGGCAGAGCCAGTCCTTTTTCTATCGCGGTGATATCCCATGTTGCATAGCTGGATGCACCGGGCAGTCCCGCATTGGGGTGAGCAGTTAATAGTCGCGCCAAATGTGGATCGTGATTGCTATCAAACACAACCTGCCCCCAAACATGCGCCAGCTTAGCGCTCGTTACGCGGGGAAAATGTAATTGTGCCTGCTGATAAAACCAACGCTCCAGCGGTAGAGTGTCGTCCCATAGGTCGCCTAGCGTGGTCAGAGAAGTTTTTAACTGACTAGCTCTCTGCTGGAGAACATTGGTTATTTGGACAGGTAGCTCAATGGCAAGCACTTCTTCTAACGGGCGGATATACTCAAGTGCCTTAACACTGCCTTGCCAAGCATTCGCCCGCCGCGGAGATTTCCTCACGATAAAGGAAAAATCTTGTGTCAACGTCCACTCATCACCGTAGACCTCATCAATCCGAAATAACGCAGTAAAGTGAAGGGAGCGCGAAAACCGGACTGACAGCCAAACCATCACCGCACCGAGCTGATTGGCTGGGTCAGAGGAGAAAAGTTCCTGATCTATCCAGCCCAGCAAAATCGCTTTCTCTGGCGGTAAAAGCTTTTCCCAACTCCATGGCAAAAAATGCGACTCTTCTGCTGTTTGCACAAAATAGCTGCGGCTCGCCAATCGTTGCTCAGCGTTACTATCTGAAGGATCTACCGTCGCAACATAAGTGCCTTCGTCTTCCTCTGGATCAAGATCCGCTCCCACTTCGTGTCGATAGGCATAAAACTGATATTCGGTACCTTCGCCCTCTTCATCAACGTGCTGGACCACGGCAACGGCAGGCTGCACGAATCGATCAATGCGTAATAGCGGGGCCGTAACCTCATTATTAATGGGAGCAACTTCATCACGCGCAATATGAGAAATCGAATTAAAAAAACGACTAGCAGCTCTGTCGCCTGAATAATCTAGACGTATCTCTTCGGCAGCAAAATTGAACGCGTCGTTAACACGCTCTAGAGTAGGCTCGCGGTCTCCAACATAAGTACGGCATCGACGTAATAGCGTGTCTAGCATTTGCCATTTTTCATCGTAAGGCCCGAGAGTAATAAATCGGGCAGCATTGCTAATATTGCGATCCGCAATACATTTTTGATGAGCAACCCGGCGCGACGCATGTACGACGAGCCATAAGCGCAGTAGGCGGCGCCAAAACAAAAGCTCTTCGTTACTTGCTGGAGCCTGCGGATTGGTGATCATGGTGATTAGGAAGGTTTTATTTTTAACGCCTCCTTCTTGAAACTGACGCTTATTTTGTTCTACATCACCAGCATGTGCCTCTACTGGGTACTCTCGGGAGATGAGGTGGGAATCCTTAAAACTACCGACAAACCGTTGCAGCTCATCGACAACCGGATCACCTGCCCAAGTAGAAAGAATCATGACAGATTCAGGGTGAGAGCATTCTCTTACAAAATTGGCAATCGCATCATTGCGAGGGCTTAGCCCCTGGGCGTGATAAATGACCTGGAGAATATCGAGCAAACCTTCATCATGCGCCCACGTAACTAGTTTGCGATACCGCTTCCCGAGACTTACGGTCACTGCTTCCAATTGATGGCTGTGACAATCTCCTACGTTTTCTTGTGTCATTAATATCCCTTACGTCCAGAAGCGGCACTTGCCAAAAACCGCTCTATCATAAGGTTTAAAGACATATTTAACCATTTAAGGACAAAATAAATGTCTTTATATCATCAGTCTCATAACCGTCATCGGTTCAAATCCGGTCCCCGCTACCAAATATAGAAGAAACCAATACCTTTAACGGGTGTTGGTTTTTTTGTGCCCGCTAGTTGTAAAAACGCCCAGAAAAAACCGTTACCGAAAGGTACGGTTTTTTCACCTATAGCTTTTTATTTTCCTGCCTTTTCCTTGAATCCACCGGGGCATGCCTGCATATCATGGGTAACTATTGTTCATTTTTTGCTGACGAGTCTACCCATGTCGATTATTGATCCCCGTTCAGGTAAACCGCTCACCGCGGATACTGGAAATACCGATGCTACCGCACCTACCGATGAGCGTGTGGCGGTGCGTCCTGAAGATGTCATTATTGAATTGAACGCAGGCAATATTCAGCAGGTGCTGGAAGCGTCCATGCAGGTGCCGGTACTGATGGGCTGCTATTCGCCTTCCACCGATAGCAGTCGCATCCTGCTCACAGTGCTTGAGAAACTGGTAGTGGAATACGCAGGCGCCTTTTTGCTCGGCAAGCTCGATATAGACGCGAATGCAGAAATCGGCGGCCAACTGGGCGTGCGCTCAGTGCCCGATGTGAAGCTGATTAGCCAGGGCGGCTTGGTGGATGGTTTCCAGGGAGCGCTACCGGAGAAAGAAGTACGCGAGTGGCTCAATCGCTACTTCCCCGCCCCCGGCGAAGCGCCCCCCACCCCAGAAGAGCAGGCGGAAGAAGCATTGCAGGCAGGCGATATCGCGGGCGCGCGCGAAATTTATCAAACCTTGATGGGGCAGTACCCGGAACACTACGCTTATCAAGTCGCGTTCGCCCGGGCATTGGTAGCCGAAGGACGTGGCAGCGAGGCGCGTGAAGTACTGGATAATCTGCCCCCGGAAGAGCGCGATGCGGCTCCCGCGCGTGGCGTGCGCGCCAGCATTGAGTTTGGCGAACAGGCGCTCTCAGCCGAAGAGATCGCAGCCCTGGGCGATCGCACCGATAGCGAAGCGCAGTACCAGCGCGCCCTGCGCCAAGTGGCCGACGGTCATTATGATGAAGGGCTGGAGGCGCTGCTGGCGCTGATGAAGCAGGATCGCGCCTATAACGATGACGCAGCGCGTAAAACGCTACTGCAGGTATTCGACGCCCTGGGCGCCGACCACCCGCTGACCGTTGCTTACCGCCGTAAGCTTTTTGCGATGCTGTACTAAGGTCTTCTGAAGGCTTTCAATCCCGCTTCAGCAGGGAATCCATACGAGACAGCGCCGCTTCCAGCTGGGAAGCGGTGGTACCAAAGTTAAGCCGCACAAAGCCGGGGCAGCCAAAGGCCGCCCCGTCTGAAAGAGCCACCCCCGCCTCTTTCAGCAGCCTTTTATGGGGCGCATTGCCTAGGCCCGCCTCGCGTATATCCAGCCAGGCTAGATACGTTGATTCCGGCGCACTCCAACGAACGCCCTGCCAGCCAGCCACTCGCGCCTCCAGCGTCGCACGATGCTCGCGTAGTACGCTTAACAGCTCCTGCCGCCACGATTCACCTTCACGATAAGCCGCTTCCGCCGCGACCAAGCCGAGTATGTTGCTATCGGGCAGCAGCCCTTTTGCTGCGGCTGCAAAGCGCTGACGTAGAGCAGGTTCAGGGATCAACGCGCAAGCACTGGTCAACCCGGCCAAATTAAAGGTTTTAGAGGGCGCCCACAGGGTGATGGTGCGCTTGGCCAGCTCAGGAAATGCCGCCACCAGCGGCCGGTGGCACGCGCCTTCATCTAATAGCAGGTCGCAGTGAAGCTCATCGGATACCAGCCAAAGATCATGGCGCTCTACCAGTTCAGCCAGCGCAGCAAGCTCTTCATGATGCCATACGCGCCCTGTCGGGTTGTGGGGGTGACACCATAGCAACAGACGGGTACGCGACGTAATCGCCGCCTCCAGGGCGTCAATATCGAGCTGCCAAGGCTCACCGGGATTCGAAGGCGCTTGGAGCATCGCCTGCTGGGGCAGACGCCCGGTGCGCTCTGCCACTGCTAGAAACGGCGGATAGATGGGTATCACTGTTAATACACCATCACCTGGCTCGGTCAGCGCGAGCGCAGCCAAATGCAAGGCAGGTACTACCCCTGGCAACCACTGCTGCCACTCCGGCTGAATGGGCCAGTCATAGTGGTGGGCGCTCCACTGGCACAGGGTTTCTGTTAACGTAGCGGGCACTTCGCCATAGCCATAGACACCGTGGGCCACGCGCGCCTGCAGTGCATCAATTACCGCAGGTGGAGAGCGAAAATCCATATCGGCGACCCAAAGAGGTAATACGTCGTCGCCGTAGCGGTGCCATTTTTGTGATGCCCAACCACCTTCTGGGTGGCGTCGCTCCACAGGCGTGGCAAAATCGTAGGCCATGAAAAATCTCACTTATTGAACAGGGGTGATGCCAAGCATGCCGCAAGATGACTTTTATACCAAGATGCGGGCGGGCCTATCGGCGCTGTTGCGGCAATGGCGCTCGCTTGGGCAAGCGAATACGGATCAGCTAGCGCTCATTTTGGCCGAAACAGCACGGGTAGCTAAATTAGGCACCCCCGACGCCACGCCCAGCGGCGCTACCCTGGAGCAGTGGAGCCAAGATGAGCTAGGTGAAATGCCGCTATGGGCGCCGCGCACTGCGGTCTTTCTGCTCAATCAAATGCCCGCTCGCCCGACCCCTGATAGCGACGCCGAAGCCTGCGCCTGGGCGTACTGCTGGCTACGCAACCGCTCGTTTGATTCACTGCAAGCGGCTCATGAGGCACTTCCCGCGCACTTGAAAGCGCCTCTGCAAGAGGCGCTAGAGGCCGCCTGGCGTGACCAGCAAGGCCTGCGCTTGGTTTAATTAAAAAAACGCGCCCTGACAGCACCCAAACAAAAACAGCAAGGATGACGCCGTATGATTGAAGTCCCTCTCACTTGGCAGCTAGCGAAATTAGGGCTCTCGATCAGCATGGTGCTGGGGCTAGGTGCGATTGCGGTGCGCGCAAGCCCGCGCCTGGCGGGCCTACTGGCGGGCTACCCATTAGGCACAGCGTTGGCGCTATTTTTTATCGGCTTGGAAATTTCCCCTCAATTTGCGACCCAAAGTGCGGTGCATACCCTGGCGGGCTTTACGGCCACAATGGCGCTAGGGGCCGGTTATTGGGTGGCAGGACGCCAGCCTGGCGTTAAGGGTGTCATTGGCGGCGTGGCGGGCGGATTAGTCGCTTGGCTCGTCGTTAGCACGCTGCTCGCTCAGTTTAACTTCACGCGTTTGAGCGGCACGCTGGTGACGCTATGCACCATTGCTCTGTTCAGTGGCTTATTTCGCAGCATTACTGATGTCAGGATACCCGCCAGCAGAACGTTTTCGTTACCGGCGCTAGCCGTCCGCGCGGCACTTGCCACCGTGATCATATTTACCATTACCAGTCTTGCCCACTGGCTGCCGCCCGCCTGGGCGGGAACGTTGGCCGCCTTTCCCGTCACGATGCTGCCTTTTTTGCTGATCCTGCACCTGAACCATGGGGCAGCGCCGGTGGCGACGGTGATCAAGCACTACCCGATGGGACTTGGCTCGCTACTGAGTTACACGCTATGTGTTTCCTATACTTACAGCACGCTGGGGCTGCTATGGGGCACATTAGCCGGCTTCGCTGTTGCCACGCTATGGCTGCTGGGGTGGATGCAACTCACTGCGTGTTATCAACGCCGCACCGCTTGACCAAGCGCTTGCTTGGGTTAATCCTAAGCGTTGCCGTTGCGACTACCCGTACTAATACCTGTTTTTTTAATAACAAGGACAAGCTATGTTTACCCGTACCATTGAGCCCGCCTTTTACGATACCGACGCCTTAGGGCACATTAACAACACCCGCCTGCCAGCGTGGTTTGAGCTTGCCCGAAATGATTTGTTCAAACTCTTTACCCCTGACTTAAACCCTAAGCAGTGGCGCTTGATTATGGCGCGCATGGAAGTCGACTACCGGGCTGAACTGTTTTACGGTCACGATATCGAAATACGTACTTACTTAACGCGGTTAGGCAATAGCTCGTTTACAGTCACCCAGGAGGCGCGGCAGCACGGCAAGCTCACTAACCTGGGGCATACCGTTATGGTGCAGTATGACCACCAGGCCAAGTGCGCCATGCCCATTGAGGGTGACCTGCGTGAGGCGCTAACGTCGCATCTACAAGACGCGCCAGAGCCCGCCTGATTGACGCTGCCCCGCACTGCCGGGGCAACAGGAGCCTTATAATGGCAATCCGCTACAACCTCTGGATAGATCCTGACAACGTCACCCAGCATCGTGCTGTGGAGGCAGACCTTGAGCGCTATTTCATTGAGCGCTTTGCCGACTATCCGCATATCCGCTTGTTTGGTGCCGACCCCTACGATTATGATGCCCCCTTCAATCGCCTTTATGACGTGCTAATGGCACGAGCCGCTGAATACTGTGAGCGGACGTGGTGCTATGTCGCGTCGCCCGAACAGCTCAATCGCTGCTTTTTCCGTGCCGTTGGCCGCTCGACTAAATTTGTTCAAGACGACCGTTCGTGAGAGACCAACCCAATGGTGATACGCACCAACCAAGCGCCTGACGAACGTCAGCTCGCCATTATTGCCCAGCAGCTTGGCCGCGCACCGCGTGGTATCGAAGCGGTAGCCGCCACCGACGGTGAAGGCACACCGCTAGTACTGCGCATGGCGCCGATTGTCGACGGCAAACCCTTCCCCACCCTGTATTGGCTCTGTTCCGATGTGCTGAAAGTTGAGATTTCCCGCATCGAAGCCGCTGGGGTTATCAAAGCGCTCGAACAACGCCTGCAGGAAGAGCCTGAGTTTCTTGAGGCTTACCAACAGAGCCATCGCGACTATGTGAACGCCCGCTGGGATGCTATGAGCGATGCTCAGCGTGAAGAAGTGGCTAAATTGGGTTATACCGACGTGATGACCAAACGTGGGATTGGCGGCATTAGCAACTGGCACCAGATACGCTGCCTGCATACCCAGTACGCCCACCACCTTTGCGGTAATAATGTGATTGGGCAGTGGATGGATGAGCACTATCAGGTAGACCGCTGTTTACCCTAAGCCCCTTTTACCCTAAGCCTCGTAGTAATCTCGTTTTCTTTTTGGCTACGGTTTTAGTTACGCTCATTTTTTAACGACAGGGAATAAACGAATGGCTCGAATTTGCGTTTATCTTGGCTCCCGTGAAGGTAACAGCCCTGCCTTCCGCCAGGCGACCCATCAACTGGGACGCACGCTCGCTGAACGCGGCCACACGCTGGTTTATGGCGGGGCACGAGTTGGCCTGATGGGCGAGCTGGCTAACGCAGCACTTGAGGCCGGTGGTGACGTCATTGGTGTCATGCCCGACCATCTGGTGGAGCGCGAACAGGCCCACTTTGGCTTAAGTGAGCTGATACGGGTGCGCAATATGCACGAACGCAAAGCCACCATGGCGGCCAACGCCGATGCTTTTATTGCCTTACCCGGCGGGATTGGCACCTTGGAAGAGCTGTTTGAAATATGGACGTGGGGCTATCTAGGCCTGCATGAAAAACCCATGGGGTTGTTGAACATCGACGAATTCTATTCGCCGCTACTGACTTTTTTAGACAGCACGGTTAGTCATGGCTTTTTGGCGTCTCCCACCCGCGAAATGCTGCTCGATGCACCGTCATCCAATGAGTTGCTCGAGGCGCTGGAAGCCCAGCTATAAAACTGGCGAGGGAAGAGTGACTAACGTCCCGGGTGCTCGGTGAGCTTGCGGGTATGCTGATAGGTCAGCTGCAGTAAGCGGGCATCTTCACCTGCCCGGTGGCGGTGAATCCCCTGTTCGGCGATCAGCGCTTCTTTGGTGTCGCTCCACACTGCCTGCTGCTCTTCGCTAAGCAAAATCCTGAGCGCCTCAAGGCGAAAACGCGGCAACATGCCCGCGTGATGGAAGAGCAGCGAAAGCCAAGTATTGTCGTAGCCCCAGCTATCACTGTAGGCTTTGCCTAACTCGCGCAGCTCATCGTTTAACCAGTGGGCAACCTGTCGCACCGGATAGCCCTCATGAATGAGGCGCTCACGAGTGATACCGTGCAGCAGTTCTGCCTTTGGATCCCAGTGCGTCCACTCATCTAGCGGTTGAATGAGAAAGGCGCAGCAGCTTCCATCAGCCCGTGCGATGCCTACTTCGATGGGATAACTGCCACGCCCAAATCCAGACGCTTCAATATCTAGTACTGTGGGTAGCGTCTCGGACACAACCTTCCTCACTCAATCAAAACGTGAAAGCGCTTATGCAACGGCCACGTCATCTAGCGGCTGCTGTTCGGCCTGTCGCTGCCAATAAGCGGCTCGCTCGCCATCTACCGCCAAGCCTAGCTCACCCAGGCGATAAGCTCGGGCAAGACGCTCCGCGGCTAAAAAATGCCCAGATTGGGCAGCGCGGGCATACCACGTCACCGCATAATCTTCGCGGCGGGGATATTGCACACAGCCATGCTCATGGATTTGCGCTACTTGATACTGAGACTTTACATCCCCTGCATGCGCTGCTTCCAGAACATACCGCGCACCACGCGCCTTATCCTGAGGTGTTTGACTGCGATGAAAGAGCATATGGCCATAAACGGAAAGCGCATCAGGGTGACCCGCCTCAGCACAACGCTTAAATAAGCGCATCGTTAAACGCTGGGTACGCGGAGAACGCGGCAATAGCCAGCGATTATGAAACAGACGCTCGGCTAGGCGAAACTCTAGCCGTGTAAACAATGTTGATGCCTGCAGCATGGCAAACCACCCTGCCTATCTGTTGGAACCTTGGGCTAGCAGTCACAAAAATAGCTGCCAACCACACGAGAAACCGGCCTTTAGCCGGTCGATGGGCTGGCAAGCATACGCCTGCCTTTGCGACGACTCAACCCCATTAATTTGCTGCTTACAATGAGCCTCGCTAACATGCCATTCATACGCCGTTTACCAGCCTGGTAATGGTGGCTTATCTTGTGGCAATTCCGCCTTAGTAAGGAGATAAAAATGCAAACGCGCCCACTTGGCAGAACCGGCATGAAGGTAAGTCGACTCTGTTTAGGCACGATGACGTTTGGCGAGCAAAATAGCGAAGCTGAAGCCCACGAACAGCTTGATAGAGCCGTGGCGTTTGGCATCAATTTTATTGATACCGCAGAAATGTACCCCGTCCCCCCCATGGCCAAGACCCAGGGCTTAACTGAACGCTATATCGGCAGTTGGCTAAAGCAGCGTGGCGCCAGGGACGATCTGATCATAGCCACCAAGGCCGCAGGCCCAGGGCTTGACCATATACGGGGTGGCCCGCGCTTAACCCGTGAGCAGATTCATCAGGCCATCGACACAAGCTTGGAGCGCTTGAACACCGATTACGTTGACCTTTACCAACTGCACTGGCCCGACCGTCAAACCAACTTCTTTGGCAAGCTGGGCTACGTACATAGCGAAGACGAAGATGCGACGCCGCTAGAAGAAACGCTCTCGGCTCTTAAAGAGCTGGTTGATGCAGGCAAGGTGCGAGCTATTGGACTCTCTAATGAAACGCCCTGGGGAGTGATGCGCTCATTGCAGCTTGCCGATAAGCTGGATTTACCGCGCGTGGCGTCTATCCAAAACCCCTATAACCTTCTCAACCGCTCTTTTGAAGTTGGTTTGGCTGAAATTTCCCACCGTGAAGAAGTCGGCCTACTTGCCTATTCACCGCTAGGGTTTGGGGTGCTCTCAGGTAAATACTTGAATGGCGCGCAGCCACCCAAAGGTCGCTTGACGCTTTATGAGCGCTTTAAGCGTTACACTTCGCCCGAAGCCGAAGCGGCCACCCAGGCTTACGTTGCGCTTGCTGAAAAGCATGAGCTAGAGCCTGCGCAAATGGCGCTGGCGTTTGTTAACTCGCGCAGCTTCTTGACCAGCAATATTATTGGTGCGACCACCATGGAGCAGTTGGAAAGCAATCTTGCCAGCGAGAGCCTCAAGTTGGACAACGACGTGCTAGAGGCAATCGAAGACATTCACCGCCGCATGCCGAATCCCTGCCCTTAAGCGGCTGCTGAGCTCCGCCTATAGGCAGTAAGCGGCTCTGCCAGAACTATCGAAGCTATAGCCTCGGCCTTGGCCGAGGCTTGGTATACTACGTTCACTTATGATGGCCCTAGGAGCATGCGATGCTGAGCGTTATCTCTCCCGCTAAAACGCTGGATTTTGAAACCCCACCGACCACAGAGCAGGTGACACAACCTGACTTTCTAAAACACAGCCAAGCGCTGATCACTATTTTGCGCGACTACTCGCCCCAGCAAATCAGTGAACTTATGGGCATCAGCGATAAACTGGCGGGGCTGAATGCAGCGCGCTTTGAGGAGTGGCGCCCCCCTTTCACGCTGAGCAATGCCAAACCTGCTGCGCAGGCTTTTCAGGGCGACGTTTATACCGGCCTGCAAGCGGAAAGCTTCAGCGAAGCGGAGAACCGTTACGCACAGTCGCATCTGCGCATACTTTCTGGCCTATATGGCCTGCTACGGCCGCTGGATTTGATTCAGGCCTACCGTCTTGAAATGGGCACCAAGCTGCCTAACAGTGCCGGTAAGGATCTGTATGCCTATTGGAAGCCCATCCTTGCACCTGCACTTAATGAAGCCATTGCTGAAAGCGGCTCCAACGTGTTGGTTAATCTCGCCTCGAATGAGTACTTCAAAGCGGTAGATACCAAGCAGCTCAATGCCCGGATCATTACGCCAGTGTTTAAAGATGAGAAAAACGGCACCTTTAAAATCATCAGCTTCTACGCCAAAAAAGCGCGTGGACTGATGAGCGCTTGGCTTATCCAGGAACAAGTGAACGATCCAGATGAACTCAAGGCGTTCGATGTGGCAGGCTATCGCCTCGATGCATCGGCATCCCAGGGTGATACCTTCGTTTTTACTCGCAAAGAAGCCGATCGCTAGAGCGAATGGCCTAATAGAAACGTACGGGGCGTGACGCGCGCGGCTTTAAAAAGCGCTGGTGCGCCTCTTTAAACAGCGCTGTATCGCAGCGGTGAAGCCACTCATAAGCCACCATATCTGCCGTCACCGCCACAGCACCGCTCGCGCAGGCGCGCTCACGGGCAAAAGCAGCCTCTTGCGGGCGTCGACTGGCAGAGGCATCACTCAGCCAGTACAGCTCGTAGCCTGCGTCTAATAACCCCAACCCCGTTTGCAGCACGCAGATATGCGCTTCTGTTCCACACAGTACAATCTGCGCTTTTCCTGATGCGTTTAACGCTTCACGAAATTCAGTTTCCGCCATGGCCCCAAAATGCTGTTTCTGCCAGAGCTGATAGTCATTTAGGCAGGCGAGCAGTGACGCCGAGGATCCCCCCAGTTTTTCTGGAGACTGCTCGGTTAGCCATACAGGTATCTCAAGCAAGCACGCCATTTCACCTAGCCAAGCAGCCACGTTAACGGCTTCTTGACCACCATCGATCACAGGCAGTAACCCCGCCTGGAAATCGACCATTAACAGCAAGCTTTTATCGCGTTGTAGTAGCACGTTGCCACCTCATTTTTATCGTTATTTAGACGAACCATAATAGACGCGATACAAACAATAAAGCAGCCGCTTTTCAGCGACTGCTTCGGTTAACTCACCAAAAAAATGCTCGGCCTAGTTCTCGGCCGACTCTTCCATATCTTCGCCGAGCTCTTCCATGCTCTCACCGGCATCTTCTGCGGCGTCATCAATGTTTTCACCCGCTTCTTCAGCAGGGCCTTGATCGTCACAAGCGATCAGTCCGCCCGCCATCAAAGCCATAAATAGGGCAATTGCTAACTTCTTGGCTACTTGCGTCATCATACCGCTTCTCCTCCTGAGAATTTACTTCTGGGCACCTGCAGCATAATACTAGATGCTGCGTGGCAACAATACCATATCTAATACGCAACTTATTGTTATAGATATATTTAAAACAACTGCTTTAATATTACAAATAACGACAGCTTTGTCCTTCCGAACGTAGTGACGCAATCTCCGGGGGCATGGTGCCACGGGTTAAGATGGTCGCTGCGTTCCTCGCCATGACATGGTTTTTTTCTTTCCTTCCAGGCAACAAAAAACCCAGCCGGGTGGCTGGGTTTTCTGCGGTATAGGTGCCTGACGATGACCTACTCTCGCATGGGGAGACCCCACACTACCATCGGCGCTAAGC
>NZ_JACCDE010000053.1 GCF_013415125.1 Vreelandella glaciei | reverse complement strand
GTTGTCGGTATCCCATGCTCTGCTTCACTTTGGTAGGTAAGGCAGAGAGGGTACCGGCGCTGGCCCTCCTGCCTCTACCTTGTGATCCAAAGTGCTGCGCTTATTCTATGAATCCAGGTTTTTAACATCGCTCAGTAAGGTATCGAGACTATAATCTGATTGCCCTTCCACAGTGACGGTAACACCCTGGCTATCAGAGGTCGACGTGACGGATTTAATGCCAGTGACGCCTTCTAGAGCCTCCTCAATCTTAATCGCAACCCCCTCCTCGCTTTGCTGAGCGGAACCACTAAGGTAGGTAACCGAAACCGTGAGGCTATCAGGTTCAGCGGCAGGAAATGCTTCTTTACGCAGATCAACTACGGTCAGCAGGCCAGCAACAATGACGATCATAAGCAGCAAGTTGGCCGCCACTGGATTGGCGGCAAACCAAGGAATCAAACCTTTATAAGTACGTTCAGTCATCAGACAACTCGCTTTGTGGCGTCACAGCCATGCCTTCGCTGTAGCTACTGAGAGGCTGGATGACGACCGTTGCTTGGTCATAACCTTCTGGGCGCTGAACATAAAGGTGCTGTTGGTCGGAAAATATAATATTGGCTGGATGTGCTGTTAGGAGGCCTTCTTCCGAGACGGTTAAAATTTCTTCACGCTGGCTTAGTGCTGAGGCTGGCAGCTTCCAAAGGTTGGCAACGGAACGCCCAGGAATTTGTGCTTTTAAGAACGTACCGGGGTAGAGGTTGGGTTCCTGTACAAGCGGTTCATCTACTGCGACGACCAATGCCCGCTGACGCGTATCACTATTCAGATTCTTCTCGGTGCGAATCACAGAGCCAATCCATTGCTCTCCGGTTTCTATTTGCGTCAGTTCCACTGAGAGACGGCCTGAAACTAACTCATCTTCATCAGGCAGAACCGACCAATCACTCGCAGAAAGGGGGATGACCACTTCCACTCTGTCCGCACTCAACAATTGGCCAATCTCATTACCCGCCTGAGCATAACTGCCTGGTGAGATACTTCGGCCGATGACGATCGCATCAAAAGGGGCCTTAATTTGAGTACTAGCGAGGTTTTTCTCTGCCTCTGCAACGGCTTGGCGCGAGCTATCCAAGGCAGCTTGAGCGGCGGCTAGCTGAGGTTCCCGTAAAGCTAACGTAGAGAGTGGAGATCCTGATATTCCTGAAGAAGACCATTCCTGCTCAGCTTGTTGCGCTTCCTGCTCCTCTTCTAAATAGCTGACTAACGCTTCTGCCTGGGCTTCACGCGCAGACGCTAATTCCGCTTGCCACTGACTATCTTCAAGCGTGGCTAACACCTCTCCCTGCACGACCAACCGGCCAGAGTTAAAGCTGTCGCTGACACTTATCACTTGCCCGTTAATGCGACTATTTAGGTCTAACTCGAATAGGGCTTCAGCGCTACCTACTCCCTCAACCTTGGCTCGATATGTGCCAGGCGTTACTTCTACAACATTGACAGTGGGTCTTTGTGGCTCCTGAATAGGGGGTGTTTCCTGCAGCTTATTCATGTTTTCGGCCATTCGAACACCGCTATAGACAAACACCACTACGAGAAATAATAAGGCCAGTACCAACACTAGCCTGCGCACATTTTTACGGCTCATTCGTCAATCCCCAAACCCAAGGCGAGCGTTAAAGTAATTCGGTTATCAAGCTGGTTATAAATTAGCGAGTCGAGCTGAGACTCAAGGTCGTAAGTCTCTTGTTGCACACTGAGTAGTTCCAAGATGGTGGCGTTGCCCGCTCGATATCTTTCTTGATACCTCTCCAATGCAAGACTCTGCTTATCCAGGGCTTGGCGGATATAGGCCCGTCTTTCAGCAAACGCTTGTTCTAGACCTAACGCATTGCGTACTTCTTCTACTGCGGTTAACAAGGTTTCACGATAGGTCTCATACTGAATAGCCGTATCAAGCGATGCTATTTCAGCGGCAGCGTAGAGCTGCCCTCCTTGAAATAGCGGTGCGGTTAGTTGTCCTAACAGGCTCCATACAGGATCAGTAAGCAACGCGTCACTGGGTGATGTCGCCACATCTTCCAGGGCGGCTTGGATATCAATTCGTGGAAGCAAATCTTTGTAGGCGACGCTTGCGTTATAGTCCGCAGCGGCAATAGCGTACCAAGCTGCTTGTAAATCAGGGCGTCGCGCCAAGGTCTGCTCTGGCAAGCCAGACAGCGGCCGTTCTACTGAGGGGTATTGATCCGGCACTTGGTAGGGATTGTCATCCATACGGCCTAACAGGCTGTTCAAAGCCCGTTCGTCTTGTTGAATGGTATCTTCAAGTTCTCGCACAGAAGCGAGCGTACTGTAGGTTAGACTGCGCGCGCTATCCAAGTCGTCCAGACCGCCCAAACCCCGCTGATAGCGTTGCTGAATCAGCTGCTCGTTTAGCTCTAACGTGTCCAGTCTTCGACGCTCTATTGCTAAGGAGCGTTTTTGCGCCACGAGATTTAGCCAGCTACTCATCACTTCAGCGGCTAACGTATCCCTCACTGCCTGATAAGTGGCCTGCTGCTGAAATTGGCTCTGTTCATCGGCATTGATACCATCTTCGATTTGCTGCCACACATCCACTTGCCAACTCAGCGTTAGCGAGCCTGTGTACTGTTCCTCCGAGTCCTCAGTATCGCTGGCACTAAAGCCAGCTTCCAGCTCTGGATATCGTTCGCCGCGACGTTGACGCAATGTCGCTTGGCTCTGTTCAAGGGCCAAGAGGGTTTGCTGCAGACCAGGGTTATTATCTAGCGCTTCCTGCACAAGAGATTGTAATTCGCGACTGTCAATGAGCGCGGTAAGACTTGTCGCCGTACCTGGCAATTCATCAATTTCTGCAAATGACACTTCTGCTGGTAAGCGTTCAGCCTGCCGCAAATAATCCTGCCGCTCGCCCGTACTGGCACAACCAGCCAGTAACGCAGCGCTGAAGACAAGCAAAAGAAGAGAAGAGAAGCGGCGCGCCATAAGGTAGTTATCCGTAATTAACGTTGACTACCAGGCAACCTACAGATGGCGAGGTTAAGAGATGGTTAAGTTGACATGCACACCGGCGGCACTTAATAAATTTCTAAGTCCATTCATCCGTTACAGGAAAATTGAATACCCATTTTAGTTGTGAGTAACTCGGATTTTTTAGCCTGATCCCTCAGAGTCTATATCTCATGAATTAGGTACAGCCGAGCGGCCGTACCTATTTTCATCTTATTTATTGGTTACTGTTTTATGAGTGCTTACAAAACCACCTCATAGCCTTCAAATTTAGGCGGCCCTAAATAGATGCCTTCCGGCGCTTTAGCATTGGCATGCGCTTTGCGGAAAGCGTCTGACTTGGTCCAGTCGCGGAAGGCCTCTTCGGATTCCCATACGCTGTGGGAAATAAACACAGTGTGATCTTCCTGGCTTTCACCCTGCAGCATCTTAAATTGCTTAAAGCCCGGCACTTCATCCAGGTGAGAATCGCGGTTGCGCCACACCTCTAAAAAGTCCTCTTCGCGGCCTGGGGCAATCCGAAAACGGTTCATGGCGATATACATTATGACGCTCCTGTTCAACGGTGCTGCTAGGTAAGTGGCTCAAGTAGTGGCTTGATGGTAACGTTCTGAGGTTATGACGAATAGCTCCCATCACGAATAAGCTTCCCGGCGAATAGCCCGCATCGCCCAGGTAACAAATGGCTAAGGCACCCATTCAGGTCGTTTGGTTCAAACGCGATTTACGTATTCATGATCACACGCCGCTTTCAAACGCAGCCGCGGCTGGCCCCGTGTTGCCCGTATTCGCCATTGAACCTGAGCAGTGGCAGGCGCCGGACAGCGCGTTGCGCCACTGGCAATTTGCTGCCGACTCACTGGCCGATCTCTCTCAAGCACTGGGAACGCTGGGTTTGCCGCTGTGCCTATGGCAGGGCAGCATGCTGGACCTGCTGGCCGCGCTTAAAGCGCACTATGGCGAGATTGCCCTTCACTCCCACGAGGAGACCGGCAACGCCTGGAGCTTTGCCCGCGACCTTGACGTCAAGTCGTGGTGCCAGCAGCACGAAACGCCATGGCATGAAGCACGCCAGCACGGCGTCGTGCGTGGCTTAAAATCCAGAGTAGCCGACCTCAACGCATGGGAAAAGCAGTGGGAAACGTTAATGACGGCGCCCACCGCCACTGCCCCACAAAACGCCCAGGCGGCCCAGGGCTGGCAAGCCTTTCACCATATTGACGTTAAACACCTTCACGGCCTGACGCTAGGGTTTGATACCACGCCCTGCCCCGAGCGTCAGCAAGGAGGGCGGAGCGAAGGTCGCGCAGTGTGGCGCAGCTTTGTAAACCAGCGCGGGCGGCGCTACCGCGGCTCGCTTTCTAAACCGCTGCTGGCCTGGGAATTTGGCTCACGGCTTTCGCCCCACTTGGCCTGGGGCACGCTCTCCATGCGCGAAGTGGTGCAGTCGCTGCGCCGCCAACGAAAAAAGCATGCTGAAGACACCGCTTGGACGCGCTCGATGCGCGCCTTCGCCTCCCGGCTTCACTGGCACTGCCACTTTATTCAAAAGCTGGAAAGCGAACCCAGCATTGAGCATCAGACGCTGCACCCAGCGTTGCGCGGCCTGCGGGAGCGCGGCCAAACCGGCGTGCCGCTGGTCGATGCCTGCATGCGCAGCCTAATTGCCACTGGTTGGATAAACTTTCGCATGCGCGCCATGTTGATCTCCCACGCCACCTTTGGCCTTGGGCTGCACTGGTACGAACCAGCATTGCACTTGGCGCGGCTATTTACCGACTTCGAGCCGGGTATTCACTACCCCCAGGTGCAGATGCAAGCAGGTGCCACGGGCACTAACGCGCTGTGGGTGTATAACCCCATCAAACAGGCGGAGGATAACGACCCCAGCGGCGAGTTTGTCGCCCGCTGGGTGCCGGAATTAACGACACTGCCATTAGAGTGGCGCGCCAAGCCCTGGGCACTGCCGGAAATCCTACGCCAGCGGTTCGGCTTTCAGCCTGGTGTAAACTACCCAATCCCCAACGACTTTGAATGTGAGGCGCGCCACTGGAAGAAGATGCTGTATGAGCTTCGCCGCACCCCGGATGCCAGAGAAGCCAGTCAAGCCATTGTGGACAAGCTCGCCAGACAACGAAAACCTCCTGCTCAGCGCGCTAAAAAAGCAAAACCCGCCCATCGTCAGCAGCTTTCGCTGTTTGTTGAGGGCCAGTAAGCCCTATAATTATCAATATTTAAAGAAGGTGATCTGATCGTCCCTGGTTCTACAATCAGTCACCTAACGATTTCAAAAGTGCATCCCTGGCATCTAGGTAGAACTGAATATCGACTTTGGTGGCCATCTCATCGGACAAGTCAAACAGCATCTTTCGAGAAGTCACTGGCATGAGAATAGCTGTCGCGCCTTTTTCAACAGCGATCTCTACTAACGTGACAGGGTTATGAATTGGCTCGATTGACCCACCAAGATTAATCTCCCCTACTACTATAAGACCACCTCTCACGCTTCTTTTTAATAAAGCGGAGCTCATGGCTATTAAAGAAGCCACACCTAACTTACTACCTGATTTAGCAGCATCAAATGCTCGGAGCTGAATAGTAAACTCATGCTGCCTTGGTTCTTTGTCGCCTACTAATTGCCCAGCGCGCGTGTAAAGGTTTTGCTCGGCATAACCCACACTTTCGCGAAAAGCAGGTGGCACGGGTTTATTAAGAATTTTAACGCCAGTACCAGGCCCCTCATTTACTTCAATACGAAATAAGCCAGGATGCTCTTCTTGCCCATTTGCTGTTTGTCCACCAGGAGTAATAGACCATACCTGCCCTGGCTCTAAAGGATCATTACCAATACTGTTATCGCTCTGCAGCTCGGGAGTGGCAACAAACTTCTCTACACCATCTTCCCCCATGGTATAGCTAAAGTGGGTATTTCTAAATTCAGCGGCACCAATACGTTTTTGCTGTTCCTTTACCCGTCGGCGTGCTTCCATCGCAATGTGAATTGCCCACTCTATATCTTCTTCACTCGGTGTTAAGTCATCTCCAGGATATAACAACTTCAAGAGACCACTTGCTGTTTTATTAACCGCGTTAGTGTCACGCCCAGACAACGCTCCGCCAAAAAAGACACGCCCCTGCCATTGCGATACACGGCTTTGGTTACGCAACTGACTCCAACATTCAGAAAGAAAATCACTCACTAAACCAAAGTGGTCGGTCAAGAGCTCCTTGCTAACCTTGGGTACGTCCCAGCCTGGTAGAAAGGCATGAATGCGGTCCATAAAGGCAGTATCGTGACGCATCTCCTCAGGCAGCGGTCCAAACAGGTGACCGATGCGCTGCTGATGTTCAACATCGACATCAAAGTTGCCGACTAGCACGATAGAGCCATCAGCGCGGATACTCTCCTTCCCCCGTGAAAACTCCCCACTCTCCATGTAGCCCTTCATGATATTAACGCCGTCCTTGTTATCGAACGAGATACCAGATACCTCATCGAAGCAGACCACATCGTACTGGCACACCAGGCCACGCTGGCCGTTGGCGTTATTGACGAACATCTTGGCCACAGTGGCCTTGCCGCCGGAAATCAGGTGGGCATAAGGCGATACCTGCTGGAACAAGTGGCTCTTACCTGTACCGCGGGGCCCAAGCTCCACCACGTTATAGTTGCGCTCCACAAAGGGCACCATACGCAGCAGCATGGCATCTTTTTGGCGCTCGCTCAGCCCAGCTGCTTCAATACCAGTTGAACGAAGTAAGAAGGCTTTCCACTCCTCAGTGCTAAAATGCCGACGTGCACGGGCTAGTTCGTCGAGCACATCACGTTTTGATAACTGGATCTCTCGCAGGGCTCGGATTCCGAAAGGGCGGCCTCCTTGCTCCTGGGCGATGCTAGCGTCGTACTCCAGTGTCAGTTCCGCGTAGAAGCCACCAGTCAGCATGCGCTCGTGCTCGCTAACCAACTCGTCAGGAATCCGCACATCGTTAAGGCGTAAGCTAGGCAAGCTCGCCATATAGGTGTCATTTTTCGTATCAAGTCGCGCCTGTATAAGGTCGATAACCTTGATTTCGCCCTTCTCACGAGCGCGGGCTTTGAACAGTTCTTCCTCGCCAGCCTTGATGGTGCGTGACTTGAGCTGCCGCTGCACTACTTCCAGGCCTTCCTCAATCTCTTCCGGATCGGTGCTTGCACAGTAGCGGCCGAGCAGGAACTCCACCACGTACGTTGGTACAGGAAACTGGCGAGCAAACGTACGCACCAGATCTTTGCGAACCAAGAAACCATCCAATAGTTCGGCGGCCTTGCGATCCAGATCATCGAGCTCCATGGCAATTCCCTTCAGTCATCAGTACCAATGGTGGTTAAGCATTGTGCAACCACATGTCCCGCTTCATTCACGATCACTACCTGGGAAGCCTCACCTTCTAGGTCGTCATCATCAACCACAACCGATGCTTTCCCTCCTGCCTTAAACGGCTTAGAAGACAACACCAAGCTAGTACTGGGGTCTGCCGCATGACGGCGTAGGTCCAACATTAACCCATCAGTTTCGCCTTCCACGCGCACGGTGCAGCGCATCCCTTTCCAAACTAACTCGTCGATCACTACAAGAGGTGTGATTTCAGCTGATCCGGTAACTACTAGCTCCGGCGTAACGCACTCTTGCAGAGACAAACCACCATGGGTGTACGACTCACCTGCTTTGAAGCAATAGACGCCCTCAGCTAACGCAAAGTGCACCTGTTCATTCCAGTACCAAGGAAAACGTACTGTCGCCGTATTAGCCCCTGATTTTACCGAGGCACAGCGCCCCCACTTAGAGTCCACCAGGCTAGCGGAAAGCTCTGTTTTTGGTAGCTCGCCAGGCATTAGCAGCCAGCCATGATCAGTCACTATCCTCACTTGCGCCCACCCTTGGGCAAGTAAGGCTTGAATGCGCTCCGCTACCTCGGCCAACATAGCATCCACACGCTGCGCGAGTTTCCAGCCACTTTCGTGGCCAGCATGATCAATGTCTCCAAACTCGCACCATGCGGGCTGTGATGTATCTAGGGTTTCTTTATGCAGCTGTTCAACTTGGCGGCGTTCCAATACCTGCCACCCATTATCTCGTAGTAACTTCTTGAAAAGATGTGGCGTAATCGGTGTGAATTGGTAGCTCTCCGGCTCTTCTTTTATGGCACTACTGCCAAAGATGGGAGCCACCGCATATTTGCCGGTTCCTGTCACGCTAGGTAAAGCCGACCAAGTTGAATGCTCCACAACATTCAAACCACGTTGGCTAAGTCTTTTGGCGAGCCGCTTACCACAATCTAGGCGTAATCCATCGACAAACAGAACACACTCCCCCTGACGCGCATGAGGAGAGGGCTCATCTCGTTTCAAGCCATCAACGCCTGGCCGCCAAACGTGTTGTAAATGCCGGGCAGCATCATCGGCCCAACTGAGATAGAACGCCCGAATAGCGGTAAACACAGCCTCTTGTTCACGCTGGCCAGTCACTTCAGCCAGTGCTTTCAGAAGCGCGTCATCTGCTTTCCAACCTTCTTGAACGTAGGCCCTATGCATATCGTCCGCTTGGCCCCCTGCCAAGCTGCGCTGGGTTGCTTTGGCTAATAAGCTAAGCGGCGCTAACGCCATCGCTAAAGGGCTTTCCCCTAGCTCCGCCCATACCCAGTCGCGCCGCCCCCCATGATCTTTTTCTAAGGCATCAAGTCGCGCCCTTGCTTGGGGCGCAGGCAGGTTCCCTAGCTCACATAAAGCATGGTAAAGCTTTTCCTCTTCCTGCTGATTTAACTGAGGCCACACCTGCATATCCTCAGCTTCTGGAAACAGCCCAAGGTCAGGTGGCGCCTGTTGTCGAAGCTGCTCTACCAGCTGAGGGTAGCGATGTGGGGCTTCACAGAAGCGTGCCCATACCGTGCTCCACGCACCTTGGCGCTGAGTTAAGTAGGTAAGGGCTTCCAATGGCGTCTGACGTTCTGGGTGGATGCCATACTGAGAGTGGCATACTTGGCAAAAGGCTTGCCACTCAGGGCTAGACCCACTTGCTTTTACAGCATCTGGCTGGCTCAGCCACTCCAAGACATCGCGGACAGGATCACCGCCCATTAAAAGGGTATTGAAGTCATCTCCATCTAAATGACGTCCTTGTAAGCTACCCAGCGACTCTTTAAGCAATCGTGGCAACGCCGCGTGTAACGCCTGGCGAGTTGCCGCATCACGGGCGACATCCAAACCAAGCCCGCCCTGCTCTGTGGTAAGAAAAGCACGCGGCGTCCAATCCTTCGCATTAACCTGAGACCACAACACACCTCGATACTGCAGCTCTGCTAAAGGCTTCAAAGCTTCTGGGCACTCGCTAATGGCCCGCAAATCCTGCCGACCAACACCAGGTAAATACAGAATGGGCGCCCTACCTTCATCAAGGGCAACTCCCTCAACAGTACCGGCGATAGCGCACCGCAACCAAATGGCCGGGCCTCGACGCTCTTCAGGCGCATACTCCCCTAACACCAACAATTCGGGTAGTGCAGACTGAATCTGGTTGATGACAGGTTCCCACAGCCGCTCGCGATCTGGCCATAAGATACAGGCCGGCGCGACTTGCACTTCGGGGTTGTGAGCGGCAGCATTACGAATCTGCTCAACCATCTTCTCTAGTAACAGCATGCCTTAAAATTCCCACTTATCGGCTAGCACTTCGATCAAATCTGACTGACGTTTCTCCACCACTTTAAGTGTCCACTGGCCTTCACCGAGCACTTGGCTGGTAAGTGCATAGGATGAAACGTTGCTGCGTCCACGGAAATAGGCCTCTTTCTTCTTCCCAAAATCATAATTTTGGGCCTGAGAGTTTCGGCGCTTGTTTAATGGTACAAGGTTGGCTAAACGGTGAACCCACTGCTTTCTCACTTCAGGCTCTGGCCACCATTCGGCCCAACCACTATCGCTTGGAACAGTTTGCGGCAGAACATGCTCAATGGTCAGCACCGTTGGGTCATAGGTTGCCGCACCATCCGATACAAAAGAGTCCAGGCGCAGCATCAGATAGTTACGTCGACGGGCAGTCAGGGTATAGATGTCGCCTTGCAGGGCCCGCCTCATTTCGGTCTTCTCATCTTCCGTCAGTTCGATGACCTGGACCGGGTTGTCGTATTTATGCGATTGCTGAAGTGCTGCAACTAGCAGGGCATAGCGCTCGATACGCTGGTTCACGTTTTTCGCACAAATGTGCATGTAGGCCGCCAAGCGTTCCAGCTTTCTGAAGAACCAGGCCACATAGGCAGGTTCGTTCTTATGTTCTGCCAGGAAAACCATAGCAGACGGCACCCAGTCAGAGTTGTCTATTCGGTTCAACCAGCGCAATGAAAGATTGACCTTGTCGGCGTCGGTTTCGGCGACGTAATGAGACTCTCGCAAAATCGAAAGGGTCTCAGCATAAGGTTCTAATACTTCCTCAATCAGCGTACGTGTATCACTGACCTGTGTAAGAACATGATTACGGAATTCTTCTAGCAACGCCCGCTTAGCCTTCTCCTTGGCATAGATCATGCGCACGTAGGCAAATAAATCATTAAAGCCAGAACGGCCCAGGTCAACCTCCATATCTTCCCAGCGTTCGTTGTAGATTTCCTGCTCGCTGGTGGTCGGTAGCTTGCCGATGACATCCGCTTTGATGATATCCGTCGGCTGAAGATCCAGGCCACGGCTGTTCATAACAGAAAATACGCGAAAAGCGGACTTCTGGCTTGGTGTAGCAACCGCCACAAGGAAACACCGTTGCAATAAGAAGCTGATAAAACCATCCAGCTTTTCCAATGAGTCACCGAAACGTGAGCTAAGCCGTTTGATAATAAGCTGGCTATTGGTTTGGATATTTTTCTGGGAGTCATTTTCAAGCGAGGCAGGCTCTAAAGCTAGAAGCTTATTGAACGCTAGCTCTTGAACATAACGGGTAAAGAACTCTCTATCCTTTTCACGCAGCGTTAAACGTGGTTTTGGCTTCAACCCTGCAAACTTGTTTCCTGGCTCAGTGATGTACTGGCTTAGCGTACTTCGATCCTCTCCTTCCAACTGGGCCGCAATAGTAGCAAGTAGAATCGTCAACGTGGTTAAACGTTGCTGACCGTCGATCACTTCAGCTTTAGGGCTTCCCTCTTCCTTGATGAGCACGATGCTGCCAAGAAAGTACCCTTCCTCATCCTCACTACGATAGAAATCGTACAAGTCGTCGAAAAGCTCTGAAGTCTGGTCGGTCGTCCAGGCGTAGGGGCGCTGATAGGACGGAATCAGATACTCAAAATCTGAACTGAAAATCTTGGCAAGTGGGAACTCCGCCCCGCTGATCTTTTTACTCATGTCTCTCTGTTGCTCCCTGCCCTTCCACCCTGATGTGCGGTTTGCCATCAGCATAAAAGGGTCGTTTTTTTACCCACGCACCCTTGCCCGCTATCGGCTGCTAGTCATCAGTGCGTGATCATTTTATGACACGCTAAGAGGTATCAATTGCCTGACAAGCAACGGCATTGCGGATCCCCGGCACGTCTACTGCAGTAACTACAGGGCGCATAGGAGGCCCTCTCTTTCCGCTGAAGATCGCTTAGTTCATCAACATGATGGAAGTGCCCACCAGCTCTGCCCAACTCCTTCTTGACCAGGGCCTCTCCAGGTACCAGAGAGCTGTCATCGCGGGTGGCCACGTTGGGTCGCAGCAGGACACCCCCTACCGGCTGCTCGCTCTGGCTGCTACGACCCTCAGGCTTTTTTGCCAAGCTCTCTACTCTACTACTTTGTTGGGTGGAATCGCTCATAGAGCGTCCAGTGATGCCCTGCATGATGTCCAGACCGAACTCTAACGAATGGATATCTGCACTATCGCTATCTCCCCTAATGGCTGATTTCGCCGAGGCGTGCAGGATCAAGTTATCGTCCACTTCCAGACGGAGCATGATTCGCTCGAAAAGCTTCGCCATTGAAGGCTCGACCTTAACGTTCAGACAGGCCAGAGATTGCCGTGCGTCGTTAGCCTGCACATGGCGGCCATGGCGAGTAGGTGAGAGCAGGCTGACCTTACCAACGCCATCGCGAGGATCGGTGCAGTAGAGCGTTAACATTTCTGCCTCGCTAACCTCACCGGCAGTGGGCATCTCATAGCCCGCTCCAATGACAGGAAAGTGCTGGTTGCGTGCAGCGTGAACCTCGATGTTCTTGGCCAGTCGCAACCGCGCTTTATCATGTGCAATCCAGGCGGCGCCTTCCGAAATAATGGAAAAGCCACGCTCGGAGATCTCGACCCGAGTGGCGCCAAACATCTCATAAAGCCCTGATTTGATCGCTGGCATATTGACGACGCCACCGGTTGCGAGGCAAAGCGAAATGTCCGAGGTGGTCAGGTCAGCTAATTCAATCAGCGCTTTGGCTCGTTTGACCCCTTGACGCACTTTCTGGCCGATGATCTCCTCCAGATCTTTGCGGGTCAGCAGGATGTCGATATCGGGGTCTGAAATGCCGTTCCGGAAGTAACCAGGGATATAGATAGGTTCTTGCTCCCTAGTCGACAGCTTGATTTTTGCCTCTTCGGCTCGGGTTAACAGGCGCAGGCTTGCGCCAGGGTCGATATCGACGTCATCTGGATCAAGGCCTGACGCCTCAACGGCGCGTTTCTCGACTTCTCGACGGATAGCCTCGTCCATCACATCCCCACCGAGTTCGTTGGTACCGTCGTTACGGACCTGTACCAACATGCCGCTCTGAACCTGGCATAGCGTGAGGTCTAGGGTTCCACCGCCCCAGTCGAAGACCAGCAGGTAATGCCCTTCAAGGCGACGAATCTCGTTCGCGGGGTCATCCTTGGTGCGTAAATAGCCATAGAGTGCTGCCATGGGCTCATGCACGAACTGCTCAATAACCAGCCCGGCCTGATGGAAAGCCTTGCGTAGTTCGCGGCGCTGTTTACCGTCCATATCGACTGGAATGGTGACGACGGCGCGACTGACACCCCGCTCAAGCTTATAGCGCCGATCCTCCTCGGTAGCCATCACCACGTGCTTGACGATATCCGCTACCATGTTGCGGGGGCGTCTAGGGACACCATCGACATGCACGTGCTCCCGATCCAAGAGCATCTTGGGAGAACGAACCACGTTACCGATAACGCCGATCTCATGGGTTGCCAAGCGCTTCTTAGCCTCGCTGCCGCAGATGACGCTATCACCTTCATAACAGACGACAGAAGGATAGGGTTCGCCCCCTTGGTCGAATACTACGGTTTGGCCACCGATCACCTGACTGATCAGGCTGTTGGTAGTGCCAAAGTCGAAGCCAAAGACTTCCATATCACTCTCCTTCTGTATCACGAAGAACTTTCTTTAGATGATCAAGCGTCTCTTCCACATAGTGCGAAACGATGTGTAGCTTGGGCGGATCGCGCTGCAGAGCGATTAGCGCCTCCTCAAGACGTGGCAGTTCGCTCTTCAATACCTTGGTGACCTGGGAACGTAACCGGTGCTTGTCATCTTCCTGGTGGATGCTGGCATGCTGGGCGTTCTGCTTCTGCAGGTTTAGCGCTTCTTCAAGCTCTCCGATCTTATTGATCAAGGTGTCTCGCTCATGGCGTAATGCCTCTATATCCTCCTGTGCCTGGGTATGCTCGATAGTGAGGCGCTCTTTGTCTCGCTGCAGCCGTTCAAGCTCACTAGATTGGCTGGCCTTAGTGTTCTCGATCTGTCTCGACAGCCAGCCCAGCGCTGAAAAGTCGGCGTTGTTCTGGGTGTAGGCTGTCTTAAGCAATACTTCCATCGCCTGGCTGGGGTAATGGGTGCTGATGGTGAAGATGCCATCTGCGCGCAAAAAGCGCAGAACCTCATCTTCCTTGACCCATCCTTGGTTTGCCTGCCAGATCAAGCTCAGGAACAGCAGGTTGCGCAGCTTGGCCTGGCGCTCCTTTTTCTCCTTGGCTAACATCTCCTTGCTGGACGCTAGCTGTTCTGCTCTGGCGGCGTAGCGCCTGAAGAGCTCCTTGGCAGGGGGAAGTTCCTCACCCGTGAGAGGAAGCCAGACATCAACATTTTCCAGAGCCAAATCGAAACTTTCTCGTCCTGCGTCAACGGTGTACTTCAGCAGTAGATCCTTGACGGTGAGGTTGCTATGGATTTCGAAGGCGGCGAAGGCCAGGTTGACGGTACGAGTAAGCGAGGCGTCCTCACGTTGGGCGAGATCTAGAAGCTCCGAGTACTGAACAGCCGATAGGGAGCGCTCCTCCAATTTTTTCAAGGCTGGCTCGGTTATCTTCTTCGGTGCGCCCGAGGTCACATAGAAACGCTGGATGATATCGAAAACCCGCGTAATATTTTTGTTTCCATTCGAGATGGTGAGAGTACCGGATACCTTATCTGACTCCGGGTTGGACGCAGCAACTAATGCGCTCTCCTCACTGGTGTCGCTTGCAGACAGCCCTATATCTTGATGCTGCTTCGGCACCTCAGGCGCTGTATCAGATGTCAAAGACTGAGCACCAGGCCGTTTAATGGTCTTGTTACCCTTTCCAGCTTGGGCCTCGCCGCGTGAAACGATACCCGTGGTCTTGTTGAAGATCGGGACGAACTTTTTATCGTCCTTCGGGGAGTCAGTCATTTTCTACTTCCTCGATGATACGGGTGGCCAGGTTCTCGAACAGCGGGCTATGGCGAAGCTTCTTGGCCCAGCTGGCAGCCCGAGCATGTTCTCTAGTTTCCCAGTAGGTATTCATGGCCAGTGCCTGGATTTTTACCCGGTCATGGTCGGTGGTCAGGCGCTTGCTGGCCAAGTGTTCCAACTGAGGCAGCTGCTCCTGCTGTTCCGCCAGTGTTAGGCTGCAAAAGCGCATGATCTCGGCGGTCAAGGTATCTACTGGCAGGTTGTGACCGGAGGCGATTCTGGTATCGGGGGCCGGACAATGCTTGCCTGAGCGGAGCCCGTTCATCATTCGGCAAGCAATGGCGACCTGGCCATCGGGTGCAAGGGCCTCTGCTTCGCTGAAGGCGTTGTCGTTAAAGTTGACCAGCGCCTTGATCAGGTTGGCCAGAGGGCGATCCATGAATCTTAGTGCTTCACGGGCGGCATGGAATTTGGCGGTATAGTCATCTCGGCTCAGGCTCGTGCCACCCCTCTGATCTTTTGCCAGCACGCCGTACAGGAAGTCACTGACGCCTTCCAGGTAAAACCTGGCACCATCCTCTTGTTTGACCACCGTGATGAGCTGGGCAATGCGATTGCTCTCCAAGGACTGATTGACAATCAACATATTGAAGACCCGTTCGACCGCGGCCAGCTGTGCGTCGTTGGGTATATCGAATTCAATGTGGTAAGTCACAGCATGGTCGGCGCTGGCCAGGGTGACCTCGTGGAAGCCTGAGGCGAGCTGGCTAAGTCGCTGGCATGCCTGTCGGCTGGTCACTTCCTGCTGGTCGATGACGATCCGCTCTGTTTGCTGGATCACCCAGTCTGCCGGTGGAAATGGGGTAGCAATCACCTGCCCTCGTTCGTTAACCATACGACTACCCACCATCAGCAGAGGCCTTTTGAAGGGGTGATGGTCGAAGATGTGCTGCCGCCGAGCTTCACGATCCGCGAAGGCTTCGCCGCACTTGTCGCACTTAAAGGTGACGGGGCGGTTAGGCTCTATCGTTATTTCGGGGATAAGCACACTGCCCCCAGCGTTGCCCGGATCCACGGCATCCGTGATCTTGACCATCGTTAACCTCTACCTTATATCTTTACTTTTTTATGGTTATTTAGCCGCTGCCTTAGCCGCCAGCGTGATGTGGTAATCATTGATTCGGTCGCCTTTGGCGCCGCCGAGTTGGGGGCCGAGATCGTACCAGGGGGCGGATTCCACGTCTTTGCCGCGGTCTTTTTTCCAATGGATATTGGGCTTGTGCATCAAGACACCGGCGTCTTTCTTTTTAACGTCGGGCACCGACAGGAAGGGGCGGATGTTGAGGCGCACGCCATCATTGAGGTCGGGATGCCAGCCGATGGGCTGTTCTTCTAGGGGCTTCCAGCGGACGAAGATGTCGTAGGGTTCTTCACCTTCGAGAATCAGCTCCAGGCTCTTCTGCAGCGCCTCGGCGGCGGCCAGGCGAGCTTCTGCACCGTCAATGCCGTCAGTGATCTGCTTTTTCTGCTGGGTGATCCAGTCGCCTAAATAGGTGTAGGTGAGGGTTTCCAGGGCCTTGTAGTCGAGCTTGTGGTAATTCACCAGCGCAGAAAAGCCGTCCTTGAGGCCATCCCAGATGTGCCAAATAAAGGGTCGGTTCTGGAACAGTTTGCAGTGCTGGGCGAAGAACTTGTCACCCAACCAGCTTTCCAGGCCCTTGCCGGCATGGTCGACACTTTCGAGCAGCTTGCTGCGGGTAGCTGCAGACCACTGATCGCCATAGGCCTCAGCCAGTAAGGCCTCCAGGCGATCCACGGCGCGGCGCTCGCCGCGCACGGCGGGCAGGCAGACGATACCGTCGCGGTCGACATGGCCGAGCAGGGCCTCGCAGCGCTTGACCCACTCGCGCTGCTCCTCGGCCAACTCCATCTCCGGGTCCAGCTCCGCCGGCCAGCGGTAGCCCAGCAGCCGAGCCACGGCCACCTGCAGCACGGTGTCATCGGTGCGCAGCGCACCATGGGCGGTCCATTTGGACTCCTCGTCCCAAACTACCGAGCCGCAAGGGTGGCCGTGGAAGATCCACTGGGTGGGGTCGTCTGTATAGGGCTCAGGGAGACCGTGAGGGTATTTTTGTTCAGCTACCTTGGTCCAATGGTCAAGATCAAAGGAAACTTTAAGAAGTGTTTTGGGAGCCAGTTTTAATGAATTATCAAGAAGACGGACTTGTTTGCTGAAATCTCCAGATTCACAAAAAGCCCAAAGTGCGGGCAGGTTGGATTTATTTTTTGGAATAACAGCGCTGCTGTTTACATCGTAGCGTTGTCCTGAGTAAATGGCGCATGCTGCTTTTCCCATAAGCCCAACGACGATCCCATGCTTCCCCCAGAATGGTTTACCGGCCCTCCAGTTTTGAGCAGCATGGTTAAGATGCTTTACACTCTCAGCAAGAGCTGCAAGTGAGCCATTCTCATTTTCCCAACGGATAATTTGTTCTTTGCCAGAAAAGTCCTGGATTCATAGAATAAGCGCAGCACTTTGGATCACAAGGTAGAGGCAGGAGGGCCAGCGCCGGTACCCTCTCTGCCTTACCTACCAAAGTGAAGCAGAGCATGGGATACCGACAA
>NZ_JACCDE010000052.1 GCF_013415125.1 Vreelandella glaciei | reverse complement strand
TGGAATTAGCGAAGGAAACATGCACCAGCAGTAGGTGAAGCATCAACCAGATAATCCGATGAGATGCCGGTCTGTCTCACTCTCATGCAAAGGTAAGATCAACCATTTAATCCGCTTACCCGTTGTTTATTAACACTATATTGCTTACCTAACATAATAATCTAACTCCCTTCCACAGCCTTCAGATCAAATATGTGGCGCGACGAAAACTTTATTGTGAAGTGAGCCAGTCGATCTTACTAAGCCTGAAGGCGCCTCAGTCGTTAGGTAATAAGTTTATTTTATATGAAATTTGTTAACTTCCATGTCTCAACATAAACATTTGAGATTCGCTAAAGTGTATATTTATTCGCTGACAATGCGAAGTTGGTTTTCTAAGTAAGGGCTAGCATTCGCCGGGAGCAGGTTTGTCGGAGTTAAAAGGACCAAGAGGTTGTTTTCTACTTAATAACACAAGTGGGCGGTTGAGACGGTAGCTAACAGTGTGGTGACCCATAAGGTGACTAAGAAAATTTGTTATAGGGCATAGACACTATTATTTACTCTGGGGGTATTCCAGTTTGTATTGGAAAGGGGTTCTCAATACTTTCGTCTGCTTGGTGACGCCTTTGCTCTTGTGTCCATAATGTCTTGAGATAATTCACCACATCTCGTATCTCGCTGGGAGCCAAAACTTCCTGATACGCTGGCATCGTTAGCCTATCGGTTTTATTCCAGGAGTCGCGCCAACCCTCGGCAATAATTCGGTAGAGCATGGCATCAGAGTGTTTCCAGGTATGGCCCTCTGGCCCATGTGGTGGAGCAGGTAACTCGCCTAGAGCATTTTGCTCTTCCCAGTTGGGCATGCCTTCGCCTTGTGTACCGTGGCAACTAGCACAGTATTGTCGGTAAACTCTTTTTCCGTCTTCCAGCTGAGGAGTATCGCTTGAAAAAGGACGGTCCTCAGCCATGGCGTGCCCCACAACCATTAGCGTCAGCCATGAGGCAGTGAAAAAACAGTGCTTACGCATCGGGATAAGTCCAGGATTGGCCTTCGTCTTCACTGTGTAGAAGTTCCCCTTTCTGGTTTAAACCATAGAGAGTGTCTTTGGCGGAGAGTGTGAGTGCAACGAGCTCTGTGCCGTCACCAGCTACTTGTTGCCACTCTTGACCACCCGTTTCACTACGCCATAGTCCTTGCTGTGTAACCACATAGACTCGCTTTGGGTTGCCAAGGCTATAAGCCACATCATAGACGCTGCCAGCATCAAGTGCTCCGGTCGGTCTCCAACCGCAAAAGCAGTCCATCGATAGACGCACCGCATCGTCCGATACCCCGTAGAGCCAGCCGGTCTGCATGCTGCCTTCCATGTCAGAGTGGACGAGTCGGTTAATCTTTTGTGAAGGACCACTGTCCATTTTTTTCCAGGTGGTGCCAGCATCCTCGCTTTGGTAGATGCCGTCTTCTTCAATTACCGCATAAAGTGTTTCGTTCTGACGGCGATGTACAGCTAGCGCAGTCACCTCCCGGCTAGGTAGGTTAGCGCTAAGCTCTTGCCAGGTTTCTCCATTGTCGGTGCTACGCTGCACCCCAATTGAGGGGCCTGCGATATAGAGCGCTTGCGGATCAGTGGAGGGGACCGATACCGCGCGCAACTGGCCTTCATTCACGTCTTCGGGCAAGGGAATCGCATTCCAGGTCATGCCTTCATCGGCACGCTGGAATAGTTGGTTAGCCTCAATTTTAAACAGTCGTTTGCCTGTTACGTCATATTGCAGTGCAAGCAACCTTTCTTCAGTTGCCAAGGCCGTAATGGCGCTGCCAAAGCTGACTGCGGCCAAGCCTGTCAGTAAGAAGACACGTAAAAAACGACTCACGATCATGTGCATTTCAATATTTCCTTAAATAACGATTAGCCGATAACACTTAGGGCAGGGAAAGTACGCAATAACCAATATGACAGCTCGGATAGTTTGCCTGTGATCATTAAGCTACCCATCAGGATCATGATCAACCCAGCCGCTATATGTATAAAGCGCCCCCAGCGGCGCAAGAACTGCTGGTGCTTTATGAAGCGATCAAGTGAAAGGGCACTTAGCATGAAGGGCACGCCCAGACCCAAAGAATAAACGCCGAGCAACGCCATGCCGCTCCAGGCGTTGGCCGTGGAAGCGCTGACGGTAAGAATGGCACCCAGAATCGGGCCAATGCAGGGGGTCCAGCCAAATGCAAACGCTAAACCAAGCAGATAAGCCGCACTGCGGCTTCCGCCGACGTCCTTCAGTCGACCCATAAACCGCCATTCTTGATGAAACCAGCGCCATGGCATGAGCCCGGTCATGAAGGCACCAAACAGTATAACGATAAGGCCACCGACTAGGTTTGCTTCTTGGCGATACACCAATAGCAGACGACCAATGGCGGTGGAGCTGGCTCCCAGCAACAAAAAAACGGTTGAAAAACCGAGCACGAACCATATCGACTGGGTTAACACCCGGAGTCGCTCTCGTCTATCCGCCTTCTGTAATTGTCCGAGCGAGCGGCCGGTCATGAAAGAAAGATAGCCAGGCACAAGTGGCAAAACACAGGGTGAAATGAACGAGATCAGGCCTGCCAGAAAGGCAGTGACCAGTCCTATATTGGCTACTTCAAGCATTACCCTTTACCCATGGCTAGGCTTGGAAATTTGATGAGGAATGCTTGATTGACTCGTTTTGATCTACTATTTGGCGAGTGGTGGACGCTGTGCCAGCATTCACTTCTGAAGCGTCTTCTACCCGAGCCTGAACATTGTTAGCGTCGCTTTGCTCGGTCGCTTCACCTTTTTTGTCTTTGCACTTCATCATGCATAGGCCTAATCCGCACATAATGAGACATGGCAATAGGCTCAATAGTATAGGCGCGATGCCCAGCAAAACCAGGTTATCCCAGCCAAAAGCAAGGCCGCCAGCCACTGCCACGCCACCCAGCAACATCAGGCCGCGTTGCCCTGTCAACCGGCCTTGTAGCCCCGATTTTTGTTTTTTCTGTTGGGTTTTGTCGTCACAACAACTCATGGTGCTACCTCATTATCTGGTTGCAATCATTTCGGCAAGAAAGTCGATCATGTCTTGAGTGTTCCACTCGGCTTCCCCCACGAGGCGCCCAATTTCTTTGCCTTGGCGGTCAAGTAGAAGCGTCGTGGGAATACCTACGGCCCCAAGATCTGCGCTAGCCATTCCGGTTTTATCTATATAGGGAGCCAGATGTTCAATGCCTATCTCTTGATAGAATTCATTAACAATCTCGCCCCCCTTACGGTCGATCGATAAGGCGACCACCTCAAAATCATCGCTGCCAAGCTCATCTTGCAGGGCATCTAAAGTGGGCATTTCCTCTCGGCAAGGCCCGCACCATGTTGCCCAGATGTTGAGTAAAATCAGTTTTCCTTCAAAGTCAGCCAACGTGAAAGGGGTACCGTCGCTATCCTCGAAGCTGATTTGTGCCACGTCGTTGGGGGTAGCCCAGAGAAGAAACCCCTGTGGCCCTGAACTTTCTGACGGGGCGGCCATGGCAAGGGATGTGGCAGTCATCAGAAATACAGCTACGAAATGTCCTGTCAGGATGGGGTGTTTCATCGCCGCACTATCCTTTAGTGAGTCGCGTAAATGTCGGGGCTCTCAGTCGATTGCGAGGCGATGGCATAGACTTCCAACGGGCCACGCTTTTCTCCCGACATGCCCGGTGAGCCAAGCGGCATTCCCGGCACACTCAGCCCTATGATAGAGGGCTTTTCATCAAGCACTTGGGTCACGCTCTCAACAGGCACATGCCCTTCGAAGAGATAGTCCCCTACGACCGTGGTATGGCAGCCATGCAGTTCTTCAGGGACGTTATACTCGGCTTTCATTTTAACAAGATCATGGGTGTCGATCGTCTCCACGTCGAAGCCGTTTTGTTCCAAATACTTGGCATATTCGGCACAACACCCGCAATTGGGATTTTTGTAGAGAGTCGCTGATATATCAGCCGCCAATCCCGATACAGGAAAAGCCAGCAAAGACGTAACGGCAAGCGCTTTCCAATGTTTCATATGTTGTGTGTCCGGTTAGATATCAGAGAGGAAGGTCCAAGCGACGCTATCCGCATGATGAAAAGGTTGCTTGCGTACAAGCAACCCTATCCGAGCCGCTTTAAGCGTCGTCGTTCTCATGCTGCATGTTTTCCATCATGGCGTTACATTTTTCCATCATGGACTTCATATCGCCCATCATGTCGTGCATACCCCCTGCTTGCATCATATTGCTATGCATGGCGTTGCCCTCCATCGGCTTCTGTTGATTCTCTTCTTGGGCAAGAAGCGAGCTAGCTCCGAAGCTGCTGGCAGCAACAATGGCAGTAAACAGGATCGCAGTATTACGTTTACGCATGACACTCTCCTCTGTGTGTGAGTCACTCTGCCAAACGCGCTGGTGGTAGGACTTGATTACGGTTTTTTATCCTGTGGCAGAAGTGCTTTTTTAAGATATCCTTAAAGCAGACTTTAATGTCAAGGCCTCATTTTAAATTTCGTTATACAACCTAAATGTTTGTCATGAGCGCTCAGCTGAAGACTTGACCTTTGGGCAGCCTAACGGTTGTAAGCTGGCTACGAATAAACGAATGAGGATAAGCCAATGCGAGTCTCAGAGCTGGCTCAGACGGGAGGAGTAACGGCAGAAACGGTACGCCACTATACAAGGGAAGGGTTATTGCAACCGCACCGCGACCCGCGCAACGGTTATCAACTCTACGATGCAGAGTCCTTGGGGCGCCTACGTTTTATCGATTGCCTGCGTTCGCTGGGTGTTAGTCTTCCAGAGATCAAGCAAATATTATCTTGGGCGGATCAAGGCACTGCAGAGTTTATTGAACCAGTACCACTCGCCACTCAAAGGGGACGTCTTTACTTGCGGGCTCAAGAGTTCCAGGTGATAGCGCGCTGGATAGATAATATGAATCAAGACAAGATGACTGAAAGTTTCAGCCTGAAGGAGCTCATCGAATCGCTTGGATCTAGAAAATCAGACGTCGAGATTAATGATAAGCGAGGTCATCATTAATGGTGCGATGGGGTCATGGCACCGTGCGTATCCACCATCCCTATCATGGATTCCAAATACCAGAGTTGCCAGACGGCAAACGCAATAATTAGCAGCGCTGCTAGCGTACGAGTCGCAGGACTACGTATCCATATTGAGACGCGGCGCGCTGCCACACCGGTCGCTAGGACGGCAGGCAGGGTGCCGAGCCCGAAGGCCCCCATCATCGCGGCGGCACGCAATGGCTCGGCTACGGCCAGACTCCAGGCCAGCATCGAATAGATTAGCCCACAAGGCATCCAGCCCCATAGCGAGCCAAGTGCGAACGCTTGGGGCACTTTTACAACAGGCATCAAGCGACGTCCTATTGGTTCGATGCGGCGCCACAGAACGCGCCCTAGTGCCTCGATACGTAGCAAGCCCTTCCACCAGTTGGCGATATAAAGCGCCATCAGTATCAACATGACCGCCGCCAGGATACGCAATACCAGGGCGAAGCTGTCCAATGCATGGTTGAGCACGGAACCGAGCAGGGCCACCAAGGCACCCGCGATCATGTAGCTGCTGATACGGCCTAAATTATAGCCGAGCAACAGAGCTGCTAAACGGCTAGGTTGTCGCATGCTGGGGGGCACAGCAAAGGTCAGGGCACTCATGATGCCGCCACACATGCCGATACAGTGCGCGCCTCCCAGCAAGCCGAAGACGAAGGCCGCCGCCAGCGGCGGCAGGCTCAGGTCGGCGGGATTCATTTAAGGAGCGCCTTTGGTGCTATCCGCCGTACCAAGGGAGGGGCTGGTGGCGAAGGTCGCCGGAGGGGAGCCGTACGGTGAGATAAGTTCGACCTGTTCGGGTGGATAGCAAAGTCCTTGATCGGAACAGCCCTGAAAGGTCACCACGACGGCCAACGGTCCGATCACGGTCTCGCTCGCCTCGATGGGCGCACTCACCAACACCTGATTGTAGAAAACATTAATGTCCCCCAAAGATGCGTGCGACATTGGCTCACCAGGTGGCAAAGCCAGCTCTCCGAAATTGATACTTCGAGAGAGACTCTCAATCGCAAACTGATGCCGATGAAGGTAATAGTCTTCGGCGACGGTGAAACCGACATAAACCCGATCATCGTCTCGCCAAGCGGTGGTTCGGAAGGCTTCTGTAGCCGGTAGAAAGTCACGTTGCGTCGAACGGTTAAAAGGGGAGCTTTTGTCACCAACCCCAAATATCTCTTCACGTGCCGCTACCGGTGTGACTATAAAGAGTGCCACCATTAGAAAAGCGAAGACTTGTTTCATGAGTTTAACGCCGCCTTTGGCTTATCCACTGGCTGACGTCTGGACCAAGCGACCAGAGCAAAACCCGCTATGAGCATCGGTAGTGTCAACAGCTGCCCCATGGTCAACCAGCCAAAAGCGATGAATCCCAACTGAGGGTCTGGGAGGCGCACGAACTCCACGATGAAGCGAAAGGCTCCGTACAGAAGCAGGAACAACCCAGAGATGAGGCCTCGCTGACGCGGTCGGCGCGATAGCCACCACAGCACGGCAAACAACACGACACCTTCAAGGGCAAACTCGTAGAGAGCCGAAGGATGGCGTGGCTCTGGGCCCAGCTCCATCATGGATGGAAACACCATTGCCCAAGGTACATCACTAACTCTTCCCGGTAACTCGTGATTGATGAAGTTACCGAGGCGACCCGCTCCCAGGCCGATCGGGACTAACGGAGCAATGAAGTCAGTCAGTTGAATAAAAGCCAGTTGATGTTTGCGAGCAAACAGCCAGGCAGCCACTAATACACCGGCAAGGCCGCCATGAAAGCTCATGCCTCCTTCCCAGATTTTTAATAACCAAAGGGGGTTTGCTTGCAGTTGTTCGAGCCCGTAAAACAGCGCATAGCCAAGACGGCCGCCAACGATGATGCCGATGGCGCCGTAGAAGATCAGGTCGCCCATATCATCGTGGCTTAGGCCGAGTCGGTGGGCTCGATGCCGACCCAACCACCAAGCAGCGACTAGCCCGATGACATACATTAAGCCATACCAGTGGATCTGAAGAGGGCCTATGGCGATGGCGATCGGATCAATTTGAGGGTATTGCAACATATACCTTCCTTAACTTAGCGTTACAGATGGAGTCATTAATAAAAAAATAATGCGTTTTCATAACCGTTTTATCGTTTCCACTTCTCGACTTCTTGGATGACTCGCTCAACATCTTCAGACGTTATGTAACCTGTATGTTTGTAACGAATAGTGCCTTCGGTATCGACCAGATAGCTTTCTGGGGCGCCATACACACCTAGCTCAAAACCTAGGTTACCCTCTGGATCAAAGATGTTGACTTCAAAAGGGTTCCCGAACTCGTCAAGAAACTCGAGCCCCTTTGCCTGGGTATCCTTGTAGTTGATCCCAACCAAGCGGACGCCTCGCGCGGCTAAATCCAATAACTGCGGCATTTCATGTTTGCAAGTCGGACACCACTCTCCCCACACATTGACTAATGTCACCTTTCCTTTAAAAAGAGATTCATCAACGAGCCTTGAGGGGTCTTCCAGCGTTGTCAGGCTGAATGGCGGAAACGGCTGAGCTAACAAGGGTGAATCTCTGGCGCTAGGATCCATTGATAAGCCCTGATAAAAGAAAAAGCTCAAACCAAAAAAGCCCAATAGGGGTAAAAATAGCAATGTCCGAAATTTCACGTGTACGTCTCACAGGTAGTAGCGGGTAAGTGCCTGCTGAGCATTGTTAATGCTTACGAAAGTTGATTTAGAGCACTCGGTTGCTATCGGTCATGGCTGTCGAGCCCATAAGCGTTTCGCCAGCAGAGGCAGCAATGTAATGCCACTGATGAGAATCAGCGCGATTGTGAGGCCACGGGAGTCGGCCGTAATCAGCACTTCGCCGAACATGACGATTAGATACGCCGTGGGGATCACGCCGGCCAGTGTGGCGATCAAAAAGCGCCAGAAAGACAGGGGGGTGATACCTGCCGCATAGCTGACGGCATCAAACGAAAGGAAGGGCACCAATCGGGATGCAAAAACGATGAGCATCAAGCCTGTCTGAGAGCGCTCCTTTCCCAGCCAGTTGAGGATGGGCCGCGTACGCGGCCAGCGTTGCATCACTTCATAGCCGAGCAAACGAGCAATGCAGAAAGCGAGCAGAGCACCGGCTTCGGCACCGATAACGACATAGATCGTCCCCCAAACTGGGCCGTAAAGCGCACCAGCCACCATCGCAATTGGGCCACTGGGAATCGGGCTCATGACAATGGCCGCCATCATCATAAAGATGATGGCCAACGGCCCCCAGAAGCCCAGCCTATCAAGCCACTCACTCAAGGCCTGCTTGTCGGTCAAGACCGACAAGGCGCCGGTCTCCATCAGAATCCAATAAAGGGCCGCCAAGCCCATCAATAGAGTGAGCCCCAAAAAGAGCGTTTGCTTTACGCTAAGCTTGGTTGCCATGTGCATCTCAGTGGTCGTGATTGGGGAGACTCGCATCTCAGCCCTGTACCGTTATGGTGTATCATTCAACGCCCAATATTTCGCGAAACTGGTCGGTCGACACTGCGCCATTGATACGCTGAACTTTCCCGGCTTCATCACGGTAGTAGCTGGTCGGCGTTCCCGTAGCACCGGCCTCACGCATGATCTGGGCGTGATTTCTAAGAAGCGCTTGACTCTCCTCCGACGGCTCCACCGGCCTTATGCCGCCATTGCGAAATTCCAGTTCATGAGTTTCGAGAGCACTGGCCGGATTGTCGGCTTCAAGGATTGCAGCAGCTTTGCGAAGACTGTCCTCTGATAGCACGCCGACCAGCACGTGACGAAGCTGTAACACGCCTTGCTCAATGAGCGGGCGCGAATTTTTCCAGAGTGCATTGCAGTAGGGGCAGTTGGGGTCTGTTAGTGTGTACACAATATGCGAAGCATCATCATTCCCCTCCGAGATAAAACGAGTGTTTTCAAACGCACTCCAGGTAGCTTCCAGCATGGGGTCCAGCACCAGAGCCTGAAGCTGGCTTTCCATGACGGCATTGCCCTGGGGGTCGATTAACGTACCAATGACGGCATAGTCGGAAGAGGAAGAAATATAAGCCGCCATAGGCTCATTATCATAAGACAAGGCATAGCCTTGGAGGTCGTCAGGCGCTTCGAAGCTGCCATGGAATGTGAACCCTTGATCCACCAACACGGTAATCGTCTTGGGCAAGGGAGACTCAGTATTAGCGGCACTGCTGGCCTGATGACTCTCATTGGCATCGGTTCCTGCTTCCTGCGCCAACGCAGGCAACGTAATAAGACCTAACAGACCTGCAGCGGCTAGGTAATAAGTAGAATGTAGGATATGCCTCATGAATGCTCTCTTTATCAATTACTGTTTTTCCAAGGGATTAGGTCGATCACATTTACTGGCTGGTTTTAGTGCTTCTTATTAAAAAACAGGTACTTGATAAGCGCAGCAACACCAAGCCCCAGTGCAATAATCAACAAGATCGCTATTAGGCCCATCCCTGCCATACCCCACATGCAGCTTTCACTTCCCATCATTTTGAATTCCTCGTTAACACGACGGTGTTTGGTTTAGGCGCGATGAACAGCATCGTTTGGACGTGGTGTGGCATTGCCGGTATCCGATGTGAAACGGCGTAGCCGCAACGAGTTAGTCAGCACAAAAACACTGGAAACGCTCATGGCCGCCGCCGCCAGCATGGGGCTGAGCAATACGCCGATGAACGGATAGAGCACGCCCGCCGCCACGGGGATTAGTGCTACGTTGTAGCCATAGGCCCAAACGAAATTGCCGATAATGGTCCGGTGGGTACGCTTGGAGAGCGCTGTGGCATTGACGATGCCTCGCAAATCGCCACTCATCAGCACCACATCGCCAGACTCGATGGCGATATCGGTACCAGTACCGATCGCAATGCCCACGTCGGCCTGCGCTAACGCGGGAGCATCATTGATTCCATCTCCCACAAAAGCGACACGCTTGCCCTCCGCTTGGAGACGCCGGATCTCTGCCGCTTTCTGGTCGGGCAGCACCTCGGCGAGAACCTGCTGGATGCCAACCTGTCGGGCGATAGCATCGGCAGTGGCACGGTTATCGCCGGTGAGCATGGCCACTTCCAGCCCTTGCGCTTTGAGTGCTGCGATAGCGTCGGCAGAGCCCTCCTTGAGGGGATCCGCCACCGCGATGACTGCAGCAAGCTGACCGTCTACCGCGGCATAGAGCGGGCTCTTGGCGTTCTCGGCCAACACCTTGGCGCGTGTTTCTGCCTGGCCGAGGTCGATTTCCAGCCGACGCATGTAACGATCAGCCCCTACATGTACCAAGTGGCCGTCGACCTCGGCTTCAATGCCGTAGCCAGGCTCGGCACTAAAGCGACTGACAGGGGGTAATTCCAGCCCACGGGTCTTGGCGCCCTGCACAATAGCCTCAGCGATGGGGTGCTCGCTTTGAGCTTCCACCGCCGCGACCAGTCGCAGCACGTCGTTTTCATGACCGTTAATTGCTTCGAAGTCGGTCAGTTCGGGGCGCCCCTGGGTCAAAGTGCCGGTCTTGTCCAGCACCACCGTATTCATCTTGGCCAGCGTCTCAAGCGCCGCCCCTTTGCGAAATAGCACTCCCATCTCGGCCCCTTTCCCGGTACTGACCATGATGGCCGTTGGGGTAGCCAGGCCCATCGCGCAGGGGCAGGCAATTAGCAGCACGCTAACGGTAGTGACGAAGGCAAAGGACAAAGACGGCGCCGGTCCGAAAGCGAACCAGAGTGCAAAGGTAATCGCGGCAATAACGATGACCACAGGAACAAACACACCAGCAACCTTGTCGGCTAATTGCTGAATGGGGGGCTTCTCCGCTTGGGCCGTTTCCACCATCTTGACGATCTGCGACAAGACGGTGTCGGCACCGACTCGCGTGGCCCGAAAGGTAAGTGCACCGTTCTTGTTGATGGTGCCACCGACGACTTCGGAATCCTTCTGTTTGACGACCGGCACTGGCTCACCGCTGATCATCGACTCATCAACGTAGGAGTGGCCCTCCTCAACGATGCCATCGACTGGAACACGCTCCCCTGGGCGAACCAAAATACGATCGCCCGTGACGACGGCGTCGATAGGCAGCTCGACGGTTTCATCCTCACGGATGACGCGGGCAGTTTTCGCCTGTAATTGCAGAAGCTTCTTGATCGCCTCGGAAGTGCGACCTTTGGCAATGTGTTCAAAATAGCGACCGAGCAGAATTAGCGTCACAATGACCGCTGCCGCTTCGAAATAGCTCACGGCGGTTCCGACGGGGAAGAGCGCGGGCGCCAGCAAGGCGGCGACTGAATAGAAGTAGGCAGCGCTCGAGCCGATCATGACGAGGCTGTTCATGCCCGGATTAAAATGCCGGAGTTCGGCGAAGCCGGCACGATAGAAGCGTGCACCTGCATAAAACTGCACCGGTGTGGCCAATAACCACTCGACGCCCATCCAGCCGCGATGCGGCATTAGACTCGTCAAAAGCGTGTCAAAGGCGGGAATCATTTTCCCCATGGCGATGATGACCACCGGAATCGTGAATATTGCCGCGAGCACGACTCGGCGGCGAAGCTCAGCTCTCTCCCGGTCCTCGCTGTCCGTCGGTGGCGGCGTATCGGTATCCTGTGGTTCATAGCCTGCCTCGCGGATGGCATGCTGAATTCGCGGTAGCGAAACGACTCCCGGCAGGAAACGAACGAAGGCTTTCTGGGTGGCGAGGTTAACACTCACCTCCACTATGCCGGGCAGCTTCGTTAGCGTTCGCTCAATCCGAGAGACACAAGATCCGCAACTCATGCCGGTGACGGGTATGTCGAGGCTTTCTACCACCGGTTGATAGCCCGCCGTTTCAATGGCATTGAGTAGGTTAGCGGTTGCGGTACCTGCTTCGACCTGGATAGCCGCCTTCTGTGTGGCGAGGTTTACTTGAGCGTTGATCACGCCTGGCTGCTGGCTGAGTGCGCGCTCCACACGCCCAACACAGGAAGCACAGGACATACCACGAATCTCGATATCGACGTATTGCGCCATAATGACGATCTCCCTGTTAATTTATCGACGACCCGGTAGGCAAACTTGATTCCCATGTTCGCTATCGAGAAAATGCCCGATCATTCAGTCTGCTCAGCGATAGCTTCAACAATCGGGCAGCCTTCCTGCATAGGCCCTTCGCCTGCACACTCACTCAATGTTTTCGATAATACGGCTTCAATCCGCGTGAGGTGCTTGATCTGCTCGCGCACCTTGTGCAGCTTCTCCCCGGCGATGCGTTTAGCTTGCGCCCGGTCGCCATTAGCATCCTGAAGCATTAGCAGCTCCCGAATCTCTTGCAGCGTGAAGCCCCACTGCTTGGCATGGACGATAAACTGCAACCGATCCACAGCTTCCAGTGGGTAACGCCGATAGTTGGCATCGGTCCTCCTCGGAGGAGGCATAAGTCTCTCTTTTTCGTAGAATCGAATCGCCTGGCTAGCGACCCCGCTTCGTTCGGCAAGCTCGCCGATACTTAGTGTTTGCATAGCGTTACCTCACGACATTATTAATCCAAGCTTCTGGCAGCCTGACTCAACGAATCTACCGGTCGGGGCTCCTATTGCTCCGGTTGGCGCACGACCCTAAGGTAGGGCGTCTTGGTGTTCCAGCCTTCGGGAAAGTGTTGCCTAGCGTCATCATTCGATAGCGATGGCGAGATGATGACATCGTCACCATTTTGCCAGTCAACGGGGGTGGCCACTTTGTGCTTGTCAGTTAGCTGAAGCGAATCGAGAACCCGCAGTATCTCGTCGACATTACGTCCTGTGCTGGGTGGATACGTCAAAGTGAGACGAATTTTCTTGTCAGAATCGATGATGAAGACCGTACGCACCGTCAGTTTGGGGTCGGCTTTGGGATGGATCATTCCATAAAGCTTCGCTACCACCTGATCTTCGTCAGCCAGCAAGGGGTAGTTCAGGGCCGTGCCCTGAGTCTGTTCAATATCCCCCGCCCAGTCGTGGTGAGAGCTGAGGGGATCCACCGAAACCCCAACCAGTTTGGCACCCCGCTGGGTGAATTCGTTCTTTCGCTTGGCAAACGCGCCCAGTTCTGTGGTGCATACTGGCGTAAAATCAGCGGGGTGCGAGAACAGCACCGCCCAGCTGTCGTCAAGCCATTGGTGAAAGTTGACCGTGCCTTGCGTGGATTCGATCGTGAAGTTTGGTGCTGTCTCGCCCAGTTGTAGCGCCATGGAAATGTCCTCATGTCATTCATTGAGTAGCCACCATAACTTTGAAGTCAACTTTAAGGTCAAGCTTGATGTGTAATATTTGCAATTCGATAGGAGACAAATAATTTGTCAATAAAGGTTGACCTTAAAGCAGCTGTAAGCCTTAAAATTCTTACGGCGTTAAAATGGATATGATAGGAGGTAGCACCATGGGATTGGTATCAATACCCTTGTTGGCCGTCTCCATAACTTAAGTTGCGATAACACATTGGAATCTCTCTCTTCCATCGGCTTGGTCGGCGCCTTTATCGGCGGATTGGTCTCCTTCTTCTCGCCCTGCACGCTGCCCCTGTTACCGGCCTACCTGTCGGTGGTCACAGGCGGTAGTGCCGGTAAAGCCGACAGGCGGTTAGAGGCATTGACCCTCAGTGCCTTCTTCGTCTTCGGCTTCAGCATCGTGTTCATCCTACTCGGGCTCGGCGCCAGTAGTATCGGGCAACTGATGCGAGGGTATCGCCAAGAATTCAACTGGGTTGCCGGCTCGGCGGTGATCGTGCTGGGCCTCTTCATGACCGGCGTGTTCCGATTGCCGCTTTTCCAGCGTACCTTTCAGTTCACCCCCAATGTCCAGGGTGGCTCTCCGCTTTCGGCTACTGTGTTCGGGGTATCTTTTGCCATCGGCTGGACGCCCTGTATCGGCCCCATCCTGGGCGCCATCTTGATGGCCACGTCCAATGCTGCTAGTGCCCAGGCTGGAATGATATATCTCAGTGCCTACTCGGCAGGACTGGCGCTACCTTTTCTTGCCAGCACTTTACTGATTAACCGATTCGCTCTGCATCGGCAAAGCCTAGGAAGGTGGAGCGCCTATGCTCGCCCCGTGGCGGGCACGGTTGTGATCCTGATGGGCATCGCCATCGTCTCGGGTACCATGACGCGGCTTTCCAGTATCATGGTCGACCTTTTTCCCTCCCTGGCGACCCTGGGGTAGCCAGGCCGTCAGAGAAGTAGAGATTAATTTTCATACTGACTCCTTAGGAAGCTTATTAGGCTGAGCTAGTCTCCTAAAAGGAGATTATTTTTATAAAGCTTAGAACTTGATTCCTCTCATTATTAATTTAGTTTTCTCACCTACTTACTTTAATTAGGGGCTTCGTGGCGAGCTAACTTCCAGGCGCAGCGAATGCTGCAGTATTTTTTGAAAAAAACATTTATTATAGTAGGCCTTCCTGAATCCTAGCTGAATAATAAAAATCATGGCAAGTAACGCACAGCTACCTGGTTTATCTTTATATTTCGTGAGTAGTTACCTGATTACCTTTCCTTGATTTTTCTTTTAGGTTGTTCTAGCTTTATTATGCCAAGCAAGAGCTATGGTGAATAAAATCTGATTTAATAAATGGAGAATCGAGATGAATTTTGGAAAATATGAGAATTGCATTGAAGCTTGTCACGTATGTGCAGCGTATTGTGACAAGTGTGCAACTGAGTGCCTAAAAGAAGACGACGTAAAAATGATGGCGGAATGTATTCGCCTTAACATGCAATGTGCTCAAATTTGCCGGTTAGCCGCTTCATTCATGGCACAAGAAAGCGAGTTTGCGCACGAGATCTGCCGTCTATGTGCCGACATTTGTAAAAAGTGTGGTGATGAGTGTGCAAAACATGATGCAACCCATTGTCAAGAGTGTGCTCAAGCTTGTCATCGCTGCGCTGAAGAATGTGCCGCAATGGCCAGCTAAGCTTCAAACCAGCCGGGGCAAGCGCTCCGGCTCGACGTGAACTTCTATGGAGAAATTCATTTGCTTTAACTCAGGCTTTCAAATTATTGAGGTAATTATTTTGAAATAAACTCTAGTAGAAGCAAGCCTACTGCGAGCCTCTTTTAAGGAAACACTGCATAAATACGACCGTTGCTGCCTAAGTGCCACCGGCAGGGCAAAATACAGTTTTCCACTACCCGCCAGAGTTCTCGATGAAACAGATCTCGTTTGCTCAGGCTGAGCACCAGAACAATAAGAAGGTCACCCGCCGGGAAGTGTTCCCGACGCGACTGATCTTTCTTATTCAGTTTAGTGACAGTGGTATTGTGGGTCGCCTGTTCGATCAGGCCCCACATGAAGTGACGAAGAACCATAAAAAAGCTTGGGCATACGCCCAAGCAATCGATCAAAACAGCTTCTCTGCTATGCTACTAACTCACCCTAGAAACTATACTGGGCAGCCACCATCATACGGCTCGCATCTTCTTCACGGCCATCGGCCAACTCCGTTTCGAAATAGCCGTACTCAATTCCGTACATCAAGCGTTCGTTGGGAGTCCACATCAGATTAAGAAATGTATTCTTGTTCTTTCTACCTGCATTCCCACCTACGGTAGGGTCGCCCAATTTGACATCGGTATAGCCATGGGACGCGTTCAGTGAATAGTGTGGTGATATTTGATAAGAAAGACCAAGGGCTCCGCTATCGCCAGATAGCGTTTGCAGCTTACCGTTGGTATCGACGTAGGCATCGGCACCGTTGAAGTAATCGCCAGACAGATAGAGGTAACTGTTCGCCCCCTCGCTGGCGTTCACGATCGCTCTCAAGGTCACCGGTCCGGCATGGTAGGCACCTGCGGCGAAGGCCCCATAGCCCATTTCCGTATCCTTCTCGCTGCCGGTATCGTACTTCAGCTGCCGGGCGATGCCGGCGATTGAGTAGGAAAAGTCACCCATACTATCTTCATAGCGCAGGCTCAACGCGGGCATCGATGATACGGCATCGTCATTATCCGGTAGCAAATCATCTTCTGGCACGGAGCCATCGATGTTCTCCGCCAGCTGTGCCTTTGGATCCTCCGCAGCTATCGAGAATCCTCCCATGGTGTAGCGCAACTGGGCTAGGCGCGACCCATAGCCATTGCTTCCCGCCGTGCCGAGGAAATCCAGTGTGGGCGTGGCGGCGACGAAGGTGTTGTAATTCGACCAGGTCTGTCCGGCAAGGATCCCATTCCAGGAACCATAGGCATGCCGTAATCTGAAGCGCGAATTATCATCATTATAGGACCAGAAGTCCCCTTCGATTACGGTGTAAAGCGTGCTCCCCTCGACAGGCGTACTGGTCCGAAAGCCGATACGGCTCTGTGTGGCAGATGCCTGGAACTGATCTCCGACCTTATCTTCCGACCTTTCGATATCTCCAAAGTAACCTTCGTTAGCCGATCCGGCATCTTGATCGAAGCTGTAGGCCATATTGAGCCTAGCGTAACCATACAGCCCCACGGTGGTTTCTCCCACCTGGCTTTCCAGGGCCAGCGCAGAAGTCGTCCCCATTGCCAGGGCCATAGCCGTCAGTCCGCCTAGGGAAGCCTTTTTTTTGTTATTCCACATGATGACACCTTTTTATGAATTGGTTTGTTTTTACGCCGATTGCGGCACTATAAGGTTAGCGAAAATTCCTGAATTAAAGCTGAATTTGTTTGCCGAGATACTAGTTTTTCATAAAAAAGGTCAGCTCATGGCTGACCTTCTTAATTCATGTCAAGACTAAAGGATATCAATAGGCGACATGTAGTTCATAACGGTTACTGTCACTTTGGTTATTACCTCCCAATGAGCTACCACTCACCTCAAGCTGATAATTTCCAGGTTGCAGCTGACGAATAAGTTCGAAGTGCCCCCGTGGGCTGGAAGCTTCTGCTACCTGCTGTCCCGCCTCATTATAAAGAACAGCTGAAATGCGGTTGCCAGTGCTTGTAATGCCCGGAAAATGTTCACTTGTCACTTGGAGGGTAGTCGCTTGTTCAATATTAATATTGAAACGCTTCGAGTGCCCTTGTGCAAGAATCAGCGTAGAAGATACGCCTCTTTCAAGCGTCGGAGCGCCTTGAGAGGTGTTACCTAAGCTAGCCAAGACAGGTGTAGATAGTATAGTTGCTACCGTTGCGCCAAAAATAATTGCTTTAAATTTCATGGTGGTTTACTCCGTTGGTTATTTACAATTTAATAATAACCTTAGAGTATGAATTGAAGCTGAATTTAGTGGTTTTTTAGCAAAAAAAACGCCACCTTCCGGTGGCGCAAGTTATAGAGTGCTTAACGATTTAAAATATTAACCTGACACCTGCCACCACGCCGGTATCTTCGGTATTATTCCCGCCAGCACGAGAAAGGTCAGCGGTATCGCCATACTCTTTTACCCAGTAAGCGCCCACGTAAGGCGCAAAGCGTCTGGTCACTTCGTAGCCCAGGCGCATGCCGACACGCACTGAGTTAAGGCCCTCACCCACACCAAACTCCTTAACTTCGCTGGCAGCTACGGCAATTTCGGTACGCGGCTGTAGGTAGAGCCGCTGAGTCAGGCGCAGATCGTACTCGCTTTCCAGGCTGGCGGAGATATCGCCTTCATCGCTTATCATCAAGTCGAGATCGGTCTCGAAGCGATAGGGGGCGAGCCCCAATAGGCTGATGACGCCGAAATAGCGTTCGGGATAGTCATTCGTAGCGATACCGCCCTGATAACCGATGCCGCCCTGAAGTTCCCAGAAGTCGGCAATCAAACGACTATAAAGCAGGTTGAGGGACTCGAATTCTGCATCTTCGCCATCGCCCTGGACGTTTTCGCCTTCGCCTTCCACGTATAGGCGATTGAAATCACCGCCATACCAGGCCTGGAAATCCCAGACCAAGGCATCCCCCCCCTTGTCGGGCGAAGCATATTCCAAGCGATCGACCAGTACCGTGGTCATCGGGTGCTCCACGACCGGTGACGGCCAGCCGGCCGGGGCGTCATAGCCGTCTTCGGCTTGAGCAGTCGTGGCGGCGGCCATGCCGAGGGCGGCGCTGGCGAGGGTTACGTAGTACTTGGTTTTCATACTGCCTCCTTAAGAAACCTGAACAACGCGGAACATGCCAGCATCCATGTGATAGAGAAGGTGGCAGTGGAACGCCCAACTGCCCTCGGCGTCTGCAGTGATCAGCGCAGACACGCGCTCGCCGGGCTTCACGTTCAAGGTGTGTTTGCGCGGAATCAATTCACCCTGGCCGTTTTCCAGCTCCATCCACATGCCGTGGAGGTGGATAGGATGCTCCATCATGGTGTCGTTAATCAGAATTAGGCGCAGCCGCTCATCTTTCTCAAAATGAATAGGGCCGGTCACTTCGCTAAACTTCTTACCGTCGAACGACCACATATAACGCTCCATATTGCCGGTCAGGTGCAGCTCAAGCTCACGGCCTGGCTCACGGCGATCAGGCCATGGTGTGAACGCTTTGAGATCCCGGTAAACCAATACGCGTCGTTCGTCAGGATCAATGCCGATTCCCGCCTGGTTATAGCGAGAGCCCGGCTGAGCTTCACCGGCGAGAAGCAAACCATTTGCGCCTATTTTGGCCTGCTCGGCTGCCATCCCCCCCATAGTAGAGTGATCCATGCCTTGCATGTTGGACATACCGGAGTGATCCATCCCCGACATGTTGGAGTGATCCATACCGCCCATACCGTGGGCACCCATGGCTTCCATGCCGCGGTCGGCAATTTGGCGGCGCTTGGGAATCTCCGCCTGCATGCCTTCACGCGGGGCTAGCGTGGCGCGAGCGTAGCCACTCCGATCCATGGCTTCGGCGAAGATGGTATAGGCTCGATCATCTTCTGGTGAAACAAGCACATCGTACGTTTCCGCCACGCCAATACGGAACTCATCAACAGGCACGGGTTGCACTGGCTGGCCATCGGCGGCCACCACGGTCATCTTCAGGCCAGGTATACGGACATCGAAGTATGACATGGCCGAACCGTTAATCACGCGTAGCCGTACCCGCTCACCGGCCTTGAACAGCGCGTTCCAGTTTTCCTGGGGGGAGTGGCCGTTGAGCAGG
>NZ_JACCDE010000051.1 GCF_013415125.1 Vreelandella glaciei | reverse complement strand
TCTTCGCGACCCTGCCCACCCTCGACGCTGATGAGCTCCATACGCTGCTGCCCTGGCAGTGGAAAGAGACCTTACCGGTCTAAGCGAAGCCTGCATAGATGGGGTTAGTGGAGCGCTTACGTATATTGCAAACGGGTATGACGCCACTTTTGAGGCTAGGCGTGCCCCGGTGGCTGGCGCTGTTAACGGTGATTATTACGCTAACCCTGGCGCTAGGCTTAGTTAGTTGGGCATTTGGCGCGCAGGTGTCTGCTGAGTTGGAATCACTGGCTGTTCTATTGCCCGAGGCATGGGATCAGCTTCAGGAAAGGCTTGAAGGGTCGCAGCTAGCGCCGTTGGTTGATAACGCGGCTGAGCGGGCGGGTAACCTGTTTGGTAACGGTATTTCTCAAGTGGGGATGGTAGTGGTCTCCATGGGGGGCAGTGTTGTCAGCTTTTTCGCGCTTATCGTCGGCATGGTTTATTTTGCTGCACAGCCGGGTCTTTATCGCCGTGGTTTATTGCTACTCGCGCCCATTAAAAGCCGTCCACGTTTGGGTGAAGCGCTGGATGAGAGCGGTAAGGCGCTTCGCTATTGGCTGGGCGGTCAGTTAGTGGCCATGGTGGTCACTGGGCTTTTAGTGGGTGTCAGCATGTGGCTGTTAGGCGTGCCAGCGCCGCTTGGCTTGGGGTTAGTGGCTGGGTTGTTGGATTTTGTGCCACTGGTGGGGCCTCTGATTGCTGCTATTCCTGCGTTGCTGCTTGCCTTCACGGTGAGCCCTCAAACCACACTGTTTGTGCTGATTGCGTATACGATTATTCAGCAGGTAGAGGGCAATATTTTACAGCCGCTGGTACAGCAGCGCGCTGTTCACTTGCCGCCCGCCATGCTGCTTTTTTCACTGTTTGCAGCCAGTACTCTGTTTGGTTTAGCCGGCCTGATTTTGGCCGCACCGCTGACGGTGGTGGCGTTTGTGTTGGTGAACAGGCTATACGTCACCCGGGAGGAAGAAAGCCAGTAAATAGTGTTAATTGTCATAAATACAGCTGCACAAATAATTGTACGCCGATTATTAGCAGCGTTAAGCTTGTCATCATTATCCGTACTAACTGGATCCATTCTGTCTGGAAGCGCCTGTTCGTGAACAGGCGCTTTTGGCATTGATAAAGGTGAATGTATGTCTACAACGACGGTTGCTGCGCCGCAGAGTTACCGCGTGCCGCTCATCGCCACAGCGGCGATCGTGCTTGGCGCGTTGCTTATAGGGGTGGTATTTGAGGCCAATACAGGCCTGTTAATGATTGTCGGTGGGCTGTTTGGCATGGTGCTTTATCATGCTGCCTTTGGCTTTACCTCGGCGTGGCGGGTATTTATTACCGAACGGCGAGGGCGTGGCTTGCGTGCCCAGATGGTGATGCTGGCGATTGCGGTGGTGCTGTTTTTCCCTGCGTTGGGAGCGGGCACGCTTTTTGGTAATGAAGTGTCGGGCTTTGTCGCGCCTATCGGTATCTCCGTGCTGGTGGGGGCGTTCTTATTCGGGCTGGGCATGCAGTTAGGCGGTGGGTGCGCCTCTGGTACGCTTTTTACCGCGGGCGGTGGTAACGCACGTATGTTGATCACCTTGGTGTTCTTTATTGTCGGCTCGTTGATTGGTTCGGCGCATTTTGCCTGGTGGCAGAGTTTGCCGGCCTTTCAGCCGGTATCACTGGTCAACGTGGCGGGGGTAAGTGGCGGGGTGGCGATTAGCCTGGTGCTGTTTGCTGCGATTGCTGCTTTCACCTGGGTGATGGAGAAGCGCCGCCATGGTCAGTTAGAGCAGGCGCCTATCGTCAATAAGCATGGGTATGAGCGTTGGCTGACAGGGCCTTGGCCATTGGTGGCGGGTGCCGTGGCGTTGGCGTTGCTGAATTTCGTCACCTTGGCCCTGGCTGGCCGCCCATGGGGAATTACCTCTGCGTTCGCACTGTGGGGTGCAAAGAGCTATGCGCTCGTTGGTGGCGATGTAAGCCAATGGGGCTATTGGCAAGCGCCGGGTAATGCAGCGGCGCTTGAAGCCAGCGTATGGAGCGATATCACGACGGTAATGAACGTCGGCATTATGCTGGGGGCACTTGCCGCCGCCAGCTTGGCCGGCCGCTTTGCGCCTAACTTCAAGATTCCATTGAAATCTCTTCTGGCGGCAATCGTTGGTGGCCTCCTGCTGGGGTATGGCGCCCGCTTGGCGTATGGCTGCAATATCGGCGCCTACTTCAGCGGCATTGCGTCTGGCAGCCTGCATGGCTGGGTGTGGTTGGTTGCTGCGTTCGCCGGCAATATGTTGGGTGTTAAATTAAGGCCTTTCTTTTTTAACGGCGTAGAAGGCCGCAAGCCAACCGCTAAAACGAGTTAATGCTGACTTAGCGCTCCTCAAGTAGCTAACAAGTAGCCAAGTAGATAAGGAATAAGTAGATAGATAGGTAGATAGATAGGTAGATAGGTAGATAGATAGGTAGATAAATAGATGACGCCCCGGTTTGAAGCCCATTCAACCGGGGCGTTTTTATGTTAACAACGTCGCTCTCTTCTACCTTTGTAGCAGGAGCATGTTACATTAAGCCCAAACGCCGCAAACGCCCGATATTGCTGCATTGCAGCAGTGATTGACATAAAAAGAGAATGCTTATGACTACCCAGAGTAAACGCCCCTTATACCTTCCTTACGCCGGTCCTTCTCTGCTCGAAATGCCGCTATTGAACAAAGGCAGCGCGTTTACTCAACAGGAACGCCTGGCGTTTAACCTGATTGGTTTGCTCCCCCAAAAGGTGGAAACCATTGAAGACCAGCTAGAGCGTGTTTATCGTCAGTACCAGCAGTGTCACAGCGATCTTGAAAAACACATCCATCTGCGCGCCATTCAAGATGACAATGAAACGCTCTACTTCCGTATGGTTTCTCAGCATCTGGAAGAGATGCTGCCGATTATCTATACCCCGACGGTCGGCCAAGCGTGCCAGGAATTCTCCAATATTTATCGTAACCACCGTGGTCTGTTTATTAGCTACCCTGACCGCGAGCATATGGATGACATCCTGCGCAGCGCCACGAAAGATAACGTCAAGGTCATCGTGGTGACGGATGGTGAGCGGATTCTGGGGCTGGGCGACCAGGGAATTGGGGGCATGGGTATCCCGATTGGGAAGCTAGCGCTGTATACCGCCTGTGGTGGCATTAGTCCCGCTTACACGCTGCCGATCATGATTGATGTAGGCACCAACAACAAAGCGCTGCTGGATGACCCCATGTACATGGGCTGGCGCCATGAGCGGGTAGGGCAGGAAGAGTACGACGCTTTCATGGCGGAGTTTATTGCCGCCGTGAAGCGCCGCTGGCCTAACGTGCTGCTGCAGTTCGAGGACTTTGCCCAGGCCAACGCCGTACCATTGCTTGAGCGCTACCGTGACGAGCTATGCTGCTTCAACGATGACGTACAGGGCACCGCGTCGGTGGTGGTCGGTACCTTGATGGCCGCTTGCCAAGCGCGCGAAGAAACCATTGCGCAGCAGCGGGTCGTGTTCGTGGGCGGTGGTTCGGCAGGCTGTGGTATTGCCGAGCAGGTCGTGGTAGCCATGGAAGCGGAAGGTTTGACCGAGAGCGAAGCCCGGGCCCGCATTTTCATGGTCGACCGGGATGGGTTGATGACCAGCGATCAGGCATGGCAGCGCGACTTCCAGCGTCGCTTGGCCCACAACCCCTCCTTGGTGGTTGGCTGGAATGGCCAAGGCCTTGAGGAGACCATTGCGCAGATCAAGCCCACGGTATTGATTGGTGTGTGCGGCCAGCGCGGTATCTTCACCGAGCAGGTCGTGCGCACCATGCACGCAGGCTGTGAGCATCCGGTGATCATGCCGCTCTCCAACCCGACCTCGCAAGCAGAGGCGGTGCCGGAAGATGTTATTCGCTGGACCGATGGCCAAGCGCTGGTGGCCACCGGCAGCCCCTTTGCGCCGGTGGTTTACAACGGCCGCACGTATCCGATCGCCCAGTGTAACAACGCCTATATCTTCCCAGGCATCGGTTTGGGCGTGATTGCCGCCAGTGCGAACCGAGTGACCGATGAGATGCTGATGAGCGCCTCACGAGCGCTGGCACGCGAAGCACCGCTGGTCAAAGAGGGCAAGGGCGCGCTGTTGCCGCCGCTTTCGCGTATTCGCGATATCAGCAAGTCGATTGCCTTTGAAGTGGCCGCCCAGGCGCAGCAGAACGGCGTGGCGTTAAAAACCAGTGGTACGACGCTGCGCGAGTTAATCGAAAAGGCGTCTTGGTCACCGGATTACCGCACTTATCGCCGCCGCGCATTCTAAACAAAAAAAGCCCCCACCGAGGTGGGGGCTGCAAGCATTGGTAGGTTTTACCCTTAGGCTGCGCCAATCATCTTGCGCAGCACGTAGTGAAGGATACCACCGTGGCGGTAGTAAGCCAGCTCGTTTACCGTGTCAATTCGGCACTTGGCATCAACGCTACGTTCACCGTCAGCATTTTTGATCACGACTTTGACGGTGCCACCTGGCGTCAAATCGCTTAAACCGGCAATCGAAATTTCTTCATCGCCCGTTAATCCTAACGTTTGGCGGCTTTCGCCTTCGGCAAACTGAAGCGGTACAACGCCCATGCCGATCAGGTTGGAGCGGTGGATACGCTCAAAGGATTCGGCGATCACCGCGCGAACGCCCAGCAAGCGTGTGCCTTTGGCTGCCCAGTCCCGTGAGGAGCCGGTGCCGTACTCTTTACCGGCGATCACGACCAGCGGCTTGCCTTCCTCTTTGTACTTCATGGCCGCGTCGTAAATGGCCATCTGTTCGCCGCTGGGTACGTGGCGGGTTTCACCACCGACAACGCCATCGAGCATCTCGTTTTTGATCCGCACGTTGGCGAAGGTGCCGCGCATCATGACTTCGTGGTTACCCCGGCGCGAACCGTAGGAGTTGAAGTCGACCGGTTTGACACCATGCTCTTGCAAGTAGCGGCCAGCCGGGCTGTCGGGCTTGATGGCGCCCGCTGGGGAGATATGGTCAGTGGTGACCGAGTCACCCAGCATCGCCAGCACGCGGGCGCCGTGCACATCTTCGATGGCATCCGGCTCACGGCCCATGCCTTCAAAGAAGGGCGGGTGCTGAATGTAGGTAGATTCGGGCCACTGATAGACCTTGCTCTCTGAAACGTCGATCGCTTTCCAGACCTCATCACCCTCAAACACCGCGCCGTACTCTTTACGGAACATCGCTGTATTGACCTTCTCAACGGCGCTGGCGATTTCTGCCTGCGTGGGCCAAATATCTTTTAGATAGACCGGCTCGCCGCTGCTGTCTTTGCCAATGGGTTCCTTAGTCAGGTCACGCTGAACGTTCCCGGCCAGGGCGTAGGCGACCACCAGGGGTGGTGAGGCCAGCCAGTTGGTTTTGACCAGCGGGTGAACGCGGCCTTCGAAGTTCCGGTTGCCAGACAGCACCGAGGCGACGGCAAGATCGCCATCGTTAATGGCTTGCTCAATCTCGTCAGGTAGTGGGCCGGAATTACCGATACAGGTAGTGCAGCCGTAGCCGACCAGGTTAAAACCCAGTGCATCCAGGTCATCGTTTAACCCAGCGGCTTCCAAATAATCGGTGACGACTTTGGAACCGGGAGCCAGTGATGTTTTCACCCAAGGCTGTGTCGTCAGGCCTTTTTCGCGGGCTTTACGTGCCAGCAAGCCCGCTGCCATCATCACGCTGGGGTTGGACGTGTTAGTGCACGATGTAATGGCGGCGATCACCACCGCACCTGGGTCGAGGCTGAAGTCCTGGTCATTAAGCTTAACGGCCCGGCTAGTGTCGTGTTCAAAACTACGCTCGACACCGACCGCGGTTTGGCCGCCTTCTGAGGAGAGTTTTCCTTTGGCGGTGGGGTCCGCTTTGTGGTCTTCCTCCATGAACTTGCCAAAGGCTGTCGCCATATCCTGCAGTGCAACCCGGTCTTGCGGGCGTTTGGGGCCAGCAAGGCTGGCTTCCACCTCGGTCATGTCCAGTTCCAGCGCATCGGTGAAGATTGGCTCATCGCTGGGTTCGCGCCAGAGGCCCTGGGCTTTGCTATAGGCTTCCACCAGCGCGACTTGCTCATCTTCACGGCCGGTGAGGCGCATATAGTTCAGCGTCTCTTCATCGACCGGGAAGAAACCGCAGGTAGCACCATATTCAGGTGCCATATTGGCAATCGTCGCGCGATCCGCCAGCGGCAGGTCTTTCAAGCCGTCGCCGTAGAACTCAACAAACTTACCTACCACGCCTTTTTTGCGCAGCATTTCGGTAACTGTGAGTACTAGGTCAGTGGCGGTAATGCCTTCGCGTAGCTTGCCGGTCAATTTAAAACCAATGACTTCGGGTATCAGCATCGACACCGGCTGCCCGAGCATGGCCGCTTCGGCTTCAATACCGCCTACACCCCAGCCGAGTACGCCCAGGCCGTTGATCATCGTGGTGTGTGAGTCGGTGCCCACGAGCGTGTCCGGGTAGGCGAAGGTCTTACCGTCTTCGTCTTTGGTCCATACCGCTCTGCCTAAATATTCCAGATTCACCTGGTGGCAAATGCCGGTGCCAGGCGGTACTACGCTAAAGTTGTCAAATGCCTGCTGACCCCAACGCAGAAACTCATAGCGCTCGCGGTTGCGCTGCATTTCGATATCCACGTTCTCTTGGAACGCGGCGGGGTTACCAAATTTATCGACCATGACCGAGTGGTCAATGACCAGGTCGACGGGAGAAAGCGGATTGATCTTGGCTGGGTCTTCGCCAAGGCTTTCGACAGCAGCACGCATGGAGGCTAAATCCACCACGCCAGGGACGCCGGTGAAATCTTGCATTAAGACACGTGCCGGCCGGTAGCCTATTTCACGGCTGGATTTACCTTCGGCCTGCCAGTCGACCAGGGCTTGCATGTCTTCTTCAGCCACACTTTCGTCATCGCCGAAGCGCAGCTGATTTTCGAGTAGGATTTTGAGCGTCTTGGGTAGCCGGTCAATGCTGCCCAGTGCCTCTGCCGCTTTGGGTAGGCTGTAATAGTGGTATGTTTTACTGCCTACCTCTAAGGTACTTAGCGTATCGGGTGTCTTGCTCATGTGTCTCTCCTCTGATTGCTGAGTGTTGCCCTCAGCGTGACGGTCACGATCTTCCTGTCGTATTGATTACCCTAGTATGGCTTACCCCAGTATGGCGTGATTTAGTAATAACACATGGGTGTTTGCATCGCCTCTTTCAAGGTTTCTTCGCCTAATAGCGTAGATGAAACCTTGCAATAGCTTGTACTTGGCACCATTTCAGGCAGACTCTGTGGCTAATTTTTTATAAAGCTTTTACCCAGCTATCAATAAAGCTATCAGTCAGATCTTTACAAGGTGGTGTCATGGAAACTCGTCATGAGCGTTTGATTATTCTTGGATCCGGCCCGGCCGGCTATACGGCCGCTGTGTATGCCGCACGGGCAAACTTGAAGCCATTGCTGATCACCGGTATCCAGGCGGGTGGACAATTGACCACCACAACGGATGTCGATAACTGGCCGGGCGATGCGCAAGGTGTTCAAGGCCCTGAGTTGATGGAGCGCATGAAACAGCACGCTGAACGCTTTAATACCGAAGTGCTGTTTGATCATGTCAATGAGGTCAGCTTAGGCGAAAAACCCTTTACGTTGAAAGGCGACAGCGGCATTTATACCTGCGATGCGCTCATTGTCGCCACCGGCGCCAGTGCCCGTTATCTGGGTTTGCCCACCGAGCAGCAGTTTATGGGTCAAGGGGTTTCTGCCTGTGCGACCTGCGATGGCTTTTTCTATCGCAATCAGGAAGTCATTGTCGTCGGTGGTGGTAATACCGCCGTGGAAGAAGCGCTCTATCTCTCTAACATCGCTTCCAAAGTAACGTTGGTACACCGCCGGGATACGCTGCGGGCAGAAAAGATTCTGCAGGATAAACTGCTTGAGAAAGCCGCCGCCGGCAAGATCGTCCTTGAGTGGTTCCAGGAAGTCGAGGAAGTACTCGGCGATAACTCGGGCGTTACTGGGGTGCGAGTTAAGTCCACTAAAGATGGTGCCAGCAAAGAGATCCATGCGCCTGGTTTGTTTATCGCCATTGGACATAGCCCCAACACCGGTATTTTTGAAGGTCAGTTAGCCATGAACGGTGGTTATATTAAAGTGAACGCAGGCCTTGAAGGTAATGCCACCGCCACCAGCGTGCCCGGCGTGTTTGCCTGCGGCGATGTAATGGATCACATTTATCGCCAAGCGATCACCTCGGCGGGTAGCGGCTGCATGGCGGCGCTGGATGCCGAGCGTTATTTAGACGGCATTGCCGGGTAACGTTGCACTCTGCTCTGAAGCGCCTAGCAATCGATAGGCGCTTCATCGATTCTCAGGCGCCCTAACTGGCTCAGCACTAGCTTTTTCCCCTGCGATTCTTCGGCACCGTTGCCTGAACAGATAGCAAAACTGCCGTTGTAACCGCTGGTATAGCCCAATGAGCTGTAGCGAATGCGCGACCAGCCCCGGCTGTAAGTTACTTGTGTGCCTCGCTCGGCAGGCATAACGCGCAAAATATCGTCGGCTTGAATGTTATCTGTTTGATCCCCCTTTACGATCATAAGCTCACCGCTCCATTCACTACTGCATGCCTTGCGGTCCTCAGCCGCCGGACAAAGCGTGATCTGGCGACGCTGGCTGATGGCCGTATTGCGCGCTAATGAAAACGCGCTTTGTAATCGATTGACTTCGCTGGTCTGCGCGGTTCGCTCACCCAATGCTTGAAAATTAGGCAGCCCCCAGGCAGCCATAATGCCGACTAATAGCAGCGTGATCATTAGCTCAAGCAACGTAAACCCGCTTTCAGGTAGCGTGCGCGCGCCGTTATGGCCATCGTTCATCGCCTCTCCTTACTTGACCTTGTTATTGCCCGCGCTATGCTCAGGGCCCGGTGTCAACGGCCATGATCAGTTGGTGGTTTAATCATCCTAGGCGATAGTCACTATTTTTTATGTAAGCCAAAACGGACAATGTTGTGAGCGATTTCTTAATTATTGGTGGCGGCGTGATCGGCATGATGACGGCGCTACAGTTAGCAGACGCGGGTCAGCAGGTCACGCTGGTTGATCGTGGCGAGTGCGGTAAAGAGGCGTCGTGGGCCGGTGGCGGTATCGTCTCACCGCTTTATCCATGGCGATACGACGCTGCGATATCGCAACTATCCCGCTGGTCAGAAGGCGTTTACCCCTCGTTGGCTTTTCGCTTGCTGGAAGAGACGGGCATTGATCCTGAGTATCGCCAAAGAGGGCTGCTCTACCTGAACGTAGATGACGCCGATAGTGCTCTGTGCTGGGCTCGACAGCTGGGCAAACCGCTAGAGCGGGTGGGGGCAGATTTCGTCCGCGATAAAGAGCCTGGCGTGGCAATGGCGGGCGACAGTGCGCTATGGATGCCGACCTTGGGCAGTGTGCGTAACCCGCGCTTAGCCAAAGCGTTGAAGGCGCGGTTAACGGCGATGCCGCAGGTAACGCTGAGAGAACAGTGCGAGGTCAGTGGCTTTATCCGAAAGGATGGCCAGGTGGAGGGCGTGGTTAGCTCACAAGGGCCGTTAATCGCTGGGCGCATTGTGGTGTGTGGCGGTGCCTGGACTGCTCAACTATTGGCTCAGCTGAAGGTGCAACTGCCGGTAAGGCCGGTAAAAGGGCAGATGATCGCTTACCAGGCACCCAAAGGGTTAGTGCAGCGTGTGGTGTTAAAAGATGGGCGTTATATTATTCCGCGTGCAGACGGGTTGCTGTTGGTCGGTTCTACGTTAGAGGAAGCTGGATTTGATAAGACCACCGACGCGGCAGCCCTGGCATCGCTAAAACACAGCGCCGAGGCCATTCTGCCTGCCTTGGCAACCTGCCCGGTAGCGCATCAATGGGCCGGGCTTCGCCCTGGTTCGCCAGCGGGCATTCCTTTTATCGGCGCCCTTCAAGAATGGCCTAACGTATACATCAATGCGGGGCACTATCGTAATGGCTTGGTATTGGCGCCTGCCTCGACCCATTTATTGGCGGATCAACTGCTTGGGCGCGAGCCATTGATCGACCCCGCGCCTTACCAGCCTACGCCCGAGCGGCTTATTCAGGTTTAAGGCGCGCCGTCTTTATCCTGCTGCTCTTGTAAAAAACGGTCACGGTGCGCGCTGGAGCAGAACCACTGCTCGTGGTCGCGCAGCGCTTCATCTTCGGGTACATGCACCTCACACCAGCGGCAGCGCACCATTTTACCGCCTTCATGGCGATTGACTTGTTTATGCTGTGCTTCATGCTCAAGCTTACGTTGTCGGTAGATGCCGTAGAGCTTTAAACCGGCATAAAATACAACGGCGAAGATAATCAGCCGAATGATCAAGAGGTTCATCCTTATTTTGTCTCCCGAATGAGGGAACTAGGCTTGGGATTGACGCATGGCCTTTGCCAGTTGGCGGCCCTTGCGGGACAATACGACTATGACGGTGTAACCCTATTTCAAAGATTCTCAAGAGATTTTGACGCCCATGCAAGACTTAACGCTGGTAATGGCCCAACTCGATCCTCTGGTCGGGGATATTCCCGGCAATGCCGCACGCGCGATTGAAGCAGTGCGCGAAGCGCGGATTGAGCATGGGGCGGATATTGTTGTCTTTCCAGAGCTTTTTTTGTCGGGCTACCCGCCGGAAGATTTGCTGCTGCGCCCCTCTATGGAAACCCGTCTGCGTGAAGCTCGCGCGCTAATGGCATCGAAGGTCGCCAGTGATGTGTTGGTGATCATCGGCTATCCCGGCGTGCGCGAAGGCCACTGTTACAACTTGGCTGGGGTACTCTACAACGGCCAGTGGGAAGCTGAGTACGCCAAGCAGGCGCTGCCTAACTACCAAGTGTTCGATGAGCAGCGCTATTTCACGCCCGGCACTGAGACGCTGGTGTATGAGCATAAAGGCGCCAAACTGGGCATCGTGATCTGCGAAGACCTTTGGGATGGCGCGCCGGTTAAGGCCGCCGCGCAAGCGGGCGCTGAGGTGCTGGTCTCCTTGCACGCCTCTCCTTATCACCAGGACAAGCCCGCGGAACGGCTGCGCCTGTTGGAGGAGCATGCCCAGGATACGCAGCTTCCAATTGTGTATGTGAACACCATCGGTGGCCAAGATGAACTGGTCTTTGATGGCGGCTCTTGCTGCGTTAACGCCAGCGGTGAGCTGCAGGTGCTGGCGCCGTATTGGCAGGCGGGCCTGATGCCGGTTCAGTTTTTGCAAACCAGCGCGACGGTCTGGGAACCCCAAGCCGGAGAGATTGACCCTGAGGTAGAGCCGGAAGAGAGCCTTTACTGTGCGCTCGTCACCGGGTTGCGCGATTACGTCAACAAGAGCGGTTTTGAGGGCGTGGTGCTAGGGCTTTCCGGCGGTATCGACTCAGCGCTTTCGCTGGCGATTGCGGTGGATGCGCTAGGCCCTCAGCGGGTGCAAGCGGTGATGATGCCGTACCACTACACGGCGGATATTTCCAAGCAGGACGCCGCTGAGCAGGCCAACCTGCTGGGGGTTCACTATGAGATCATGCCGATTGAGCCCATGGTCGACGCCTTTATGGGGACGCTTGCTGAGAGCTTTGCCGGTACGCAACGCGATACCACCGAGGAAAACCTGCAGTCGCGCTGCCGCGGTGTGCTGCTAATGGCGATTTCCAATAAGAAAGGCTTGATGGTACTGACTACCGGCAACAAGAGCGAAATGGCGGTGGGGTATGCCACGCTGTATGGCGATATGGTGGGCGGCTATAACGCCATCAAGGATGTGTATAAAACCTGGGTTTATCGCCTTGCCCGCTGGCGCAACACGCAATCACCTGCCATTCCTGAGCGGGTGATCGAGCGGCCACCCAGTGCCGAGCTGGCGCCTGATCAACAGGATAGCGACTCCTTGCCCGATTACGATGTGCTCGACGCGATCTTAGTCAGCTACATTGAAGGCGATATGAGCGCTGAGGCAATTATTGCTGCTGGTTTTGACGAGGAAGACGTTTATAAAGTGGTTAAGCTTGTTGACCGCTGCGAGTATAAGCGCCGTCAAGCCCCGATTGGCGTGCGGGTGACGCCACGCGGTTTTGGCCGGGACCGCCGCTACCCGATTGTTAATGGCTGGCAGCCCGGCGCATAAGCCGGGCCTAGCGCTAAAGCAAATACAAAAAAACCACGCCGAAGCGTGGTTTTTTTGCGGATGTGTACCGCTTTTATTGTTGCAGCATGTTCATAGGCTTAATCATCTTGGCCTAAATGCTTGGGTACAAAACGGCTGCCCTGCAGCTGTTCGTGGCCAGGCGCGTTTTCGCGCAGTACAGCTAACACCTCATTGGCGCGATCATCCATGTCCAAGCCTTGATAGCCTTCTACCATGGTGGCTAGGGCATCCCGGGTGGCGCTTGATTCAGGATAGTTTTCGACGACCCAGCGGCCGCGTTCAACCGCTGCCAAATAGGCCCCGCGGCGCAGGTAATAATCGGCGACATGCAGTTCATGGCGGGCCATTAGCTCACGTAGATAGACGATGCGCTGCTGTGCATCCAGCGCATATTCACTCTGTGGGTAACGCTGGATCAGCTCGCGGAAATCATTGTAGGCATCCCGAGAGGCGCCCAAATCGCGCTTGGAGATATCAATTAGGCGCAGGCGCTCTAAGCTGAAACGTCCTGCTTGCCACGCCGAGAGGCCACGAAGGTAGTAGGCGTAGTCAACCTGGGGGTGGTCGGGGTGAAGGCGAATAAAGCGGCTAGCCGCTGCCCGGGCTTCTTCCCAATTGCTATTTTCATAGTAGGCATAGATCAGCTCAAGCTGTGCCTGCTCAGCATGGGCGCCAAAAGGATAGCGTGTATCAAGCGCTTCTAAACGCTCTATCGCGATCGGGTAGCGGTTGCTGTCTAAGGCCGTGCGGGCCAATTCATAGAGCTCGCGCTCCTGCACCCCAGCAAATTCATCTTCCTCTTCTTCACTGGTATCGTTACTCGCACAGCCCGCTAAAAGGGCAAGGCTTAGGGCTAGAGCACCAAAGCGGTTGGCAGCTGAAAAAACGCGCATCTTCATCCTCGTTGCAAACAAGCCTCAATCACCAAAAAGCGGCGATGGCCATAAGTAGAAATGGTAGAATAGGTCGCAGTCCGCCCACTATAAAACACCTCGACATAAAACGCAGGCTTAGCGACGTTTCGTCAGGTGCCGTCAATATCGATTTTTCCATGCTGAGGCTGATTTTTCGCCTTGCTGGGGTTTTTTTCGCGCTTTAAAGAGGTTTTTCATGTCTCGAATAGTTGAAGACACGCAGCGTGTGCCCGCTACACTGGCCGGTGCGCGATTAGACCAAGCGGCGGCGGAGTTGTTCAGCAATTACTCACGTGAACGCTTAAAAGCGTGGATTAATGCCGGTGAATTAACCGTGGATGGCATGCAAGCCAAGCCGAAAGCCAAGCTGCACGGTCATGAAGTGTTGGCACTGCAGGCCACCATCGAAGACGATACACGCTTTGAAGCGCAGGATATCGCGCTGGATATCGTGTATGAAGACGACGCGGTAATCGTCATTAATAAAGCGGCGGGTATGGTCGTTCACCCCGCTGCAGGCAACCCGGATGGCACGCTGCTCAATGCCTTGCTTTACCACCACCCGGCGCTTGCTGAAGTACCACGCGCGGGTATCGTTCACCGCCTGGATAAAGATACCACCGGCTTGATGATGGTGGCGAAAACGCTACCCGCTCAAACTGTGCTGGTGGATCAGTTGCAGGCACGCAGCGTGTCGCGCCAGTACGACGCGGTGGTGATTGGTAAGCCGGTCTCTGGTAGTACCATTGATGCGCCTATAGGCCGTCATCCTAAAGACCGTAAGCGCCAAGCGGTAACGACATCGGGCAAACCTGCGATTACGCATTTTCGCGTGGTTGAACGGTTCCGTGCCCATACCCATGTACGCTGTAAACTGGAAACAGGGCGCACCCATCAAATTCGTGTGCACATGGCCCATGCCCGTTACCCATTGATTGGTGATCCCATGTATGGCGGCCGTGCCAAGCTGCCGCCAGGCGCTGCGGAGCCATTGAAAGAGATCTTGCGCGAGTTTCCGCGTCAGGCGCTACATGCTCGGAAGTTGATTTTCAAACATCCGGTCAGTGGCGAAACCGTTACTTTTCAGGTCGATCTCCCTGATGATTTGCTAATGTTGTTGGATTACCTGCGCGAAGATAATGAGACGATGAGATGAGCGATGCCATTAATTTAAGGCCGACGCTTTTAATGCCTGACTGGCCAGCGCCGGCCAATGTACGAGCCTTTGTGACCACCCGTGAATCGGGGCCTAGTCAGGGAGATTTCGCCGCTTTTAACACAGCTGCTCATGTTGGCGATAACCCCGACCATGTCGCACTGTGTCGCCGCCTGTTGCAAAAAGAGATCGAGGATGAGCGACCGCTACTGTGGCTTAACCAGACCCACGGTGCCCGCGTTCAGCAGGTTTTTGAACCTAACGCCGCCGATGCGGATGCTGCCATTGCTACGTCTAATGAGTACGCCTGTGTGGTACTGACAGCCGACTGCCTGCCGGTCATGCTGTGTAATCGCGCTGGAACCCAGGTTGCCGTTGCCCATGCGGGGTGGCGTGGTTTGGCAGGTGGCGTGCTGGAGGCGACGATTGCTGCAATGAATACCGATCCCGAGGACATCCTTGTGTGGTTGGGCCCCGCGATTTCCAACGCTCAGTTTGAGGTTGGCCCGGAGGTCTATGGTGCCTTTGTGGCAGTGCATCCTGACATCGCCGACGCTTTTGATCATAGTCCCTACCGGCTGGGTCATTACATGGCCGACTTGTACCGGTTGGCGCGGTTTCGTTTGGAAGCACTCGGCGTAAACAATATAAGTGGTGGCCACTTCTGTACAGCCTGCGAGTCGCGGTTCTACTCCTACCGTCGCGATGGCGGTAAAACCGGCCGCATGGCCAGTGTGATCTGGATCAATTAAACCAGTGGTTTATTCACACACCTCTTGAAAAGCATGGAACTGACGCCATTTAACTTGTCAAGCTAATCGTGATTAGTACGCCTAATGACACGTTATCGGGTTACGCTGTGCGTCCAAGCGCACGGCACCCCAGGAGGAATTCCATGCGTTTTGATAAATTTACCGCCAAGCTCCAAAGCGCGATTGCCGAAGCGCAGTCGCTGGCCGTTGGTCGCGGCCATAATCAGCTAGACCCAGCGCATTTGCTGCTGGCCCTGCTCGACACCAAAGATACCGGTATTAAGGCCCTGATTGAAAAAGCCGAGGGCAATCCCTCGCGCCTGCGTGATGGACTGATGCAGCAATTGGATAATTTGCCCAAAGTGGGGCAGTTCGACGGCGAAGTGCAGCCATCGCGGGATTTCATCAAGCTTTTTAACTTAACCGATCGCGAAGCGCAGAAGCGCGGCGATCAGTTTATCGCCAGTGAGCTAGTGCTGCTGGCAGCGCTCGAGATGAATTCGGCTCTCACCAAACTGCTGAAAGACGCAGGTATTAATCGCAAATCCCTCGAAGCGGCTATCAATAGCCTACGCGGCGGTGCCACGGTGGACGATGCTAACGCCGAAGATCAGCGTGAAGCGTTGAACAAATACACTATGGATCTTACCCAGCGTGCGCTGGACGGCAAGCTGGATCCGGTGATTGGTCGCGACGACGAAATTCGCCGTACGATTCAAGTGCTGCAGCGGCGTACTAAAAACAACCCGGTATTAATCGGTGAGCCGGGTGTGGGTAAAACCGCCATTGTCGAAGGGTTGGCCCAGCGCATCGTTAACGGTGAAGTACCGGAAGGCCTCAAAGATAAGCGCGTGCTCTCGCTGGATATGGGCTCGCTGTTGGCGGGTGCCAAGTTCCGTGGCGAGTTTGAAGAGCGCTTGAAAGCGGTGCTTAAAGAGCTTTCCCAGGAAGAGGGGCGGGTAATTCTGTTTATCGATGAGCTGCACACCATGGTCGGTGCCGGTAAAGCCGAAGGCGCCATGGATGCAGGCAATATGCTCAAGCCGGCTCTTGCCCGCGGTGAGCTGCACTGCGTGGGGGCGACCACGCTGGATGAGTATCGTAAGTACATCGAGAAAGACGCCGCTCTGGAGCGTCGCTTCCAGAAGGTGTTGGTGGATGAGCCTTCCGAAGAGGACACCGTGGCGATTCTGCGCGGCCTGAAAGAGCGTTACGAAGTTCACCACGGCGTGGATATTACCGACTCCGCTATCATTGCCGCGGCCAAGCTCTCGACGCGCTATATCACCGATCGGCAGTTGCCTGACAAAGCCATCGATCTGATCGATGAAGCCGCATCGCGTATCCGTATGGAGCTGGATTCCAAGCCAGAGTCGATGGATCGTCTGGATCGCCGCTTGATTCAGCTCAAGATGGAGCGCGAAGCGCTCAAGAAAGAGACCGATGAGGCGAGTAAAAAACGCTTGGAAGCATTGAGCGCCCAGATTCATGAGTTAGAGCGCGAATACGCTGATCTTGATGAAATTTGGAAAGCTGAAAAAGCCAGTATTCAGGGGGCTGCGCAGTTTAAGGCTGATTTGGAGCAAGCGCGGCTTGATCTGGAGCAGGCCCGCCGCCAGGGCGACCTGGGCCGCATGTCAGAAATTCAGTACGGCAAGATTCCAGAACTCGAGAAGAGAATTGCTGAAAGCGGCGAAGGAGAAGCGGATACCTCTAGCCACCAACTGCTTCGTTCCAACGTGACAGAAGAGGAAATCGCGGAAGTGGTTTCCCGCTGGACGGGCATTCCGGTCTCCAAAATGCTGGAAGGGGAGCGGGACAAACTGCTGCGAATGGAAGAGGCACTCCATCAGCGGGTGATTGGACAAGATGAAGCTGTCGAGGCTGTAGCCAACGCGGTGCGCCGCTCGCGAGCGGGACTTTCCGATCCTAACCGCCCCAACGGCTCATTTCTGTTCCTCGGCCCCACCGGGGTGGGTAAAACCGAGTTGTGTAAGTCGCTGGCCAACTTCCTGTTCGATACCGAAGAGGCGATGGTGCGTATCGATATGTCCGAGTTTATGGAGAAGCACTCCGTGGCCCGCTTGATCGGTGCGCCTCCTGGCTACGTCGGCTATGAAGAGGGCGGCTACTTAACCGAGGCCGTACGACGCAAGCCCTACTCGGTGCTGCTGCTGGATGAGGTGGAGAAAGCCCACCCGGATGTCTTTAACATCCTGCTACAAGTGCTGGAGGACGGCCGCTTAACCGATGGCCAGGGGCGCACGGTGGACTTCCGCAATACCGTCATCGTGATGACCTCTAACATGGGCTCGGACATTATCCAGCGCATGGGCGGTGACGATAGCGACTATGAAGTAATGAAAAACATGGTCATGGAGGTGGTGGGCAACCACTTCCGGCCTGAACTCATTAACCGTATTGATGAAGTGGTGGTGTTCCACGCCCTCGGCCAAGAGCAAATTCAAGCCATTGCCGGTATCCAGTTGGAACGCTTGAAGCTACGTCTTGCCGAGCATGATCTGAAGCTTGAGGTTAGCCCTGAAGCCATGGCGCAATTGGCGGTAGTCGGTTTCGACCCCGTTTATGGGGCGCGGCCACTCAAACGGGCGATTCAGAGTCGTATTGAGAATCCGCTGGCGCAAGACCTGCTGGGGGGCAAATTTACCCCTGGTGATACCATCCATATCACCGCAGAAGAGGGCAAGCTGGTGTTCAGCTGATTATTGGCAACGCCTTTTTGCGCAATTGAATAGGGAAAAAGCCCTGCTAGCGTTGCTGGCGGGGCTTTTTTAATGGCTTCCTGCGACCTTTGTTGCGTTTGGCCCGATCGGAGGTTGACAGGCTGAGGGCGCTAATGGAATCTTGTCGGTTCCTGATTTGCGGGCGCGGACTCACGGGTAACCCCTAATTCCCGCGCGAAGGGTAGGCGAAGGCCTCTACCCGCCGAAGGACTTCCGGGCTTGGGCTAACCGCTCAACCTGGCCAACGCCCCGACACGGCGAACCGCCGTGAAAGGGAATGACTGCTTTATGTTGGCATAAATCAGCATTCCCGATGAGAGTGCAGGCCCTAACCGGGCCATTTGCCAGGGTTTGGCATCAGGTGCCGGCTTGGGCCGGCAGCGGCATACCGCCGCACTCGACACCGCAGGATGTCCTGCGGATCGCACTCGAGACCTCCAGGGGAGAAATACAGTGGAACTGCTTTCCGGCGCAGATATGATCGCCCGCTTCTTGCAAGATGAGGGCATCGAATACATTTATGGTTACCCCGGCGGTGCAGCGCTGCATATTTACGATGCACTCTTCCGCCAGGACAAAGTGAAGCACATTTTAGTGCGTCACGAGCAAGCGGCGACTCACGCGGCCGATGGCTATGCCCGCGCCTCGGGCAAAGCGGGCTGCGTGCTAGTCACTTCCGGCCCCGGTGCCACGAATGCCGTCACTGGCATTGCCACCGCCTACATGGATTCCATTCCCATGGTGGTGCTATGTGGCCAAGTGGCCAGCCATCTGATCGGTGAAGACGCCTTCCAGGAAACCGATATCGTCGGTGTGACACGCCCGATCGTGAAGCATAGCTTCTCGATCCGTCACCCGTCTGAAATCCCGGAAGTGCTGAAAAAGGCGTTTTACCTAGCCTCGACCGGTCGCCCCGGCCCGGTGGTGGTCGATATCCCTAAAGATATGACGGCTCCCACTGAGCGCTACGAATACGTTTACCCGAAAAAGGTCAAACTGCGTTCGTATAACCCGGTAACGCGTGGCCATACCGGTCAGATCAAAAAAGCCGTCGAGATGATGCTGAAGGCCAAGCGCCCGGTGTTTTATACCGGCGGCGGCGTGGTGACGGGCAAAGCCAGCGAAGGCCTGACTGATCTGGTCAAGCAACTGGGGTACCCGATTACCACTACGCTGATGGGCATCGGCGCGTATCCCCAAAGTGACCGACAGTGTTTGGGCTGGCTGGGTATGCACGGCTCTTATGAATCCAATATGGCCATGCACCACGCCGACCTGATCATTGCCATTGGCGCGCGTTTTGACGACCGGGTGACCAATAGCACGTCGAAGTTCTGCCCCACTGCCAAGATCATTCATGTGGATGTTGATCCGAGCTCGATCTCTAAAACGGTGCGTGCCGATGTGCCGATCGTGGGCCCGGCTTCCAGCGTTATCAATGAGATGATCAGTTTGGTGCAGGGGCATAAAATTGCCCATCCCGAAGCGCTGACGGAGTGGTGGGAAAAAATTGACGGCTGGCGCGCCGACCGCGAGGGCAAGTTGTATGAGCCCTCCAAGCCTGGTGAAGCGCTCAAGCCTCAGGAAGTGATTGAGGCGCTGTGTCGAGTCACACGCGGCGAAGCCTATGTGACCACCGATGTCGGTCAGCATCAGATGTTTGCCGCGCAGTACTACAAGTTCGACAAGCCCAACCGACTAATTACCTCCGGTGGTTTGGGCACCATGGGCTTTGGTTTCCCCGCCGCGATGGGTATTAAACAGAACTACCCGGATGATGATGTGGTGTGCGTCACCGGTGAAGGTAGCTTCCAAATGATGATGCAGGAGCTCTCTACCTGTAAGCAGTATGGGGTGGGCGTTAAGATCGTTAATCTTAACAATGCATCGCTGGGTATGGTGCGTCAGTGGCAGGATTTGAACTATAAGTCACGTCACGCACATTCTTATATGGAGTCGCTGCCCGACTTCCATATGTTGATTGAGGCGTATGGGTTCACCGCGATTACCGTCAATACGCTTGACGAGCTTGAGCCAGCGCTAGAGCGTGCGTTTGCTGATAAGCATGAGCTGGTGTTTCTTGACGTGAAGGTCGATCCCTTTGAGCACGTCTATCCGATGCAGGTACCGCTAGGTGCCATGCGCGACATGCTGCTGTCTAAAACGGAGCGTACCTGATGCGTCATATCATCTCGATTCTGTTAGAAAACGAACCGGGTGCGCTGTCACGTGTAGTCGGGTTGTTCTCTCAGCGTAACTTCAACATCGAAACGTTGAACGTTGCCCCTACTGAAGACCCATCGCTGTCGCGCTTAACGGTCACTACTGTGGGCGATGACCGGGTGATAGAGCAGATCACCAAGCATCTTAATAAGCTGATCGATGTGGTGAAACTGGTGGATCTCACAGAAGGTAACCATATCGAACGCGAATTGATGTTGGTGAAGGTGAAGGCGCTTGGTGCGGCGCGTGATGAAGTGAAGCGCACAGTGGATATCTTCCGCGCGCAGATCGTCGATGTCACGCCAAGCCTGTATACCGTGCAGATCACCGGCGATGCGGGCAAGCTGGATGCCTTCCTTCAGGCCATGGCGCCGGTGGGTATTCTTGAGGTCGCCCGTACAGGGGTTTCGGGTATTGCCCGGGGTGATAAGGTTTTGTCGCTCTAAGCACGCAAGTACGCAGCCTTTGCAGCTAGCCCTTAAAAGCAAGACTTAAACGTAAGCATAAGCGTCGCTTCTTTCCCGGAGCGGCGCTTTTTTAGTTAACCCTCTTCGGTGCAGGTTCCCCGGGCATCAATGCAGCAATTGGCTGGCTGAGTGGCACTCACCGTGTAGAATGAAAGCGACTACTGTTCCCGTGACTTCACTTTTAATGGATGAAACCTATGACACAGGACGCTCGCGATCAAGAGCACTCAAACTCTGATCAGTCAAATCCAGGCCAGCCTGATAAGGCTGAACAGCAAGACAGTACTGATCAATCAGAAGTAGTTGGCAACGAGGATTTGGCGACTGCCTTCTTACGTGAAACCGAAGTGGTTGAGGAGACTGTTGAAGACGGCAAAAAGATTCGCCGCCGTGGTATCTATTTACTCCCTAATTTATTTACCACTTCGGCGCTTTTTGCCGGCTTCTTTGCGGTTGTCGCTGGCATTAATGGTGAGTTTACCTCAGCTGCCGTCGCGATCTTTATTGCGATGGTGCTGGATGGCTTGGATGGGCGTGTTGCGCGAATGACCAATACGCAAAGTGAGTTTGGGGCCGAATACGACAGCTTGGCGGATATGATTTCGTTTGGGATGGCGCCTGCATTGGTCGCTTTTACCTGGATTCTGCAGGACATCGGTAAAACCGGCTGGGTAGTCGCCTTTCTGTATGTTGCCTGTGCCGCGCTTCGCCTAGCGCGCTTCAATGTGCAGATTGGCAGCGTGGATAAAAAATGGTTTATCGGCTTGCCGAGCCCCTCTGCCGCAGCGCTGGTAGCCGCGTGTGTATGGACCTTCCATAGTTTTGACGCTGATGCTTTTGGTTTCAAACTATTGATGTTGGTAGTCGTGGCAGCAGCAGGCGTACTGATGGTGAGTAACATCCGTTATTACAGCTTTAAGGACCTCGATTTTAAAAAGCCAGTGCCTTTTGTTGTGCTGTTAGCCATTGTGTTGGCGTTTGTGATGATTTCGGTTGAACCTTCAGTAATGCTGCTATTACTGTTTGGTACTTATGTCGCTTCCGGGCCTGTATTAGCCGTAATGCGTAAGGCTAAAACGAGTAGATAGTACTTTTCTCCACTTTTTTGACAGTTATTTCAAAACAGCCCTTGCCAACCCGGCAGCGAATCCGTAAAGTACGCATCCGCTGCCGGGGACGCCAAGCGTTTCCAGCGGTGAATGAAGGTGAAAACCTTCGGTTTGTCAGGAGGTTAGAGCAGGTTGTAGTGTTCGCCTCACTCGCTAAAAAAACAGCGATTGACAAACACCAGGAACTGCGTAGAATACGCCTTCCTCGCTGCGGCAAGCCAGTTCAACGGCTCGCCAGTCAAACACAGCGAAAACGCTCTTTAACAATTTGATCAGGTAATTCATGTGGGCGCTTGCTGATGTTGGTGACAAATCACCGAATATCAAGGCAAGCGACTCAAGCAATAAGGTTTTAAAGGATTCGTCCTTTGGGATCTGTTTTGAATGAATTCGTTTGAACCTTGAGCCAAGTTTGGTTCGCTTCTGTTGCTTCGGTGACAGGCAAGAACCGCATAGATCTTAAACTGAAGAGT
>NZ_JACCDE010000050.1 GCF_013415125.1 Vreelandella glaciei | reverse complement strand
CTGGCGCGGAACTTGACGTTGGGCATGGCACTGTCTGGGTGAATGGCGATATTCGCTATATTGCCATGCAGTTCAGTAGGTTAGAAGCATTCCTGGGGGCCGGTCTCACGGATTCAGGAAGTTGTTTAAGCGTTGCGACAAGCAGCGTAGAAAGAAGCGTTGCGGAAAAAAGATATAAAAGCGGCATGCGATACGCTTTAAAACGAGTTACAACGGTGCTTAGTATCAAAAGGAGGAGTGTGACTAAACCCATCGCTAAGCTTAGCCATTTACCGCCTGTGTGAAGAACATCTTGGGTAATCAAGGCATCTTTCCACGTCCAGGCATTACCTTGAAAGCGATATATAACGTCAGTTATCGTAAAATCTATGTTTAAAATACTGAAGACCGACATGACGATTAGAAATAAAAGCCATACGGATGCTACGGATTTGAGAACATTTAGTAGAGCAGCACGCATAGCCACACACCCATCATCATAAAAAGGGTCATCATGACGGCGGCAGCCCCCATGTCTTTAGCACGCCCGCTAAGTTCGTTATGTTCTAGTCCAATACGGTCAATGGTGCATTCGATGGCGGAGTTAATGAGTTCTACTATCACTACAAGGGTGAGTGAAGAAAACAGCAATGCTTTTTCTACGGAAGTGGCATTAACAAAAAATATAAAAGGGTAAAGGACGAGGCATAGCATCACCTCTTGTCTAAATGCAGACTCATTTATCCAGCAAGCTTTTAAACCCGATACTGCATTAATAGAAGCGCGGAAGATGCGTTTGACACCCGTGCCATTAGGTTTTGACGTCGTTGAAATAGGCAAGACAGTACTCTCGATAACGTAACAGTAGGGTCACTGTAAAGCGCAAAACTTAACGAACAGTTATGCGCTTTAATTCAGTAGCTAGAATGCAAAGGGGCAGCGCTGGGTGGTGTTCTAACCCACTGTGTTGGTTGGTTTGTTGCCGAGGCCAGTTGAACGGGAGCGGTTGCGTTTTGTCCGTCAAGATTAGCGCTGATAGCGTCTATTACCGTGCTGATCTCTGGGCGCCACAGAATAGTGTCATAGGCTTCTCGTGGTACGAAGGCGAGTGATTTTTTCTGGCGTACTAGGGAAATGGTGGCGACATCGAGTGCTGCCGCTAAGTGCATAGGCCCTGAGTCTGGTGTCACGAGTAACCGCGCTCGCCCTAGAACAGCGGCAAAGTGACGAATAGGAAGCGGCGGGCATAAGCTACCATACAGTGATGACATCAAGCGCTGCTCAATAGGGGCTAGAAGCCTAAACTCCTCCGGTCCAAGGAAAACGACATAACGTATTTTGCAGGCTTCCATGGCATCGATGAGCATTAGCCAAAATGCCAACGGCCAACGTTTGTTTTGATGCCCGCCTACGAAGATCGCAATAAAGTCTGTATCTGATGAGTGGTCGCTATGCAGACTGAATAGCTGTCGTATCTTCGTCATGGCTTGATAGCCTTCCTGATCCGTTAGCTGGAGCAGTGGCCGATTATGGCAAGCAACGCCGAGCGGGCGTGTCAAATTGACGATGGCATCATAGGCATGTGATGACTTACCTTCCGCCTCAATGTTGTACCAGCGCTGGTGACCTTTACCTGAACCCATGCTGTACCGTGCTCCTATTAACCGGGTCACGATAAAGCCGCTCGTTGAACCTCCGCTCACTTGTACCGCTAGATCATAGCGTTGTGCCCGTAAGCGTCGTAATAGCGTCACGCACTGCCAGGGACGGAGAATGGCGGTTCTCGACAGTAAATGAAAATGATCAACAGGACGTTGCTGCAACAGTGGCCATGTTTTATCCGTCGCTAAATAATCTATGCGCGCGGAAGGAAAACGTTCACGAAAAGCATCGATGACAGGGGTACTGATTAGCGCGTTGCCCAGACGAAAATTGGGGCGAATAATGAGAATTTTTTCTATGCCCACAAGGTTATTAATGGTTTCTGGTGCAGGCGCTTTGACGATATACCGTATACCTCCGAGTAAAAATCGCTTCATTCTTTTTTCTACAAAACGGGCCATTATTTTTAAATAATAGTTTGTTCTAATCAGTGTTAGTAAGTGCATACTCTGGCGCTCTATTCAGTTAATAGAAAATGACCTGCCCGCGGTAGCGACAGGGCAGATTCAAAATGACCGCCAGTGAAGGCGCTGCTTTGGCTTTGCCCATGGCGAAAGAAGCAGCTTGAGCCTAAGTAACTTAAAGAAGAGTTAAGCTGCGTAAAAGGTTTGCAAAAAAGGGTGGCTGACTTACAGGTTGAATTCAGATGCGTATGCTTTGTGGGGGATACGTTGCCGTATTTAAGAAAAGCTTAAGTTTTAGTGGCGAAGATAGCGGTTTGTAGATTGGGGGAGCAGCATGCGTGCACTGCTAATAGAAGATGATCCCTTGCTTGGGGATGGCATTAAAACGGCGCTGGAACGCGAGGGGTACACGGTCGATTGGTTTATGCTTGGGCGCGAGGCAATCAGTGCTATCGGCAGCGAGACCTTCAGTGTGATTATTTTGGATCTTGGACTGCCCGATATGGACGGTATGCAGGTACTGCAGTTACTCCGTCAGCAATCCACTCTACCTATTCTGATTTTGACGGCCCGAGATGCGATGGAAGACCGTATTGGCGGTTTAGATGCGGGGGCGGATGACTATGTGCTCAAGCCTTTTAATTTGCAGGAGTTACTCGCCCGTTTGCGTGTCGTCATGCGACGCGCTGAGGGGCGCGCTTCGCAGATATTGACACTGGGAGCGCTGAGTATTGATGAGGCGCGTCATGCGGTGAGTTGGCGGGGCAAAGACGTAAAGTTGGGTCGGCGCGAGTATGCCTTATTGCTAGAGCTCGCTAGGCACCCGGACAGGGTGCTATCTCGGCCTCGTTTAGAAAATTTGCTTTACGGCTGGGGCGAAGAGGTAGAGTCCAATACGGTGGAAGTTCACATTCATCATCTGCGTAAAAAGCTTGAAAAACATCTGATTATTAACGTGCGGGGGATTGGCTACCGACTGGATAGCCACGCGCAATGAGATCGATACGGCATTATCTGCTTCGCACGCTAGCCATTACCATGGTTGTCGCTGGGGGCGTGGCCGTTACCGCGGCTTACTTAATTACCGATCACGAGCTAGAAGAAATTCTCGATACACAGCTCAGTCTGCATAGCCGGATTGTGGCTGGTCAACTCGATCCAAACGCGACCATTGATGACTATGCTCGCCTGGCTTCACGCATGGGCCTACCAGAACATCCGGCTCAGCTATATCGTGACGGTAAAGCAGTCCCCATGAGCAGCTCTGAATCAGGTCCCAAGCTTTACCACGAGGAAGAGCTTAAATTAGTGCTGGGTTTTTGGAATTCAGATGGCTCACCCAGGTTGTTAGGGGGCAAATGGAGTGATGCAGGGCCTTTCCCCTCGCCTTTAGAGGAGGGTTTTCGCTGGGAAAGCTACGATGGTCATCGCTGGCGGGTTTTCAGCATGTTCGATGTTGCCAGTGATACCTGGATCAGCATGGGGCTGCGAGGTTCGTTTCATGATGAAGTAGTCGAGCGCATCACCTGGAATAATTTATTGCCGATGCTTTTTTTGCTACCTCTTCTTCTTTGGCTGATGAGCCGTATTATCCGGCGGGGGATTGTCCCTATCCAAGCGCTTTCTAGTCAGGTGCAAGGCCGCTCTGCCCGCGACCTAAGTGAAATCGATAATCCTGTTCCTCAAGAGCTTAATGGATTACGTCAATCGCTAAACGATTTTATCGCCCGGCTGAAAGAAACGTTAGAGCGCGAGCGGCGCTTCACCGCAGATGCGGCCCATGAATTACGCACCCCTTTAGCAGCACTGAGGATTCACCTAGATAACGCGCAGGCGGGAGGAGAGCAATCATTACAAAAGGCTTATATAGGTGTGGAACGGCTTCAGCGGGTGGTAGAACAACTGCTTATTTTGGCTCGATTGGATCAAGTGGCCACAACCTCATCGGCCACTATCGATCTTTATCCTATTATTGCTGAACTGGTAGCTGAGCTGTGGCCACTCGCTGAAGAGCGAGATCAGCACTTGAGGCTAACAGGCTTAACCCGGCTGGAGGTCCGCGCCGACGAAATCGAGGTGGGGATTCTGTTTCGTAACTTATTGGATAACGCCTTGCGCTATACGTCAGAAGGCGGTCAGGTAGAGGTAGAGTTAGCGCTTTGGGAGGGCTTGCCTCAGCTCACGGTGAGAGACACGGGCCCCGGACTCCCCGAGGCACTTTTGGATAAAGTCACTGAGCGCTTTAGGCGCGCGTCTGGCCAGGGCACCACCGGCAGTGGATTGGGTTTATCGATTGTCTCGGAGTTAGTCCAGCGCCAACAAGCCATTCTTACCCTCACCAACCGTGAACCTAGTGGGCTTGAGGTTAGCGTGAGGTGGGAGCGTGTGTATGCCTGTGCATCGTAAGCTCCGACTCGATCACTTCAAGACAAGGGAAAAGACATGTGGCTCACGGAAATGATGGCATCGCTGACGACGTATCTCGAACAACACCAGTGGGTTGCGGTCATTGCGGCTTTCATGCTCGCGGCTTCGGAATCGATCATCGTTATCGGTGCCCTCGTTCCCGGAACCGCCTTGCTAGTTGCCTTGGGTGCCGCCATTGGTCTCGGGCATCTTGCGCTATGGCCAATTCTGATCGCCACGACCCTTGGGGCAATCGCAGGAGATGGGCTGTCCTTTTGGGTCGGTCATCATTGGCGCGATGGTATTACTACGGCATGGCCGCTAAGGGGGCGGCCAAACCTCATCCATACCAGCAACGCCTGGCGGCAAGAGTATCCTGATCGCTCGTTTTACGCCGGGCGTGCGAGCAGTGATACCCGTCATGGCAGGAGTGTCGGGCATGGCCCCTGTTCGCTTTCTGGCGGCAAATATTACTTCAGCAATCATATGGGCTCCTGCTCACATCCTCCCCGGTGCAGTGGCTGGCCTCGGGCTCAGCTTGGTAGGGCATGCAAGCATGCGTTTGGTGGTGCTTGTCGGCATCATCTTCGGAGCTGGCTTCGCCATTGTGTTGTTGATTCGTCTGATGCTGACCAGGGGCGTGCCAGCCCTTGAGGCTCTGCGTTTGCGGCTTATCGGGCGATTGCGGAAAAGTGGCGAGGGTCGTGTCAGCACTTTGGCAATGTCACTTCTCGCGCCCTCGCATGACCTACAACCGCTCATCCTGATTGGTGTCCCGCTAGCCTTTGTTGCCGCCGCTTTGGCGACTCTGGCTCAAGAGGTGGCCGAGCGGAGCGGGCTGGCGGTCGCCGATCAGTCGATTAGCCTAGCCCTTAGCCACCTGCGTACCGAACCGGGCGATAAAGTCGTCGCCTTCCTCACCGGCTTCGGTGACGCTTATGTCATCATCGCTTCGTCTGCAGCGGTCACTTGCTGGCTACTGCTGCGCAGGCAGTGGCACCTCGCCCTAGGGGTTGTACTGAGCATCGCCATTGCCTCAGGACTTGCCACGCTCCTCAAGGCGGGACTGGCGATACCGCGTCCGCAGGCACTTTACGAGGGCGCCCAGGTCTTCGGCTTCCCGAGCGGCCACGCCACGGGGGCCGCGACGCTGATGGGACTGCTTACCTGGTTTGCTTGGTTCGGCTTACCACAACCTTGGCGCAGGGTGATGCCCATGGCCTTCGCCGCGGTCGTGGGCATCATCGCCGCCTCGCGCCTGTATCTCTCGGCCCACTGGCCATCGGATGTCGTCGGCGGCATGCTGCTGGGAACCGGGCTTACGCTATGCTTTGCGCTGGCCTTTCGTCGCGTAGACCTACGCAAGGCCCGGCCAGGTATGGCGATCGCGCTGGCCTTATTCGTTTTCCTCGGATTTGGAGCCTGGCACTCATGGCGCGCTCTGCCGCAGGCCGTGGCCATGTACACGCCGCCCCCGACACCTGTGCAGGTCATTTCCCGCGATGCCTGGCTTACCGCAGACTGGCAAACCCTCCCGGTGCGTAGAACCGACTTGGTGGGTGAAACGGAAGAACCCTTCTCGCTGCAATGGACGGGAACCTCTACTGCCTTCGAGGCAGCTGCGAGCACTGCTGGCTGGGTCCGCGCCGATGGCCTCACCTTGCAGACCCTGCCACGCTATCTCGATCCGGCAGTCTCAGCCGAGGCGCTGCCGGTGATCCCTCGACTGCAGGATGGCCAGTTTTCGGTATTGACCATGGTGCGGCCCGCACAGGACGGCAAGAGTCGCGAGGTCCTGCGCCTCTGGAAGTCGAACACGGCGCTTTCCGACACAGGCAGGCAGACGCCGATCCTACTCGTGAGCGTGGAAACCGAAGTCATTCGTCGCGCTGTCGGCATGATCAATTTGCCAGTGGTACATGAGGTTGCCTATCCCTCTCGGCACGATCTCCGGCTGACGGGCACACTGCGCAGGAGGGAAGATGGCCAGCCTGTGCTGCTGGCACCAGCCGATTCGGCGGGGTGAGAGGACTGAAATGACCACCCTATTAAATCGTGAAAGACTATAATTGTATAACCCGCCGACTCTGTATGTATCCAAAAATCAGGAGCGCAACCGGGTGATGTTAGCGACATGAAAAATCTCGTCATGAAATCCACTATATGGCGCGGGTCGAAGGCAGCTTGTTGCATCCCGATCATCGTATGGACGCAGAAATAGATCGCAACTGCCCTGATTGGAGCCAACATGAACACCGAGCACAAGTACCTTGTCCGGCTTGCCAGACGCCTACGCAAGCAGCGCCAAGCCCTTGATCCGGAGGAGGTGACTTTTATGATAGGGATACACCGCCGGGAGCCTATCAGACGCGACGCCAAGACTGTCTCCGCTGAGCATTCGGCGCTTGGAAAGCGCCACTCCGACAGTGTGGCGGCGGTCGGCGGTACGTTTGAATATGAAGGTGGGTCAGCCCATCGTGCAACGACTCGACCGGATTGTTGCTCAGATAGGTGCCGATCACATTGATGTCGCCGACCCGACAAAAGACCTGCCGCAACGCCATAATTCGAACGGGCTACTCCTCAATCTGAGCCTTCAGGTTTTGGCTCACATCGCTCAAAGGGTTAACTCATCCCGTTGTCAGTTTTCTTTGGATCAGTGAGACAGCTGGGGTTCGACTGTAATGTGTACTAACGACGGGCATCGAGCTTGAATGCGCTGCAGGTAAATATCAGGCGATTCTGGGCTGTGTGAGACGAGCGCGACAATCGCCGCGTGGATATTGGGGCCAATCGACCAAATGTGTAAGTCGCTGATGTGCGTTTGCTCGTCCTCCGGACTCCCCGAGGCACTTTTGGATAACGTCACTGAGCGCTTTAGGCGATTCTGGCCAGGGCACCACCGGCAGCGGATTGGGTTTATCGATTGTCTCGGAGTTGGCCCAGCGCCAAAACGCACGCCTTACGCTTAGTAATCGCACGCCCAACGGTCTAGTGGTCAGTGTGACGTGGGGGTAACACCACACCAGCAGCAAGATAGCTGAGTAATTGGCTGGCCACTGCCCAGGGATCGCCGATACGTTCAAGCACCTTAAGCCCAAGAAGGAAAATGTTCCCTGCGAAGCTTCTGGGGTGAATGCCTTCAGTAAAGTAGGCATCACCCGTAGTGATTTAACCTAATAGGCATCTATTAACTTGTCAGCCTTAATGTGTCACGAAGGCCATCGTGTATGGTGGTTATCAATGACAAATATGTGCCGATGCACATTTCTGGGATGATGGTGGGGATGGCTATGAGGTTCCGGCCCCTCCCACCCTTCATGCTCGTGTTGATGGTGTTCATCGTGATAGTGAAGATGGCTATGACGTATAGGCGAGTGCTCATGCGCAATCTCTCTTGAGTCTCGACGAGGCCAAGTAAGCATCGCAAGCCCTGTCGCCGTTAAAGCTACTGTCCCGAGCAAAGCGAACGTTCCCGTCAGACCCAGGTTTATCCCCAGCCAGCCTGCCAACGGATAGGTGATCAACCAGCAACAGTGTGACAACGAGAATTGGGCAGCAAATAGCGCTGGACGATCCTCCGTCTGGCACGAACGCTTGAGCAAGCGCCCTGTAGGGGTCATGACCATCGAAGCGCCTGCACCCAGTAGCAACCATAGCCCGACAAGTCCCGCAAACGATGGGCCTAGCCAGCCCAAGTAGAGACTGAGCGCCATGATAACGCCACCCAACAGCATGACTGGTCGTTCAGGCAATCGATCCAGTACCTTAGGTAGCAGTACGGCCACCAGCATGGAGCCCCCACCTGCGGCCGCAAAGGCCAAAGCTACTTCTTTCTCGCCAAGCCCCAACATAGAGCGAACAAGCACTACCGTATTGACGATCTGCATCGCTCCGGCGGCTGAGACCGCCAAGTTCAACGCCAACAGACCGCGAAGGCGAGGTGTTTTTAGATAAATCCGTATGCCGTGAGAAACGCGACGCCAAACACCGGGAATTTCCTCTAGTGGTTGTGGCTCAGGTAACATCACCGATATAACCAGTGAGGCAGAGATCACGAACGCCAGGGCGTTGAGTACAAACAGGACATCAAAGCTCATCGCCATCAGCAATGCCGCGGCCACCATCGGGCTAAGAAGATTCTCTAAATCGTAGGCAAGGCGTGACAGGGATAATGCTCGTGTGTATTGCTCTTCGTCTTCTAGGATGTCCGGTATTGTCGCCTGGAAAACGGGAGTGAAGCCTGCTGAGCAAGCATTGAGTAGAAAGATCAGCACATAGATTTGCCACACTTCGGTAACAAAAGGCAGTGCGCAAACCACGGCTGCTCGCAGCAAGTCGAGGCTAACCAACAACGTGCGTCGAGGTAGGCGTGAGGCGTAAGCACCCACCAGTGGAGCAATGCCCACGTAGGCGACCATCTTAATCGCCAGCGCTGTGCCTAGTACGACACCCGCCTGCCCCCCAGCAAGATCATGAGCCAGTAACGCTAGGGCAACGGTGGTCAGACCGGTGCCAATCAGTGCAATGACCTGAGCGAAAAAGAGATGGCGATAGACGCGATGGGCGAGTACATCGAGCATAGAGCGTTCCTCAAGTGAGGGGAGCTTAGATGCATTTACAGGTAGCGGGCAATGGCCTTGAACTCTTCAGTCCGCGCCCGCTGCGTTTGATCCTGAGAGCCCAAGGCATCTTCTAGGCAGTGATCGATATGATCTAAAACCAAGGCACGTTTGGCCTGTTGAATAGCTTTCTCAACCGCATGAAGCTGCTGGGCAATGTCTAGACAGTGGCGACCATCCTCTATCATCTGCGTCACGCTCGAAAGGTGTCCCCGAGCCCGGTTTAAGCGCTTGATGATATCGGGATGTGACTGGTGTGTATGTATTGTCATTTTCTTTTCCTTATTCTATTCCTATCCCCCTGGAGGGGATGATAATCTATTGGTGCTATGCGGAGCTACAGCGTAAGCAAATTGTTATCTACATTTTTTATCGTCAATTTTTGTCTTGGTTGCTCTAAATGCTCAATCGGCTGCGCCACCGTCTTGGCTATCTGACCCTGCTACTGCTGTTTTTGCCTAGCCTGGTGCTTACCAGTGTGGGCGAAGCGAGTGCGCATGGCGCAATGAGCATGGTTGGCGTTGAGTCATCTCACCATGAGAGTGTTCAGAAGGGCCATGGGCATACCCATGGGCATGAACACGATGACGGTCGACACCTCTCTCATGAGAGCGGCAGTCACTTCCACGAACAAGCGGATCGCTTGGGGGCGAACATTGCCATCGCACCAAACGTTCGTCATGCCATGCGGCTAGGCGAACGACGCGCTTTTCCCCTGCGTCGTGTCTACCGCTTGGAGCGCCCTCCACGGCCAGTCGTCGCTTGATGACTGGGGCCATCCATCCGATGGCCAACACTAATGACAGACCCGTGGAGGTTGCATGTTTCCATCCCAAGTAAGGGGTGCGCTCGGCTTGCCTATGATGGCACGACGCCACGCCTTAGCCTTTCTAACACTGTTGTTCATGCTGCTGGGTGCCAGTGGCGAGGCCTTTGCTCACGCGGTTGCTGAGGGTGACAAGGGCTACATCCAAGAGATCTATGGCGTTAATCTGATCTCGTTTATGTATCTCGGTGCCAAGCACATGGTAACGGGGTATGACCACATCCTGTTTTTGTTAGGGGTCATCTTTTTCCTCTACCGAATGCAGCATATCGCTATTTACGTCAGCCTCTTTGCCATCGGTCACTCGACGACCATGCTTCTCGGGGTCTACTTCAATATCGGCATCAATAGCTATCTGATCGATGCCATCATCGGGCTATCCGTTATCTACAAGGCGCTCGATAACATCGGTGCGTATCAGCGCTGGCTCGGCTTTCAGCCCAACACCAAGGTAGCCACGTTGGTGTTCGGTCTGTTTCATGGCTTTGGCCTGTCGAGCAAGATCATTGAGTACGATATCTCGCCCGATGGTCTCGTCCCTAACCTTCTGGCATTCAACATAGGCGTAGAGATCGGCCAGCTACTGGCATTGAGCGCCATTCTCATTGTGATGGGCTTCTGGCGACGCACTACGGGCTTCTTACGCCACGCCTATACCGCCAACGTCGCCATGATGTGTGCTGGTTTTATGCTGGTAGGTTATCAACTGACCGGCTATTTCATTGCCTAATTGAAGGAGTCCCCAATGTATAACACTGATCTTCCAACCCGTGCCGAACTGCCGTCAACGGGTAAGTTACTTCGCTCTACGTTGATGGCAGTCGTTATTGCCGTCGCTTTGCTGATCAGCGTCGTGCTACCTGCTGAGTATGCCATTGACCCGACCGGCGCTGGGCGCTTGTTGGGGCTGACGGAGATGGGAGAAATCAAGACCCAGTTGGCTGAGGAAGCCGAGCTCGACCAAGCCAGTGTCCAACAGGCTTCTGAACCCGCTGCACCTCAAGAGGCCGTTAGTGATAGCCAACCTTCGGCTGCAACCGCTACTGCTGCGCCAACTTCAAACGTAGAGACGGAGCAGGTAGCCGCTTCGTTACCAGAAGACCAAGAGATGGTGCAGACTGAAGCAAACGTAGCGCTTGCTGACGCTCCTGCCGCTGAGGAGACACCTTCCCAGGCAACTGAAGAAACTGCGGCATGGGGTGATGAGGTGACCTTCACACTCACGCCGGGTGAAGGTACCGAGTATAAGCTAACGATGGAAGAAGGTGCTGTCGCGACATTCGCTTGGGCGTCCGACGGCGGGCCACTTAATTTTGACACCCACGGCGATGGCAATGGGAACTCCATCAGCTACGAGAAGGGGCGTGGCGTACCCGAAGATGAGGGAGAGCTGGAAGCTGCTTTCACCGGCAACCACGGCTGGTTCTTCCGTAACCGCAATGACAACGACGTGACCGTGGTCTTGCGTGTTGGAGGAGACTACGGGGAGCTAAAAGGTATGCTTTAATTCCCTTAACTGAACCGCTCCGGCCAAAAGGCCGGGGCGGCCCCCATAGCGCACCTAACGACAAACAGCAGAGCTAACGTTTTACTCTTATACAATAGGCAGCCAGTAGCTCACGCCCTCCATGCTAACCCGAACCCCGTCTCCTGAATGCTCTATGGTCTGTTGACGGAGTGCTTTTTTAGATACTTTCTTGTCATGACAGTATTCCATGGTAGTGACGATCCATCGTTCCTTCCACTCCTCCCCTTGATCAGTACACTTAGCCATTTGAATCATGGTGCGAGCCAACTTTTCTTTTCGCCGTTTTCTTGCCCGTTTCTCATCCACCCTAGGGGTCAGTGTGGTGGCATGCTGGCGATTTAAGAAATTGGTAAACCCCGTCACCAAGGCTGCTTGTCCGGGCACCGTACTCAAGTAACTGTCCACATCGCCCTGGTTAGGTAGCCGCTGTCCCTCTCTGTCAGTATTGAGTAACAATGCGGCTGCCGCGCTTAGTGCAAGTCGTGCGGAGGTGTGGGACGTTGTGCCCGCCTCTATACGGGTTTCCAATTACAGCCAACAGGCTTGCAGCACTTGGTCTGATAGCGAAGCGGACGGCATAGAACTGAGACACGCTTGAATACGTCTTTTCTCTGAGTCGATCCGCTTTGCTTGGTGATCCGGCTCTACCCCTTGCTCTTCATGCAACCATCACATAGGGAGCCTCACACGCCGCAATCCCTCTGCCCCGAAGTGATGAAGCAGTTCCGTATAGCTCGGTATGCGTGACCATGCTTGGTCGAGTTACTGCTGGGCCAAGTAGTGGTGCATTGTGCATTTCGTGCTGTGGCCCGCCTCATTGGCAACTGCTTGCAAAGTATTAGTGAGCAGGACAAAGCTGCCTGGCAACAGAAGTGGCTCAAGACGCATTCCGCGGCTTAGCCACACACTGAACGACTAGGCACCCTTCAAGCCCCTCTCCGATTAATCGGGAGGGGCTTTTCTCTGTATAGGACTTCCAACTGCCATTGTTTCGCATGCGGAACATTTTTATTTGGTGGCAGTGTCTCCCCTACCTCTTCATAGCCGTCACTGGTCGCCCTATCTAATTGTGAGATCCGGGTGACCGGAAATGAGAGAGGAGCAGATCATGAGGAATAGCAACAAGTACGAAATTGCTGATGTGAAGCGTGTCGCGGAAGGTCAATGGGATACGGTCTTTCAGGCACTGTGCCCCGAGCTGGAGCATGCAATTGCCCACCCGGGACATCACATCGATTGCCCGATACATGGTGGCAAGGAAGACTTCCGCCTCGATCGCGGCTTCAAGCAACGGGGTACGGCCATTTGCACTTGCGGTAACTGGGATGGTTTTAGCCTGTTGAAAGAGCTGAAAGGCTGGGCTCTTCCCGAAATACTGGAGCAGGTAATGGGGGCTCTCGGTGAACAATCCGTTGAGCCGCTGGCGCCTACAGTATCACGGCCACCGCCACGGCAGGTCGAGGAAAAGCAGGACATCCGGCCAACGCTGCGCAAGCGCTGGGAAGAAGCTCTACCCCTGGGAAGAGGCGAAGGTCGCTTCATGCTGGCGAGCTACTTGCAGTTCCGCGGGTTGCCTGTAAAGCCGATGCTTAGCGTTCTCGAGACGGAGGCACGCCTCCACCCTAGGATGGCCTACATCGAGAAAGGCAAAGTGGTTAGCTACTACCCTGCACTGATAACCATTGTCAGGGATGCGGCTGGAAAGCCTGTCACGATGCATAGGACGTATCTCAACCGCACAGAAAATGGTGTGGTAGAGAAGGCGCCTGTGAGCAAGGCTAAAAAGCTGTTCCCTGTGGTGAAGGATGGTGATGTCCACGGTGGTGCTATTCGCTTAGGCACAGCTACAGCCGGCGTTATCGGTGTGGCTGAGGGTATTGAGACCTCGCTAGCTATTCGGGCTGCTACGGGAATGCCTGTCTGGCCGGTACTGTCAGCTTCCCTAATGAGGTCGTTCGAGCCGCCTGAGGGTGTCACGGAAGTCGTTATTTGGGCTGATCGTGACCTACCCGACAGGAAAGGACGCAAGGCTGGTCAGGACGCAGCGGAAGTGCTCCAGGCTCGGCTTTTAGAGAAAGGGATTCGAGCTTCGATAAAGATCCCTGATGCATCCAGCTCAACTGATGTGAGCGTTGATTGGGCTGATGTGTACACCAGTAGTGGGCTCACGGGATTTCCCCGCAAGAGCAAAGCTGCTTAACCCTTCAAACCCTTCTGACATCCATTGTCAGGAGGGTTTTTTCATTTTCAGCATGATGGGATTCGGGAGGAAGGATGCATTTTTATATATTTGCTGAATCTGTTTGGGTCAAGCAGCTACTGATCACTTAGGTCATTTCACTCTACCTCGCTTGAAGCGCATTCCTGTGGCATTGGCGCTTTTTAGCGTGGATAGCATGCCTCCGGGCGGTGATTCTGTGCTCAAGGCTCTGAGCACAGGGTCCAAAGTTACCGCCCTATCTGTCATTCCATAACCAGCCTTGCTTTTATTATCTGTTATTCGTTCTGAGACTAAGGTTATATGGGGCCTAGGGAATGATTCTAGTTCCCTTGCGTGGTGCATCACTTCTCCCTACTTTCTTTTAAATTAAACGTTTGTTTGATTTATCCGCTGGATCGTGTCACTTCAGCGGCGTTGCCACTCCTCTCGGTAATCTCAATACCACCTCCCGTTTGTCTGTCAGTAGCGCCCCTACCCCTCATGAGACCCCGATACCTGGGGGATGAGAGGAGAGCACGTTATGAATCGCAGTGACTCGATCGCCAGAATCGGCAAAGCCCTGGCTTCAGTGCAGGCTGAGCTTGGTGGTCTGATCGCACCGGATTCTACGAATCCGATGTACGACAACCGCTATGCAAGCCTCGCAATTATAATCGGCAGCATTCGTGCCGTCTTGAATAAGTTTGAAATTGCACTGGTTCAGGCACCTGTGCCCGGAACAGTGGGGGCTATGGTGATGGAGACCATGCTCATTCATGGTCCTTCTGGGGAGTACATTGGCTCTTACTGTGAGATGCCCGTTGAGACCCTTGATAGCCATGGTGTGGCGTCAGCCCAGACGTATGCACGTCGCTATGGGTTGATGGCTCTTCTAGGCCTTGCTCAAGGCCCGGACGATGATGGAAATGCTGCCTATAACGCCGCTGTGGAATCCTCAGTGCTTCTCTCTCGAGGAGAGCCTGAGCCATCAGAGCAGCGGGTATCGAACGGTCACCGTTTGGCATCGCCCGAAGCGATTCTAGCGGAGATTGAAAACTCAGATGTTGAGCGATTGGTTTCGGCCGAACGCTGGGTCAATAGCGCTCAACTGGATGCACACCTGTCAGCTCGGCTCAAGGGAGCGATCGCACAGCGACGCCGAATTATCCAGCGACAGCAATCCCAACATGCTTAACGTTCCATAGCCCCATCCCTTTGTGGAGTTGGGGCTTTTTCGCGTGCATGACACAGGTATTTGGAGGCAGCTTGACCGGGAACGCTCATCGATTATTCGGCCTGGCGCTTGGCGCATCGGCTGGTGCGATTATGACCCCCCTTTATGGCGGGATGTCTGCGCTGGCGTTGGCGGCGATGGCGCTGCCTGGATCAACGGCACCTGACTGGCTGGAGATCCGCATTGGTCCAGCCACGCTCATACCCCATAGGACTGTGACCCACTGGTTGCTCCCTTGGCTAGGGCTGGCAGTGGCATCGGCCGTTTGGCTACCTGATGCGCCATTGCTTGCCGCCCTTCTCTTTGGTTTCTCGGTTGGTGGGCTCTCTCACGTCATTGGAGATGCTGGCACCCCTTTGGGAGTGCCTGTGTGGCACCCCGCTAAACGCCATTCCCTGAAGCTGTGGGATGGCGGCACTTCAGAATTTTGGCCCGTGCTGTTGGCCTGGGCTATTGCCGCGATATTGATACGGAGCCTTGTGCTATGAAACACATGACCGCTGGCCCTTTGCCGGCGCCATTTCTGCAGCTAATGCTGGCGCTTTTGCTAACGCTGAGTTGGACCGCTATAGCCCAGCCTGGTGGGGACCGAGGGCAAGCCTGTCTTGATAGCAATAATGCTCGCGAATGCGGTTGGTTCTGGGGGCACTTAGATGATGATGAGGAAGAAGAGCCCGAAGAGCCCCCAGTCGAGATACCGATGGCCAAGGCGTCTGAAGAGGAGCTGGATTGTACGGACCCAGAACAGTGGGAGCCCTCTTGTGGTTTTGTCGACCCAGAGGGGAGCTTCGAGTTTCAAGCCAAGCAGCGCGACATGCTGCTTAACCAGTCTGTGATGAACCCCAACAATCCAGAGACAGTCGAGGCCTTTCAGCGGTATATGCGATGGGCCGTCGACCAAGCCATCACAATGTCGAGGATGTGGGAGTGGAATCAGATCCAAAACCAGGACCTCAACCCCCTCGTACATAGCCCCGTCTCCTCCTTTGGGCTTCGTGCAGCGTCACGAGCACGCGATGGCAAGCGCAACGCGGTCATGGAAGAGATAGATGACCAGAATGGGTTTCTCGTCTGGTTTACCCGGTCTAGCTGCCAATTCTGTCATGACATGCAACCAGTTATGAGGCAGCTCGAACGACGTACTGGGCTCACCATTTACAACGCCCCACTTGATGGGGGGTGCATGCCAGAGTTCTCGAACAGCTGCGATACCACAGGACGCTCAGTAGAGGCTGCTGGCCACCTTGCCGTCGAAGCGGTACCGGACCTCTGGCTTTACCTGCCACAGGATGATCTTTGGTTCCGCGTCTCCAGTGGTGTTGAAGCAGCGCAGCGGATTACCTCGAGGATTGAGGTCTTCTTTGGTGCTATCCAACGAGCAGCAGAAAAGGGCCTCGAGGCGGTTGGTGATGGCACGAGTCCTCCCGTTGATTTCAGCGTCCCCGACATGCTGGAACGGTCATCCGGTGGCCTCGGCGCCGGCATTCCCCAAGGAGTTGAGTAATGTTCTCCAGAAACAAATTGGTAACCATGGTGGCAACAGCCGTGATCAGCGGAATGTCGATAACGGCTACCACAAGCCTGGCTGAAGCCAACGCACTCGAAAATGCGTTTGACCGGCTATCCAGTGCCGGAGGCGGCTTCAGTAGCTCAAACAGCGCGGCGTCGTTTGAGACCAGGACACGGCATGGATACACGGCCGGGGGGTTGACCATGCGGTTTTCTCAGAACCGCTACTCGCTAGTCAACATGGACCCGCCGCGGCTAGACGTAGGCTGCAATGGCATCGACGCGCATTTTGGTGGCTTCTCCTATATCGACAGTGAGCAGATCCAGCAGATGTTGGAGCAAATCGCCCAAGGGGTTGTAGCCCTCTCCTTCCAGCTCGCGCTCAAACAGCTCTGCCCTATTTGTGGGGATGTGCTTGAGTTCGCACAACGCATGGCACAGGCGGCGGCGAAACTATCCCAGGACAGCTGTGAGGCTGCTACCGCACTGGTTGAGGGGTTCCCTGACTACTCCGGCGAATTAGGGAATCTATGGTGTAGTTCGGTAGGGATGTTTGAGGGCGTGGAAAGTGACTGGCTGGCAGCCCAGCAGGACACTTGTGATAGCAAATCGGATTCGGGCCGCGAAGTGCGAGACCACCTCAGCAACAATCCCGGGGATCGCGCACTGGCCTTAGAGCTTGATGGCAACCGCACATGGCTAGGCCTTCAAGAAGCAGGTATTGCCCCTGGGCGAGATGGCAGCAACAACATGGGGGCAGAGAACAAGATATTTGCCGAGCTATTGATGAGTTGGATTGGTACTGAGGTTCGCAACAAAGGGGGTAGTGGCGACTCGAACACCTTTTCGCCAACCATCGAAACTGCCGATGCGATGCTGGACATATTCCTGTGCGGAAGTGATAAAGCCTCGCCGACCGTCATTGAATACGCTGACTTCGTGAACAGCTTTTGCGAGGACAAGGTATGGTCAGGCGCCTCAGGCCAGGCCGCCGAGATTTATACTTGTAGCAACAGTGATCTGAGAGACTGTTGGAACCCGAACAAAGCAAAGGTTGAGGATATATCACTAGGCCACGGCTTTTTGACCACGGTGATTATGGAATTGGAAGGTGCGGTTAAGAACGTTGCCAGTGGCACCCCGCTGACCGCTTCTCAAAAGGCCATTATTGCTGCAGCGCCCTTCCCGCTCTATCAAGCAGTTAATGTTGCAGCGACCTACCCGGACCTTGCCTACGACCTAGTAGTTGGTAACTCGACCATTCTGTCTTACATGATCTCCATTGAGTACATTCGCTATGCCGTCCAGGCAACGGCTAAGACATCGATGACATCATCCTTGCCGGGTGAGATCTTGCGCGAATTCCGCGAGGCCCAGAATGAGCTAGTTGTCATGACCTCCCAGAAGGCTCAGCAAATTAACCTTATGGCTGAGACTCAGGAAAACATAATGAGCCAGGTTGACAAGATCAACCGCGCCACGTTGCGAAATCTTCATGCCATGGGTCTATCCGGCATGGATTTCGCTCGTGATATGGCTCGGGAGGTGGACTGATGAAATGGCTTGTTCCTGCCCTTGTAGCTATTGGATTGGTCGCTGTTCCGGGGCTAGCAATCGCAGAGACCATGACGCCTGCAAGTGGTGACACTTGGACATTTTATGGCTATGGCAATGGTTATGCGCTGGCGCAAATACTGGAGGCGATTAAACGCCTGACTGACCCTGACTCAAACCCTGGGTTCAGGAACTTGGCGCTGTTCTTGGCGATGGCCGGCTTCCTTGCGATGTGCTTTACGGGAATCCTGGGTGGAAGTCTGCAAAAGGTGGCCATGTATTTTGCCGGCATGATTCTTACTGTCTACATGCTGTTCTCTTTGAAGGTCGATATTCTTATTGAAGACATGGTGTGGGATGGCGTTGGGTCGCCCCAATTCATTCAACGAATTGAAGGCGTTCCGGCAGCCATCGGTCTTCCTGCTGTTGTCATCTCAGAGATAGGGATGTGGGCTACAAACGGCATTGAAACTAACTTCACGACGCCAAACTTCGAGAATCTACGTATTTCAAAGGGGGCTCCCGTTGGCATGGCGGCAAGCATGCTGAATGACATGAAGAAGATTCGCCTGACTGATCCGTACCTGCGATCAAGCATTCAAAGTTTCATGAATGACTGTGCGTTGCCGAATATTTTTAGCGGCAAAATCTCCCCGGTGACGCTAATTACCTCACAAAATGCATGGGGGGTTTTAGGCAATAACCTGAACCGGGCAGTTTATACCGTCGTTTATGACTCGACCGATCTAAATGGTGGCATGCAGGCTTGTGACGAGGCCTACGCGAGCATTGACAACCGTTTGCAGACTGCAGCTCCCGCGTTATTGAACGGCATGAGGGAAGCATCCCCTTTCTGGCTTCAGCAGGCAGCAGGATCAACAGCGCTCGCACAAGCCGCTTTGGATGATTCGTTTCGCTGGGCTTCAGGTGGGAGTGCCGTTCAGGACGCCACAGGGCTTGCCACACAAGCCGCAATCGCAGAAATGTACTCTGGCACCTATGAATACGCAGCAATGGCCACAGGCTCCAACGAGCTGATCTCAGCCTTGAATATGGAGCAGGCTCGACGTGCCCAGCAATCTGGATGGTATAGCACAGCTATTCTCTTCCGGGATATGGCGGGCTATTTCTTCGCTATCCTTCAGGCATTCGTGATTGGGCTGGCGCCGATTGTGTTTGCTGCGGTGCTGGTCCCCGGCTTAGGCAAGAAGATGGGCACCTCGTATGCCCAGGTGATGACCTGGCTCATTTTATGGTGGCCAGGGCTCGCAATCGTGAACTACATCATGATGCTCTATTTCCAGGGTCAGACAGCGGGATACCTCGCTGATGGTCTCACCATGGCCAATATGAGCGCAGTTAGCGATATGTCGGACAAGATGGTAATGGCCTCAGGTTTTATGTCCACCTTAGTACCCGCCATCATGTGGGGGTTAGTATCTGGTAGCGGTTACGCCTTCACTTCTGTCCTGGACAGGGCATCTGGTAGTCAACAAGCGGCGACAGCAGCGAACAACATGTCTACAGGTGCAGCCTCGGCTGGCCAGGTAAGCATGAACAACGCGAACATGAATGCTCACCAAACCTCTCACCGCTACAGCTCTGGGGAAGAGGTATCGGCACACCATGTCGGCGTTGGGGCATCTCAAGTTACGAATATGAGCGGGCAGGATACGAACGTAGGCCTAAGAGCGGCAGACATGAGGGAGAGCCTATCTAAGTCGCAGGCATTTAGTGAAGCGACCCAGAGAACAGAAGAAGCGAAACAGTCATTTAGCCAACAATCCCAGAATATGATGACTGATACCTTCAGATCGGCTACCCAATACGCCCAAGACCAAGGGTTTGTAGCTGACGGCTCGGTTGACTGGTCAAGGATGTCTCAGGATCAGCAAGGGCAACAATATATGTCTGAGCTGTCTGCTACTAGGCAAGTTATGGAGCAGGCCGGATTATCGGAAAGGGAAATTAATGATGTTACTTCGCATGCGGCCGGAAAGGCCTCAATCGAAGCTGGGGGTAAAACAGAGGTTGGTCTTTCACTTAATGCGGGTGCTAGCGCTTATGCAAGGACATCTGTACAGGGCGAAGTCGGGGTCCGTGGTTCAGACACTAGCCAAGACACGACCGAAGAATCTATGAGCCTGAGCCAATCAGATACTGGGAAGCTATCTTTCTCTGAAAATGGTGCAGTTCAAGTTGTAGGTCAAGACGGCAGCCGATATTCAGAAAAAGTATCCCAGAGCGAATCTCGACAGGTACTTGAGGGGCGGGTCGGTGAAGACCGCGCCTCTATGCTCTATGCGGCCTCAAACGATTATCAGGAAGCTGTCCAGGTTCAACAGCAAGCACGCGAGGAATATGTTGCAAGTCGCAGTGGCTCGATCCCTACTCCCGCCAGCCCACAGACTATTTCGGCTATGCGTAGCGATGCCAATGATCTACGAGGTGAGGTTGAACAGCGACAGAATACCGATCGTGCTGAAGTTGCCGGGCGTGAGAATGCTGTAAGTGGCAGTGTCGGCGCAAATACAAGCGATGTGGGCGCACGAGCAGCAACGGCAACTGAAGTCACCACACCGATAGAGAGAGGCGGTGTAAGTTCACTATCGGTTGATTCCAGCGAACGGCTAGGGACGATCCAAGGTAATGCGCAAGCGGACGTTGAAAGGCCAGATGCTTATCATGTGATCGATACAGGAGGTAGCTTTTCTGTCGCTGATCGTAGGGCGATCGATGCCGCTGACCAACAAAATGCGGATGCTCTCATTACCGGAGGCGAACGATCCAATATACAGATCGGAGATGACACCTTCGTTCCAACCTACTACGAGAACAATCAGGCAGTTTATGCTGTTGAGCGTGAAGGAGGGCATGCATATTACACGTATGGAGGGGATGGCGAATTTGAGTCGGCCAGCTCTCCTATGCCGTCTACTCAAGAGCAAATCGATTCTCAGGCCAATAATGGCTCAACCCAGAATGCTACGGCCGCTACGATCAATCGCGGCCAGGTGCGTCGAGGTTCTGAATCAACGGAAGAGCCTTCCCCTAACCAAGGGTCAGATATTGATCCGCGAGAATTAATGGGCACCCGCCCATAAGAAAAAGGCCCCTTGCGAGGGGCCTTTCTTCATGCATTTTTAATGATCCGTTTGAACCTCAACATCGCCCTGGTCTGGAATATAAGAACCAGAGCATACCCTGCCCAAATAAAGGGAAGCACTTTGCCAGGGGCACTATCCCATGTGAAATAGGTAAATATTAATAGGCTTGGAATTATTACTAAGTTCACCATCAGAAATACGTATATGTTCTGTTTGGCTCTCCACCTAGCGGCACGTACAACATCTTCTTCTTCTGCACCGATCAAGTGTTGAAGCTCATTGACTACGAAAGAACCCTTGGGTTTCCGGGCGGCACTTTGGCGGGCTGCGATCGCACGTTGGCGGCGAGCTTTGCGATTATTGTTAGCCATTTCGACCTCCCAGCGATCGACGCAATTACCTTACTGTTGTGTAATAATACCATACGACGATTTCAATCGTACAGCATGAAGCGGCTATTTTCTCATCTTTTCTGCTGGGTCAAAGTATGAGCGCTTATGACATAAGTGGATAACAAGGTCGATATGGGCATGAATTATCGTCTTGGCAAGCCAAAGAATATATCCCCCAGCGAATTTCAATACCTCGCCGGTTCCCTTGGATATAATGTCCATGAGCGGCCTAAAGACTTCTTTTACTCCCGGAAGAATTCCTAAGAGCAACATAGCGAAAATGGCGATTGTCGCCCAAAATAACACTGTAATCATAACTACCCCCTAAACAGTTGCTGTAAGAAACTCGTTTAGCCGTTCCTCGAAGTTAAGCGCCTGTTTGTCGGCAGGCATCTTCATCTTGCGTTTTATTACCTTAAATGAAGGAATGTGTTTGGGGTAGTTGATCATTGGCGTTCTCAAATGATACATGCGAGCGCCCATCATCATGACCGCTTGCCCCATATCCATGGCTCTCAATTGATCCGGTGTTACCCTGAACTCCTCAACTTCGCGCCAGCTTTCACCCATGCCGCCGCCATCGGACATGCTGGATTGTGGGGTGGTTCTCAAATACTGCGCACTCTCTCCCTGGTTAGCCGAGACTGAGACAGTACGTTGAAAACGCTTGGTTTTACCTAGTATTTCTGCGGCCTCTTCAGGGCTGTCTTTCGCACCGAACTTGAAGAATATTTTGTTCCAAGTGTTCTGTATCACGATGTCTGCAAAGTCTGGCGAGACTCGATTAAGCTGGCTGAAGGACTGGAAGGCTGGAATCAGTGCGATATTGGCCGATCGCGCCTGCTCGAAGAGACGCCCTACCCCTTCCATTACGTAAGCACCCATTTCATCCAGAAGTGCGATGAAATGCTCTGGCCTTTCGCCCTTGGGTAAATCCTGAATGTAGGCAACAGCAGAGCGAATGTCCGAGACGATCATTTTCCCTAGGTTGAGGGCTGCGGTGTCCTTTCCCATCGTCGGAAGCGAGACATAAAGCATGTGGCCCTTACGAATAATCTCGGTAAGCACGATTTCCGGGGCATAAACGTTGAAGACCTTTCCAAACTTACCCTGGGCGAACAGTGCAATCCGGCCTGCCATCCCGCCCAGCGTTTGCTTCATGCGGTTGAGGTCGATTTTTGTCCCTTCCTTGGTACGGGTACGGAACTGATCGAGGAAGATCGATAGCGCCCTCTTCTCAGGCCCTTGAGGAGTCATTCTCTCCAAGTTTTCAAGGGCTCTATCGGACTGCAATAGAATTGATAGATCTCCGAAGTGATATAACTGACCGGAGGCTTGCAGAGCGGCAATGATGACAGTGAGTGCATGATTGGCGGATTGCCTGTAGTGATCGGCGCCTGGATTGTTCTCCGCAGAAGGAATGAGGTTCATCAGCCGCGATGCCACCTCATCAGGATCGCCGTGGAGAACAGGGTTATAGGTATTGGCGTTATCGGGGTCTGACACGTCGATAATGTAGAGTTCATCTTCGCGGCCTGTCACCTTGGCCATGTACGCTAGGTGATCCCGAGTGTCCCGATCGATCTTGGCGTCAATGAATAGCCATCCGCGCCCACGCGCAGTTTGCTGCCAGAGGATATATTCACCAAGAGTAGTCTTACCCACACCAGACTGACCCACGATCGCAGTGTGTCGCTGCCCGAGGATGTCGGGCATGTTGATTCGAGTATTTTTGTCGGTGGTCAGGCCGATATGTAAGGAAGGCCCCTTATCATCTACTGGCTCGTCTGAAGGCAGCACGAAGCCCTCTCGGGAATCCTCGTCGTACTGGCGCAGCTTGGCCATAGCCTGGCTCCATGTGAGCTGCGCCATCCCCAGCGAACCCAGGACGCCAGCAGGCCATGCTGGGAAGGTGCCGACAGCCCAAGGTGTAGCGGCCGCAACGCCGGCTGCAATGGCGGTAAGTGCCAGCGCATCCATTCTGCCGGCTATCATGGGCAATCCTCCAGCGTCACGCTATCAGCACGGAACATCCCGGCTGCCCATGCAGAGGGGGCGATGTAGCTACGGCTGTCGGGCAGCGGTGCCTGATGGCAGCGAATCATCAAAGATGAGCTGTCGTCCAGAGGATGAAGGCTTATGAGGTGTCCTGGGTAGGACGCGAAGACTAGAACTCCGATATAGCCTTGGGGCAAATCTTCTGGTGGATTGCCTCCAAGGTTCAGCGACCAGGCATTGAGCCAATCTAGCTGGCTGGTCACCATAAGCGACTTGCTAAGTAGCGCGCCAGCATCATGACCGCCGTAAAGCTGATGCGCGGGTTCATTGGCGCCTTCCTGAGCATTGGCAAACAAAGGCATGGTTGTTGCCACCATGATCAGCGCAGCCTTGAAAAGAGTTTGCATTATTTGTTGTTCCTATCAAAGAAGCCACTGGGCAAACGATCCCTGCCACCAGCCCCACTAACGCTCGGTAGCATGTTGTTGGGTAGCGATCTTCCTCCTGGAACAAGCGAGTCAAGAAAGGAATGCCACATGCTATATTGAAATTGCTCGGTATATGCATTGCCTGAAGTAGTCACGAACGTAATCCTGCCGGTGAACCGCCCCGGCTTTACCGGAGACTCCATATCTTGAGAGGATGGAGTTATGAACTCACCAAAACGATATTCCCCAGAAGTCCGGGAGCGAGCTGTTCGATTAGTCCTTGAACAGCAAG
>NZ_JACCDE010000004.1 GCF_013415125.1 Vreelandella glaciei | reverse complement strand
GGTCAGCTTTTCAGGTACCATTTTGGAAGCGGCTGTTGGTGTTGGTTTTTGGTGTAAGGCCCTGAAACGTTAACACTTTCAGCCGCTTTCTTTTATACCCTGTGAGAAATCCGGGCTAGAAAGCCTGGACAACATAAAAGCGCCCTTCACGTTTAGGGCGCTTTTGCGTTTAGTGGATGGTTCTAGTGATGTTGTTCTGGCAGTGCTGCTCAAAACCACATTTTAAGCGGCATCCATAGCCCCATCAGTATCATTGCAATGTTTTCCGTTAACGATATAAAGCCTAGTGGTACATTGCTGCTACCGCCAACACACGCGCATTTCAATTCACGCTTATCGATGTACACGGCTTTAACCACCGACACCGCCCCCACCGTACCGATAAACAGTGCCAACGGCGCCGCCAGCCAAATCAAAGCGCCTGCCAGCATTAATACCCCGGCCAGGGTTTCAGCGTAAGGATATACATAACTATAGGGGACATAGCGCTGAGCCAGCAGGTCGTAGTTAAGGAACATAGAGCTGAAGCTCTCTACATCCTGAAGTTTCTGTAACCCCAACAGCACCATCGCCGTTGCCACTGCGTATTCAGGCATCCGCGCGGCCAACAAGGTACCATTGGCGACCCAACTAACCGCCAGACCGATCAGCAAGGCGGTAACAAAAATCGCGATTACCGGTCGATATGTGGTCTCTTTTGCATTCGGCACGCTCATCCCAAGATGCTTGCGCACCTCTTCATAACCACCAATACGCTTATCGCCGATATAGGTTTGCGGCGTGGTATCGACATTTTCCTGAGCCTTGAACGCCTCTATTTCATCTCGGGAGGTTAACGGGTGATCGTCAACCTCATATCCTTTACGCTTTAACAAATCGACCGTTTTCATACCAAACGGGCAACGGTGCTCTGCCGTCTTCATCCGATAAACATGTGCCGTCTCCATGTTAACCACCTCCTTGATGCGTGTCTGAAAACTACCTATTAAGCAAATTCCCCTCTCTACCTTATAAAGGTAGTCAGAATATGGTCTGTGACCAAAATAGAAACGGCGAGGATAGCCTCGCCGTTATCATTGAGCCTGCGTTACCACCTAGCGGTTATTTCTCCAGCCACGCCATCAGCGTCTTAGCCGTTAGCGCTGAAGAAGGCGGGTTTTGCCCGGTAATCAGCTGGCCATCTTCACGCACGTAAGGGGTAAAATCTTCTGCCTTGGTGTAGATACCGCCACACTGTTGCAGCGCATCTTCGACCAGATGCGGCACGATGTCAGTCAGGCCAACCGCATCTTCTTCGCCATTGGTGAAGCCTGTTACTTGGCGGCCTTTAACGAGCGGCTCGCCTTCGCTGTTCTTGGCATTCACTAAGACAATTGGCGCATGGCAAACGGTAGCGACCGGCTTGCCTTGAGCAATAAATGTTTCGATCAGGCGAATGGAGTCTTTATCGTCAACAAGATCCCATAACGGACCATGACCGCCGGGGTAGAACACCGCATCAAAGTCATCGGCCTTCATATCGCCCAAACGATGGGTCGCTGCAAGCTCAGCATTGGCCTTTTCATCTTGCTTGAAACGGCGCGTTTCATCGGTCTGGCTATCCTCAGCGTCGCTCTTGGGGTCCAGCGGCGGCTGGCCACCCTGAGGCGATGCCAGGGTTACCTCGGCCCCTGCGTCTTTGAAGACATAGTATGGGGCGGCCAACTCTTCCAGCCAAAAGCCGGTTTTATTACCGGTGTCGCCCAGCTGATCGTGAGATGTCAGTACCACTAAAATACGCTTGCTCATATCTTTCTCCTGGCGGTGGAAAAGGAGGCGATTAAAAGTCCTTGTTGTTTCTTAGTGGGGCCTCTGAGGTGGAATGCAAGGAGATATCCAAGATCGTCATCACTGGCTCAAACGGCAGTTGATCACCAGTAGTGTCAATCCGTTAATGGCGCTTTATCATGGCGTCATTCAGTCATTGCCAGGTGAAGCGACCAGTGAGTATTGAAGCGCGGGATTTTTACCGCAGCGGCCCTGATCACCGCCAAGGGCAAGCCAGCAGCTTTGCCTTGATCCGGCGTCAGTTTGATTTTCGCTCCATTGAGATTGGCCGCTGGGTCACCAGCGCTGAGCGCGACCGTGCCGCCGAGCTGTTTCACGATGCGCTGTGCGATCTAATGGTGATTCTACAGGGGCCAGAGGCGCTGATTTCGTTACGCGGCTCAATCGCCCTGCAATACGGCAGCGGTGGCCGACCTGGCGTTTCTGCCCACTACGACCCCAGCCAACGCAGTTTTGCGCTGGCCAAAAACGCAGGCCCCGGCAGCATTGCCCACGAGTGGTTTCATGCTTTCGACCACTATATCGCCAGTAAGTGTTTTCGCGGCACGCCTGCCGGTATGTTCGCCTCTACTGCTTGGCTTGCCGATGCAACGCCCATCGCCCACCCTCTGAATCAACTGCTTATGCGCTGTTTCAAAGCCGTATTACTGCAGCCCGAAGGCGACCAGCCTAGCGATCTGTTTCAAAGCTCGGTGCAGATGGATAAAAAGCTTGGCCAGCTCTATTACAGCAAACCCGAAGAACTCTGTGCACGCGCCTTTGAGGCGTTTGTGCAGGATGCGGACATCACTAATCACTTCCTGGTCAAAGGCACCAAAGCTTCACCCGAGGCCGAACGCGGGCTTTATCCCCAGGGTGAGCAGCGGGAACGGATTAACGTGGCATTTAGCGACTATTTTGGCGGGCTGGGGAAAGCGTTGCGTGATGCAGAGTAAGCATCACGGCGCTCGACAGGCTTTGCTGCCGAACACCGTGGGCTTATAAAGCAGATTAACCTAGGTAGAGCACTTCGTAATACCTGCGCATTTCGTAGTGCGCATCACCGCTATCAGATAGCACAATGCAAGCGCTAGAAAGCCCAGTAGGTCACTGATCCATTCGGGATAGATCATCAGCGCGGCAGGTATCAGCAGCGCACAACGCATGCGCACTCCCACCGAACCTATCCGATAAAGATATCCTTCCATCGCCGCTGCCACCAGCCAGATCGCAGTCATGGCGGTAAAAGCGGAGGCTATCACGCTCAACAGGGGGCCCTGCAAAATCAGCGATGGGTTGAGCACAAACAGGAACGGCAGCACGAACAGCACGGCTCCCAGCCGCACGGCATGCAGGCTTGTTAGGGTACTGTTGGCACCGGCAACACCGGCCGCAGTAATGGCCGCCAGCGCCACGGGTGGCGTGATATAGGAGAGCATTCCCCAGTAAAGAATGAACAGATGGCTGGCAAGAGGATTGAGACCAGCCCCCACCAGCGCTGGCGCAAGCAGGATCGACAGGAAGATGTAGCACGCGCTGACCGTCATGCCCATCCCGAGGATAAAGCTGGTAATCGCCCCCGCCGCCAGCATTAGGGGAATGCTATCACCTGCATACAGCAGCAGTTCGCGAGAGAAAGCCCCTGCAACCCCCGTATAGGAAAGCCCACCGACCACCAAACCGATACCGGCTAGCACAGCAACAAGACTCCCTACCCCATGTGCCAGCTGATAGAAAAAATCCAGCACTTGACTGATACGCAGGCGCTGCTGACGGCGAACCAGCGAAATCACCAGCAGCATAAGGGTGGCATAGTAAGGCGCCTGACTTTCCAGGCGCATGACAAGCAACATATAGATCAACACGCTCAGGCTAAGCAGGTACGGCCAGCCAGAAAGCAGCGTTTCACGCACTCTGGGGATATCCTTGGCGGGCATACCCGTGAGGCCTTTGCGGGCGGCATAGTTATCCACTTGAAGCAGCAGGGCCAGGTAGAAGAGCAACGCAGGCAGTAGCGCCGCCATCATGACCTCACCGTAACTGACGCCTAGGAAGGAAGCCATGATGAAGGCAACGGCCCCCATAACGGGCGGCATCAAGGTACCCCCCGTGGAGGCGCACGCCTCTACGGCGGCGGCATACTCGCGGGAATAGCCACTGCGCTTCATGGCAGGAATGGTAATCGTCCCTGTGGTCAGGATGTTGGATACCGCACTACCGGATAAGCTGCCCATGAAGGCACTGGAAACGACGGCCACCTTGGCAGGCCCGCCGCGGCTTCGGCCCATCAATGCAGTGGCGAAATTCATAAAGAACTCACCGCCACCGGTGATGGTCAGCGCTATCCCGAACACGACAAAGCCGATAATCAGGTTGGCGACGACCTGCATCGGCACGCCCACAATGCTCTCCGCCCCCATGACATGGGCTCGAATAGTTTCCCCCAAGCCAAAGCCATTGCTCCACAGGAAACCAGGCATGTGGCCTGCATAGAGCGGATAGAGCCCAAACAGCAGTGCCACGGCAAAAATCGCCCAGCCACCACAGCGGCGAACGCCCTCCAGCACCAGTAGCAGCATCATCGTTGCCACCAGCGTTGCTTCGAGCGGGGCGAAATACTCCCACCCTTGCTGGGTCATGCGCAGGCCATTAAGGCCAAGGTAGATGGCGCCACCAAGAGCAGCCCCCGCCAGCACCCAGTCATACCAGGGGAGGCGTTCGGTATCAGCCTTGCGAGCCGGAAAGATCAGTAGTGCCGCCGATAGGAACAGCCCTATCAGATAGTAGATGAAGGCATTACCGATCGGATAGAACCCCAACAGCTTGAGGGCAAAGGTTTGGTTGATCGTCATCAACAGACCGACGGCCCCCAGCCCCATCACTATCCACCTTGCCGAACCTTCCAATCGCTCTTGACTTGAATTGCTCATGCTGTCGCTCCCAGTGACATATCCACCCCGTGGTCAAAGCGCGCCTATCACTTCTTGCCGGCGAGCTTCCCAACGTTCGGCAAGCGCCTCCCCTTCGAGGTCTGGCTCCTCGTTCAGCAGGCCATCCCAAGCTTGCTTCAGTGCTTCCAGGCGGGCGAGGCGGTTATCGTTCCATGTCTGCATCTCCTCGCTCCATAGCCCTTTTTCTTGCATGTAGCGGATAGCCCCAGGGTGAAAAGGTATATCGATAGGCGGCACACCGGCGTCCTCGATTGCCCAGCGGTGAATGGCAGCGGTCGCGTCACGGTAAAGGTCATAACTCTCATCCAGGCTCTTGATGAACTGGTAGACCTCTTCTTCGTCACGATCAGCCATGGCCACGATGATCGGGTAACGGTAGGCAAGCATGTTGGCGGGAGATTCTTCGCTTAGCCCGGCGCCAATGGTTTCACGGAATGACTGGAAGACGGGGGCCACCTGGTTCATGCGCGCCCAGCCCTCTTCGTCATCGGCAGGAATATCTACCCAGCGAATACCACGAGACGACTCTTCCAGCTCATAAAGCTGGCTGGCGGTGGTGGTGGTGCAAGTAGCATCGGCCCGATCCTCGACCAGCGAACTCATGGCGGCGCCGTGAGTCGGGAACATCACCGCCTCCACATCGTCGCGCCTCAGCCCTGCAAAGGCCAAGATCGCATCACATTTCACATTGACCGAAGGGTTGCCTGCCACGTAGGCAACCCGTTGCCCCCGCAAGTCATCAAGCGTGTGGATATTGGCGTCGGCAGCCGATGGCACACCAAAGGTAGATGGTCTTCCGGCAACGGCTCTGAGGTCTTGGGGCCCCCAGCGGCGCTCGCTGAAGTCGTAAATTCCTTCCGTTGCAAAGAAGGACTCCGTGGCCAGGTAGGCATAGTCCGCCCGGCCACTCACCAGGGGCTGCAGCCGCCCAATGGCCGATCCCGCAGGCTGGATACGGATGCGGGTGTTGTAGGCCTTGCCAAAGGCATCGGCGATGGCGGAGGCCTCCGAGTGCCCTTGCGAGCCCACATCATAGGCGGTCCATGTCATGGTGCTGGGAAGCTCTGCGGCCGAGGCCGTATTGGCTAGTACGGCAAAAACGGTGGAGATAAGGCCAGTGGCCAGGGGCGTGCGTTTCATGGTTTTGCTCTCATGTTGTGTTGTTATTGGCATCAACGTCATTGGTGATTGTTATCAGCCCATTCGGCTGGGCAGTCAGGCACACAATGGTGCACTGGGGCTAAGCCACCGGTACATCCGGCAGCACGCCTTTCGCTCTCAGGTGCTCTATTTGTTGCTCAGTCAACCCTGCTTCATGAAGGATTGCATTGGTATGTTCGGCAAAGCGTGGCGGTGGCGTTTCATAGCGCGAGGGTGTTCGAGCTAGCTTGATCGGCGAGCCAGTGCCCTTGTAATGGCCGATCTTGACGATCATATCGCGGTGCTGGGTATGCGGATGCGCCAGCGCTTGCGTGGTATCGAGTACGGGCCCGCAGGGAACGCCGATACGCATCAACCGGTCGGCGAGCTTGTCCCCTTCCCACCTGGCCATGGCACTCTCCAGCACATCACGCAGTGCATCGCGGTTACCCAGACGGGCACCATTGGTCGCAAAGCGTTCATCCTGGCTAACGTCGTGGCATTCGAGCAACTCGCATAAGCGCGCGAACTGCACATTATTGCCAACTGCCAGAAAAATCGGCTGTGTCGCCGTCCGGTAGACCTCATAAGGGGCAATATTGGGATGCTCATTTCCCGTGCGGCGCGGCGGCGGCCCACCGTAGAATACGTTGGGAAAGTGGGGGTGCATCAAGGACAGCCCAGAGTCGAACAGTGCTGTCTCGACAAACTGCCCACGTCCGCTGCGCGTACGCTCATGGAGAGCCAAGGTGATACCGATGACGGCATTCAGGCCAGTCACGATATCGACAATGGGCAGCCCCACTCGCAGTGGCTCCCCCTGTTTCTCACCGTTGACACTCATCAGCCCTGCCATTGCCTGGATGATGGCGTCATAGCCAGGCAAACCGCCCATCGGACCATCAGCACCAAATCCACTGATTCGACACTGGATCAGACGGGGAAAGCGCGCGCTGAGAATGTCATAGCTCAGCCCCCACTTTTCCAGGGTTCCCGGCTTGAAGTTTTCCACCAGCACATCGGCCCCCTCCAGCAACTGCAGTAGCAGTGCCTTGCCGTCAGGATGACGAAGATCCAGCGCCATCCCGCGCTTGCTGCGGTTCAAACCGTGGAAATAGGAAGCTGCATCGCCTTCGAAAGGAGGCCCCCAGCCGCGGGTTTCATCCCCCCCGGGAGGCTCGATCTTGATCACATCCGCACCGTAGTCCCCCAGCACCTGGGTGCAGTACGGGCCTCCCAACACACGGCTAAGATCAATCACCCTGATTCCGCTCAGTGCGCCATTGGGCTTATCCATGCCCCACCTCCAGCCCGTGGGAACGCGCCAGTGCTTGGGTATTCACCACCGCAGCGACCTGTTCGTCGGTCATCGGCGTTTCGCTGAGCAGCGTCGCCAGCGCTTCCGGCGACGCGCGACTGACCGATAGCGGATCGGGGGGTAGTAACTTGTGGTGTACCACCAGCCAGGCGAGTGCCAAACGCCGCCTGTCTCCCGTGATCCTGGACGCCTCCCAGGCCATAAGAATGGCGGAGGTAATGTGATAGAGACCGCTGGCGATCCGCCGCGCGTCGTGCTCGCAGGCAGGATCCTCTGCCAGTGCATTCGCGCTCGCCACTGCCTTGTCGAGGAGCACCTGCAACAGGTGGCGCTCGTGCTCCTCAAGGGCGGACGCTTGCAACTGCTGGTGCAAGTAGTCAGCCAGTACCGGCAAGGTCTGTTCACGCCGAACCGCCCGGAAAACATCCAGGGCAACGATATTGCTGGTGCCTTCCCATATTGAGCCAAGGTGGGCATCGCGCAGCACGCGGGCATCCGACCACTCCTCGATGTAGCCACATCCACCACGTACTTCCATACCATCCCCAGCCACCTTGCGTGCATCCCGCGTGGTACGGAACTTGATCATAGGCGTCAGGATACGCAATAGCTTGGCTGACTGGGCATCCCCCGCATCGGCACGCCGCAGGCACTCGGCCGTGTGGAAGACCATCGTGCGCCCCTGCTCGGCAGTGAGCATCATCTTGCTGAGCTGACGCTGCATAAGCGGCAGATCGATGAGCTGGCTACTAAACGCCTGACGGTGGCGGGCAATGAAAAGCGCCTCATTGAGTGAGCGCCGCATCAACCCCGCCGACCGCACCCCGTTCGAGAGACGAGACATGTTGATCATGTCTGTCATCTGCTTGAAGCCCTGTCCCGGCTCTCCCACCACATAGGCTTCGGCGCCTTCGAGCAGGATCTCACCGCTCGCCATGGAGCGAGTACCCAGCTTGTCTTTCAGGCGTACGATGCGGTAATGGTTAAGGTCACCATTTTCCAGATACCGGGGCAGCAGGAATAGCGTAAGACCACGAGTACCCCGCTCCCCCTGCTCGGGGCGCGCCAATACCATCGCCAGCGCGGCATCGGGGTTAGAGCAGAACCATTTGTCGCCATAAAGGCGCCACTTGCCGTCTTCCTGCCTCGCTTCCGTGGTAATCGCCCCTACATCAGAGCCTGCATCCTGCTCGGTCATGAACATGGCTCCCTGATAGGCCAGATCCATATCCTGTGAGGTCAACGCTTCCAGGTAGCGGTTCACCAAGGCGTCGTCGCCGAACTTGCGCAACGTGCGAGTCAGTGCATCGGTCATGCTAAGCGGACAGCAAAGGCCAAATTCTGCCTGTACGAACAGGTACGTCAGCGCATACTTCACTACCGGCGGCATGGGTTCCGACCAGCCAAGCACGCCACCGCGGTGCGACATGGCCGCCAGCCCGAACTGCCCATAGGCATACGCTTCCAGGCGTTGATAGGCGGGATGCTTGAGAATCTGCTGACGCTCGGTGCCATTTCGGCTGCGCAGGGCAAGTTCAGGCGGATGCTTGTCAGCCTCGATGGCCAGCGTTTCCAGTTCACCGCCAGCAAGGGCTCCCATCTCGTTGAAGTGGTGCTCCAGGTGCTGACGTAGCGCCGTCGGCAAATAGAGATCCAGAAGCTGGGAAAGGGTGGGGTCGTTATGGTAACTGTTCTGCCCCCAGGAATCGGGGATATTGCGGTGTATCATGTCATTCACGACGGCGTACCTCTTGGACTTATTATATGTTTTATCGTCACATTAGGCGGGTATAGAGGCCGTCTCCAATACTGTTTTAGGATTCATTGATTCAGTTTTATGTATGATTGAAGAACAAGAAACAATAAGGAACGAAGCCAATGGCACTGACATTTCGACAGCTGCGTTACTTTCTGGTGCTCTCGGAGGAGCTGCATTTCGGCAGAGCAGCGCAGCGCCTGCATATTTCTCAACCACCGCTAAGTGCCAGCCTGCGTCAACTGGAAGAGGAGCTAAAGGTCAAGCTGCTGCTGCGCAATAGCAAACGCGTTACCCTCACGCCTGCCGGAGAAGCCTTCCAGCGCCAGGCACGCCGGATTCTCGAGCAGCTAGAAGACTCGCAAACGCTGGTGCAGCGCATTGCCTCAAGCGCCACCGGCCTGGTGCGCGTCGGGTTTACGCCTGCCATGCTCTTTCGCGGCCTGCCGGAACTGCTCAAACGCCTGCAATCCCGCTATCCCGGCATCGAAATACAATTGATCGAACGCAACTCGGCAGATCAAGTAGAAGCAGTGATGCAAGAGCAACTTGATATCGGCTTCATCCACTCAATGCCGTTACCCGTGGGAATCGAGTCGGTCATCCTATCGGACGAACCCTTCCTGTGCTGCTTGCCAGCGCATCACCACCTGGCAGGCCGACGCGAGTTGGCGGTCAAGGAACTGGCCAATGAGCCCATCATCCTGTTTGGTCGCGACCTTGCCCCTCACTATTACGATAGGATCATCGGACTGTTTCACCACGCCGATGTTAAACCTCATATCTGCCACGAAGTCTCCCACTGGTTGACCATTCTTGCTCTAGTAGCTAATGCGATGGGGGTTGCTCTAGTTCCCCAATCACTTGCCAAAGCCGGTTTTTCCAATGTGAGCTTTCTTCCTCTGACCGATTCAACGACACGCCATCAGTCGCACTGCATATGGCGCGGCGACGCGGAGACACATGAAGAAATCCGTCAGTTGCTGCTTAACTGCCTAAAAGAACAACAGCACGTCAGGTAAGCACGCCGACAAGCCCAGCAGCCCCCTACCGGCCCTACTCCTGCTGGCGCATGCTGGTCACTTCATTCCGTCGTGAGGAAACCGTAGGGCAGTCGTTTTCGCCAACGTGCGAAATAGCGCTTTCGCGACTACGCTATAGCAACGCTCACTATTCAAAGGAAGAGAATATGTCTACTACCACTATCGTCGTTATCGTTGTTGTTATCGTTGCCGTGCTGGGTATTGGCTTCGGCGGTGTGCTGCCTTTTTAATCGCTCGTAGAAGTGGTTAACGTAGGGTGCCTAAGCGCGCATCACACCCATGCCCAGCTCGCAAGAATTTAACAAAAGTTAAAACCTTAAGTTTAAAAACTAGCCTACCAAAGGCTAGTTTTATGTCATGCACAAAAAACAAATAAAATAATTATTATTTTCAATTAGATACAGGCACCAAAATCATATGGTTAATTTTATCTAAGCGCTCTAGGCGGCTGGGTAATTTTTATTTTCTTAAATAATTTAAATAAGCTTTTTATAATTTCGTATTTAAAATATTCTTGTCAAGAAGATCTACTTATATGTCTAAACATTATTTTTATTAGCACTCAAGCAGAGACACTGTTGCGAAGGGCTTCATTCCTGCCAAATCTGGAGCAAACATGCCGACTGCCCTGCTTCCTCATACCCACCTGATGATTCGCAAGTTAGAAAGTAACTTCACCCTTACTGCCGAGGAAAAGCGGGCGCTCCAGGAATTACCGGTACAAACACAAGACGTCAAGTCTAACCAAGACATCGTTAAAATGGGCGACCAACCTCGTCAATGTTGCTTACTGCTGGAAGGTTTTTCGTGTGTCTACAAATTAACCCTTGAGGGCAAACGGCAAATAATGGCGTTGCATATTCCTGGCGATATGCCAGATTTGCAAAGCCTGCACTTGCAAGTTATTGATATCAATATTGCATCACTCAGCCCATGCAAACTCGGCTTCATACAGCACCAAGATTTATCGCTTTTATTTGAGCGTCACCCTCGGCTCACTGCGGGTTTCTGGCATGAGACGTTGGTGGATGCTTCCATTTTCCGGGAATGGTTGTTGAATGTAGGGCAACGTGAAGGCTATTCACGGATCGCTCATATTATCTGTGAGCTCTTGCTACGCCTTAAAGCGGTGGGATTGGTAGAAAATGAAAACATTTTTGATATGCCTATCACCCAAGCAGAGCTGGCAGATGCAACGGGGATGACCCCAGTACACGTAAACCGAGTACTACAGGCCCTTCGTAACGATGGCTTGATAATTACGAACAAAAGAAAGGTAACCATACCTGACTGGCAGAAACTAAAGGAGGCTGGCGAGTTTGATTCGCTTTACCTTCATCTTGATAAAAAAGTCATAGGGTAAAGTAATTTTTTACTTTTGATGCAATAGCCATGAAAGGCGGATTCAAGAGTTAAACCTGACCTGTAAACCTTTTCGTTAGGTTTTGTACTAAAAGTCGGCGAGCGAAGACTAGACAAGGCAAAAATTAACGAGAAAACGGAGTTTACGGGGTGTAATAGTGGTTTTACGGTAAAGCATTTGCTGTCTTTCTCGCTAACAAAATTATCTGTGAATGGAGAGATGTCATGCCACCCAACAAGCATAAAGCACTGAGGAGCCTATGCCTTATGGCTGCATTAGGTGCTGGAATGGCTCACGCACAAGACCAAGATGAAGACACGATCCCTCGGCTAGAAAGCACAGCCTGCGCAACTCAAGTGCTCGAAGACCTCAATGCCAGTTGCTACACCTTCTACGGTCAAGAAAACTGGGACGATCCAAACGGGAATACAGTTGAACTCCCCGTAGGCGTCATCGATCCCGAGACTGAAAATGAAGCCGATACAGAAAGTGATCCCGTGGTCTTTTTCCCCGGTGGCCCAGGATACTCCATCCTCGGTAATGCTGATTACATAGAACAACTGCGTAAGGATATTGGCAACCGCTCGTTAGTGGTGTTTGATCCTCGCGGCTTTAAGCATTCCACCCCTTCATTGGAGTGTCCTGGCTACGCAGCCGTGTCGCCATACCACAATATTATTCATACACCGGCGCTAACCTCTTCGCTCGATCCCATGGAGCGGATGGCACACATCACTGAAGAAGTAGCCGCCTGCTATCAAAAGCTTGAAGATGAGGGCGTTGAGATTTCCCAATATACGGAAAGCGCCACCTCACGCGACCTCGAAGAAATTCGTAACCTGCTTGATTACGATAACGTGAATATATTCGGCTCCTCGACCGGCAGTGGCACAGCGCTGTCTTATGTTCGCTATTACCCCGACAGTGTGAGATCCGCCATTCTTGGTTGGCCCTGGTACGCCAGCCTTCGCAATAGAGCCCCGTTAGATGAGTTCTATACATTAAAACGTCGATTCACCGACGTCCTGGCCATGTGCGTTGAAGAGAGTGAAGCTTGCCGAGAACAGATCCCGGCATGGTTCTTGGCCATTGATAGAGCGCGTCGCGCACTGGACAACAAACCCTATATTGCCCAGGTTGAATCAGGAGTTGAGCAGAAAACGCTATACTTTGACGGTGCCGCTTTCCTCGACACGCTCTACCTGATGCTACCGCAATATTACGGCGAACTGCCCCGCATTGTTTCCGAAGTGTCTGAGGGTGACTACTCGTCGCTTCATGACTTCTTCATGATTGACGAATATAACCCGGTTACCGAAGCACCCAACTATGCCATGGGCGCGTTTCTGGCTCAGGCCTGTAACGACATGGGAACCAACCGCCCGACACCACAAGACTCGATTGCAGCAGTGCAACGAGAACCCGCCATTATTGGTTTTGAACCTATCTGGCTTTGTGCCTGGTGGGGTGGAGATGGCGATGTGCCCCCCGAACATAACGACATAGTCACTGCAGAAACGCCCGCACTGGCGATCCATGGTCAGATGGACCCTTGCTGCGGTACTCGCTGGAGTGAAGAACTTGCCGAAACAATGCCTAACCTCCAGGCTATTGAGATGCAGGCCTTGGGGCACAGTCCGGTCAATGAGTGTCGATCCACCGTGATTAACGAATTTCTTGGCGACCCACTCGCGCAGGTGGACACCAGCTGCCAAAACGAAGTACCGCTTGCTGAATGGCAGTTGGAATAATCTACTCGCTTTCTCATGAACTGATAGATCCAAGCCCCCTTCGGCGGGCTTCAGGCTGCCCAAGTGGGCAGCTACATTATTAGTAAATATCTTTTTTTAGGTTGAGAATTTTAATTTAACAAAACTTAGTTTAAGGCAATGCACCATATTGCTTACCCCTTTCTTCTAACATAGGTTAATGCCCGTCTTAAGGGAACCGCAAACGCTCGTGGTTGGCCAAATGTCAGCTATTTAATAGCAGTGACGGCAGGCCGGTTATCAATACAGGAAACAGTGCCATTAATATGCAGGCGAGTACAATCAGCGCGCAGAAAGGAATTACGGCCCTATAGAGATCAACAGTCTCAACGCCTTTGGGTGATACGCCCTTGAGATAGAAAAGTGCATAGCCGAACGGGGGCGTCAGAAACGAGGTCTGTAACACCACGGCAACCATCACCACGAACCACAGCACATCGACTCCCATGCTATCGACGATAGGCAACATGATCGGGAAGCTGAGCAGCACGATGCCGGTCCAGTCTAAGAACATGCCCAAGATGAAGACCAAGAAGAACATTAAGATCAGCGCTCCGGTGGTGCCGCCCGGCATGGCCATCACGACCTCGTGGATGACCTGCATGCCTCCACCAATTGAGAACACGCCGGTGAAGGCGGTGGCGCCGACCAGCACTAGCATCACCATAGTGGTGGTCTTACTGGCTTCGATCAGAGTCCAATAGCACGTCGAAAGCTTGCGATCACCGAAGATAAGGAATAGCAGGAAGGCGATGGCTACACCAATGGCGGATGCTTCCGTGGCGGTAGCAATGCCAGTGAACAGCGATCCCAGCACACCGAGAATCAAGGACATTGGCGGCAAAACGTACTTGCCAAGCATCCCCAGCAATTGGCGAGTAGAGACCTTGGCACGCTCTTCGGCCGGTACCGGTGGACCATAGCTTGGCTTGAAATGACAAATCGCCAGCACGTAAATAGCATACATCATACCCAACATCAGGCCCGGAACTAAGGCACCAGCAAACAGTGATCCTACTGAAACCGGCGAGTAGCTAGCCATGAGGATAAGCATGATACTCGGTGGGATAAGGATGCCTAGGCAGCCACTCGCCATAATGACACCGGTGCTCAGTTGCTTGTTATAGCCATAGTTGAGCATAGGCACCAGCGCGATCATTCCCATCACGGCGATGGAGGCACCGACAATACCGGTGGTGGCGGCGAGCAATACCGAAACAACAACGACTGTCAAAGCCAGGCCACCGCGCAGGTTTGCCATCAGTAAACGCATCGCTTCAAACATTTTCTCAGTAACGCCCGAGTCGTTGAGAAAGCGCGCCATTAGGATGAACAGTGGAATAGCCACCAGGACATAGTTGTCCATGGAATTGCCGTAGATGTTGTTAATGAGGAGACTTAATGTGTTCGCGCCTGGACCCAGCCAAGCACCGAGCACGGCAATACCGCCCAGTACAAAGGCCAGCGGATGCCCCATAAACAAACCGATCAACAGGCCACCGAACATGAACAGGGTGAGTAATTCGGGGCTCATACGGCTTCTTCCTGGTGCAGTTGCTGCACGGCACGGCTAACAATAACGATGGCCTGCAGCAGAAGTAGAAAGGCAGTGATAACAATGACTCCCTTCACTGGGTAAACAGGCAATGACACCATGCCGTATGTGGTCTCATCACGACCCAAGGAGCGGATAAAAAAGCTCCAGCCCAGCGTGCCCAGCATCCAGATAAAGGGTAAAAAGAAGAAAAGGTAACCAAAAAGTTCCAATCCTGCCTGCTTGCGACGGGATAGCAGGCGTTTGAGCACATCGACTTCAACATGGACGTGATGACGCAGCCCGTATGCCGCCATCAGCATAAAATGGGCTCCAAACAACATCTTGGTAACATCGAAGGCCCAGTCACTAGGTCGACCAATGAAAAAGCGCATAGCGATGTCATAGATTACAATCAGTGTAATTATCGCAAGAAGTGGTGCAATTAGGCGTCCAAATCCCTCATTAAGGGCATCAATAGTTCTGACAATAGCATTCATAGGAAGTATCTCGAGGCGGTCGGAACCATAACAGCATGGCTTGGTTGTCTTCAGTTAGTTCGAAGGGTGGATCCATGCCGAACCCACCCCTGACATGCTTATTGATCCATGCAGGACTCGATTTCTTCTAATGACGGAAGGTTGTTATTGACGCGACTCATATTAAAGGGCACCGAGACATCCCGCCAAACCGCATACTCATCAACATACTTGATCATGGAATGGATAACCTTGGCATAGCTGGGGTCTTCACAGGCGCCACGTAAAAACACCTCATTGGCGACGTTTTGGATTTTCTCTAGATCCTCGTCCGAATACCGATTAATAGTCACACCAGACTCTAAGAATTTGGCGGTTGCCTCTGTGGACTCCATCTCTGAGCGTGATAGCGACCAAGCTAAGTTGGACTCGGCGGCAATCTTTAAGATTTCCTGGGTCTCTTCGGACAAGGCATCCCACGCCTGCTTGTTGATCATAACGCCAACCACACTGGCCGACTGATGCCAGCCTGGCACAGCCCAGTGCTCCACTACCTCTTCAAAACCAGCACTATAGTTGACACCCGGAGTAGAGAACTCAGCTGCATCGACCACGCCACGCTCAATCGCCTGGTAGACCTCCCCACCAGCTAGGGTGACTTGGGAGCCCCCCAGCTGCTCCAGTACACGACCTTGATCCCGCCCAGAGATACGCAAGCGCTTGCCATCAAGGTCTGCCAGACTCTTGATCTCGGTACGCCCCATGAAGCCAGCCTCGTTATTGACGACGCCATGTGGCAAATACACCATGCCATATTGACCATAGACTTCCTGGTAGAGCTCGAACCCACCCCGCTCTTGAATCCAGTTGAGATAATCGACCGCAGTGAACAGGCTAAGGGTCGTACCTAATAGCGAAAATGCGGGACTGTTTCCGGCCCAATAGACAGGCGAGTCACCTGCAGCCTCGATGCCGCCAGTCTCAATAGCGTCGAATACTTCCGTACTGGGCATTAACGTGCCACCAGCTCGGAAGTTGATTTGCAGCTCATCCCCAACCAGCTTATTTACGGTCTCTGCCCAGCGACGATCGATTTCAACAAGGGAGATGCTGTCTGGCCAGGTAGATGTCATTGTCCAGCTCTGCTGGGCCAAAGCTTGTGAGCTGAGAGCTCCCATGGCTGTAAGAGAAATGGCGATTCCACCGAAAAATTTTTTAGAATTGTAAGACATGGCGATGATTCCTGTTACGGTTATTTAATAGTTAGTTGGTAAAACTTTTTAAGAACAAGTTTAAGTGACCAGACCATTACATTGAGGCTTTTTGCTTTTCACACTTAGTGGGATCTAAAACTTCTACCATCAGTGGAAAGCTGCCACTAATCGTTATATGAATGTTACGTACACCTTCTTTAAAGCTATACGGCACCAAACCGACGAAGGTTGTCTTCGAATCGATCGTAGGAAATGGTCTTGTTGATCAACCCTTCATCAAAGCAGAACTCATGAAGCCTGGTCGCGTCCTGATGCTGGTAAAACTCCTCACATACCTGCTTAACCGCCTTAAATGCAGCGAAAAGAGTCAAAGGCCAATAAATTGACATGTTTGCCCCTGCTACAGCCTCTTCTGCCACCGAATCTTGGAAGTCAACGCTGGTTACAACCAAAGGGCCGTTAATTCTTTTCCGAAATTCAGCTAGCGCAGCTACCGACCCTTTAAAGGGTATAAAACCAGCATCGGCTCCTGCGGCTAGATAGGCGTTGATTCGTGAGATGGCTTCTTCGGGATCATTTTTTAGATATATAGCATCAGTGCGGGCGAAGATGAGGAAGTTAGGGTCTTTGCGTGCGTCTACACATGCCTTGATGCGTTGACACATGACTGTTGAGTCGAGTAATACGGCTGGGTGTTCGGTATGTTTCCCAAACACAGTATCTTCAATATGTATTGCAGAGGCACCGGCCGACTCAAACTCGTGAACCGTTCGCCAAATATTGGCAGCGTGATACCAGCCTGTATCTGCGTCACAAACTAGGGGAAGGTTTGTCTCCTTGGCGATCTCCCGAGCCAAGCCAAGCAGGTCATGCATTTGAACGAGCCCTACATCGGGAAGTCCATAAGCACTAGCGCCTGTCACGAAACTGCCGGTATAGAGCGCTGGGAAACCAGTCTGCTCAATAATTTTCGCACTGAGCAGGTCGTAGGCACCCATCAGGGGCGTGCAGCCTGTCTCGTGAAGAAGCTCGCGTAATCGAAGCCGTTTTTCATACATGTCCATAATTGTTCTCTTTGGTTTTTTGTTAGCGCATTGCTATGCCGCCATTGACATCAAGGGTGGAGCCCGTCACATAGCGAGCATCCTCACTCGCGAGGTAAAGGGCAGCAGCAGCGATGTCTGAGACATCACCGTAACGTTCGAGTGGGATACTTTTTTTGACTTCAGGTGAGTATTGTAGAATCTCGGTCATTGCCGTTTGGATAGCACCTGGCGCGATTGCATTGACCGTGATGTTAAATGGCCCAAGTTGTCGCGCAACAGCTTTGGTAAGGCATAAGACACCTGCCTTCGTTACCGGATAGGTTACCTCTGAGGCAACGCCCCCAACCTGTCCTGCCACCGAGGCCATGTAAATAATGCGACCGCTACGATTGGCCTTTGCATGAGGAATAAATGCTGTCGTAGCGTAGACACAGCTCATTAAGTTGATATCAATGACCTGTCGCCACTGGTCAGGTTTAATGTCTTCAATCGGGCAGGCTGGTCTGACGATGCCCGCATTGCACACAAGAATATCGAGCCGGCCAAATACCTTGATGGCCTCATTTATCATGCGCGCATTATCGTTTTCGGATGCAACATCAATTTGCATTGGTAGCGTGTCTACAGCAAAACGAATGGCAACGTCTGTCGCTGCACTCTCGACCCCGTCTATATCAATGTCCGCCAGTACAATATTGGCGCCTTCACTTGCGAAACGTTCCACGATTGCATAGCCGATACCATGCGCGGCACCCGTCACAACGGCTGTTTGTCCGTCCAATTTGCGTACTGTCTCGTTCATGAAACTGGCATCCTTTATTGTTGTGTTGAAGCAAACTTTTGGGCGCTCTACCTAGTCGTCTCGACTCTATTTTGATGATGACTTCCGGTCACCAGAAGCTATCCATTTATTTTTTTATTCACTGCTTTTGATTCCACCTGTTTTTGACTATAGCGGGTTAAGCCCGCACTTAGATGGTACAATTACGGACAATTTTTTAGTTACCGTACCAGTAGGCAGGGTGGTACAGTAAAATATGCAAAATTCCGATTCGAAGATTGAGTGTATTATCGATGGGGTGATGGCACGGATGCACAATGGCACCCTGCGAGCCGGTGACCGTTTGCGTTCGATCCGGGAAGAGGCGACCGTCATGGGTGTGTCCAAGAACACGGTGGTGGAGGCATACCTTCGCCTCGTGGCCCGAGGTGTAGTCGTTGCTCGTCCAGGGTCGGGATACTATGTGTCTCGCACGTCGACTCGGAAGAAAAGCCCTGCTCTTCCTTCAATCCCTGGTGCGGTCAGACCCACAGAACTCCTCACTGAGCAGCTCGAGCGCCGCTTACCGATTCGACCTGGTGATGGCCGGTTACCCCCTGACTGGCTAGAGTCTAATGAGATGCGGCGCCCCATTTCAGTCATTCGGATGAATGCCGACGATACGTACAACACGGCCTGGGGATTATTACCGCTACGTGAACGCCTGTGCGGCACGCTCGCCGAACGCGGCATTCAGTGTCAACCTAACCAGGTACTCACGACCTACGGCGGAAACCACGGCATGGATCTAGTTATACGTTGCTATGTCAGGCCAGGTGACGCTGTACTCGTTGACGACCCCGGCTATTACCCGCTGTTTTGGAAACTCGGTGTGGCGGGAGCGCGCATTGTAGGTGTCCGTAGACGTCATGATGGTCCTGATCTTGAAGACCTTAGTGAAAAAGCACGTCTAACCGGTGCCCGGCTTTTCTTCACTCAATCTCTTGCGCACAACCCCACCGGGGGATCAATCACGCAAGGCATCGCGTATGGGGTCATGAAAATCGCTGAAGAGCATGACATGCTTCTCGTTGAAGACGATCCTTTTGCCGACATCCTTCCCTATACCGCTCCCCGGCTGGCAGCTTTGGATCAACTAAATCGGGTTATTTATATCGGCTCCTTCTCGAAAACACTGCCAGGTAGCGTTAGGGTCGGTTATATCGCTGCGGCACCTGAGCTGGCGCAGGAGCTGAACGAAATGAAAGTTATCTCCATTGTCTCTACATCAGCACAAAATGAGCGCTTGGTTCATTCGCTGATTGAGGGAGCCCAATACCTGAAATATCTTCGTCGGCTACATGACCGCATTCATGAAGCAACGGCGGAGACGGTACGCTGCCTGGAAAACATCGGTTACAGCGTGCCGCGCCCACTGGGTGGCGGCTATTACGTCTGGATACAACTTACGCCTTCAATGCAGCAAAGAGACCTTGTAGCCGAAGCCGCTCAAACAGGCATTTTTATAGCACCGTCAGGAGCATTTACGACCTCAGATGCCCCGGCATTAGGTATGCGTGTGAACGTCGCATACGGAAGTGATCCACGCTTCATTGAATGGCTAGCTACACTCTCTCAATAATTAAAAACAGAAATTAAGAAATATTGAGCAGGGAAAACCGTTTTTCAAACATTACAACTTTTAACCTGATATTTATGGTCCTTCGTCACTTCATGTAGATTTAGCCTGATCGAACAGGCGGCCCGCCGGGCTGCCAATCAGGTAGATCATGGCGATGAAGTTAGCCTCGTTCCAGTAGCCGCGTGCGCGTGACCAAGCCGCCTGAAACAGGCCGTTCATCCCCTCCAGTCTTGCGTTCGTCAGGCAGCTCTGACCACCGCGTCGGCATGCAGCTCAAGCGTTGCCAGGGCCTTTTCCATTGGCTTCAGTAATGGCTTTTCAGAAACCGCCGCCTGCATGGCCTTGAGCATGCGGCCCACGTAGTGATGCACAATGCGCCATAGTCGTTTGCCGGAAATCTCCAACTGCCGTGAGACGGCCAGCACCGGCTTCTCCTTGACCGGTGACATGGCCGCTTGCTCGAACAGCAGGGTGAAGTCGCTGCCCGGCCGAGCCCAGGGCACCTCTATACGTTTGACGCCATGTTCAGGACACGTCGTACGAGGCACGCGAGCATGTTTAGCGTCAAAATTCTGGTAGCCCAGCTAGTCAGGGAAAGATTGTCCACAGGCATCCCATACATTTCAGGGGAAGCCAAAATCAAAGTATGGGCTGCTCAAAATACAGACACAAAAAAGCCGCTGAAATCAGCGGCTTAATCTAAATTCTTGGCGGAGGGGGAGGGATTCGAACCCTCGAAGCCTTGCGGCTTACACACTTTCCAGGCGTGCTCCTTCGACCACTCGGACACCCCTCCGCGTTTTAGCTCTGTTGAGAGGCTAAACCTTTCGCAACAGAACGGCGCATATACTATTGGCTAAGCCTCGAAATAGCAAGCCTTTTCAGGCCGATTATCCCTTCGGTTAGCGTGACGGCAACACCGCGTAATTGCCACTGGCTTCCAGGCAGAGGGTCTCGCCGCAATAGAGCTGGTGGGTTAACGCAATGCGCCCTTTACCGCGGTCAGCGAGCTTGTTGGCAAGTTGCTCAGGCCCATTTAGCTCTGTTGGCTTACACACTAGACGGTAATCGTTGGTTACTGGCGCAAGAAAGCGCTGACTGGCTTCTGCAACCACCACATCCCTTGCCAGACCTCTTTCACGTAACCATAGCGTTACCCAGCACCAGCCTTGCAGCGTGGTTTGCGCCGAGAGAGCGCCGCCAAAGCCTGTGCCTTTATCGTTTAGGTTGGGTTCAAGTGCCAACTGCCACGTGAGTGAATCGTCGTGACGCGTCATCTCGCTAATGCCTAACGCACTTACCATGGGAATAGCGTCACTCAGCCACTGCTGGAAAGCGGCCAAGTCGTCTGGCTGGCCTTCTGGCAACGGCAAACGTGGGTGAGGGGAACCTGGTTGACGGGATACGCTCATGGTTAGTCCCAACGCTCCACAAAGTCAGCAACGTTATGCTGCGCCACCGGTTTATGACGACCACCCAGGGTACCCAGATAGATAAAGGCAACGACTTCATCATCTTCATCCAGGCTTAGCCCTTTGCGTACCACCGGGTCAAACGCGTACTTTCCACTGCGCCACATAGCCCCCAGGCCGAGTGCGTGAGCGGCCAGTAGAATGCCGTGGGCGGCACAGCCAGCAGAAATCACTTGCTCCATTTTAGGCACTTTAGCGAGCTCAGGCGTGACCTTGGCAATCACCGCGATAATCATCGGTGCACGAAGCGGCTTTTTGCGCGCGGAATTGAGCGTATCGTCGTCGGCGCTAGGATTTTCCTGGAACTCCGCCTCGGCAAATAGTTCGCCCAGACGCTCACGCCCTTCCCCGCTGAACTCTATAAAGCGCCAGGGGCGCAGCTCTTTATGGTCAGGCGCCCGCAACGCAGCTTGATATATGTCGCTTAGCTGTTCGCTGCTAGGCGCTGGCTCAATCAGCTTGCCCATCGAGCTGCGTTCGTGAAGTAGCGTGAGTGCATCCATTAATAACTCCAAATTCAATCGGTGGGCTACTTAGTACCGCCATTGATAGCATCGCCATTTATAACACTGCCTCTTACTGCCTTGCTAGGCGCAGCGGTGTGGGCGGCGTTAGACCCGGCGTTGCGCGCCAGGGGCTAATGTCTAATCCACCGCGACGCACGTAACGCGCCAGCACCAGCAGTTGCGTTGGTTTTGCATGGGTCATTAGGTCGGTGAAAATGTGTTCAACGCAGTGTTCGTGAAAATCCTGATGCTGACGAAACCCAATCAGGTAACGCAGCAACCCTTCGCGATCGATTTTGGGCCCTTGGTAGCGAATTAACACGCTTCCCCAATCCGGCTGGCCGGTAACGGGGCAGTTAGATTTCAATAGATGGGAGTAAAGCGTCTCTTCTACGACCTCTTCCCCCACCGTGAGATGTGCGCTGCTAGGTGTGTAATCGCTTACTGCGATATCCAAATCGTCCAAGCATTCGCCCGGCAAATGCTGTGCTGAAAGCTCGGGGGCATCCACATCAAACAACTCAACGCTCACCTCAGCCCCTGCCGCTACCGCGAGGTCATTGGCAAGCGTTTCCATCACTTCCTGACGACTATAAAAGCGGGTTTGATTGAAGCTATTGAGATAGAGCTTCCATGATTTGGACTCAATCAGGTTGGGCGAATGCGCGGGCAGCCGAAAGCGCGCCACGGCGACAATGGGCTTGCCGCGGCTATTCAGCCAGGAGACTTCAAAGGCGTGCCACTCGTCCTCGCCTTCAAACGGCAAAGCGCCCTCTTCAATACCCAGTGGCACCCGGTTGGCTGCGCGGGGAATCGGATATAACAACCCCGCATCGTACTGCTCAGGGTAGGCAGAATCGCGCCCTAACGGCGCGTGCTCTAACGTGTCTGGGCGATGTACCATGTGATAAAAGCTCTCTTTTCAAGCGGATTGATGCGTCTAGCTGCGGATACCTTTACCGCGCTCCAGCATCGCAAGCGCAATGCTAAACAGCACAATGATAAAGGCAAAAATAGCAGCGAGCGCCCAGCCAACGGGAATATCCGACACGCCTAAGAAGCCGTAACGGAAAACGTTAACCATGTACAAAATCGGATTGAGCATGGAAACGCCCTGCCAGAACTCGGGCAACATCGAGATAGAGTAAAATACCCCACCCAGATAGGTCAGCGGCGTGAGAATAAACGTCGGCACGATAGAAATATCGTCGAACTTGTTGGCCAGCAAAGCGTTAATAAACCCGCCAATGGAGAACAGGGCCGAGGTGAGCACCACCACCAACACGGTGAGCAGTGGATGCTCCATGGTGAGACGGGTAAAGAACAGCGAAACGATGGTCACAATCAGCCCGACGCCCAGACCACGGGCCATGCCGCCTAGAATAAAGCCGGCTAAAATGACCCAGTTGGGCATTGGCGAAACCATCATTTCTTCAATCGAACGCTGGAATTTATTAGAGAAGAAGCTCGACGCCACGTTGGAGTAACTATTGGTAATCACCGACATCATGATCAGCCCCGGGACGATAAAGTCCATGTAGCTGAAGCCGTCCATGTCGCCAATCCGCGAACCAATGAGATTACCGAAGATGATGAAGTACATCGCCATGGTGATCGAAGGTGGCAGCAGCGTTTGCGGCCAAATACGGGTGAAGCGTTTGATCTCTTTGAGCACCAGCGTCCATAGAGCGATCAATGTTTGCGTAGCGTTCATACGCGCTCCTCCTGCTTCTCGACGCGCTGGTCTATCGCCCCTTGACCACTCCCTTCCACCATTGACACAAACATCTCCTCTAGGCGATTGGCCCGGTTGCGCATGGAAACCACCTGGATGCCCTGCTCGCTCAGCGCACTAAACACATCATTTAAACGTTGCCCGCGGTGCACCTCGAGTGATAGCTGAGTAGATTCCAGCTGCTTTACCTCAAACCCTTCTATCTTGGGTATGTCTGTAATGGCCTCTGAGGTATCAATTAGGAAGGTCTCGGTATTCAGTTCAGCCAGCAGGCCTCGCACACTCGTATTCCGCACTATGTCGCCATTATTGATAATCGCCACATTGCGGCAAAGGCTCTCGGCCTCTTCCAAATAATGAGTGGTAAGAATAATAGTGGTGCCTTCATCCTGATTAATCCGCCGCATGTATTCCCACATGCTGCGCCTTAATTCAATATCCACCCCAGCGGTTGGCTCATCCAGAATCAGCAATTTGGGGCGATGCATCAGCGCCCGGGCGATCATCAGGCGGCGCTTCATCCCGCCGGAGAGCATCCGCGCGCTGCCGTTGCGCTTTTCCCATAGGCCCAGATCAGTTAGCAGCTGTTTAGCGCGAGGCAAGGCTTCGCGGCTCGTCATACCGTAGTAACCCGCCTGGGCCAATACGATATCGAGCACTTTTTCAAACTGATTGAAGTTGAACTCTTGCGGCACGACACCTAACTGGTATTTGGCCTTGGCGAAATCTTTATCGACATCAATGCCAAAGATGGAGACCTTGCCCGCTGTTTTTTGCACCAGCGAGCAAACCACCCCCAAGGTGGTGGATTTACCGGCGCCATTGGGTCCCAAGAGAGCAAAAAAATCGCCCTGCTGGACGTCTAAATCAATACCTTTGAGCGCCTGAAAGCCGTTGCCATACACTTTGGTAAGGCCACGGATCGACAATGCCGGTTCGGCCATGAACATGTCCTGTCAGCAAAATAAGAAGAGAAGGTAAAACATTAGGGCGCAAACGACTTTTTTCAAGGCGAACAATCGAGCCGAGCGCTAGACACGCAGAAAAATAGCGTCCAGCAATAGCTGATGCATCAGGGAAGCAATTGAGACTAGAAGCGCTTTGAGTGGGAAAGGGAACCTTTGCGGCCCCCCCTCAACAAGGTTTTCAATGATACAGCAGTCGTGCGTTAGCTCGTCTGCCCTGCGGAGTGCAAGATCAACAGTCGCATGCCCCTGAGAGTCGTTTAGAGCCTGTTTCAAAACCTTGAAAACAGGCTGTGGCCGAGAACCCAACTTCGTGCGTGCTGGCAAGAAAACTCACATTAACAATGTACTCCCGAGCATGACGGTCAGAACTGACCGTCGATGTCGGTAACGCCAATCAACTTGTGGTTGACGAATTCCTTCAGTCCGAGGCCAATCAACTCGCGACCATAGCCGGAGCGACGAACGCCGCCGAAAGGCAAGTCGGCCTTCACTGCCGTTGGGTGATTGATGTAAACCATGCCGGTGGATATCTGAGCCGCCACCTGGCGACCTCGCTCAATGTTCTGCGTGAACACTGATCCGCCTAACCCAAAGGGAGAATCGTTGGCGATCTCGATGGCTTCGGACTCGCTCTTGGCTCTGAACACCAGAGATACCGGACCAAAGAACTCCCAGTAGTAAGCAGGATTGTCCTTCGTCAAGTCCGTCAGCAGCACAGGCTGTACGAATGCACCGCGCTCGGGTATTGCGGCGCCGATTACGGTCGCCGTAGCACCATGCTTAATTGCATCTTCCACTTGCTTTTGGACATCGTCCGCTGCGCTCTGAGACGACAAAGGCGCCAATGTCGTCGTCGGATCCATGGGATCTCCTGCTTTGAGCACGGCGACGCTGGCTTTGTACTTCTCCAGGAAGGCGTCATAGACCTCCTCGACGACGATAATCCGCTTGGACGAACAGCATACCTGCCCAGCGTTCCAGTGGCGGCCGAACACGGCCCATTTCACGGCCTTGTCGATGTCGGCATCATCCAGCACGACAAACGCGTCGGCGCCGCCCAATTCCATCGTTGACTTCTTCAGCGCCTTGCCAGCCTGTGCAGCAACTACCGCGCCAGCTGCTTCAGAACCGGTCAAAGCAACACCGTGAACGCGTGGATCGTTAATGATGGTTTCCAGCTGCTCGCGCGTTGCATAGAGATTCTTGAATCCGCCAACTGGCAAGCCAGCGTCAAGCATCAGCTTCTCGAAAAGCGCAGCCGATTGCGGGACGTTGGATGCATGCTTGAGCACGACCACGTTACCGGCGGCAAGCTGAGGAGCGATGATGCGGGCGATCTGATAATAGGGGAAGTTCCACGGCTCTATCGCAAGGATAATGCCCAGGGGCTCGTGCACCAGCCAGGCCTCGGTCACCACCGGATCCTTGGACGGCAGCTTCTCAGGTGCCAACTGCCGCTCGGCGTTCTCGACGTAGTACTCGAAGATCGCAGCTGACAGCTCGACCTCCGCCTGCGCCTCGCCCAGCAGCTTGCCCATCTCCAGGGTCAGCAGTTTTGCATACTCCTCGCTATTGGCTCGCAGCAAGTCGGCCGCTTTCTGCAGGATAGTGACCCGCTGCTGGACGGGAGTGTTCTTCCAGTTGCGGAATGCTTTATCGCCGCTATCCAGCGCCAGAGCAACCTCTGCATCGGTTGCGTTGGGGAAATTTTTGATCGTCTCCCCGGTATAGGGATTGGTCGTTGCATAAGCCATTTTTTAATCCTCTGTTAACCGGGTTATCTGTGTGGCATCAGTTTCGCGCGCGCAGGGCACCCTAAATCACTGTGAAAAGAAACGATTACCCAGGGCTACCCCCGTTCTGGTAGGCATCCCCGTCCTAGCCTTCAAGCGCCCGGCAGCTGCCTGTGATCGTCGGTCATCGAAGCCTCGCTGCATGTAGGAATCAAAGCCAGCGCGCATTGGTCATCGCGATCTGAGTGGCAAATGTACCCAAGGCCATGCACCGTTGGGTCACCATCATAGCTAAGGTTACGCATTTGCATATTGTCGTGGGTCACGTCTACGTGCGCTAATAGTAAGTGACAGCGTCAGTTACTGGCTTATCTTCAAATTAATAAGATGCCTAACTGCCAATATGAAAGCGGCAAGCTTCATATGATTTAGAACGACGATGATAGCCTGACGGGAGGGAGCACTGACGAACCAGCTGAGCTTGGACAAAAAACCAAAGAAAACCAGCCCGTGGTCATCCAAGACGTTTAGCCAGAGCCCTATTAGGCTAAAAGCCACTGACTCAGTATCAGCAAAAAGAACATAGACGAAAACTGCATATAAAGCAGTGAAATGGAAGAAGTTTTGGATACTAGAAGCTTAGCGGAGAAGGTGAGCTATAGGCTGTCATATTGCAGGACTGACATTCCAGTTCCCGACGCTGTCATAGCTACCTGATACTGTTTAACTGGAGCGGGAAATAGATTGACGGGGCTGCCCCCAGCCGGGCTGGCGTACCAGATCCCGACCCTCGCCTTGGTAAGGCGATACTCTTTACCACACCATCAAAACTGGAGCGGGAAAGGAGATTCGAACTCCCGACCCTCGCCTTGGCAAGGCGATGCTCTACCACTGAGCTATTCCCGCAACGCAAAAACGACGTGTAACGCTAGATGGCGTCCCATAGGGGGTTCGAACCCCTGTTACCGCCGTGAAAGGGCGGTGTCCTAGGCCACTAGACGAATGGGACTAAATCAAAACTGGAGCGGGAAAGGAGATTCGACCGGGCTGGCGCACCAGATCCCGACCCTCGCCCTGATAAGGCAATACTCTTTACCACACCATCAAAACTGGAGCGGGAAAGGAGATTCGAACTCCCGACCCTCGCCTTGGCAAGGCGATGCTCTACCACTGAGCTATTCCCGCTTATAGAACACTTGCTTACTTAGCTTTTTACCTAATCTATCGGAAGTGGCGTCCCATAGGGGGTTCGAACCCCTGTTACCGCCGTGAAAGGGCGGTGTCCTAGACCACTAGACGAATGGGACACTGTAATTACTTCAACTACTTTGGAGCGGGAAAGTAGATTCGACCGGGCTGGCGTTCCAGCTCCCGACCTCGCCTGACTTACCACACACCTAATTGGAGCGGGAAAGGAGATTCGAACTCCCGACCCTCGCCTTGGCAAGGCGATGCTCTACCACTGAGCTATTCCCGCATTCCGATAACCTGACGACCGCTTACTCTTAAAAACGCTCTTCCTTAAAGGACTTACCTTTAAAGGACTTGGGCCTCAAAAATAAGTGGCGTCCCATAGGGGGTTCGAACCCCTGTTACCGCCGTGAAAGGGCGGTGTCCTAGACCACTAGACGAATGGGACGTTGCAATGCCTCGTCGAGGTGGCGCGTATGTTACTCAGACCTTATTGAGCTGTCAAGCTCTCTACCTTCACCAATCTAATTGGCTAGCTTTCAATTACCTGCAAGCAAAGCGTGGGGGTTACGACATAGCCATGCACGCTGAAAGTGCTCAGCATTATAATTCGGCGTCATACCGGTGCAAACGCTTATTTCGCTTAGTGCTGCGCCCTCCCCCACCCACCTATAAAATCGTTAAAAATCTTTTATTTACAATAAAATCGATTTTTATGGCACACCCCTTGCTACCTCATTGTGTTCCCTTGCTGACTACTTCCCACTTAATGAGGTGTGCTATGTCCTTATCCCGCCGCAAGTTTCTCACCACGGCAGCCGTCTCCTCCACTGCTGGCCTTATATTGGGCGCCCCCTCTATCGCCCGTGCGCAGTCCGCCGAGAGCTTCAACTGGCGTATGACCAATGCCTATCCGCCTGGCTCACCCTTTTACGTGGAAGGGCCTGGCAGCCCTACTGATGTAATCGCCAAAATCAACGCCATGTCCGGCGGACGCCTCAATATTCAGCACTTCTCTTCCGGCGAGCTGATTCCAGCCTTTGAAGGTTTCGAAGCCGTTCAAAGCGGCACGATTGAGATGAACGCCGCTAACAGTTACTTCTGGTCAGGCACCACCTTTGCTGCCCAATACTTCACTACCGTACCGTTTGGTATGAGCTTTATGGGGCATATGGCGTGGCTTTACCACGGCGGTGGTTTGGAGCTGTGGCACGAAGTGTATGAGCCCTACGGCATGGTGGCCTTCCCGCTGAACAATACCGGCGTGCAGATGACCGGCTGGTTCCGCGAGCCCATTGAAGATATTAGCCAGCTCAACGGGCTGCGCATGCGCGTTCCTGGCCTAGCGGGTCAGGTTTACTCCTCGCTTGGTGTGGATGCCCGCGTCCTGCCCGGTGGCGAAATATTCCCAGCGTTGGAGCGTGGCGTGATTGACGCAGCTGAATTCGTTGGCCCTTTCCAAGACCGTCGCATGGGTCTGCATAACGCTGCCAAGTTCTACCACACCACTGGCTGGCACGAACCCTCCACCACAGGCGAACTGCTGATCTCGAAAACCCACTGGGATAGCCTGCCGGAAGACCTGCAGATGATTGTCAAAACCGCCTGTATGGCGGCCTGTTTGGAGAGCGTCACTTGGTCCGAAGCCGTTAACGGTGAAGCCATGACCGATCTGGTTGAGAACGAAGGCGTCACTGCCAGCATGCTCCCCACCCCCGTTGTCGATGCGCTGCGTGAAGCCACTCAAGATACCCTGGCGACAGAGGCCAACGCCGATCCGCTGGTGCGCAAAGTGCACGATAGCTATATGGCGTTTAAAGCCAATCATGACCGCTGGGCAGGCGCCAGTGAACGCGCCTGGTTAAACGACATTATCGGAGTCTGATATGCGCGCCGTGGCATGTTTTGTCCACGGAGTTGAGGCGGTGGTTCGGCTTTTTGGCTGGATCGCCGCCTGGACCTGCGTGGTATTAGTCGGATTAGTCGCTGGTGACGTATTGATGCGCTATGCATTTAGCGTTGGCGCGGTATGGCTGCAGGAGCTGCAGTGGCACCTGATCTCACCTATCGCACTGTTTGGCATGTCGTATCTACTGCTGATGGGTGAGCAAGTTCGCGTAGACGTCTTCTACGAACGCTTCCCCGCGAATCTGCAGCGAGTAATTGAGGTGATCGGCGGGCTATTACTGCTAGTCATGGGGCTGTATATCGCCTGGCTGACGCTGCCCTGGATCGCCCAGTCGTTCGCCCGCGGCGAAGCATCGCCCAACCCAGGCGGACTCCCCCTTCGCTGGCTGCTCAAGTCGCTCATTCCGTTCGGTTTTGTCCTTCTCGCGCTGCAAGGGTTGGCCCACGCGCTGCGTCAAGCGTTTGCCCTACCCACACGAGGTGAATAACGCATGTCTCCCAATGAATGGCTAGCGATCGGCATGATCGTGGCTTTTTTCGTGTTCCTGCTGATTGGTATTCCGGTGGGTATCAGCATCGCGGCCACGGCTTTTTTCTTTGGCTATATTGGCTTTGGCCCAATGCTGTTTAACCTGCTGCCATCCCGCATCTATGGGGTGGTGACCAACTACACCTTTATGGCTATTCCGCTGTTTGTATTTATGGGGGTGATGCTGGAAAAGTCGAAGCTGGCCGAAGAACTGATTGATGTGATTGGCCACTTGTTCGGCGGCCTATCAGGCGGCATGGGCGTGGCGATTATTTTGGTTGGTGTGCTGTTAGGCGCCGCTACGGGCATTGTCGGCGCCACGATCGTCACCCTGGGCTTACTCACCCTGCCCACGCTGCTCCGCCGCGGCTACCCCAAGACCCTGGCCACCGGCATGATCTGCGCCTCTGGCACCTTGGGACAGATTATTCCTCCCAGCCTAGTGCTGATTCTACTCGCTGAAATCCTGGGTGAATCGGTCGGCACCATGTTCGCTGCGGCCATGGTGCCGGGGCTGACGCTGGCGGCGGTGTATATTATTGCCATTCTGGTGATCGCTAAACTTTATCCTCACCTGATGCCTCCCATTCCAGCTGAAGAGCGTGCGGATATGGGGCGGCGCCAGTTGTTTCGCAAAGTCATCACCGTGGTGGGCCCGCCGGTGGGCTTGGTGTTTGCGGTATTAGGCTCGATTATTGGCGGCATTGCCGCGCCAACTGAGGCGGCCTCCATGGGCGCACTAGGGGCGTTATTAATTGTGACTTGCTCCGGCCGGTTAACCTTTGCGCTACTCAAAGAGGTCGCCAAGGCCACGCTGGTGATCTCGGCCATGGTGTTCTTTATTCTGATCAGCGCGCAGGTATTTGGTCTCGCATTTCGTGGCTTGGGCGGCGAGCACTTGGTGGCCCGTATGTTCGACTGGGTGCCCGGTGGCGAGTTAGGCGCGATGCTGTTTATGCTACTGCTGATGTTTGTGCTGGGCTTCTTTCTTGAGTGGATTGAGATCAGCTATATTGCCCTACCGCTGTTTTTGCCCTTCTTTGTCCAGATGGGCGTCGATATGGTGTGGCTGGGCATTCTGGTGGGGCTGGTGCTGCAAACCTCGTTTCTTACCCCACCCTTTGGCTGGTCGCTGTTTTTCCTCAAGGGCGTGGCGCCGAAAGAAGTCTCGACGCTGGATATTTACAAAGGTGCGCTGCCGTTTATCGGCCTCCAGTTTGTTGCCGTGGCGCTGGTATTTATCTTTCCCAGCATTGCTACCTGGTTGCCCCAAGCCATTGGCTGGTAACGACCTGCTTTAGCACTTACTTAATAATAAGGAATCAAAGATGCTTCATACTCAACGTAGTTACGGCGGCAGCTGCGTCGCTCCTCACCACCTAGCCGCTAGCGCCGGGCGCGATGTGCTTAAGCAGGGCGGCAACGCGGTGGAGGCCATGGTCGCTGCCGCTGCCGCTATTGCGGTCGTTTATCCGCATATGAACGCCCTGGGAGGCGATGGCTTTTGGTTGATTCATGAACCGGGCAAAGCGCCTATTGCCATCGACGCCTGCGGCCCGGCGGCAGGCTTGGCCAACGCGGATTTCTACGCCGGTGAATCGCACATACCTGAGCGAGGCCCAAAGGCCGCCCTCACCATGGCGGGCACCATTGGCGGCTGGCATGAAGCGCTGAAGGTAGCGTCAACATGGGGTAAACAGCTTCCCCTCACCACGCTGCTGGCCGACGCTATTCGTCATGCCGAAGCGGGCATTTCGGTCACACAAAGCCAGGAAGCCCTCACCGCCAAACACGTTGAGCGCCTTTCTCAAAGCCCTGGCTTTAGTGATTCCCTGCTGCTTAACGGCCAGCTGCCCCGGGAAGGTGAGCGGCTGCGTCAGCCACGTTTAGCGGCCACCCTCAAGCGCTTGGCGGAAGCCGGATTAGATGATTTCTATCGCGGCAAACTGGCCGCTAGCATGGCGAAAGACTTGGAAGCAGTGGGCAGCCCCCTGCGCTTGGCTGACTTTCACGCCTACCGCGCCCAGCGCGTCACGCCGCTGGAAGTAACGCTGCAAGATGCCACGCTGTATAACCTGCCGGCGCCGACCCAGGGCATGGCGTCGCTAATGATTTTAGCTATTTACGAGCGCTTGAAGGCCGACAAACCAAACGGTTTTGACCACTTGCACGGGCTCATCGAAGCCACCAAACGCGCTTTTATCCTGCGCGACCAAAACGTCACCGACCCCGGCCGTGTGCCAACACCGCTGCAAAATTTGCTCAGCGAAGAGAACATTGGCTTAGAAGCGGCTCAGATCGACCCGCAGCACGCCCTACCCTGGCCCCACAAACCAGCGCCGGGCGACACCATTTGGATGGGCACCGTGGATAGCGAAGGGCGTGCGGTGAGCTTTATTCAGAGCATCTACTGGGAGTTTGGCAGCGGCGTGGTGCTGCCGGAAAGCGGCGTGCTGTGGCAAAACCGCGGCATCAGCTTCTCGCTTAACCCCGACGACCTGCGCGGCTTAGCCCCTGGTCGCAAACCCTTCCACACGTTAAACCCGGCGCTGGCCAAATTTAACGATGGCCGCACCATGGTCTATGGCACTATGGGCGGTGAAGGCCAGCCGCAAACCCAGGCGGCCGTATTTTCACGCTATGCAATGCACGACATGCCGCTCCAGCAGGCGATTACCGCCCCCCGCTGGCTGCTGGGTCGTACCTGGGGTGAAAGCAGCACTAACTTAAAGCTGGAAGCGCGCTTTGACGACGCGCTGATCACCGCCTTAGTCACGGCGGGCCATGATGTGGAAGTACTCCCAGAGGCATTCAGCGACACCATGGGGCATGCAGGTGGGATTGTGCACCACCCCGATGGATTAATAGAAAGCGCCCACGACCCGCGCAGTAATGGCGGGGCGGCAAGCTTATAAGAAGCAGACTGGCGGCTTTCTCAGCCTTCGCACAGGCTGAACTTGGGCAGGTGGCTAGCTGTCACTTACACAAGTGATAAGCTAGTCTGCCTAATAAGCCTCTGAATGATTGAAACCAGAGGGAAAGGAGAACCCCATGGCGAAAATAGAAAAATCCCCCGACGAATGGCAACAACAGCTAACCCCAGAGCAGTACCGTGTTGCGCGTGAAAAAGGCACTGAACGACCGTTCACCGGCGACTATCAGGTGCGCGATGCGCAGGGCATTTACCACTGTGTGTGCTGTAATGCGCCACTGTTTGAGAACGAGCACAAGTTTGACGCTGGCTGCGGTTGGCCAAGCTTCGACCGGCCGCTGGGCACCCGCTGTGTGGAGGAGCATACCGACACCACGCACGGCATGCAGCGCACCGAGGTGGTCTGCTCCCACTGCGATGCCCACCTGGGTCATGTATTCCCCGATGGGCCACCCGATACCACCGGCTTACGCTACTGCATCAACTCGGTGTCGTTGGAGTTTCACCCCGACGAGTAATCAGCGTTAAGTCCGGCGGGCTGCTATAATGGCAGCCCGCTTTTTTTGTGCTTGTAGGAGAGATTCATGCTCGGCTGGTTTCCAGGACATATGAACAAGGCCCGCCGCCAGATTGCGGAGGTGCTGCCAGAGATCGATGTCGTGATCGAGGTACTCGACGCGCGTCTGCCCTACTCCAGCGCCAATCCGATGTTGGCCGAGCTAACCCGCCATAAGCCGGTGTTGAAAATTCTCTCCCGCGCCGATCTCGCCGACCCTGAGCGAACGGCCGAGTGGGTGGCTTTTTTCGATGCCCAAGAGAATATGCGCGCTCTAGCTGTCACCACCACCAATACCCGCGAACTAAAGAAAATCCCCAAGCTATGCCATGAGCTGGCCGGTGCCGTGCGTGCTGATCGCGATGTCCGCGTAATGGTAATGGGCATACCGAATGTCGGTAAGTCCACGCTGATTAACGGCTTAGCAGGGCGAAAAATCGCCAAAACCGGCAACGAGCCTGCGGTGACCAAGCGCCAACAAAAGGTGCGTATTGATGGGCGTGTAGCCCTTACCGACACCCCAGGCGTGCTGTGGCCCAAAATCGAAGACCAGGCCAGCGCCTATCGCCTCGCCGCCACCGGTGCCATTCGCGACACGGCCATTGAATACACGGACGTGGCGATTGTGACCAGCGCGGAGCTTGCCAAACGCTACCCTGAAGCGCTCATCGAGCGCTATAAGCTCAAAGAGCTGCCGCCCTACGCGGCACCCGACATTCCCCACGACATTGATGCGGACGGCCCCAAAAAGCCTGACTTTCTCGCTATTGCTGGCTTTGACGGCAACGCCATCTTAAAAGATATTGCTGCCCGCCGAGGCGGCCTGCGCCCTGGTGGCGCGGTGGATCTGCACCGTGGCGCCGAAGTACTGCTTCACGAACTACGCGACGGCAAGCTGGGCAGGCTAACGCTTGAAACTCCTGCGGATATTCCTCCGCCGCCCGTGCAAAACGACGAAGACAATCAAGCGCTTTCCGACGCATAATGGCCTGACTGCTCTTTAGCCAAAGACACGGCTTACGGACATTTTTTAAGCACTCATGTTTTTTTGGACACTTTTGGGCCTCTAGCTACTTTTGGACAGACACCTCATGGATACCCTGCAGTCGCACGAATCACAACCGTTAAAGAAATCTCATAAGCTGCACAATGTCTGCTACGACATTCGTGGCCCGGTGCTCGACCACGCCAAGCGCTTGGAAGAGGAAGGCCAACGAATTCTCAAGCTGAATATCGGCAACCCCGCGCCCTTCGGCTTCGAGGCGCCGGAAGAGATTCTTCAGGATGTGATGCGTAACCTACCAACGGCCCAGGGCTACTGCGATTCCAAAGGTCTCTACTCCGCCCGTAAAGCGATTATGCAGGAGTGCCAGCGCAAGCAGATTCCCGGCGTGGGGATTGAGGATATCTTCATCGGCAACGGTGTGTCTGAGCTGATCGTCATGGCCATGCAGGCGCTGCTGAATGACGGCGATGAGGTACTGATTCCAGCGCCGGACTACCCGCTATGGACCGCAGCCGCTCACCTTTCCGGTGGCCACGCGGTGCACTACCTGTGCGACGAGCAGGCCGACTGGACGCCTGACATGGCGGATATTCGCGCCAAGATCACCAGCCACACGCGGGCCATTGTGCTGATCAACCCCAACAACCCGACCGGCGCGGTGTATCCGCCTGCCGTGGTGAAAGAGGTGTTGGCGATCGCCAAGCAGCATAACCTGGTGGTGTTCTCTGACGAGATCTACGACAAGATCTTGTATGACGGCGTCGAGCACACCGCCACGGGCGCGCTGGCGGACGATGACCAATTAGTCATCACCATGAACGGGCTCTCCAAAAGCTATCGCTGCGCCGGCTTCCGCTCGGGCTGGATGATTATCTCCGGCAACTTGGCCAAGCTAAACGCCCAGGACTATATCCAGGGGCTGAATATGCTGGCTTCCATGCGGCTATGTGCCAACGTGCCCGCCCAGCACGCGATTCAAACCGCGCTGGGGGGCTATCAATCGATCAACGATTTAATCCTGCCCGGCGGGCGGCTGCTGGCCCAGCGCGATATTACCGTGGAAAAGTTGAATGCGATCCCCGGGGTTTCCTGCGTGAAACCGAAAGGCGCGCTGTACGCCTTTCCGCGGCTCGACCCCAAGGTCTTTAATATCAAAGACGACCAGCAGATGGTGCTGGATCTGCTGCTGCAGGAAAAAATATTACTGGTACAGGGCACTGCCTTTAACTGGCCAGAACCCGACCATGTGCGCATTGTGACACTGCCCTGGGCAGACCAGCTAGGCGATGCACTCGACCGCTTTGCCAATTTCTTGTCGCGCTATCGCCAGTGAGTCCGGTAATTAAATCGACTCATTGACACCGCCATGACTTGAAACTGCCATGAACAGCACGTATCTAAGCCATTAATCTAGTAATGCTTCGATGAACTTTAGGGGAGAACCTGCACCATGATGCGAATTCTGCTGTTTTTAGGTACCAACATAGCGGTTTTGCTGGTCGCCAGTATTACCCTGCGCCTGCTAGGCGTAGAGGGCTATCTGCGCGGCCAGGGCATCAACTTCACCAGCCTGCTGATTTTCTGCTTTATTTTCGGTATGGCAGGTTCCATTATCTCGCTGTTTATCTCCAAATGGATGGCCAAACGCAGCACTGGCACGGTGATTATCGAAACGCCCTCCAACTCCACCGAACGGTGGCTGCTGGAGACGGTCGCTGAGCTCTCCCGCGAGGCAGGCATCAAAACCCCGGAAGTGGGCATATTCCCGGCTCAGCAGTCCAATGCCTTTGCCACAGGCTGGAACAAAGACGATGCGCTGGTGGCCGTCTCGGCAGGCCTACTCAACCGCATGCGTCCAGAAGAAGTGCGCGCGGTTCTGGCTCACGAAATTGGCCACGTCGCTAACGGCGATATGGTCACCCTGGCGCTAATTCAGGGCGTGGTGAACACCTTTGTGATGTTTTTTGCACGGGTAGTGGCGCATTTAGTTGATAATTTCCTACGCAGCCGCAGCGATGGCGGCGGCGGTCTAGGCTTTATGGGCTACTTTGCAGTGGTCATGGTTGCGGAAATTGTGTTTGGTATTTTGGCCTCGGCTATCGTCGCCTGGTTCTCGCGCTACCGCGAATACCGCGCCGATGAAGCCGGTGCACGCTTAGCAGGTACTAATGCCATGGTCAGCGCGCTGGCGCGCTTGAAAACTGAAACTGAAATGCCTGATCAAATGCCAGATACGCTGCGCGCCATGGCCATCACCAAAGGCCAAACGCGCTCGCTGGTGGAAAAGCTATTTGCTAGCCACCCGCCCCTGGATGAGCGCATCCGAGCGTTAAAAGAAGCGGCTTATCGTCAGTAAGTAACGCCCTTAGGGTCGCGAGCTAAAGCTACCTCCCACGACTGCATCTAGTTGGCTGGGAGCCTAACGTTCGCGATCCTAATCTACTGCTCACTGAGTTTGCGAATCACATTAAACCCTGCTCCACGCAATAAGCCTTCCAGCGCTACCGCCTCCCCTGACAGCTGCACGTTGAGTGTGGCGAATTCGCGCCGCAGCGGGTAGTTGGCACGGCAGTCATCAAAGCCTTTGCGCATTCCGTGATGTTGGGTTTGGCGCTGTAGCGCATCGTGGTCGCGGCGTACGTCATACACCGCTCTCATGCAGAGTCTAAGTGCATCTTCCGGAGGGAGCGCGTGCTGCAAATGCAGGGACGCCAGCGCAGGCGGTGGGCAAATATCGGCGAATGTTAATCCACTAGGCCGTCCGCAGTGGCGGGCTAGCGCCTGCTGAATCATCCAGGTGCCGCGCAGCTTGCCATCCAGGCTATGCCCGGCAATATGCGGTGTTGCCAGAGAGACTAGATCACACAAACCTGCATCGATATCGGGTTCTTCCTCCCACACGTCCAATATGGCACTGATATCGCCCTTGCCCGCAAGACGACTCCGCAGCGCCAAGCCATCCACGCAGTCGCCGCGCCCGGCATTGAGCAGCACGCACCCTGGTGCCAGCTCCTCGATACGTTGAGCGTTGAGTAGCTGATACGTCGCGTGGGGGCCTTCGCGGGTTAGCGGTGTATGCAGACAGAGCACGTCACAGCGCTCGATCAGAGCGTCTAAGGAGTGAAAGCCTTCCTCAGCCCCCTCTTCTTCTCTGGGCGGATCACAGGCCAGCGTTGCCACGCCCATGGCGGTTAGCCTTGCCTGTAGTCGTCTGCCGACATTACCCACCCCCACAATACCCACGGTGCGCTCGCTAAGTGCCCAACCATCGCGCTCCGCCAGCGTTAGCAGGCTGCTCAGCACATAATCAACCACCGCTTCGGCGTTGCAACCTGGTGCACTGGAGAAGGCGATATTGCGCTGGGCAAGCGCTGCCTGGTCGATATGATCGGTGCCGATAGTGCAGGTGCCGATAAAGCGAACGGGAATATCGGCAAGCAGCTGATCGTTGACCTGGGTAATGGAGCGCACGATGAGCGCATCGGCATCCCGAAGGTGGGCGGCGTTTATCTCCCGCCCTGGCACACGGGTGAGCGTACCGAAATGGCCGAAGCAGTGCTCGGCAGCGGGGATATTGGCGTCGATGACAAGTTTCATAGGCGTTTGGGTATCCGGGCTTTACAATACCGCCCGCGACGGCTTGATGGGCAGGCGTGTTTAAAGGCTATCTTTTAAAGGCTATCTTTTAAAGGCTATCTTTTAAAAGCTAAGTAAGGAGAGTGTTGTGATCGTACGCTGGGAAACCAACCATGACTATGTGTTGGTTCATATTCACCAGGATATGTTTGGTGACTGGATTTTCAGCCGCGCCTGGGGCCAAATCGGCACCCAATTTGGCGGCCTGAAACATCAGCTAGCCGATACGCTGGAGCAAGCCCATATGTGGCTGGAAGATGAAACCACTATTCAGTCTTCGCGGGGCTTTCGCAAGGTGCTGGAAGTGGCCGACCATACCCCGGAAGGCCAGGAAGCGATGCGCCAGCTATCGCTACTGGATGTGCTTTAAGCTTCGCGCTGGCCCTATGCTTTTTTGCTAACCATGCACTTATTAACTTAAGAAGCGCCTTCCACCACGCTCATAGGCGCCTATGGGTGCTGTGGTGTCCGGCGGGGCAGTAAACCCCGCCAGTGCCGCTTCATCCAGCCAGCCGCGTTCGCGCAACCAAGCGCTTAATCGCTCAAGCTCAAAGCCACGATCCAGCTCATTGCCGTCACCATCCACCAGCACCGGTATCCGCACGCCGTAGCGCTCCACCAGCGCATCATCTTCGCTAATCTCGATGTGGTGCAGCCACACCTTTTGATTTGCCAGCGCTGTCACCAGTGCCTCTAATTGGCTGCACAGGTGGCAGCCCATGGTTGTGTATAGCGATAGCTGAATCATGCTGAAGCTCTCTTCATACTAGCTCTCTTATGACACCTTATGACGAAGTAGGAATACGTGGTGCAGGTTAGTGCGCCGCTGGAAATCGGGGTCAAAACTGCGCCCGGTAATATCCTCAATCGCGTAGTGCTCGCTAAGTGCTTCATCGAGTTTAAAGCGCCGCTGGTTATTAGAAAACACTAACGTGCCACCGGGTGCCAAGCGCGCCATGGCGAGCTCCACTAACCGCGGGTGATCTCGCTGCACGTCGAGCGTGTCACGCATCTTCTTGGAGTTGGAAAAGGTCGGCGGATCCATAAAGATCAGATCAAATTCAGCGTTGGCCGTTTCCAGCCAGCGGAAACAGTCGTCACGAACCACACGGTGCAGCCGTGTATCGAGTTTGTTCAGCGCAAAGTTGTCCTTGGCCCACTCCAGGTAGGTGTTGGACATATCCACGCTCACGCTGTCACTGGCGCCACCTAAGGCCGCCTGTACGGTCACTGTGGCGGTATAACAGAACAGGTTTAAAAAGCGCTTACCGCCGGCCATTTCGCCCAGCATGCGCCGTACCGGGCGGTGGTCAAGGAACAGCCCGGTATCCAGGTAGTCACGCAGATTGACCCATAGCCGTGCTGCGCCCTCCTGCACCTCAAAGCGTTCGCCGCTGGCGGCCCGCTTCTGGTACTGGGCGCTGCCGGTTTGGCGTTCGCGCCGTTTGATATAGATTTTGCTGGCGTCAACGTTAAGCGCCTCGGGCATGACTTCCAAGGCATCGTACAAGCGCTTTTGCGCCTGGGCTGGGTTGATCGAGCTAGGTGCCGCGTACTCTTGTACATGTACCCGATCACCGTAGCGGTCCACCGCCAGGGCGTATTCCGGCATATCGGCATCATAAACGCGATAGCTGGTTTCACCGCTCTGCTTCAGCCATTTCTTCAAGCGCTTCTGATTTTTAATCAGTCGATTGGCAAACATCTGCGCATTGTCTTGGTTTTTGTGGGCGGCTTGCTCTTCGCTCGCCGTTTCACTAGGCGTCACCACTGCACTGCTCTCGCTCTGGACGGGCTTTGTATCGCTCTCGGCAGGCGGATGCTCAGCGCCACCAATCTCCATAAGCAGCAGCTTGGCATCTAGCGCACCGTTTTTAAGCGCGTACTGCTTGTGCGCACGCATGCCCAGCCGGTGGCCTAGATCCGGGTTGCCGGTAAATACCGCCAGGGTCCAGCCGGGGAATAGCGCTTTGGCTTTCTCACCAAGCTGAGCGTATAGACGCACCAGTTCCGGTAACTCACCCAGCCGCTCGCCGTAAGGAGGATTGGTGATCAACAGCCCGCTCTCAGCTGTCAGTGTTTCGGGTCGGGTTAACTGGGCAAGGCTCTGACCATGCAGGCTAATCAAGGCTGGAATACCCGCGCGCATGGCATTGGATTTCGCTGCTGTCAGTGCTGCAGGGCTCTGATCAAAGCCGAGTAGCTGGGCTTTACAGCGCTTGCGGCCAATCGACGCGCGCGCGTCGGCTTCGCGCTTCTGTTCCTGCCAAGCGAGATCATCGTGCCCTGCCCAGCCGTGAAAGCCGAACCGATCACGGTTCAGGTTAGGCGCTTGGTCAGCGGCCATCATGGCGGCTTCAATCAGCAGCGTGCCTGCACCACAAAGCGGATCGATCAACGGTTCACCGGCCTTGAGGCGCTCGGGCCAGCCTGCGCGCACCAGCAGTGCCGCCGCCAGATTCTCTTTTAGCGGCGCGTGGCCAACGTCACGACGATAACCACGGCGGTGGAGACTTTCACCAGAGAGGTCCAACCCAATGGTTAAATTCATCCGGTGCAGGTGGGCGTAGATGCGCAAATGTGGCGTTTTGGTATCCACATTGGGGCGTTCCTGCCCCGCCAGTTGGAGTGCATCAACCACGCCGTCTTTAACGGTTTGCGCACCAAAACGGGTGTGGCGAATATGTTCGCTGCGGCCGTGAAAATCAACTGCCAGCGTATTGCCCGGCGCCAAGTGCTGAGTCCAGGCAATGCGGGCAACCACATCACGCACTTGCTCGGCGGTATCGATCATCGACTCGCGTACCAGGGTTAAGATAACCCGGTTGGCCAATCGCGACCACAGGCATACCCGGTAGGCGATGGCTTGGCTGGCGGTGAAGTAAACACCCGCCACCGTGGTTTTGCCCGGCGTGGCGCCCAGTGCCACTAGTTCATCGTGGAGCAAGCCTTCAATGCCTTTCGGGCAAGTGGCTAGCAGACTCAAGGGGGCGTTTTGATTCGACTCGGTCATGATAATAGCGGCGCGTAAAGGCGCGAAATTCCTATATATAGCAAATGAGTTTACGTTTTATGACAAATTGATAGTCGACAGATGACACCATCATGGTCTAACAATAAGAGAGTAGCTACTGAAAAACGCATGCGTTGCTTGTCAGGGTCGGTTCAAAACTAGACCTATGGACTACAAGTGTTCTTTGTAAGAGATTGCCGCTCGGCTCGTTCAGCCCGTGAGTGCCAAACAAAAGGGTTGGAGCGGCGTCTCGCTCTTGAAGCAAGCTCTCGGAATAGTGGCTGTTGTTGATAACATAAGTCGATAACACCCTATTTCTTATCAAAGGCTTTCGTGAAAAGAGGTTAGCCAATGAAACGGCAAAAACGTGATCGCTTCCAGCGGGCTTATGTCCACGGATACAAAGCGGGTGTATCGGGTCGTTCTCGTGACGACTGTCCCAGTCAAGATATCAATTTACGTGAATACTGGATGAGCGGTTGGCGTGAAGGCCGCGGTGACCAGTGGGATGGGATGACCGGCATCTCGGGCATCCACAAAAACCCCTTAGTCATGGCCTAACGTTTTATTTTTCAAGGTATTAAAAGAAAGATTTTAAACGAGAGGTTTTCAATGAGCCCACTTTTTCAAGTGGGCTTTTTAGTGCGCATTGATACCCATACTGCTTCGCTAATCATCTGCACGTCAACCGTTAGCTTTCAGTGCCCTTGCGCATTCACCGACCAATTTAGGCCCTTGATAGATCAACCCCGAGTAGAGTTGCACTAAATTTGCTCCCGCCGCGATTTTGGCCTGAGCAGCAGCAGCACTATCGATTCCACCGACACCGATGATAGGTAGCGATGGTAAGTGCTCACGCAGTTGGCGAATAACGCGATTGGATGCTTCGAAAACTGGTTTTCCAGAAAGCCCGCCCGCCTCCTCCGCTTGTGAGTCACCCTCTACTCCGGCGCGGGAAACCGTCGTATTGGTAGCAATCACGCCATCAAGTGCATTGCGCTCAATACTTTCTGCCATCAACGCCACTTCTTCCGCGCTCATATCCGGGGCAATCTTAATCAGTAATGGAATTTTTCGGCCCGCTTGGGCATCAAGCTCGTTGGCGCGAGAGCGAATGGGCCCCAATAGCGCATCCAGCTGTTCACCAAATTGCAAGGTGCGTAGCCCAGGGGTATTCGGTGAAGAGACGTTAACGACAATGTAATCCGCGTAGGGATGCACCGCGTCTAAACATATTAGGTAATCATCCAGCGCGTGTTCTACTGAAGTCGTCAGGTTTTTACCAATATTGATGCCCACAATGCCACCGTAGTGACGCTGCTTGACCTGCTGAACCAGGTGCGCAACCCCTTTGTTGTTAAAACCAAAGCGGTTGATGATCGCCTCATGCTGCGCTAAGCGAAATAGCCGAGGCTTAGGATTGCCTGACTGCGGCTTAGGCGTCACTGTACCCACTTCGACAAAGCCAAACCCCAGCGCGCCCAGCGCATCGAGGTGATCGGCGTTCTTGTCCAACCCGGCGGCGAGACCTACTCGATTGGCAAAGCGAAGCCCCATCAGTTCGACGGGGTCCTCAACCCGCTGGCCAAATAGCCGTGTAACGCCCCCGACCCGATGCAGTGCATCCAACGCACCCAGCGCCATACCGTGAGAGGTTTCTGGGTCAACGCGAAAGAACAGTGAGCGGGCGAGGTTGTACATAGCGGGTCTCTTGAAGCGGAGGCTGAAAACGGGCGCCAGTATAACGCAATAAAGCGCGCCCTGGTGGAGAACCAGGACGCGCTTTCATACTCCTATTTAATTAAATAGATACGCTTTAATTAAATAGATCCGCTTTAATCAGCCTAGGTACGTTTAGGCTTCGCTATCGCTTTCAGCCAGATCTACCAGTTCGCGTACCGCTACGGCGAAGAGCGCAAAGCCCCCTTCACTGCCGCCACGCACCTCTTCAATCAAACGACACCAGCGGCGATGCAGATCGGCATGCTGATCCAACCACTGCGCCACCCGCTCCTGGGTATCGCGACTGCCGGCGTCGAGCTTTAATACGCTAGTGGTCAGTGCCAGTTGCTGACGCTCGATGTCGTCGCGGAAGGTTTCCCGCGCCTGGGCCTGCCAGGCGTCGCGCACTTCCAGCTGGGTTACCTGCTGAATCATCCACGGCAGCTCCAGGCGGCTGCCAATTTCGTACAGCACCTCTGCCACTCGCTGCGGTTTTTCATTGGTCAGGCGTGCCGCTTGGATAATACCTAGCCCGGCGTAAAGGCTGGATGACGCCGCGACAGTGGACGCCAAGGCTTCCGGCACACCTGCTTCCAGCAGCTCGTCACGACGGCTATTCCAAGCGCTCAGCTCCTCACCGCTGAGCAGTTCACCAATACCTTCCTGCAGCTGCGCCAGGCGAGGAGCAAAATACTCGATAGTGTCCAGCGTCGAGAGCCCTAAATGCTGACGCACAAACCAGCGCGTGGCGCGACGGATCAGGCGCATCAGGTCAAGCATCATTGAGTACTGGATGCGATTCGGCACTTGATTATCGAGCGCTTCAATTTGCGCCCATAGACCGGGCAAGTTAAAGCTATCGCGGGCCACAATATAAGCGCGAGCGATGTCGGCACGCCCGGCACCAGTGGAGTCCATCAGGCGACGTACAAAGACGATACCCATGTGATCAACCAGATCGTTGGCTACCTGGGTAGCGACGATTTCTCGCTTAAGACGGTGTTCGTACATTTCGTCTTTAAAGCGCTCTACCAGCACCGAGGGGAACAACCGCTCCAGATGACGGTGAATATACGGGTCATCTGGCACGTCAGAGGTGATCAAGTCGCCCTTCAAGGTGCTCTTGGCGTAAGAGATCAGTACCGACAGCTCAGGCAGGCGCATCCCTTGATCGTTGCTGGCTCGCTCTTTGAGCACATCATCGGTGGGCAGGAACTCCAGCTCACGATCAATCTGCCCGGTGGCTTCCAGCTCACTAATAAAGCGGCGGTAAGGGCCCATTGCCTGATTGGACAGGATAGCCGACAGATCCAGCGCCTGGCTTTGGCGATAGTTATCCAGGATCACCAGATCGCCCACCTCATCGGTCATTTCCGCCAGCAGCTGATTACGCTGCTTGTCGGTCATGTCGCCACGCTTGACCACTTCATCGATCAGGATCTTGATATTGACCTCGTGGTCGGAGCAGTTCACCCCACCGGCATTGTCAATAAAGTCGGTGTAGACACGCACGCCTTTGGCGGCGGCTTCCATACGGCCACGCTGGGTCAAACCGAGGTTGCCGCCTTCACCGACCACGCGACAGTTCAGATCGTTGCCATTGATACGCAGGGTGTCATTGGCTTTGTCGCCGACATCGGCATCGGTTTCATTGGAGCCCTTCACATAGGTACCGATACCACCGTTCCAGATCAAATCCACCTTGGATTTGAGCATCGCGCGGATCAATTCGTTCGGCGACAGGCGGGTTTCCTGGATGCCAAACACCTGCTGCATTTCCGGGGTAATAGCGATTGATTTAGCACTGCGGCTAAAGATACCGCCACCGGCAGAGATCAACTCCTGGCTGTAGTCTTCCCAGCTGGAGCGTGGCAGAGCGAACAACCGTTTGCGCTCGGCAAAAGAGGCCTCTGCATCCGGGTTGGGATCGACAAAGATATGCAGGTGATTAAAGGCGCCCACCAGCTGAATCTTGTCAGACAACAGCATGCCGTTACCGAACACATCGCCGGCCATGTCGCCTATTCCCACCACGCTAAACAGGTCGCGCTGGGTATCCACATCGAGGTTTTTGAAGTGGCGTTTAACCGACTCCCAGGCACCGCGGGCGGTGATGCCCATTTTTTTGTGGTCGTAGCCGTTGGCACCGCCAGAGGCGAAGGCATCGCCCAGCCAGTGGCCATACTCGATGGAAATTTCGTTGGCGATATCCGAGAAGGTCGCCGTGCCTTTATCGGCAGCCACGACCAAATAGGCATCATCTTCATCGTGGCGAACAACGTTTTCCGGCGGCACCACATCGCCACCCACCAGATTGTCAGTAACATCCAGCAGCGCGCGGATAAAAATTTGATAGCAGGCGATGCCCTCTTTCTGCACCACATCGCGGCTGGCGTTTTCCGGCATGCGCTTGCACACGAAACCGCCTTTGGCGCCGACCGGTACGATAACCGCGTTCTTCACCTGCTGGGCTTTCACTAGCCCCAGCACTTCGGTGCGGTAATCTTCAAAGCGATCCGACCAGCGCAGACCACCGCGTGCCACTTTGCCGCCCCGCAGGTGGACACCTTCCACGCGCGGAGAGCAGACAAAAATCTCAAACATCGGGCGCGGCTTGGGCATGCCGGTCACTTTGGAAGGCTCGAGTTTGTAAGCGATATAGTCTTTAAAGCGGCCACCCTCGGCGAGCTGGTAATAGTTGGTACGCAGCGTAGCGAGAATCAGCTCCATAAAGCGACGCAGCAGCTGGTCGTCATTAAGGCTGGCAACGCCTTCCAGTCGCTCGTTTAAGCTAGCGATGCATTCATCGGTGGCGTGGTCCTGCTGCTCAGGATCAAAACGCAGGCGGAATAGCTCAACTAATTCGCGGGTGATGGCCGGGTAGTTGGCCAGCGTCGCGGCAATATAGTCTTGAGACATACCAAAGCGAATCTGCTTGAGGTAGCGGGCGTAGCCACGCAGCATCGCCACTTCACGCCAATCCAGACCTGCGCCGATAATCAGGCGGTTAAAGGCATCGTTATCGGCTTCGCCGGTCCAGATGCGTTTGAAGGCTTCCGTGAATACATCGCGCATATCGCCCAGGCTGACATCCGCACCGCTATGCTCTAGCTCAAAATCGTGAATCCAGTAGCGCTGCTCAGGGGAGTTAATATCGTAGGGGCGTTCGCCAATCACGCGCAGGCCGAGGTTTTCCATCATCGGCAGCACGTCGGAAAGCGGAATCTGGGTGCCGCGATGGAACAGCTTTAGATTAACGCCGCCGCCCTGCTCTTCCAGCGGACGGTAGAGCGACAGCGATAAGTCGTCGCCGTTGTTCAGCGTTAACAAGTGCTGCACATCAAACACCGCGGTGCGTGCGGAAAAGTCTTCACGATAGCTTGCTGAGAATGCTTCGCGGAAGTGATCCATCAGGTGGTTGGCACGCTCTTCGCCAAACCCTTCCACCATGGCGTTGTGCAGGTCATCGCGCCAGCTACGCGCCAGCCGCGCCACTTTGCTTTCCAGACGCTTAAGATCGTAATCGCTGGGCGCATCGCCATTGAAGCGCAGAATCAGTTGAATGCGCGCCAGTACCGACTCGGATAGGTAGGTATTGAAATCGCCAAAGTGGGCATCCAACTCATCGCACAGCACATTTTGAATTCGCTGACGCAGGTCCGTCGAGAATACGTCGCGGGGCACAAATACTAAGCAGGAGTAAAACTTGCCGCTGATATCGGCGCGGATAAACAGCCGCACCTGACGGCGCTCGCGGATATTGAGAATGCCCAGCGAGGTACTGGCCAGCGATTCGGTATCGATTTGGAACAGGTCGTCGCGGGGGTAAACTTCCAGCACCTGCAGCAACTGCTTGCCGTTGTGGCCCTGGGGATTAAACCCAGCGATATCCATCACCGCTTTGAGCTTGCGGCGCAGCAGCGGAATATTGCGCGGCGACTCGTTATAGACCGTGGAGGTAAACAAACCAAAGAAGCGCCGCTCGCCAATCACATTGCCATCGTCATCGTAGCGATCAACGGTGATGTAATCGGGATAAGTGGGGCGATGCACGCGGGAGTGATGGGCGCTCTTGGCAAACGATAGTAGCTGCGGCACCAGCACATACTCATTGTGCTCATCCACGCCCTCTTCAGTGCGGATCCGCTCGCAGTAGCGCGGCTGATCCAGACGGAACACGCCCAGCACGCTCTCGGCATCGCGCTGTAGTTCACTGCCTTCCAGCAGGTACTCGTCGTAACCCAGGAAGGTAAAATTATCCTTGAGCATCCACTCTAAAAAGGCAATCGCTTCCTCGTGGTCGTCAGGGTCGATCTGCGGCGGGCAATTTTTTTCAAGCTCTTGAATCGACGCGGTAATTTGCGCGCACATAGCGTCGTAATCGCGCACGGCGGTGCGCACATCACGTAGTACGTCGTTCAGGTTGCTTTCGATTTTCTCAAGCAACGCCACGTCGGTGTGTCGATCGACTTCAATAACAATTAGCGACTCGCGGGCTTCCGGCGCGTTCTCATCGCGAGGTGAGGTCTGCGCCTGTAACTGGTGGCGGTCATCACGAGCAACCGCCAGCACGGCGTTTTGAATCGCGTGTACTGTTAAACCGCGACGGTTGAGCTCGATACGCACCGAGTCGACCAAAAACGGCATATCCTCATGCAGCACGGCCACAAAGGTATGCGTTGATTGCCAGCCATGCTCTTCAAAATCTGGATTAAAAACGCGCACTTTAGGGCTTTTTGGGTCGTGGTGCTGTAAAAACTGCCAGATTGACAGCGTTGCACCATACAGGTCGTCCAGGCGACGATCCACAAGGTCTTCCACCGGCACGGTGGCATAAAAGTGTCGAGCAAAGGCGTCAATTGTCGCGGCTCGAGCAGGCTCCAGACGCGCATATAATCGCTCCTGAAGCTGCTTCAAAAGATCCTGACGACTCTCTTCAATCGCAACGTAGTGCATCCATCACCTCGACTGCCTAGGCCATTAATCGGCCAAAAAACGAAGGACAATAGGCCTTTAGGCCAACATAACGGCTAGCTTACGCTACCTATCGTCGCGTCCCTAATCACATGACAAGTTGTTCATGGCACATACCGTTTACGCATTAGGCCGTTAGAACATTAACTTTTGCTTAAACATCCCGCCGCGTTAACAACACCCCGCATTCACAGTGATCGGTAAACGGAAACTGGTCAAATAGCGCAAAGCGCTCTATCCGATGAGTGTTGGTCAGTATGGTCAAGTTGTCAGCCAATGTGGCCGGGTTGCATGAAATATAGACGATCTGCGCGTACTCGCTGAGCTGTGCACAGCTCTGTTCATCTAGCCCGGCGCGGGGCGGGTCTACCAGCACAGTGGAAAAATCGTAATCATCCAGTCCCATTTCCGCCACGCGACGCCCGGCCTTTTCGCCCTTCAGCGCCTGCGCAAACTCTTCTGCTGACATGCGACCAATCTGCGCGTTCGTGACGCCATTGGCCTCTAAGTTGACGTTGGCACTGGCTACCGACGTGCGGGAAATTTCCGTGGCCAACACGCGGCAGAAGTTCTCGGCTAAGGCAATGGTAAAATTGCCGTTCCCGCAGTAGAGCTCGACCAGATCTTTCTTCGCACCCTCATCTTGTTGCTTAGCGGTCACTTCACGCGCCCAGCTGAGCATTTTTTGGCAGATATGCGCATTGGGCTGAGTGAAGCTGTTTTCGACCTGTTGATAGTGCAACGTGCGGCCATCCACCTCTAGGCGCTCCCAGACATGGTCACGGGACAGCACGATGCGCTGCTTGCGGGAACGGCCAATAATCATGATGCCGAGCTCGGCTTCAAGCGCTCGTGCTTCGTGTTCCCACTCTTCGCCTAGCGGGCGGTGGTAAATCAGCGTGACCAGCGCTTCGCCGGAGAGCGTGGTTAAAAATTCAACCTGAAACAGCTTACGACGCAGCTCATCAGACTCAAGGCAGGCCTTGCGCAGTTGCGGCATGAGTTGATTAATTCGCTCGCTGGCGACAGCGTACTGATCCAAGCGAATCACACGCTTATTTTTCGGGTTCTCGGGATCAACCTCGAACATGGCGTAGAAGAGATCATCCTCTTCGTGCCATATGCGAAACTCGCAGCGCTGGCGGTAGTAGCCCGGCGGCGATTCAAACACTTCCAGTGCCGGTGGCTTAAAAGCGGCAAAGGTACTCTCCAGATAGTCGCGTTTGGCGGCTAGCTGCTCGGCATAACGTTCAGGTTCTACGACGGGGATAGCCAAAGCTGCTCCTCTTGAATGGGTTCAGAAATAGTAGCGACAAATAATGTTTATTAACGCACGTTTAGCAATTGGGGCGCTTTAAACCCATAGCGCGCTAAACCCGCAGTCAGATTCGCAGCGGGCGCAGTCGTATAACAGCGACCATCGTGATGATCGCTGGATAGCTCAGCAACCACTTGCGCCACACGCCGAGCGATAGCATCACCAGAATCAATCCAATATAAAGGCGCAGGGGCAAGTTGCTCTAGCCAGGGTTTTAACAGCGGAAAATGGGTGCAGCCGAGCACCACGGTATCTAGTTTGGGATGCTCGGTAGGAGCAGTGACGACTTGCCATAACGGCGTCAATGCCGCCTGCATACGCTCTGTATTGGGCGTGATGCCAGCCAGGTAGGCTTCTGCTTCCACCACCAAGGCATCGGCGGCAACGCGCGTGATGACACAGTCACTGGCGAAGCTATCAATTAAGCGCTGGGTATAGGGCCGCGCCACCGTGGCCCTGGTGGCCAATAAACCGATATGCCGCGTTTGGCTAATCGCAGCCGCAGGCTTGATAGCAGGCACGGTACCTACCACAGGAATAGCTAACTGTTGGCGAAGATGCTCCAACGCTAAGGTGCTTGCGGTGTTGCAGGCGACAACCAACACGCTCGGTTGGCAAGCGTCAACAGCCGCTTGACAGACCGACACGATACGCTCGGTTAGTGCGGCGTCTTCGCGAAGCCCATAAGGCAGCCAAGCATTATCGCAGGTGTAGCACATAGCAGCATCAGGGTAGTGTTGACGCAGCGATTGGGCCACCGACAGGCCGCCGACACCGGAATCAAAAACTAATACGGGGCCTTTCATGACTCTCTTTGCATCACTATCCTGCTTCATTCATCAGCGCCGAGCTGGTCGATGGTTAAACTGACACCCAATAAAAACGGGGCCGCCAGTTTAGCATGCCCCGCCTATGAATTTATTGATTGTCGCTACCCGCTTAAGTCGTTTTTCCTGGCTATACCGCGGGCACATCAGCCCCTCGCAGTTCGGCGTAGAGTTCGGGGTAGGCTTGCTGCAGGCGCTCTAACTCTTGTTCCGCACCGGCGGGAAGCGCCTCGCGAAGCTTTTCCATATCTTCTTGACTAAAGTGCTCATCAATTAGCGGGAACAGCCCTTCACGCTCGTGGCGCAAGTAGGCCCGATGCGCCTCTAAATAATCTTTTAGATCTTCAGCAAAACGATCCATGGGCAGCACATTGTCCATCAGAATCATATCGATATCGCTGGAGAGACGCTGCAGACGAGGCTTTAACTCACGATAATCATTGGCCATCTGTTCGGTAAGCGCACTATGGTCGGGCGCTTTAGCCTGCAACCGCTCAACGCAGACCTTTTCCAGCGGGGCGGCAAAACCATCCATATAGGATAAAATGTAATCGACTACCTCACGCATCAGCTTGAAATTGGGCCGTTCTCCCTGTGCTAACGTTTTTTGCTTCAGCTGTAGCACATGAAGCATCCGGGCCATGTTGGCATGATCTAGACGCAGTTGGTTTAACATTGAGCCGTCTCCTTTATCGTGTCATGCCTGCCGTTTTGCCTAATTAAGCTGACGGCATGCAATCATAGGGGCATAGCAACTAACAGGGGTTATCATTAACAATGCCTCTATGGCGTTATCCTAGCAAGCGCATCTTTCTGTTAGGTTACGCCAAAGGTAGTTCGACAAGCTGCGCTTTACCACAGACACTTGTAACCAATAAGTAGTTCTACGCCCCGATTGACAACGGAAGTTTACATGGACCTTTTTGATAGCGCCCACGCAGCACCTTCAGAAGACGCCCCGCTAGCCTTTCGTATGCGCCCACGCCAATTGGACGATTACGTAGGCCAACAGGCGTTGGTGGGGCCGGATAAACCGCTACGCCGTATGGCGGAATCAGGCGTTGTGCGTTCGATGATTCTATGGGGGCCGCCGGGGGTGGGCAAGACCACGCTGGCAGAGCTTTTAGCCCGGGCCTCTCAAGCCCACCTGGAGCACCTCAGCGCGGTGATGGCCGGGGTGAAAGAGATTCGTGCCGTCGTAGAACGTGCCCAGCAAATGTCATCCAAGGTCATCCTCTTTTTAGATGAGATCCATCGCCTCAACAAGAGCCAGCAGGATGCCCTCCTGCCCCATGTAGAGTCGGGGCTGCTCACGCTGATTGGTGCCACTACCGAAAATCCGTCGTTTGAGGTCAACTCGGCGCTGCTCTCCCGTGCACGGGTTTACGTGTTGAAATCTCTCACTCAGGATGAGTTGATTACAGTGATGCGTCAAGCGCTTAATGACGCTGAGCGAGGGCTGGGAAAACGCGATATTCACGTTGACGATGAGGTGTTAAACGCGTTGGCTCATGCCAGCGCAGGCGATGCCCGTCGGGCGCTGGGGCTATTAGAAACGGCGTGTGATTTCGCCACCCAGGAAGCGGGCCGTGAAGTACTCCATAAGGACGTACTGGCGGATGTGATTGGCCACCAAGCCAGCGCTTTCGATAAGCAGGGTGACGCTTATTATGATCTGCTCTCGGCCATTCATAAATCGATACGCTCATCACGCCCTAATGCCGCACTACTGTATATGGCGCGTTTTATGCAGGGCGGTGGCGACCCGCTGGACGTGGTACGCAGATTGACTGCCATTGCCTCAGAAGACGTCGGCAATGCCGACCCGCGCGCCCTACCGCTGGTCATTGCCGCTTGGGACGCCTACCTGCGTTTAGGAGATTACGAAGGCCAGCGGGCAATTGCCCATGCAGCGATACACTTGGCGGTGGCGCCCAAAAGCAACCGCATTGATCGCGCCTGGAGTGAGGCCAAAAAGTTTGTAAGCCAGCAACCCCAGGTGGAGGTGCCAACTTACCTTCGCAACGCCCCCACCAAGCTAATGGAGCAGCTGGGGCATGGTGAAGGCTATCGCTACGCCCACAACGAGCCAGACGGCTACCCGGCAGGTAGCGCCCACGACTGCTGGCCTGAAGAGTTGCCTAAAACTACTTTCTTCAAGCCGAGCCCTTTTGGTCAGGAGAAACGCTTTGGTGAAATTATGGCGTGGCGGGAAAATCGTGACCAGGAAGCAGATCAGGCGCCCTAAGGCGCCTGATGGTTATTACCTAACTACGAATCTCAATCAACCGCTGACTCTTTACCACTACCCCTTCACCATTAAAGCTCTTCGCGGATAACGTCAGTGCCTTCGGGAATCTCGAAATCAAACACGTCTGAAGCAATCTCCCCATTGAGGGTAATATTACTAAAGGTAATCGCGGTACGCTGGCCGGTACTATCCATCATCCATAGTTCGGTTAGCGTGTCAGCATCAAACACCATGCTTAACTCTTCAAACAGCGTATCGGCAGAGATAGGTACCAGGGTAAACACATCTTCTCCCCCCTCCTGCTCGTAAAACACCTCATAGCTTTCGGTTAAATCGTTCACGCTTCCTGACAGCAGTAACGCAGGGGTATGGGTGACGCGATCATCCATCTCTTGAACGGTGACTTGTTCAAGGTCGGGATCGTACATGTAAACATCGTCTCCGTCGGAAACCACAGTCTGGGAATAGGGTGCTTCTACTTCCCAGCGCAGCATACCAGGGCGAGAAAGCCACATTTCACCGCGCGCACTTTGAAGACGATCGCCGCTGCCATCTAAAATCTGCTGCTCAAAATTGGCCTGATAACGCTCAAGCGGATCTAATCGCTCGGTCAAACGCTCAGCTGCATCATCCGCCCATGCGGGGGCGCCAAAGGTTAGACCCAAGGCGCTTGCCGCTAATGCCAGGGGTGAAGCGCCCAGCGATGAAGTTCGTTTTGTTTGCGTATCGCGCATGTGATCTCCCTAGGCAACCGTTGCCAAATTACGGCTATTCAAAACGGTTGCTCAAAAATTAGTGCTCAATAATCAAGCAGTGAGGTCGGCTTAACCATCCATGTGTTGTTAAGACGTAAAAAACGCCGCAGGGTTTCACCCGCGGCAAGGCTTTCACGCTTATTGCATAATTGTCACCATTCAACCCGGCGTTTAAAACCAGCCACTTGCACCCTTGGGAGGTAGCATTGGCTCGCGACCATTCGGCTGGCCTAGTGGCCTACCGGCGGCGGCGCAAGTACTTCGCGTGCGCCGTTAGAGCCCATGGAGGTCACCACACCGGCACCCTCCATCGCCTCCACTAAACGAGCGGCCCGGTTATAGCCGATCTTGAAGCGGCGCTGGACGGCAGAAATCGAGGCTTTGCGTGTTTCAGTGACAAACTGGATAGCTTCATCATAAAGCGCATCCTGTTCGGCATCGTCACTATCGCCCCCTTCGGCTTCAAGGCCGGTCAAGGCATCGGCTGAGACGCCCCCTGAGAGGATCTCTTCGATATACTCCGGTGCGCCCCGACGCTTCCAGTCATCGACCACCCGGTGCACTTCATCATCATCGACAAAGGCTCCGTGGATACGATTAGGTGGCCCAGAGCCCGCAGGCAGGTAGAGCATATCACCATGCCCCAACAGGCTTTCAGCACCGCCCTGGTCAAGAATGGTGCGCGAATCGATGCGCGAGGAAACCTGAAACGCCATCCGCGAAGGAATGTTGGCTTTGATCAGACCCGTTACAACATCCACCGAGGGCCGCTGGGTAGCCAGAATCAAATGGATACCCGCGGCTCGCGCCTTTTGTGCCAGGCGGGCAATCAGCTCTTCGACCTTTTTGCCGACGATCATGAACATGTCAGCAAATTCGTCGATTACCACCACGATATAGGGCAGCTTTTCCAGCACGGGGTGCGGCTGGTGCACTTCCCAGGGCTGTGGCTCCCATAAAGGATCCGCCACCTGGGCACCAGCGCGCTCTGCTTCATCCAAGCGTCCATTAAAGCCCGCGATGTTCCGCACCCCCATCGCCGCCATCAGCTTATAGCGGCGCTCCATCTCAGCCACACACCAGCGCAGGCTGTTGGCCGCCTCTTTCATATCGGTGACCACTGGCGCCAACAAATGGGGGATACCATCGTAGACCGACAGCTCCAGCATTTTGGGGTCGACCATGATCAGCTTCAGCTCGCTGGGCTTCGCCTTGAGCAGCATCGAGATCAGCATGGCGTTAACGCCCACTGACTTACCTGACCCAGTGGTACCGGCTACCAATAAATGAGGCATCTTACCCAGGTTGGCCACCACGGGGCTGCCGCCAATATCCTGACCCAGCGCCATGGTCAGCGGCGAGGTTTCCTGCTGGTAGCGGTCAGAATCGATCACTTCGCGCAGACGAATCATGGCCCGATTGGGGTTAGGTATTTCAATACCCACCGTGGGACGGCCAGGAATAACCTCGACCACTCGCACGCTCTTGACCATCAGCGAACGCGCCAAATCTTTGGCAAGGTTGCTGATCTTGGAAACCTTCACACCCGCCGCCGGCTTAATCTCAAAGCGGGTAATCACCGGCCCAGGCCAGGTATCGACGACTTCCGCCTTAACACCGTATTCGCGCAACCGCACTTCAAGCAGCTCGGCCATGTCGGCCAACTGTTCATCGCTGTAATTAGGCTGATGCGGTTCAGCAGGAGTCAGCAGTTGTAAGCTCGGTACATCGCCTTCGGGCTCGTCCAGGGTCTCAAAGGCAGGCCGCTGGCTCTGCAAATGCTCCACGGTCCACAGCGCGGGGCCTTCGTCAGATTCTTGCGCTTGAACATCGGGCGAGAAAGTGGGCTCTTGGCGTGCTGCTGGCGTAGGCACTGGTGCTGGTTCGCTTGGCTCCTCTGGCTGGTACAACTCGTCGTCCAGCTCTTCGTCGTCCCACACTGGCTCCGGGACGACTTCAGCCACACGCTCCGGTTTACGTGCGGGCTCAGGCTCCATGGCGCGCCTAGAAACAGGCTCAGGTGACTCGCTGAGTGTCGGCTCACTGCGGCGTTCAGCAGGCGCTGACTGAGTATGCGTTTTCTCATCAGGCGCTTCGTCGCTGACAAAGAAGTTACTTGCAGCAGATGCTGGCGACTCTTCCTGACGCGAGGCGCGTAGTGGGAAGGAGACGTCGGCTTCCTTGGGCTCATCGTTTTCCTTGGGAACGGGCTCAGGCACTGCTGCCGGCTCCTCTGCCTGGACAAAGGCATTTTCTCGCGGCGCAGGGGGTGCCGGCACCTCCGCCTCTTCTGCGGATTTATCTACTGGCGGCACTGACGCCTTTGCAGGCGCCGACACTGCTGGCTCCTCGGTAGCGGCCGGTGATTTAGCGGGCACGTGCTTATTGCTTGAAAAAGCCGCGGCTTCCCAGGGAATCGAGGTATCGGTGGTCTCGCTGCTGTGTTCAGTAGCGGCTGAATGGTCGGTGACACTGTTATCAAACGGCATGGAGAAACCTGGCTCGCGCCGTTCGCGACCCGTGGCACTTTTACCTACACCTACCGATTCAGCAGTCGGCTTAGCTTCCGTAGGCTTAACGTCAGCAGGCTTGGCTTCAGCAGGTTTATCCTCAACATATGAAGCTTTGGGAGCTAGCTCGGGTTTTACTTGAGACTTCGCCGCAGGGGCGGTTTTCGCGGCCGCTCGCTGCGCTGCGCGCATGCGTTTTGTCTGCCGACGAGCCGATAGCCAGCCGCCCAGGCAACATATACGCTTACCGAGCTCATCCGCCACCTGCAACCATGACATGCCACTAAACAGCGGAAAGCCGCTTAAAATAAGCGCCGCGGCGATTAACCCAACGCCGCCACTGCCTACTAAAGGTCTTAATGCACCGACCAAGCCTTCCCCTAAAATGCCGCCAGAGGCATAGGGCAGCATGCTGTCAGGATGATAAAAGTGAAGAGCCCCCAGCATAGTAGTGCCAAAAATAAGCAATATTAACCCGCCCGCGTGGACGGCAATCGCAACCGGGTCGAGCTCAAAACGTACCTGGCGCGATCGAATCAGCCACCAAGCGGCGAAACCGAACATCCCCGGCCACCACAGCGCACTGGCCCCTAGCAGTGAATAGAGAACATCGGCTAACCAGGCCCCCACCTGCCCCATCCAGTTACGGATTTCCGTTTCCGGCCCTTGGTAAGACCAGCCTGGATCAGAGGAGTGATAACTAAATAAGGCTAATAATAAAAACACACACAGCGCTAGCAGTAACACCACTACGCCTTCGCGCACGGAGCCTTGTAAGCGCAGGCCAAAACGGCGAGCCTGATCCTTTGCGGCGTTAACACGCGCAGAAGAAGCCGATGGTGGTGTTTGACGCGCGCTACGCTGCGTTCGCTTGTTGACTGCTTTATTCACTTTCAAGCGACTCTCCCTTTGCACCTCAATGGCGTCTTTAATCCACTTGCGAGTTTGCATGATACCGAGCATCCTTCCGCCGTCACAGAGCTGTTATCTAAGCGCTCAGTACAAGAACTCAGTACAAGAACTCATCTCAAGAGCTTAGTAAAAGCACGTAGCAACAGGAGCAAGTAATGCTACCTTGGCTTTCCTCGCCATATCCTAACTTTCCAACCACCGCTAAGGCCCTGGATTCCCCCAACGGCCTGCTGGCAGCCGGTGGAGAGCTTTCCCCCGTTTGGCTGGTAGAAGCCTACCGGCGGGGAATCTTTCCGTGGTTCAGCGACGACGACCCCATTTTATGGTGGAGTCCAGACCCGCGCATGATACTCCTACCCGAGCAATTTAAGCAGCGTCGTAGCCTGACCAAGCGATTACGCCATGGTGGCTTCCATATCACCCTGGATCAACACTTCGATCAGGTTATTCAGGCCTGTGCCGCCCCACGCGAAGCAGCAGGCGGCACCTGGATCACTGCCGAAATGCGCGACGCTTACAGCCAGCTGAATACGCTCGGCATTGCCCATAGCATTGAAGTCCATCAAAACGGACAGTTGGTAGGTGGCCTGTATGGCATCGCAATGGGGCCGGTGTTTTTTGGCGAATCGATGTTCTCCCGCGCGCCAGATGCCTCCAAGGTAGCGCTAGCCCACCTAGCCAGGGCAATGCGCGAGCATGATGGTAAGCTCATCGACTGCCAAATGCATACCCCTCACTTGGCCAGCCTGGGCGCTATTACAGTCGCTCGCGAGGCATTCATCAACTATCTTAAAAACTGGTTACCCGATAAGGCGTTTACGTTACCCTCATCACCCGTTGAAATACCGGCTGTTCCTGCATCGCTGTGGCTGAAGGCGATTGCTACTGAGGCTAACGATTAGAGATGAACTCATTCTGTTTCACCCAGGAGGCAAGCTGTGAGTAGTAACACTCCGCGTCGCCCGGTGCGGGATTTGCGCTTCTTTCTTACCGTGCCTCATTCTTGCAGCTATTTACCCGGCAGAGAAGCGACGACGCTGTTCCTCGACCCTCAGGAGTCACCTGTGCCTGGCGTCTATGACTCGCTGGCACTGCTAGGGTTTCGTCGCAGCGGGCGTCATCTATACCGTCCTCACTGCGAAGGATGCAACGCCTGCCGCTCGGTGCGCATTCCAGTTGAGCGGTTTGAGTCCAATCGCACACAGCGTAAAATCTGGCGTCGCAATGCCGATATTAGCATCCGCATCATGCCCGCTTACTTTGCATCCACCCACTACTCGCTTTACGCTGATTATATTCGTCAGCGCCATGCTGACGGTGATATGTATCCGCCCAGTCGTGAACAGTACCGCACGTTTCTCACCCTTGATGAGCCCTATGCTCATCTCATGGAAATGTACCTTCACGACGAACTGGTCGGCGTGGCTGCCTTTGACCAACTGGAGCATGGCCTATCCGCCATCTACACCTTCTTTGCCGTTAGCGAGGAACTGGATAAGCGCTCACTCGGTACTTTTGCCATTCTCCAACTGGTAGAGCTCAGCCGACAAAAAGCGCTTCCGCACCTATATTTAGGGTATTGGATCGAAGAGTGCCGTAAGATGCGCTACAAACAGGCTTTTGCGCCGCTAGAAATTCTTGATGGGCGCCATTGGCGGCAATTAATTCGCTAAAGACGTCAGCTTTTTTGCCTTGACGGCAGGCTTACGGCACAATATAGCGCTGTTTCTTGGGTGCCCACCTAGCGGCACTCAAATTCTGACCGATTATTACATTACTAACTCATAAGTGAGGACATGCCTATATGGCACGCGAAGATCATATTGAAATGGAAGGCGTTATCGTCGATACCCTTCCGAACACCATGTTTCGTGTTGAGCTGGAAAACGGTCACGTTGTTACCGCTCACATCTCTGGCAAAATGCGCAAAAACTACATCCGCATTCTGACCGGCGATAAGGTAAAAGTAGAGCTAACACCTTACGATCTTTCTAAAGGCCGTATCGTATACCGTTCGCGCTAAGTCGTTGCACCGTTAACGCGTTCGGCTGATCTCAACTGGTTCCCGCTAGTCTGTCTTTAACGACAGCGCCGATCAGCGTCAATGGCTGTTCGCTAAAAACGACAACGCCCCGTCAATGACAGGGCGCTGCGTTTTGGCTGTTTGCAAACAAGCGTGATTGACTTTAGAGCGCCTTAGCGCCCTTTTCAGGGCGCATCAGCCATTTCCGTTTCTGTGGCAAGGTGCAGTTCGCCTTCTTCCAGGCTGACATGAACAATGCCACCCTGATCAGCCAATTCACCAAACAGAATCATCTCGGCTAACGGCTTCTTCAGCTTCTCTTGAATAAGGCGCGCCATTGGGCGTGCACCCATATCAGGATCATAGCCTTTGTCGGCCAGCCAATCCCGCGCCATGTCGTCCACATCCAACTGAACACGTTTCTCATCCAACTGCGCCTGCAGTTCTATCAAGAACTTGTCGACCACGTTGCGTACAACAGAAACCGGCAGTGAGTGGAACTGGATAATGCTATCCAGGCGATTGCGGAACTCTGGCGAGAACGTGCGGCGGATCACTTCCATGGCATCGGTCGAGTGGTCTTGATGCTGGAAACCAATCGAACGACGCGAGGCCTGCTCGGCACCGGCGTTAGAGGTCATAATCAGGATAACGTGGCGGAAATCCGCTTCGCGCCCGTTATTATCCGTTAAGCGACCGTGATCCATCACCTGCAGCAGCAGGTTGAAGACTTCCGGGTGCGCTTTTTCAATCTCATCTAACAACAGCACACAGTGCGGCTGTTTAGTGACCGCTTCAGTTAACAGGCCACCTTGGTCATAACCAACATAACCTGGGGGCGCACCAATCAGACGCGATACGGTATGACGTTCCATGTACTCCGACATATCAAAGCGAACCAGCTCAATGCCCATAATATGCGCAAGCTGCTTGGCCACTTCGGTTTTACCCACCCCGGTGGGACCAGCAAACAAGAAGCTACCCACCGGCTTGTCGGGCGCTTTAAGCCCTGCCCGGGACAGCTTAATAGCCGCAGAGAGACTATCAATCGCCTCATCCTGACCAAACACCAACATTTTCAGGTCACGGTCGAGCTTTTCAAGCAGCTTACGATCAGAGCTTGAAACACTCTTCGGTGGAATACGCGCAATAGAGGCCACGACGGCTTCTACTTGCTCAACGTCGATTGTTTTAGCGCGCATTTCCGGCGGTAATAGCCGCTGGTGAGCGCCTGCCTCGTCAATCACGTCAATCGCTTTGTCAGGCAGGAAGCGATCATTGATATAGCGGTCCGCCAACCGCGCTGCGCTTTCTAATGCACCGTCGGTGTATTTAAGCTCATGGTGCTCTTCAAAGCGTGAACGTAGACCTTTGAGGATCTTGATGGTGTCATCCACCGACGGCGCCATTACGTCCACTTTCTGGAAACGGCGCGCTAACGCACGGTCTTTTTCAAAGATACCGCGGAATTCCTGGAACGTGGTTGAACCAATGCAGCGTAGCTCGCCCGAAGAGAGCAGCGGCTTAAGCAGGTTCGACGCATCCATCACACCGCCGGAGGCGGCACCCGCACCAATGACGGTATGAATTTCATCGATAAACAACACCGCATTGGGCTGCTTGCGCAGCTCACCCAGCAGGCTCTTAAGACGTTTTTCAAAATCACCGCGGTATTTGGTGCCTGCTAGCAACGCGCCCATATCGAGCGAGTAAACCACTGCATCGGCAATGACATCGGGTACGTCTTTTTCAACAATACGCTTGGCCAAACCTTCAGCAATCGCGGTTTTACCTACGCCCGCCTCACCGACCAACAGCGGGTTATTTTTGCGCCGCCGCGCCAATATCTGAACGACGCGCTCAAGCTCGTGATCTCGGCCAATCAACGGATCGATTTTGCCCAGCCGCGCCTGCTCGTTCAAATTAGTGGCATAACCAGTAAGCGGGTGTGCAGCACCTTCGTTGCTTCCCTCTTCCGCGTCTTCATTTTCTGATGAAGAGGGCGAAGGAGATGGGCCATGACCAGCCACTTTAGAGATACCGTGGGCAATGTAATTCACCGCGTCAACGCGGGCTACGCTTTGCTGCTTAAGGAAGTAAACCGCCTGGCTCTCTTGTTCAGAGAAGATAGCCACCAGCACATTCGCGCCGGATACTTCGCTCTTACCAGATGACTGAACATGGAAAACCGCACGCTGTAAAACGCGTTGAAATCCGAGCGTGGGCTGTGTTTCACGATCACCCTGACCCTCTGGGATCAGCGGGGTGGTCGAGTTGATAAAATCCTGCAGACCGGACCGCAGCTTGTCGAGGTTAGCCCCGCATGCCTTCAGTACGTCTACCGCTGAGGCATTATCCAGCAACGCTAGCAGCAGGTGCTCAACGGTCATAAACTCGTGGCGCTTGGAGCGGGCCACGGTAAAGGCCGTGTTCAGGGTCATTTCAAGTTCTTTGCTCAGCATGGCAGTCCCCTTTTCGCTACTACCTAGGGCGTATCGCCACCTAGGGCTTGCGTCGGATCAGTTTAATCGACCGGCACTCTCAACATCGGGTACAAATGGCACGGTTGCAAGCCTCACCACCAATTATTTCTCAACGCTTTTAATTGGCGGCCTCAATATCACTTATCAACGGGTGCTCACACTCACGGGCGTACTCGTTTACCTGATAGCTTTTGGTTTCCGCTATATCCCGCGTAAACACGCCGCAAGTGGCCTTTCCTTGGGTATGTACCGCGAGCATAACCTGAACGGCAGTCTCGCTATCCATGTTGAAAAAACCTTGTAGTACTTCAATAACGAACTCCATCGGCGTGTAGTCGTCATTATGAAGCACCACCTTATAAAGTGGCGGTTGCGCCAGCGCTGGCTCTGCCGGCTGCACCGCTATATCGCCATCTTCATCGGGCATATCTGGACGCGTCATTCCCGCGTATACGGGAAAATCGACCAGGTATGAACTCTCTAGGTTGGACATAAGCAGCACGGTTGGTTGTCTCAAGACTGACCGATGTAAGCATCGCTTACGTTTCACTATAGCTAATTCACAGCGATGGCGAACTTACAGCTATAACGAATTTACTAGAACGTAAGACGCTGCCGATCAGTAAGGGTTCATGGAAAAAGTAAAATATCACAGGATGCAATAGCGAAGGCAGTGTAAAACCCCGCCTACCAAGCCAAGTGGGCGGGGGTTCAGGGCTTAAATCGAAGACGGGAGCGATTAGCCTTTTGCGACGATGGACAACGTCTCGTTGAGGGTCTTACTGGGACGCATCACTTTGTCCGTCAACTCATGGTCAGGGTGGTAGTAGCCACCAATATCGGTAGGCTGGCCCTGCACACTATTAAGCTCATCGACAATCGTCGCTTCTTTGGCTTTTAGCGCTTCGGTTAAGCGACCGAACAGTTCCTGCATTTCGGCATCACCACTCTGCTCAGCCAAGGCTTCTGCCCAGTATAGCGCTAAATAGAAATGGCTACCGCGATTGTCGAGCTCACCCACTTTGCGTGAAGGTGACTTGTTACTATCCAAAAACTTACCGTTGGCCTGATCGAGCGCCTTGGCTAACATTTTCGCTCGGGCGTTATCGAACGTGCTTCCCAAGTGCTCAAGCGAAGCGGCTAAAGCCAAAAATTCGCCCAGTGAATCCCAACGCAGGTGGTTCTCTTCCAACAGCTGTTGAACGTGCTTAGGGGCAGAGCCGCCAGCGCCAGTCTCAAACAGGCCACCGCCATTCATCAACGGTACGATCGAAAGCATCTTGGCGCTGGTACCCAGTTCCATGATCGGGAACAGGTCGGTCAGGTAGTCGCGCAATACGTTACCGGTAACGGAGATGGTATCTTCGCCCTTGCGGATACGCTCCAGCGAGAAGCGCATCGCGTCTTCCGGCGTCATGATGCGAATATCCAGGCCACCGGTATCGTGATCTTTCAAGTAGCTTTCGACTTTCTTGATCAGCTGAGCATCGTGGGCACGCTGGGCGTCCAACCAGAAAATAGCCGGGGTGCCGCTTTCACGAGCGCGGTTCACCGCCAGTTTCACCCAGTCACGAACCGGGGCATCTTTGGTCTGGCACATACGCCAGATGTCGCCCTGCTCTACGCTGTGCTCAAGTACGACGTTGCCGTCGGTATCCGTAACGCGAACGGTGCCGTCGGTGGGAATCTGGAAGGTCTTGTCGTGAGAGCCGTACTCTTCAGCTTTCTGCGCCATCAGGCCAACGTTAGGCACGCTGCCCATGGTGGTCGGATCAAACGCACCGTGCTGTTTGCAGTCTTCGATCACGGTTTGGTAGATACCAGCGTAGCAGCGATCAGGAATTACCGCTTTGACGTCGTGCAGCTGGTCGTCGGCGCCCCACATCTTGCCAGAGTCACGAATCATCGCCGGCATAGAAGCATCAATAATCACGTCGCTGGGCACGTGCAGGTTGGTGATGCCTTTATGAGAATTCACCATTGCAAGGCGTGGGCGCTCGGCATACAGCGCCTGGATCTCACCTTCAATCTCAGTCTGACGCTGTTCCGGCAGCGACTTAATCGCCGAGTAGAGATCGCCAATACCGTTATTGGGATCAAAGCCTGCCTGCTTCAGCTCATCCGCGTGCTTGCTCAGCACGTCCTGATAAAACTCGCTGACCACCATGCCGAACATGATCGGATCAGAGACCTTCATCATGGTCGCTTTGAGGTGCAGCGAGAACAGCACATCTTTCGCTTTGGCATCGGCCACTTCTTCGGCCACGAAACGACGCAGCGCGTTACGGCTCATCACCGCACCATCAACGACTTCGCCTTCAAGTACGGATGTTTTCGGCTTGAGTACGGTGGCGCTGCCATCGTTAGCGATCAACTCGATCTTAAGATCGGTGGCTTTTTCAATCAGCGCTGACTTCTCACTGCCGTAAAAATCGCCTTCACTCATATGCGCCACGTGGGACTGGGAGTCACTGCTCCACTCGCCCATGCGATGCGGGTATTTACGCGCGTAATTTTTCACCGACAGCGGTGCGCGGCGGTCTGAGTTACCTTCACGCAACACCGGGTTAACGGCACTGCCTTTGGTTTTGTCGTAACGCGCCTGAATGTCTTTCTCTTCGTCAGTCTGGGGCGCTTCCGGGTAGTCGGGAAGCTTGTAGCCCTGCTGCTGCAGCTCTTTAATCACCGCTTTCAACTGGGGCAGTGAAGCACTGATGTTGGGTAATTTGATAATGTTAGCTTCTGGGGTCTTGGTCAGTTCGCCAAGTTCGGCCAGGTGATCGCCGATCTGTTGCTCTTCGCTCAGGTAATCAGGAAACTGAGAGATAATCCGAGCGGCCAGCGAAATATCGCGCGTCTCTACCTGAATACCCGCTGAATCGGTGAACGCATCGATAATCGGCAACAGGGAGTACGTCGCAAGCGCGGGGGCTTCGTCGGTGAGCGTGTAGATGATCTTCGGCGTTTTGGTCATTTTTGCGTTAACCTCTCTTGTCACTACGATTGCAAGAAATCTTGAGCGGAGCGCGAGTTCACTAATGGCCGGGGCTCTAGCCTGTTTATAACGATGACGCCCCCAGCGCGCCCCAGCAGCTAGGCCGGAGTATACCAGCGCTGTCCGCCATGCGCATTGTCGACATGTCCCGTCCCAAGAGCGCATAGAAAGTAAAAAGAGTAACGAGATGTCATGAGCAACCTCTATTTATTGCATAAGCCGTTTCAAGTATTAAGCCAGTTCAGCGACCGCGAAGGACGCCAAACACTGGCACAATTTATTGTTGTCAAAGACATTTACCCCGCTGGGCGGCTTGACTACGACTCTGAAGGCCTGCTGCTGCTCAGCGACGACGGTGAGTTGATTCATCGCATCTCTCACCCACGCCACAAACAGCCCAAAACCTACTGGGCGCAGGTCGAAGGACAAATAGATGACACGGCCCTCAAGGCGCTGCGTCAGGGCATTATCCTCAAAGATGGCCCGACCCAGCCAGCGAAGGCTCGCCGAATGGAGCCCCCCACTACCGCCTTACGCCAATCTCCTATCGACCCCAAACGCCATCCATCGACTAGCTGGCTGGAGCTAACCATCAACGAAGGGCGCAATCGCCAGGTTCGTCGCATGACCGCTCACGTAGGCTTTCCCACGCTGCGTTTGATTCGCACCTCCGTTGGGCCCTGGACGTTGGAAGGATTAGCACCAGGCGAGTGGCGTAAAGAGGCCCTACACGCGCCCCGACCGGCGAATACAGCTGCAAATAAGCGAACGGCTCAGCGACAAGATCAACAAGCGCGACCCGCCGCAAAACGCAGGAAGCCATCATGAGCCTTATTCACAGCACGGCGGCCTGTGTTATACAGCGAGACGAGCATTACTTAATGGTGGAAGAGCAGCGCGGCGGGCCGCATAGCGTGTTCAACCAGCCCGCCGGACATATCGAGCCCGGTGAGGGACCCATCGCAGCCATTCTGCGCGAGGTGCAGGAAGAGACAGCCTGGCGCGTGTCGCTTACCAGCTATCTTGGGCTATATATTTTTCATACCGATGACGGACAAACGTTTCATAGCCACGGTTTTATTGCCGCGCCTCTGCGTCAACTCGACCTTGCTTTGGATCCCGACATCGTGGCCACACACTGGCTGACACTTGAGCAACTGCGCGAATTAGATCAACAGTCACGCCTGCGTAGCCCACTGGTACTCAAACGTATCGAAGATGCCCTTAACGGGCCGTATTATCCGCTGACGGTGATTCGCGAGTGAAGCACTCGAAGCCATTACCCCCCATCGTGTATAATCCTTCCCCAATTGCACACTACATCTACTGAGGATGCTTATGCCATCCACTACTGCGCCAAACGCTAACGGCAAAGTGATTGTCGGTATGTCCGGCGGCGTTGACTCGTCTGTTTCTGCCCTTCTCCTCATGCAGCAAGGCTATGAGGTGGAAGGCCTGTTTATGAAAAACTGGGATGAAGACGACGGCACCGAATATTGCACGGCCAAAGAGGACCTCGCCGACGCCGAGGCTGTCTGCGAAAAGCTGGGCATTAAGCTGCACACCGCTAATTTTGCCGCCGAGTATTGGGATAACGTATTTGAGCACTTTTTAGCCGAATACAAAGCGGGCCGCACGCCCAACCCGGATATTCTGTGTAACCGCGAAATCAAGTTTAAGGTGTTCCTTGAGTACGCCGAAATGCTTGGGGCCGACAAAATCGCTACCGGCCACTATGTTCGACAAGGGGTTCGTGAAGGCCGACCGCGCCTGCTGAAAGGACTCGACGGTAATAAAGACCAAAGCTATTTCCTGCATGCGGTGCCGGAAGCCGCCATTGCCCGCACTCTGTTCCCCGTGGGTGAACTGGAAAAGCCTGCCGTGCGTGCGCTGGCAGAAGAGCATGGACTGATTACCGCCAAGAAAAAAGATTCTACCGGTATCTGCTTTATCGGCGAGCGGCGCTTTCGCGACTTCCTTCAGCAATATCTACCCGCCCAGCCCGGCACCATTGAAACGCCGGATGGCGATGTCATCGGCAAACATATGGGCCTGATGTATTACACCCTGGGCCAGCGCCAGGGGCTAGGCATTGGCGGGCTTGCCAACTACTCAGAAGAGCCCTGGTACGTGGCGGCGAAAGACTTAGATCGCAACGTACTGATCGCGGTGCAGGGTAAGCACGATCAACTGCTTTACTCCGACACCTTGGCCACCGAGGTGATGGACTGGGTGGCAGGCGAGCCGCCGGTTCAGCAGGGCCGCTTTACCGCCAAAACGCGTTACCGGCAAAGTGACTGCGGCTGTGAAATGCGCGCGCTGCCCGACGGCGGCGTAGAGATCACCTTCGATGATCCTCAGTGGGCAGTCACGCCTGGCCAGTCGCTGGTGCTTTACGATGGCGACATTTGCTTGGGTGGCGGCGTTATTCGCGCCACCTGGAAGAAAGCCGCGGAGGCTGCTGCATGAACCCCACTACGCCGATTCATCGCGCGCCTGATTCCGCGGCAGCTCGCCAAGCGCTGGCGCTGGCCGGTGTGTTTCAAGCCGCCAGTCTGGTGGACGAACTCGCCCGCACCGGTCAGGTAGACCCGCGCGCCTGGGAAACGTTGATTGAAGCCACCGTGGATACCAATCCGGCAAGCTTCGAAGCCATCTATGGTGGCCACCCCAACAACTTGCGCCGCGGCCTGGACACGCTGGAAGCCTTAGTAGGGCGCAAACAGGCGAACCCGGTGGTGCTGCGTTACGGCTTCTCGCTGCTCATGCTGATGAACAAGTTGCGCACCAATACCAACATGATGGATTCCCTGGGCCAAAAGCTTACCCGTATCCAGGGTCAGGCCGAGCACTTCGGTCCCACCCATGAAAACGTGGTCGCCAGCCTAGGGGAAGCGTACCAAGAGACGATCTCCACCTTTAAAACCCGCATTGTGGTGCAAGGCGACCCATCCCTGCTGCAAAGCCGCATGATGCCTGAACGCGTTCGCGCCTGTTTAATGGCCGGCATTCGCTTTGGACTCCTGTGGCACCAGCAAGGCGGGCGGCGCTGGAAGCTGGTCTTCCAGCGCAAAGCGCTACGCCGGGCGCTGGACAGCCTCAACTAGTCCGCCAATCTATTTGACCGACTTGTTCTCGATTAATCTGCTCTCGAACTACCTGGAAACCATGCCATGCAACTCTCTGCTTTGACCGCCCTCTCCCCCGTTGACGGCCGCTACGCCTCTAAAGCCGCCGCCCTGCGCGAACACTTCAGCGAATTCGGCCTGATCCGCGCCCGTGTGATTGTGGAAGTTCGCTGGTTGCAGCGCTTGGCCGAGCACACGAAAATCGTCGAAGTGCCGCCCCTCTCCGCTGAAGCGACGGCGTTTCTTGAACAGTTGATTCGTGAGTTTTCGATTGCCGATGCCGAACGGATCAAAGAGATCGAGCGCACCACCAATCACGATGTCAAAGCGGTTGAGTACTTCCTGAAAGAGAAGATCGCAGGTCAGGCCGAGCTCCACGCAGTGACCGAGTTCATTCACTTTGCCTGCACCAGCGAAGATATCAACAACCTCTCCTACGGCGTGATGCTCAGCGACGGCCTTAACGCCATGCTGCCCACCATGCACGAAGTGGCTGACGAAATTGCCAAGCTGGCGATTGCCCATGCCGCCCAGCCGATGCTGTCGCGCACCCACGGTCAAACCGCGACCCCTACGACCCTGGGCAAGGAAATGGCCAACGTGGCCTATCGCCTCAAGCGCCAGCTCAAGCAAATTGAAGCGGTGGAAGTGCTCGGCAAAATCAATGGCGCCGTGGGCAACTACAATGCCCACCTGACTACCTACCCAGAGATCGACTGGGAAGCCAATGCGCGCACTTTTGTGGAAGGCTTGGGGTTAACGTTCAACCCTTACACGACTCAAATCGAACCTCACGACTATATCGCCGAGCTGTTTGATGCCATTTGCCGCTTCAATACGATCCTGATCGATTTTGATCGCGACGTATGGGGTTACATCTCACTGGGCTACTTTAAGCAGCGCACGGTCGAGGGCGAAATTGGCTCATCCACCATGCCGCATAAAGTTAACCCAATCGATTTTGAGAACTCCGAGGGTAACCTGGGCCTGGCCAATGCAGTGCTTAGCCACCTAGCGCAAAAACTGCCGATCTCCCGCTGGCAGCGCGACCTGACTGACTCCACCGTGCTGCGCAATCTAGGCGTGGGCTTGGCGTATGGCTTAATTGCTTATCACGCCAGCCTCAAAGGCATCAGCAAGCTTGAAGCCAACCCTGAACGTTTAGACGCTGATCTGGATAACAGCTGGGAAGTGCTCGCCGAGCCGATTCAAACGGTAATGCGCCGCTACGGCATTGAGAAGCCCTACGAAAAACTCAAGCAGCTGACCCGGGGCAAACGTATTGACCAAGCAGGCTTTGCGGCGTTTATTGATACCCTTGAACTACCCAGCGACGTCAAAACCGAATTGAAGGCGCTTTCACCGGCCAACTATATTGGTAATGCCCAGGCACAAGCCGAAGCACTGACGCATCAGCTAAACTCGCTGTAACCCATTTGTTGTGACCAACTTGCTGTAACCAACGTTGCTGCGACCACTACACCAGGACACGCCATGAACCATCACGATAAGCCGCTAACACTGCTGGGCGATCTTACCGCCGCAGACTTTCTGGCCAATTATTGGCAGCAAAAGCCGCTGCTGATTCGTGGCGCAATGCCCGACTTCATTAGCCCGATTGAAGCTGATGAGCTGGCGGGACTCGCCTGCGAGCCTGGCGTAGAGGCACGCCTGGTCGAAGAAGAAGGCCCCGATGGGCCCTGGCAGGTCTCCCACGGCCCCTTTGACGAAGCCACCTTTGAACGGCTGCCAGAGAACAACTGGAGTCTTCTCGTGCAGGCCGTTGACCATTATGTGCCTGCGGTCGCCGCGCTAATGGACGAGTTTGATTTCCTGCCGCGCTGGCGGCTCGATGACGTGATGATCAGCTACGCGCCTCCTGGTGGCAATGTGGGCGCGCATATCGATCAATACGATGTTTTCTTACTCCAAGCCAGCGGCCATCGCCGCTGGCAGCTGGGCGGCAAGCTCACGGAAGATGCGCCGATCATCCAAGGTATCGATCTTCGCATCCTGAAAGAATTCACCGTTGAGCCGGACTCCGACTGGGTGCTTGACCCCGGCGACATGCTCTATCTCCCCCCCGGCTGGGCACATCACGGTGTGAGCCAAAGCGATGATTGCATGACGATCTCGATTGGTTTCCGCGCGCCCTCCGCTGATGAGGCGATTACCTCCTATGCCGATTATTTGGGCGAGCAGCTTCCTGCCTCACAGCGTTACAGTGATGCGGGCATGGCGCCTGCCGAGCAGGTCGGTGAGCTGGACGACGACGCCGTTGAGCGTATGCGCCAACTGATTATGTCGACGCTGGATAACCCAACCCAGGTTGCCCAGTGGTTTGGCCGGGTGATGACCCAGCCAAAGTATGTGGATCAAGTGGTGCCGCTTGAAACGCCGCTAACCGAAGCGGCGCTTGTTGCTCAACTACAAGAGGGTGAACCGCTCTACCATATGCCTGGCTCACGCTTTGCCTGGCGACACGACGCCAGCGGCACCACGCTATTTGTGGATGGTGACGGCCACGCCTGTTCAACTGAATTAGCCAAGCGCCTAGCCGACACCAAGCCCCTTTACACCGAAGACCTTGAGCTTGACGGTGCCGCAGCGCTCATCACCCAGTTGGTCAACACCGGCAGCTTGGGCTTTATGAGTGATGAGGGTGAGGACGACGAGGAGTATTAATGGCCATTACCCACATTAGCACTGGCGATTGGGAGACACTTGGCCCGGCGGCTAGCGAGATCCGCCGCCAGGTGTTTATCGACGAGCAGAACGTGCCTCAGGATGAGGAGTGGGATGGACTGGATCCCGCGTGCCAGCACTTTCTCGCTATGCTTGACGGCCAGCCAGTGGGCACCGCACGCTTGCTACCCGATGCGCACATTGGCCGTGTCGCGGTACTCGCTACTGCCCGCGGCACCGGCATTGGCGTACTGTTGATGCAGGCTGCGATTGAGGCAGCGCGTCATGCGGGCCACCTCCAGGTCGCCCTCAGCGCTCAGGTCCATGCTCTAGCGTTTTATGAGCGGCTGGGCTTCATCGCTCATGGCGATGAATTCCTGGATGCAGGCATTCCTCATCGAGAAATGACGCTTTCGCTCGATTAACAAGCCCTCTTGATGGATCTCTAGCACTGCCTCGGCAGTGCTTTTTTATGCCTGTTTGACGAAAAACCACTACACAAACCCTCCCTTCCTCTACCTCCCTGTCGTCGGGTTACAACGGCCTCTGCCCCCAAGTGTCAATTGTTGAAGGCGCCATCCTCGTGGATAGTTATTGCATTGCAGCGTTAAGCCGATTTGGTCAATCCATAAAGCCCGCTCAACGCTGTAGCGGAGGTCTCTAGCGTTACAGCTTCCAGCTTTCAAGACGTTTGCATGAGAGACGATTGGCCTAGAGACACAATCACGAAATTCAATAATGCTAAATACAACCTCGCAGGTGCAGCATAAGCAAGTGCTGATTTGCAAAATACGTTCACGACCGAAGAGGATAAGCTCATGACAGGACTGCTCGACGATATCAAAGCAATGGCCCAGTTACGCGAAGCTCAAGGCGGCAAATGGGAAGCCATCAAACCGGAATACGCCGCCCGTATGCGTGCACAAAACCGCTTCCACACCGGCCTGGACATCGCTCGCTACACCGCCAAAATCATGCGCGAGGATATGGCCGCTTACGATGCTGATACCGCACAGTACACCCAGTCGTTGGGTTGCTGGCACGGCTTTATAGGCCAACAGAAGCTTATCTCGATCAAAAAGCACTTTGGCACCACCAAGCGTAGCTACCTCTACCTTTCCGGCTGGATGGTTGCCGCGCTGCGCTCTGAGTTCGGTCCGCTGCCCGACCAGTCAATGCACGAAAAGACCTCTGTTGCGAATCTCATCGAAGAACTCTATACCTTCCTGAAACAAGCCGATGCGTGGGAGCTTAACCACCTATTCCGTGCCCTGGATGAAGCCAAAGAGACTGGCGACAAATCAAAAGAGCAGGAACTGATCGGTAAAATTGACAACTATGAGACGCATATCGTCCCAATCATCGCCGATATCGACGCCGGCTTTGGTAACGCAGAAGCCACCTACCTGCTCGCCAAGAAGTTTATTCAAGCGGGCGCCTGCTGCATCCAGCTGGAAAACCAGGTCTCCGATGAGAAGCAGTGCGGTCACCAGGACGGTAAAGTTACCGTGCCCCATGAAGACTTCCTGGCCAAAATTAACGCCGTACGTTACGCCTTTTTGGAACTCGGCATTGAAGATGGCGTTATCGTTGCGCGTACCGACTCACTCGGTGCGGGTTTGACGCAAAAAATTGCCGTCACCAATGAACCAGGCGATCTCGGCGATCAGTACAATAGCTTCCTCGACGGGGATGTGATCGAAAATGCCGCCGACATCAACAACGGCGACGTGGTCATCAAGCAGAACGGCAAGCTGGTGAAACCCAAGCGTCTCGCTTCGGGCCTCTACCAGTTCAAACCCGGCACTGGTGAAGATCGCGTGATTCTTGACTGCATCACCAGCCTGCAGAACGGCGCCGACCTGCTGTGGATCGAAACCGAGAAGCCCCACGTTGGCCAGATCGCCAGCATGGTTAACCGGATTCGCGATGTCGTGCCGGATGCCAAATTGGTTTACAACAACTCACCGTCGTTCAACTGGACGCTGAACTTCCGTCAGCAGGTGTTCGATGCATGGCAGGAAGAGGGTAAGGATGTTTCTGCCTACCAGCGTGACAAGTTAATGAGCGCCGAGTACGACGAAACCGAACTGGGTCAGCTGGCCGATGAGTGGACGCGCAACTTCCAGCGCGATTCGTCTCGCGACGCAGGCATCTTCCACCACTTAATTACGCTGCCGACTTACCACACGGCCGCCCTCTCGACCGACAACCTGGCGAAAGGCTACTTTGGCGATGAAGGTATGCTGGCTTACGTGAAAGGCGTACAGCGCCAGGAAATTCGTCAGGGCATCGCCACGGTTCGCCACCAGGATATGGCAGGCTCCAATATCGGTGATGATCATAAAGAGTTCTTCCACGGTGATGCCGCGCTCAAAGCCGGGGGCAAAGACAACACCATGAATCAATTTGGTTAGTAATCGCCCACGTTACTTTTTGATCCCTGCACAGGAGGCCTAACGGCCTCCTGTTTTGGTTCGCTCTGAGTATTTGCACACTGTTTTCTTAATACGCTGTTACACTCTCCGTTATGATATTTCTTGACTACTTTTTTGTCAGCTTTGACCTTTTCCATTGATTGCTGGTCAAAATGCTTTACATCAGCTATCTTTAGCGAACACCGTTCTATAACTATAATCGCTCTTCACTTTGCTTTTAACGACGGCAGTGTGGGCGACAGTTAACTCAATAGACACTCTGGAGGTTTTAATGAAACGTCTTCTTCTACCGGCTGTAGCTTTAAGTATTCTCACGTTGGCTGGATGTGCCAACACCTCGGGATACTCGGGTGATGTCTATAGCGGCAACCAAGCAAAAACCGGCCAAAGCGTTACCTACGGCACTATCGTGGCGGTTCGCCCGGTACAGATTCAAGCCGATAGCCGCGCTGGAGGCCTTTTAGGCAGCGGCGGTGGCGCCATTATCGGCGGCCTTCTGGGTAACCAAGTGGGTGGTGGTTCAGGTCGCCAGCTAGCAACCGTGGCAGGCGCTCTCGGTGGTGCCGTAGCTGGCACTGCAGCTGAAGACGCGACTAACCGCGTTGACGCATTGGAAATGGAAATTCGTCGTGACGACGGTACCGACGTTATCGTTGTACAACGTGCAGACCGCCAGTTCCAGGCTGGTCAGCGGGTACGCTTAATCGGTAGCGGCGCCAGCATGAGTGTTGCACCTTATTAATTGATTGCTATCGTTCAATAGTATTTTGTTATCAAAAAAGCCCGGCCATCTTATTAGATGGCCGGGCTTTTTTATGGCAACTGACTTTTTATGGCGGATAACTTAATGATGAGTCTTGTTACTTGCCCAATTAGCTAGAGCCATGATGGCCCAGCCAATAAGAGCTAGCAGAATGACCACCAACAGCATCTCTACGGGCTGGATCAGAGTGGTGGCTCCCAGTACTGCCAGCGAAATCGCCCATAAGTAGCGATTGTTGCCATGGCTCTTCAGCACACTGGGCAACATCTTATCCAACCCTTGGCTAACACCCTTGTTCCAGCGGTCATTGACAAAATAAGCAATCAGGCAAAAGGCGATAAGCCAAATAATCAAGATCGTCATTGCATGCTCCAAAATGATAGGGCAAAGAAAAAAGTGATGGCCGTAGGGTATCCCTGGTCACTCTGGCGCGCAATACCGCCGAAAGTGGTGGGTAGGAAAAAGCGCCGCTACCCCCCCTGACAAGTCAGCCTACACGCGTTACCATATTGGAACATGCACTCACCGAAAGGTTATTCCATGCAAATTGCGCAAAACTCGGTTGTCGCGTTTCACTACACTCTGACCAACGATGCAGGTGAAGTGCTAGACAGTTCCGAAGGCCGTGAGCCGCTTACCTACCTCCATGGCGCCGGTAACATTATTCCGGGCCTTGAGAAAGAGCTGGAAGGTCGTGCTGCTGGCGAAAAGCTGAACGTTAGCGTTTCTCCTGAAGAAGGTTATGGCGAGCTGCAAGAGCAGCTAATGCAAGAAGTACCGCGCGATGCGTTTCAGGGCGTTGAAAGCATTGAGCCGGGCATGCAATTCCAAGCCCAGACGCAAGGTGGCCCGCTAATGGTTACCGTCAAGAAAGTCGAAGGCGATACGGTTGTTGTCGATGGCAACCACCCGCTGGCTGGCCAGCAGCTCAACTTTGACGTTGAGATCGCTGAAGTACGTGAAGCGAGTAGTGAAGAAGTTGAGCACGGCCACGTGCACGGCGAAGGCGGCGTAGAGCACTAAGACGCTCACGCTACCGATCAAAAAAGGTGGCCTCCGGGTCACCTTTTTTTTGGCATCCGAAAAGCGGGCTTATTCATCGGGTATCAGCACTAGCTGCCCGTGGCGCACGCTTCGCGACGAGGTAACTTCAGCGGCGAACTGCTTAAGCACACGCCCCCGACCTTTGAGCAGCGCTACTTCCAGGCAACTGTCATGATTGATATGCACGTGCAGGGTCGAAAGCGTGAGGTCATGATGGTCATGGGAATGGCGAGTCAAGCGCTTGGACAGCTCACGAGCGGCATGATCGTAGACATACACCAGCGCGCCCATGCAGGGCGAATCCGGTGCAGCCTCTTCTCTCACCTGCTTTAAGCCACTACGGGTTAAATCACGAATCGCTTCTGAGCGATTTTGGTAGCCACGCTCATGCATCAACGCATCTACCTCTGCCACCAGTTCCTCATCAAGCGTTACCGTTACACGCTGCATTCACGCCTCCTCTTATAAGACCTGCTTTCCATGTGCTGCCGCCACCGTTAGTATGATGTTATTGTAAAAACATCATACTAAATAGCGTAAAGGATAAAGCGATGGCTCCACCAACTCGGCCTATCTTACTGGGTATTACGCTAAGTTGTTTAGCTGCCATCAGCACCGCCGAGGCAAAAGAGCGGTTAATTCTGGCCATTGGTGGCGAACCCGAACAGGGCTTCGATCCACTTTTGGGTTGGGGGCAGTATGGCACTCCGCTGTTTCAGTCGACGCTGCTCTCGCGGGGGAAAGATCTTGCGCCGCAGCCAGAATTAGCCACCGAGTGGTCGCTCTCTGAAGATCGCCTCACCTGGACGCTAACGCTACGTGAAGACGCCCGCTTTGCCGACGGCATCTCGTTGACCGCCGAAGATGTGGCCTACACCTTTAATACCGCGGCAGAGGCAGGTGGGCGGGCAGACTTAAGCGCGCTTGCCGAGGCGAGCGCCATTGATGATCAGACCGTCACCCTTCGCCTTCACGCCCCGCGAATTACCTTTATAGACCAACTGATGACGCTGGGCATTGTGCCCCACGCCGAGCGGGATAGCGGCTATAACGAACAATACGGCCGACATCCCTTGGGCTCTGGACCCTATCAACTGGTGGAGTGGCAGGAAGGCGAACAGCTGATAGTTGAACGAAATCCCTATTTTTACGGCCCTGCCCCCGCCTTTGATCGCCTGATATTTCTGTTTACCGGCGAAGACGCCACGCTCAGTGCGGCCCATGCAGGCCAGGTCGATATCGCATCAATTCCACCGGCGTTGGCGGCCAATGTGCCTGAGCATATGCAACGGGTCACCATGGAGAGCGTCGATAATCGCGGCATTCTTTTCCCCATGCAGCCAGCCACCGGCGAGCATGCCACTTCCGGCGCACCGATTGGCAACGATGTCACGGCTGACCCCGCCATTCGTCAAGCGATCAATTTGGCCGTTGATCGCGATACGCTGGTGGAAGTAGCACTGCACGGCTTTGGTCGCCCCGCCTTTGGCCCGGCAGACGGCCTTCCCTGGAGTAGTGATGAAGAGCGGATAGACGCACCTGACCTTGCCCAGGCGAATGAGCTACTTGACTCCGCTGGCTGGAAACTGAGGGACGATGGCCTGCGCTATAAAGATGGCCTGCCCGCTCGCTTTCGGCTTACCTACCCCTCAAGCGATACCACCCGACAACTGCTTGCGGAAGTGAGTACCGAGATGGTTCGCCCATTGGGCATCGAGATGCAGCCGACAGGCCGCCACTGGGATGAAATCCAGCGTGAATCGGTTCACCAGGACGCCATCATGTTCGGCTTTGGCAGTCACAGCCCCCAAGAGGTTTATTACCTTTTTCACAGCCAGCATGGGGGCAACGGTTTTTATAACAGCGGCCTCTACGCTAACACTGAAGTGGATACACACTTAGATGCCGCTCAGGCCGCGGAGAGTGTCGAAACTGCTAACCAGTACTGGCGCGCTGCCCAGTGGGATGGCACCACTGGCTATGGCGTACGCGGCGATAGCAGCTGGGCGTGGCTGGTTAACCTTGAACACGTTTACTTCGCCAACACCTGTTTAGACGTTGGCGAGCTTGGCGTAGCGCCCCATGGTCACGGCTGGCCCATCACCGCTAATCTGCTTGAGTGGCGCTGGACGTGCGACTGATCCTGCGTATTGCAAGGCGCTTGGGCCGCCTGACGCTGGTGCTGCTGTGCGTAGGCCTGGTGTCATTTGGGCTGATGATGGTCTCGCCCGTCGACCCTGTGGATGCCTACCTCGGCCCGAAAATGGCGCAGGTAAGCCCTGAGCAGCGTGCACTGATTGCCGAACGCTGGGGATTCGATGCGCCACCCGCCGTTCAGTTTGGCCACTGGCTGCGCCAGCTGGTAAGCGGTGATTTAGGCTGGAGCCATGTGTATAACCAGCCGGTTAGCGAGGTTATTGGCCAGCGATTTCAGCGCTCAATCATGCTTCTGGGCAGCGCCTGGCTACTCGCAGCGCTGCTCGGATTTAGCCTAGGCGTTGTGGCAGGTGCTAAAGAGGGTTCCACGCTGGATAACATCATTAGTACCTACGCCTATATTACCGCCTCCACGCCCGCCTTCTGGCTGGCGATACTTGCCGTGCTGCTTTTTTCAGTAACGCTAGGCTGGACACCCACTTGCTGCGCTGGTCCAACGGGCACCTTGAGCCAAGATGTCACTCTCGCTACGCGCCTGCACCATCTGATACTGCCGATCGCCACCCTGGCGTTGCTGGGCATTGCCAATGTCACTCTTCACACCCGCGCTCGCATGCTTGAGCTAATGCGCTCAGAGGTGGCCACTCATGCTTTCGCCCAGGGTGCCAGCCGAATTGATGTGGCCTGGCGCCACGGCCTGCGCCATGCCAGCCTACCAGCGATGACGCTGGCGTTTGCTTCACTGGGCGAGCTCTTCGGCGGCTCCATCTTGATCGAGCAGGTATTTGCTTATCCCGGCTTAGGCCAAGCCACGGTGGCGGCGGGCCTGCGCAGCGACGTACCCCTGCTGCTGGGCATAGCGCTATTTACCGCCCTGTTTGTCAGCGTCGGCAATATGATCGCCGATAGCCTCTACGGTGTTATCGATCCGCGCATTCAGGCAGGTGGGCTATGAGTATGGCTCAACCGCGCCTTCGTGCCCTCTTTAGCCTGGGCCTCACCGCTCTACTGATCACGGGCTTGATCGCCAGCCAGTGGCTGCTGGGCGATTCACCGCAGCAGATGCAATTTAACGCCCGGCTGGCACCACCCAGCGTTGACCACTGGCTAGGCACCGACACCCTGGGCCGGGAACTCTGGGCGCGCACCCTGGCAGGGCTGGCGCTAAGCTTCTGGGTGGGCTGCTTGGCGGCGCTACTGAGCACGCTGATTGCATTGAGCTTGGCAGCAATAGCCACCCTGTCAGCGCGGCTGGACGCGCTGGTGAGTCTGCTGATTGATACGCTGCTTAGCGTGCCTCACCTGATTTTATTAATGCTGATTGCCTTTGCCCTGGGCGGTGGCACCCAGGCGGTGATTATTGCCGTGGCCGTGACTCACTGGCCAAGCCTAGCCCGAGTGCTACGCGCCGAGCTATGGCAATTGCGGCAGGCGCCCTATGTGCGAATATCCCGGGCGCTAGGTAAATCACGCTGGTTTGTGATCCACGGCCATCTATTACCCCATCTTGTTCCCCACTGCTTAGTCGGTGCCCTGCTGCTGTTCCCTCACGCCATTCTCCACGAAGCGGCATTGACCTTTTTGGGATTTGGCTTGAGCCCCAGCCAGCCCGCTATTGGCGTACTGCTGGCCGATGCCATGCGCTATTTGAGCGGCGGTTACTGGTGGCTGGGGGTATTTCCCGGCCTGGGGCTGCTGTTGATGGTGCTGGGATTCGAGCGCCTTTCCACTCATCTACGCCGGGCCCTTTAGCGCTTTCAAGGAGATTACTGATGGGAGGTTTACCGTGTTAACGATTGATCGGCTGTCGCTACAGCTACCGTTATATGTCTCCTGGTGGAAGCGTGAATGGGCCACCTGCCTGAATGAATGTTCACTAAAATTTTCCGCGGGTGAAGTGCATGCAGTGGTCGGCGCTTCAGGAGCTGGAAAAAGTCTCTTGGCCTACGCAGTGATGGGGTTACTACCAACACCTGCTCGTTTGAGTGGGCAAATTGGCTACAAGGGCGAACCGCTGAATGCATCACGTCAACGCAAGCTTCGCGGCCGGGAGCTGGCGCTTATTCCTCAGTCGCTTAACGCACTAGACCCACTGGCGCGCACCAAACGCCAAGTGGCCTGGGCGGCCCAGCGCGCCGGACACTCGTCACGTCACGCTCGACACGCCGCCCAACGTGCCTTAGACCACTACCAGCTAGATGCTCGCGCCCAGCAGGCCTACTCCCATGAGCTTTCCGGCGGCATGGCACGTCGCGTACTGGCGGCGATGGCTCATGTTAGTCAGGCACAGCTAGTGATTGCCGATGAGCCCACAGTGGGCCTAGACCCTCTCCATCGCCAGCGTGTTTTAGATGCACTGCGCGGACTGGCCGACCAAGGAAAAACGGTGATATTAATTACCCACGACCTTCGCCACGCCCTGCCGATTGCTGATCGCGTTACCATTATGCGTAACGGCCAGCAGGTCGAAACGGCCCCGGCCCGCGCCTTTCAAGACAGCGGCGCTTCGCTTACCAACACTTACTCCCAGGCATTGTGGTTAGCACTGCCCGACAATGGCTTTTCGAGCCACGCGGTAAGCCATGCTCCACAGACGGAACAGGAGGCCACCGTTGCTTGAAGCGCGCCAACTTAGCTTTCATTTCTCACCCGATGCGCCTTTGTTTGATTCCGTTTCACTCACGCTGAACGCGGGCCAGTGGGCAGGGTTGAGCGGTGACTCAGGGGCAGGCAAATCGACGTTGGGAAAACTACTGGCAGGCTACTTAGCTCCGTTTGAAGGAGAGGTAAGCTTAGATGGTAAGGCCCTGCCGAAAAGCGGTGTACAGCCCGTTCAATGGCTGCCGCAGTCGCCGGAGCTGGCGGTTAACCCCCGCTGGCGAGTCGGCAAGATTTTACGCGAAGCGTGGACGCCTTCTAACGCGCAGTGCCAAACGTTTGGCGTGCAGCCAAGCTGGCTATCTCGTTTTCCACAATCGTTATCAGGGGGAGAGCTACAGCGCGTTTGCGTATTGCGTGCCCTTGCACCAGAGGTACGCTTTCTAATCGCCGATGAAATATCAACGATGCTCGACCCCATCACTCAACTTGAGCTGTGGCAGGCGCTAAAACGGGAGGCGGAACAACGCCAGCTTGGCGTGCTGGTGATCAGTCACGACAGCTCACTACTGGAACGGCTTTGCCCACAGCGCTTGCACTTAAGCGGTGGCCAATTGAACCCATGGTAGTTGATGGTAGTTAACCAACCGCTTGGCGACGTTCAAAGCGCCAGAGGCCGAAGGCAATCATTAGCGTAATACTTAGCAGTAACCACGAACCAATGCTCACCCCCGCCCAGCCTGCCCAGCGCCAGAACGGCTCTAACCAGAAGCCACCCAGACTGGCACCCACATAGTAGAACACCAGATAGAGCGCCGAGGCACTGCCCCGGGCGCCCTGGGCATAACGCCCCACCCAACTGGAAGCCAACGAGTGCGCCAGGAAAAAGCCGAAGGCATTGATGCTTAACCCGACAATAATCAGCACTAGCGACTCAGATAAGGTGATCGCCGTGCCCAGCATTAAAATCAGCACCCCCACCATCATGCATGCCGCCGGCGAAAAACGTCCTGCCAACCGACCGGAAATCATCGAGCCAAAAGTGCCGCCTAGATAAGTTAAGAAAATCAGCCCCAAACCGCTGGCCGCCAGTTGATATGGCACCGCCGCTAAGCGGAAGGTGATATAGCTGTACTGGTTAATAAAGATCAGAAAGTTGATGCCGCCCAAGCAGTAAGCGGCCAGCAGCACCGGGTTACGCAGATGACTGACTAAATCACTGGCCGCTTTGCGCAGCTCAAAGCGCTGGGGAGTAAAGGCGCGACTATTGGGCAACAACCGCCAAAATACGACGCAGCCGATTAGCGTCATGATACCGACCGCTAAAAATGCCGCGGTGGGGCCACCTATTTCGGCAGCGCCCCCACCGACAATACGCCCACTGATTCCGCCGAGCGAATTAGCGCCAATATAGAGCCCTACCGCACTTAATAGCGCTGGCTTCTCAAACTCATCGCCCATCCAGGCGATAGCCACTGCTGGCAACCCGCCCAGCACGAAGCCCTGCACCAAGCGCAGTAGTAACAAGCTTTCAAAGGTGGGCGCGAAGGCCAAAGCAAGGGAGCAGCCGCCTGCCAGCAGCAGGGTTATGCGCATGATACCTTCGCGACCGATGGCATCCGAAAGGGGGCCAAATACCAGCAAAGCCAAGGCGAGAGAGAGGGTCGATACTGACATGAGCAAGCTGACACCCAGGGTCGAGACATCGTAAGTCTCCTTTAACCCTGGCAACAACGGCTGCGGTGCATAAAGATTAATAAAAACAAGAAATGAGCCGAGGCAAAGCGCCAAGGTGGCGCGCCACCAGGCGCGCGTTTTGGCTTCAATCATGCCGTTCCTAACTAAAAAGTGAGAGGCCTGACGGCTAGAAAACACTTCCGCTTAGCTGGGCCAAATGCGTTGGCTCCAGGGCACGACGCGCCTGCCAGTAGTAACGCCGCCAGTAACTATTATCCAAGCTGGAAATAATCACCCCTTTCGAGGTCGAGGCATGCAGAAAATAGCCATTACCGACATAAATGCCGACATGGTTATATCGACCTGGGGGGCTGAAGAACACCAGATCGCCCGCCTGCAGTTCTTGGCGGTCGATCGGGCGTCCCTCGTGTATTTGCCCTCCAGTGGAGCGCGGTAACTCTAAATTAAAGGTGTCACGGTAAACATTGCGAACCAGGGCCGAGCAGTCAATTCCTCTTTCTGTCGTGCCGCCAATCCGGTAAGGCGTTCCTGCCCAGCGCTGATGCTGGGCCAGCAGCGCCTCGCGCACCACTGTTGGCGGCGGGACTTGCATACTGCGCAATTGCGCATCGATGGGATCAACCGGCGACATTTGCGGATTCGCCCCCATACCCGGCAACGACATAGAGAAGTAGTTTTCAGGGGCCTGCATATTGCTCTGTCGAGAGGAACCTGCGCAGCCAGCCACCAATGTAACTATAAAACAAACACTTACAACACTAACAGCGGTCACAGCGGGGCGTGGCAACGCAACCATGCGATAAACCTCGTGACATTGATAAGGGGTCGGTATGACAAAACTCATTTTCCCACGCATGACTATAAGCTAGTTATCCTATGTTTGGCGAGCCTAATGTAAGGTGCGCTGATCGCCCGGCAGCGTATCAATATGCAGTGGCGCAAAATGGCGCGGTTTATTCCCCGGAAAATCGAGACTGACCCACGGCCCGGCCAAGACCGGCGCACCACATACCCAGGCCACCAGGGCTTGACGAAAACCGGCTAAAAAACTCTCTCTTTCTGGGGTTTCGCCCATAAAAAACGAGAAGCCAGCGTACATGCCCATGGCATACTCCTGCCACCCGGCGTAGTGATCCGCCGCCAGCTGATAAGCGCGATCCAATACGCTGGCAAACGCAGTACTATCAAGCCAACCAAGCTGCCGTGCTGCAATCGCCAGATCGACCAGCTGGGCAATATCCCAGGCCGCCATATCGACTTCATTACAGCCATCTTCGTTGTCGCGTACCCGACGTAAACGAAGCAGATGGTGGTGCTCATCTTCAGCACAGTCGCCAGATTCAAGAATGGCGATTTCAGCGCTTAAACGTTCGGTATTGAGGGTGTAAGGCGCATAGTTGATCTGATACTCCTGGCGATCCCCCGCCTCGAGCATATAGGTCAAAAATTCCTGCATATCCCCAGCGCTGCTCAAGTGATAATGGCTCTCTACCCACTCGCGGATTTCAGCGCACTCACGGGCGCTTTCGGGCTGTGGTTCGCTCCATACGGCACTGTTTAAAGGCCCGACCAGCGACATGGCCGTGAAGTGGCTTAAGGTGGGACGGCTGCCCGGCTCACACCAGGCGTCGTGGCGCCAATCAAGCCAGTGGAACAGGCTACCGGGGTCTTCGATATGCCAAATAATTTCGTTAATTAGCGATGCATGCTCGGGCTCGGGCAGGCAACTCTCCCAGGCAAACCATGCGTCTAATAAGCGCTTGGCATTGGGGTAAAACCGACACAGGCAACTGCGAAGCGCGCTGGCGTACTCCATTAATGGCCCACGATCCAGTAAGCCGCTATCGAGGGACATATGCAGATAGAAAGCGAATTTTTCGGCCATATGGATAGTGGCCGCGTGACGGCTCACCCCCTTGACGGCATTACGCTGTTTAAGCTCTTCCGGAGTCGGTTGGCCAAACCAACTTTGCGAGGGTGGCAAAACGCCATGCACCGCGTCAGCCGCCAGTTGATTAAGATGATGCGCCTGAGCGGGTAGCCAGTAGCGCGCCAACGCATGGGCACCTTCATCGGCGTGCAGACCCAGCGACTCCTGCAAATAGAGCGCCGCATCGGCTCGCTGCTCTTCTGGCAGCGCAGCTGACGGGTCTATTTGGCGCAGCATCACATCCGGCTCACGGACGCTGGCTAATGCCAGCAGCCAGTGGTGAGGGGTATTGCGCCAATCACGAATACGCGTTTGAGACGCCTTCCGCGTGGGCTCATCCAATAGCTCACCCGGCGAACGCTTCCAGGGGCTGTGAGCGCTGTGCAGCAGTAACTGGTGCCGCTCACTGGGAGTTTTACCGCGCCGGTCAATGCCATCAAACAGGCTCTGTCCACGCCCATAGGCGTTAAGGACGGCGTACCAGTCATGGTAGCGGCGGCTAATCAAATCGGCGGCGTGTCCCGCCAGGTCATCGGCCTCATCCTGACTGAGCCAACCGCAGCAAGCGCCCGCCCAGGCAAGCTCGACAAGTCGAAGCCAATCCCAGGCTGCCCACTCCAGCGGTTCTCCCTGGTTTACAAATTTATTCAGTACGGGTGCATATGGCGACTCTTCGACTACGCTGCGCTGCCACTCCATGCGCTGAGCGTTATCCATGCTCAGCAGTTCACGGGCTTCGATATCCCAGCGCTGTCGCTCGCCCTGTGCGCCTAGCCAGAGCATTCCCCCCAGCAGGGCGTCGCGGTCATGAACATCCCATACGTGGGCCAGCCACGCGGTGGCGTCGGGCCAGTCGGTATGGCTAGCAGGATAAACAGTGATTGGCCGAAACAGCGCGCATAGCCGCCAGCTCTGTGCCTGAGGCTGTTGAGGCCAGAGTGACGCAGGGGCAGGAAGTTTAGCCAAGGCGTTTTCGAGGGCTTCCCAAGTGACGCCTTCGCCATCGGTTTCGAGATTGGCAAGCGCCTGGCAGGCATCAATAAAGCGATCGTCCGCACCCACTTCCCAGCCTCTTGCCCCCAGGGCACGGCGCAGGTCAGCGAGCCATGCGCGCAAATCGCTGTAATCACTGGTAATACGGCGTGTTAAATGGTGCGCCCAGACGCGTGACTGATCTGCTTCTAACCAGCCCGCTGCTCCGGCAAGCGCAGCCCACTCGAGCGCGCCTAATAGACGATCGGCACGACCTGCAGGTGCACCCAGGCCGTGAAACAGCTGTTCGGCCAGCTCTCCCCGATCGGTAATTCCCAGTTGCAGCAAACGCTGCTCAGCAGCGCCTGCATCGACCGCCAGCGGATGAGGAGTAAACGCCCAATCACACAGCACGAGCTGTTGGGCCCACCAGGCATTTAACGCGTCGATCAAGAAGCACCTCGAAAAAAACACAGTGGCACCGACAAAGCGCCGGAATAAGGCCGCCCAGTGTAACGGAAGTGGCGCGAAACACCGATAGCGTCAGTATAAAACGACATCGCCCGGCACAAGGCCGGGCGGTGTTTTACAGGTAGCAACTCAATCGCTACGCTTTTTTAACCTTACTGATTACCCAAAGCAGTACCACAGCACCCACGGTCGCGGTGACTAGCGAACCGATAAAGCCACCAGAAGAGAGGCCAAGAAGGCTGAACAAAAAACCACCCACGACCGCACCAACGATACCGACACCGATATTACCCAGGATGCCAAAACCGCCGCCGCGCATGATGTTGCCAGCAATCCAACCAGCTAAACCACCAATAATTAACCATGCAATAAAGCCCATATAGTCTCCTTACTATTTAATGACGGGTTTCAAGTACGTATTTCAGCTATGTATCTCCACTACGTATGTTAGTAGGTGTTTTACCTACTAGTCACGCTTGTTCTACCATAGCACACAGCGTTAGTGTTCGGCGCCTACCGGTATAGCTGCTTGGCAACTCTTAAAGGAAAATTCATGATCCCCGACTCGCTCAATCAACTGGTTAAAAGCACTCAAGGGCAACAAACGGCCCAGTGGGAAGGCCGAGACGTGGTGCTTTTCAATATGCCGTGGGGCGAGTTGGTGATTAGCCTCCAGGGCGCTCAAGTGCTGCACTTCTGCCCTGTAGGCGACACCGACTGGTTATGGCTGACGCCTACGCCACAGGCGTTGCCAGGTGCTATCCGGGGCGGTATTCCGCTCTGCTGGCCGTGGTTCGCCGACGAGCGCTATGCCGATGAGAGCCCCAACCATGACGGTCCCTTCCATGGCCTTGCCCGCCACGCTGAATGGCATTTGGACGCCGTGGATGAGCACGCCGAGGGAATTGAACTCCATCTTTCCCCGGCGCAGCCCCTGCATACAGTGCTCACAGCGCGCCTGGTGGTACAAGCCAACGCACAGCGCTTAAACGTTGAGCTGATTAGCGAAAACATCGGCGAAACGCCGATCAAAACCAGCGGTGCGCTGCACACCTATTTAGCCGTTGCTGACACCCATCAGTGCCGCTTGGAAGGCCTTTCCGGCGCCCGCTATCTCGACAAACTACGCGACTTTGTTGAGAGTGAGCAGCAGGGCACGCTGGCCGTTCAGGGCGCCGTTGACCGCATTTATCACACCAATGAAGCCGTGCTGCTCAACGATGGCGAGCGCAGCCTGCGCATCGGCAAACAGTCCAGCGACTCCACCGTGGTGTGGCATCCCAACCACGACCTGCCCAGCGACACTCCCGCCGAGGTAGCACGCCAGTTTATCTGCGTTGAAGCGGCCAATACGCGCCTAGACCCGGTCTGGCTGGTGCCCGGAGCACAGCACCTGTTAGGCACCACCCTCAGCCGCGGTTAACCTTCGGTTCATCAATATTTTGCTATCATGCGCTCACTTTCATTTGAGCTAGGGAGATCCAATGGATCCGCAGCAATGGCTAGAGGCCGCTACGCTAGCCTTTAATTTAATCGGCATGGTGGTGTGTTTAGTGGGTCTTACCTTGGCGCAAAAAATGACTCGCCGCTGGCCGGGCTACACGTTGGCGGGGATCGGCTTTTTGATTGCCACCCTACCGATGCTTTCACAGCTACTATTAATGTTTCGCCAGTAATGGTCATACAGCCCGGCTTGTTTTGAACTGGGCTGATTATGAAGAGACCCAGTTTTGAATAGAGACGGGACCGCGTTAAGTTGGCAAGAGCCATAAAAGGATCGAAAGGATGCGTCAGCCGTTAAGTCGCGAACTGAGCAATTTGTTAGAGCGGGGGCGGGATCGCCAGTTGCGCTTAGCGGTAACGGGCCTCTCGCAAGCAGGCAAAACCGCTTTTTTGACCTCGCTGGTCAATCAACTGCGTCACGCTGGCGTTGAGGCGCGGCTCGATTTGCTGCCCGCTGCCAGGGAAGGCCGCCTGCTCGGCGCCCAGCGGCTTAACCAGCCCGACCTGGGCGTGCCGCGTTTTCCCTACGACCCCGGCATGGCTGCACTGCGCGATACGCCCCCGCGTTGGCCGGAGCCCACCCGCGGGATCAGCGAGTTACGCTTACAGCTACGCTACCGCCCTGCCCGCAGCGGCTGGTTAACCCCAGAAATTGCCCACCTCACTCTCGACCTGTTCGACTACCCCGGCGAGTGGCTGCTCGATTTGCCACTACTGCAGCACGACTTTTATAGCTGGAGCCAAGCACAGGCGCTGTACGCAGGCGAACAGCGCCGTGGCCTGTTTAGCGAGTGGCTAGCGGCGGTGGAGAAGCTCGACCCGGCAGGCGAAGCCGATGAGGCTCAACTGGCTGCCCTGGCAGAAGAGTATGCCCAAGGCCTTCGCCGCGCCAAAAAGGCCGGTTTTTCCGACCTACAGCCCGGGCGTTTTTTGCTTCCCGGCGAACTGGAGGGCGCACCCGTGCTGCAGTTTTTTCCGCTGCCCCAGCTCGACGCCTCTCAACATAACACCTCAAGAGAAACGCTTGAGGCACTGCCCGCCAACAGCCTTTACGCTACCCTGGCAGCTCGCTTTCGCTACTACCAGCAGCAGGTGGTCAAGCCCTTTTATCGCGACCACTTCCGCCGCTTTGACCGTCAGATTGTACTGGTGGACGTGCTTGGCGCACTCAATGCCGGGCCGGAGCGCTTTGAAGACCTTTCCAGTGCGCTACGCCAGTTAATGCACAGCTTTGATTATGGCCAACGCAGTCTACTGACGCGCCTGTTCGCGCCTAAAATAGACCGCCTGGCGATTGCCGCCACCAAAGCCGATCACGTCACTCCCGATCAACACGGCCACTTGGTGCAGCTGTTAGAGGCCCTGCTGGCAGAGCCACTCAAAGATCTACGCTTTGCCAACGTACCGGTCAAAGCGCTCTCGCTGGCAGCGATTCGCGCCACGGAAGCCCGCGAGGTGACCCATGAGGGTAAGCGCTCACCTGCTCTGCGAGGCACCACATTGGAAGGCGAAGAGGTGCTGGTTTACCCCGGCGATGTGCCCGCCCGGCTGCCCGCTGCCGATTTTTGGCAGCAGCAGGGCTTTGACTTCCCCGGCTTTCGCCCGATGCAAACCACTTCAGAAGCGCTGGATCATATTCGCATGGACGCCGCCATCGACTGGCTGATTGGAGATAAACTGACATGACAACCCCACAGCCACGGCGCCACTTTACGTTGGATGACCAGCCCGAAGAGGCCGCTGATGCGGAGACGCTCTTGCGCCAGCGCGAAGCCTTTGCTGGCACTAGCGAGCACCATCCGCTAGCGCCCCTTCCCGAAGATAAAGCGCTACCTGCTGCCAGTTTAGGTGCCCCGCGTAAACGCCGCTGGGGGCTGCTATTTGCCTTGGTGGGTGGTGCCGGGCTAGGCACAGCCGAGCTGGTCACCGGCATTCCTGATGCGATGGCTCAGTCACAGTGGCTCGCCATTGCCTGGCAGTTGTTCGGGATTAGCCTGATTGGTCTAGGGGGCGTTTCACTGCTGAAAGAGTTGGGGCGTTTACGGCGCCTAAAGCGCCACGACAAACTGCGCGTTGATTTAGCCGAGCTGCCGCTGCGCTCACCCAAGCAGGCCCGGGCCATGGCCGAGCAGTTGAGGCGCCAGCTCAAACTTGCCGATGATGACCCGCACTGGCTGGCCTTTCAACGCGCCAGTCAGCCGCACCATAGCGGAGAAGAGATCCAAACGCTGCTGCGCTACCACCTACTGGCGCCGCGCGACCGTGAAGCCCAGCGCTTGGTTACCCGTATGTCCGGGGAAACCGCCATCATGGTCGCCATCAGCCCGCTAACGCTGGTGGATATGGCGCTGGTAGCCTGGCGCAGCCTGGCGATGGTGGATAGACTCTGCCGCCTTTATGGACTTGAACTGGGTTACGCCAGCCGCCTGCGGTTGTTTCGTAACGTGCTGCACAACATGGCGTTTGCCGGTGCCAGCGAACTGGCCACCGACGCCAGTATGGATATGCTCTCGCTGGATTTAGCCAGCCGCCTCTCCGCCCGCGCCGGGCAGGGCTTGGCCACCGGGCTGCTTAGCGCGCGCCTTGGGTTACGCGCCCAGCGGCTCTGCCGCCCAGTACCTTTTACCCCCGATGAGCAACCCAAGATCGCCGACCTTCGCCAAGACCTGTGGCGGCAGATCAAGCGGCTGGATAAAGAAACGGTTCCGCAGAGCCGCCAATGAAGTAACCGACGACAAGCCTTTATTCGGTCATAAAATGGGATTCAACGCTGTTTATCCTCATGATGGATGTTTAACATAGCATCCTCCAGTGAGGAGACGTAGTTCATGAACAATCCCAACAATCCTGAGTCGCCTTCAGAAACGAGCGACATGCAAACCGACTATGTCGTCGGGCAGGATAATATCAAGGGGCAACTTGGCCCCATCGGCTTTGACATCCACAATCGCGTCTTCGTGGTATCCGCGCTTGCCTCGGCCATTTTCATTGTCCTCACCCTGCTGTTTCCAGAGCGAGCGGAAAGCGTTTTCCAGTCCATTGTCGCCTTCTCTACGGGAACGCTGGACTGGTATTTCATGATCCTGGTCGATTTCTTTATTCTGTTCTGCTTAGCACTGGTGGTGCTGCCTTATGGCTCAGTCAGACTGGGCGGGGCCGATGCCCGACCGGATCACAGCTATCTCTCCTGGTTCGCTATGCTGTTCACCGCGGGCATCGGCATCGGCCTGCTGTTCTTCGGCGTACTCGAGCCGGTTTACCATGCCAATGTCTCGCTGCCCTTGGGCGTCGAGTCCCCGTTTGGTGCTGACGGTGAGCTAAACCCAGCGGCGATTGCTGATGCCAGTGCCTTAGGGCTTGCCGGCACCTATCTCCACTGGGGTATCCATGGCTGGGCGGTGTATATCGTCATGGCGCTAGCGCTGGGCCTGTTTACCTATAACAAGGGCCTACCGTTCTCGATTCGCTCGGCGTTCTTTCCCATCCTCGGCGAGCGTGTCTGGGGCTGGTGGGGCCATGTGATCGATATCCTGGCGGTGTTTTCCACCCTCTTCGGGCTGGCAACGTCCCTCGGGCTCGGCGCCCAGCAGGCCAATGCGGGGATGAACTTTGTCTTCGGCCTGGAAGTCAGCACCTTAACCCAGGTCATCGTCATCATTCTGGTAACGGCGGTGGCGCTGGTGTCGGTTTGGCGCGGTCTTGAGGGCGGTTTGAAGAAGCTCTCCGAGATCAACATGATCCTGGCCGTTCTGTTCTTCTTTTTCGTGCTCTTCGCTGGTCCCACGCTTTTGGCGCTAAGCGGCTTCTGGTCGGGGCTTACCACCTATGTCACGGACTTTATTCCTCTATCCGCGCCCTTCGGTCGCGAGGACGATGCCTACCGTCAGTCCTGGACGATTTTCTACTGGGCGTGGTGGATTAGCTGGGCACCTTTTGTGGGGATGTTTATTGCTCGTGTTTCTCGGGGGCGCACGGTGCGTGAGTTTATCCTCTGCGTTTTGCTGGTTCCCAGTCTGTTTATCTTTATCTGGATGGGCGTCTTCGGTTCGACCGCCCTTGAACAGCTCTATGCTGACCCGGCGGGCAGCCTGGTGAAAGAGTATGTCATCGACAACTACAGACCCGAGCTTTCGCTGTTCGGCATGCTGAATGAGCTACCGTTGACAGGCCTGATGTCGACCCTGGGTATCGTGCTGGCGCTGATCTTCTTTGTCACCTCCTCGGATTCCGGCTCCCTGGTCATCGATACCATCACCGCCGGTGGTAAAATCGACGCGCCGCGGCCACAGCGTATGTTCTGGGCGGTCATCGAGGGCCTGATCGCGATTGTGCTGCTTATCGGTGGGGGTCTGACCGCGCTTCAGGCAGGGGTCACCGCCACCGCTATTCCGTTCTCGATTGTGATGTTGCTAATGTGCTACTCGATCATCAAGGCGCTCAATGGCGAGTTGCGGCTTATCCGAAAGTGATACCTGCCGCTAAAACCTTTAGGCAACTGTAAAAAAGGCCCTCTGCTGAAACCAGCAGAGGGCCTTACTATTTCACAACAGGTTCGAACCACGTGGTTTACGCAATACGCTGCTCGGTCTCAGCATCGAATAAGATCGCCCGCCCCATATCTACCCTTAGCGCCAGTCGCTCCCCAGCAGCCACCGCGCATTTCGGCCCAACACGGGCTGTTACTTCCTGTTCGCCCAGGGGTAAACGCAGCAGGATATCCGCCCCGGTAGGTTCGACTACCGCCACACTGGCGCTCAGCAGCGTTCCTTCCGCTTGGGACGTTAAGCGCTCATCCTCTTCGCTGAAGTGCTCTGGGCGTAGTCCGAGAATAACCGGTTGGTTAAGCCGTTCGGCCATATCTGCGGCGATGCGCTCTTCTGGCCAGGGCAGCACCAGCTCATCCTCACCGGGCGTGGCAATGCGCAGTTGATAACCGCCGTTGTTATTTTCCAGAGAGGCACGAATAAAATTCATCGACGGCGAGCCCATAAAACCCGCCACAAACATATCCACCGGGTTGTTGTAGACCTCATCCGGCGAGCCGAGCTGCAGAATATGGCCGTCGCGCATCACCGCAATGCAGTCGGCCAGGGTCATGGCTTCGACCTGGTCGTGGGTAACGTAAACGATGGTGGTACCCAGGCGCTGGTGGAGTTTTTTGATCTCGGTACGCATATCCACACGCAGCTTGGCATCCAGATTAGAGAGCGGCTCGTCAAACAGGTAGACCTTGGGCTCCCGAGCAAGCGCCCGCCCCATGGCTACCCGCTGACGCTGGCCGCCGGAGAGCTGCGCAGGCTTGCGTTCCAGCAGGTGAGTAATTTGCAGTAAGTCGGCTACCCGCTCCACGGCTGCTTCCCGCTCGGCTTTGGGCACCTTGCGCATCTCAAGCCCGAAGCTGATGTTCTGGCGTACGGTCATGCTGGGGTAAAGCGCGTAGGACTGAAACACCATGGCGATGTCCCGATCTGCGGGGGTGCGCCAGGTCACGTCTTCGCCATCGATATAGATATTGCCAGAGGTCACCGGCTCAAGCCCGGCAATGGCATTCATCAGCGTGGACTTACCGCAGCCTGAGGGACCAACCAGAATCAAGAACTCGCCGGAATCGATCGAAATGCTGACATCTTTGAGCACCCGCTCGCTGCCGAACTCTTTGCGTACGTTGTGGATTTCTAACGCTGCCATAATAAGGAACCCTATTTTTGTTAGGCTTTTAAAATAACTAACCTTTAACCGAACCCGCTGTCAGCCCGCGCACGAAGTATTTTCCCGCCAGCACGTACACCACCAGGGTAGGCAGCGCGGCAATCATTGCCGCCGCCATATCCACGTTGTACTCGCGAACGCCGGTGGAAGTATTCACCAGGTTGTTAAGCGCCACGGTAACGGGCTGGGTGTTGTGGGCTGAAAACGCTACGCCAAACAGAAAGTCGTTCCAGATTTGGGTGAACTGCCAAATTACCGACACCACGATGATAGGCGCGGAAACCGGCAGCAGAATGCGCCAGAAGATGCGGAAGAATCCGGCACCATCCAGCTTGGCAGCAGAGACCAGCTCATTGGGAATACCCACGTAGAAGTTGCGGAAAAACAGCGTGGTGAAGGCGATGCCAAAGACCACGTGAACCAGGATCAACCCCGCTCGGGAGCTGGAGATCCCCAGCCAGCCGAGGGTTTGCGCCATGGGCAGCAGCACCACCTGAAAAGGAATAAAGCAGCCAAACAGCATCAGCGCGAAGACTAATTCAGAGCCTTTAAAGCGCCATTTGGTCAGTGCATAGCCGTTAAGGGCTCCGATAGTGGTTGAGATCAGCACCGCTGGGATCACAATCGCAAAGGAGTTCCAGAAGTAACCGCCAACCCCATCGCAGCGCATGCCGGTACAGGCTTCACCCCAGGCTTTTGTCCACGGCGCGAAAGTGGGATTTTGCGGAAATGAGAGCAGCGACCCGGCGCTGATTTCGCTCAGCGGCTTCACCGAGGTCATCAGCATCACCACCAGCGGGAGAATATAGAACAGCGCGGCGAGTATCAGCACGCCATAGAGCAGGCCACGGCCGAGCCGCGCAGCGGGCGTCTGTCGACGAATCACATTAGCCATGCTTGCGGCTCCTTAATTCGGAGTAGAGATAAGGAATCAAAATCGCCAACACGCCGCCCAACATCAGCATGGCGCTGGCAGAGCCCAACCCTATCTGCGCCCGGGTAAACGCATGGGCATACATAAAGGTGGCGGGTAGATCGGTGGCGTAGCCAGGCCCGCCGCCGGTGAGCGCGACGACCAGGTCAAAGCTCTTAATCGCAATATGGGCCAAAATCATCACGGCGCTAAACACGACCGGACGCAGGCACGGCATCACAACGCGCCAATAAATCCTCGGCAGGCTGGCACCATCCAGCTGGGCCGCTTTCACAATACTGTCGTCGATGCCCCGCAGGCCGGCTAAAAAGAGTGCCATCACAAAGCCTGACGCCTGCCATACGGCGGCAATCACCAGGGTATAAATCGCCATGTCCGGGTTAGTGATCCAATCAAAGCGAAACGATTCAAAGCCCCAACCCTGGACCATGGCCTGAATACCCAACTGCGGGTTAAGCAGCCACTTCCACACCACCCCGGTCACGATAAACGACAGCGCCATGGGATAGAGGTAGATCGTGCGCAGCGCACCCTCTTGGCGAATTTTCTGATCAAGCAGAATGGCCAGCAGCGAGCCAATCACCAGACAAATCAACACGAACAGCACGCCAAAAATCATCAGGTTGGTCGAGGCTACCCACCAGCGCTCATTGGCCATCAGGCGTGAATACTGGCCAAAGCCGACAAAGTCGTAGCTGGGCAGCATGCGCGAGCTGGTCAACGAGAGCACGAACGTCCACAGCATGAAGCCGTAAACAAAGAACAGCGAAATCGCCACCGACGGTGCCAGCACCAAGCGCGGCAGCCACGCCTGCAAACCACCGGATGGCGTCGACCGCTTAGCGCCAGCCCCTAAAGGCGTCGCAGAGGTATTTTTCATGGGGAGGGAATCTCTCATTGAGAAGTATCCTTGCCAAGCAGCATAATGTTCTTACTAAGCAAAATAGTGTTCTTGCTAAGCAGAATAGACGCCGCCGTTGCGGCGGCGCCTGGAGAACGCTAACGCTAGAAAAGCCTAGAAAGTGGCCGCTTCGGCGGCGCTCACCATACGTTCTGCCGCTTCTTCGGCGGGCATATCGGCGTCGTTGAAGTAGTTAGTCACCACGTCAAAAATGGCGCCCTGAATATCCGCGCGTACGGCCATACCGTGAGCCATACTCGGAACTAGGCCACCCTCTTCGGCGGTGCGCTGGAAATCAGCCAACGACTGCTGGGCACAGTTATCGAATTCGCTCATGTCCAGATCAGGCCGCGCAGGAATTGAGCCCTTGGCAAGGTTAAACGCCTCTTGGAAGGTAGGCTCAAGCACTAGTCGGGCTAACGCTTGCTGCGCTTCGCGCTCTTCGTCGTCGGTGACCCGGAACATGGCCAGGCTATCGATGTTGAAGGTGAACGCATCTTCGGTGCCCGGCGCTGCAGCACAGAGGTAATCTTCGCCGGCGGTCAGCCCTGCCGCGGTGAACTCACCTTTTGCCCAATCGCCCATCAGCTGAAAGCCGGCCACTCCCTCAATCACCATCGCAGTGGCAATGTTCCAATCGCGACCGGACATACCCTCATCCATCAGCTCGCGCATACGCTTGAAGTCTTCAAGGGCATCGATCATTTGTTCACCACCCAGGGCTTCAGGATCCAAATCTACCAATGCCTGCTGGTAAAACTCGCTGCCCTGGCCACCCAGCAGCACGCTTTCAAATACGGTCGCGTCCTGCCAAGCTTGACCGCCGTGAGCCAACGGTACGAAGCCCGCTTCGCGGATCGCCTCGCCTGCCTCGAATAGCTCATCCAGCGTGGTGGGCATCTCTACCCCTGCCGCTTCCAGCACTTCCGGGTTAGCCCACAACCAGTTTACCCGGTGCACGTTGACGGGGACCGCTACGTATTGGCCGTCGTGACGCATGATATCGGCCACGACTTCCGGCAGCAGTTCATCCCAGCCTTCCGCCTCGGCAACGCCGTTCAGGTCACCGAGCAGGCCAAGCTCACCCCACTCCTGAATTTCGGGGCCTTTGATTTGGGCGGCGGAGGGTGGGTTGCCCGACATGGCACGGGATTTAAGCACCGTCATGGCGGTTTCTCCGCCGCCACCGGCCACGGCAAAGTCCTGCCAGCCGTAGCCTTCAGCTTCCATTAACTCTTTAAGCACGTTGGCAGCGCGAGCTTCACCACCGGACGTCCACCAGTGCAGCACTTCGACTTCATTGGCCTGGGCGGTACTGGCGAGCGAGGCTCCTGCCAGAGCAAGCACGAGGGTTGTCTTCTTAAACGTCGACATGGAGTCACTCCTTATATTGTTATTGTCCTCTCGGACGTGCGACATCCAAGAGGTTACGCCAAGGTGTGCGTCAACGGGAGTTACCGAGTACTGCATAGTGTTGGGGTTTTATTACAAACCTGTAATAGTTTCCTGGCGGGGTAGCGAGAGAGTCACCACCAGCCCACCATCAGCATGGTTGGCGAGCGTGATATCGCCGCCATGGGCACGGGCAATATGCCGGGCAATGCCCAACCCGAGGCCACTACCACCAGTATGTCGACTGCGTGAGGGTTCTAAGCGCACAAAGGGCGAAAACACCCGCCCCAGCTGCTCTTCGGGTATACCTGGGCCGTGGTCACGAATACGCATGGTGACAACATTGCCGTGATCGATTAGCTGCACATCGGCCTGCTTTCCATAGAACACCGCGTTCTCAAGCAGGTTTGCCAGGCAGCGCTTAAGCGCCAGCGGTTTGGCAATCAGCGGTGGAATAGGGTTACCGCTTTTAGTCTCGATAGTGACCTTACCGCCTTGAAGGCTAAGCTCCTCGGCCAGCTCTTCGACCATGTTCGTTAGATCAACGGGCGCGGGCTCTTCGTGCAGATCCAAGCCTTTCACTGAGGCCAAGGCGCCTTTAACCAAACTATCCAGCTCATCCAGTGAGGCGCAAAAACGCTCGCGCTGATAGTCGTCTTCGAGCATTTCAGCGCGCAGGCGCATGCGGGTTAAGGGGGTCTTTAAATCATGGGAAATCGCCGAAAACAGCCGCTCGCGCTCCTCAATCTGCTCGCGGATGCGCCGCTGCATACGGTTGAACGCCGCCGCAGTGGCAGCGACCTCTTTGGGGCCGCTCTCTTTTAGCGGCGGCATATCCAAATCATCGCCCAACTGATTCGCTGCCCGTGAAAGCCGCGCCAATGGCCGGGTCACGCTGGTTATGCCCAATAGCGAAAGCGCCAGCACACTCAGCAGCACCAGTAACCCGACCAGCAAACGCTCCTCAGAAAGCCAGCGATAGCCGCTGAAAATATCCGGTACGCCTAGCAGCGTGGCGACATACAGCCAGGTGTCCGGGGCAAGCTCCAGTTGAACCACTAAAATCGGTGGGGAGAGTGGCTCCATCAGCAGGCTGTGCTGCCCCCAGCGGGGCGGCAGGTCGTAAAGCAGCACTTCGTTATTCAGCACCCGCAGGTTTTCCGGGCGGGAGAATTCGACAATCACGTCGTCAATATTGAGCTGCTGGGTGAGCACCGAACGCACGTTGTTTACCACCACCTCTTTTTCCGGCCCCGAGCCGATATCGTCGATAGTGAGCCTGCGCTCGTTAACGCTGACGAAAAAACGTGTGCCGCCCATATTACGCAGCTGATCGAGCACGATGTGGCGGTAGTCGACGGGCAGCGAGCGGAAAAACTTCATGGTGGAGGCGATGCTAAACGCCATATTGGTGGACAGTTCATCCAACTGAGCCAAATGGCTGGAGCGCACCTGAGAAGTCCAGATCGCGTAACTGGCCCCTTGGGCGACCAGCACTCCGGCGATCATGATGATCACAAAGCGCCCGCGCAGCGAAGCCGGCAGCCAGCGGGCAGCTCGTCGGGATAAGCGTCGACGAATGGTTGCCCACTCCACGCGTCTCACGTTAATGCATCGACCTGGGCGGTTAATACGTAGCCCGCGCCACGCACCGTACGAATCAGCTGCGAGTGCTGAGCATCTTCACCCAGCCGTTGGCGCAGGCGACAAACATGAACATCAATGGAGCGGTCAAGCGGCGGCGCGTCACGCCCCCGGGTAAGCGCGTAGAGATCATCCCGGGTGAGTACCTTGGCCGGGTGCTCTAAAAACACCTGCAGTAGCTGAAAATCAGCCCCAGAAAGCGCGGCGCGCTCGCCTTGCAAATCAATCAGCTCGCGGGTCATACGGTCGAGCTGCCAACTGCCAAAACTGACCCAGCGCGCCTGCCCCGCTGGCAACGCTGGCGGAGCGCTGCGAGTGCGGCGCAGTACCGCTTTGATGCGCGCCAGCAATTCGCGGGGATTAAATGGTTTACCCAAGTAGTCATCCGCACCTAGCTCAAGGCCTAGAATACGGTCGGTCTCATCGGCGCTGGCGGTCAACATGATAATCGGCACTTCGCTGTGCTTTCTAACGTCGCGGCAGATGGTAAAGCCGTCGTCACCGGGGAGCATTAAATCGACAATCAGCAAGTCGGGGGCGTGTTCAGCGCGCCGCGAATGCAGCGCTTGGGCACCATCCGCCGTCAATACCCGGTAACCGTGCCGCCCCAGGTAGTCAGCGAGCAGTTCACAAATTTCCGGGTCATCGTCGACCACAATCAAAGTAGCAGGGGTTGTCGTCATCGCAGCGGGTTCAGCCCTACATTGTTGTCTTTATTGGGCCTTGATGATGGTCGAGGGGCTAGGCAGTAGCAATACCGCTACGACCAAGGTTGCATTAGTGTCGCAATTTAAAATGAATTCAGGATATCAAACCGCGTTTTTAACCATGCGGCAATGCAGGCTTCGCAGTAACATCAATTGAACGTATAAGTTAGAAATTAGTGTCGGGACTGCTTAATTGCCATTTCCAGCTCAGCAACTTTTTCACTGAATTCACCATCTTTCAACTGTTTCAAACGCATAGTGGTTTCGTTCCAGTCAAGAAATCGTGAAACGGATTCGGCTGACAGAGGATAATAAACCCTATCACTCATCGCCCAGCCTCTAAGGTGATCCAAAATTTTGAGAAATCCTTCGTCACTTTCGCAGTATTTTTGTACCCACGCGACGGCATCATCATTTTCAGATATGTTAATCCAGCCATATAGATAGGCTGAAACATCAGGCAAGCTTGGTATGATCTCTTTAATATCTGGCTGACGAACGCGCTCTCTCAGAATTTCGATTGCTTGATCAAGCACCTTTTCCGAAATTTCCCATTGATCTGGATGCTCAGCCTTATCGCCTACCTTACCGTGGCGAAAAAGCTGGTTTCGAAAAAAATAGCCAACTAACCAGTTTATGGCTTTTCCGTCACTTGCGATTTTTCGAACAGTTTCAGCTTGCTTATCAGGGTTTAAGACTTGTAACCGACTAAGACAACACTGTGCAGCAGAATCAGCGGCCTGATCTACTGTAACAAAGAAGAAATCTTGATTATTCCCAACAGAAATTGCAGTGTCCATCATATCGGCAAATGCTAGAAGGAACCCCTCCAACTGCTTCTCATCAAGATTTGATATGCACCCATCATCCAGTCTATCTAACACATGCTCAAACCAAGTTTTACCAGAGCCCCGCCGTTTTTCAACTTCTTCAGAAAGGCGTGATACCAGTTTTTCAACATCAGATCTTGCCAACTCTAAAAGGCTATTGAAATCATTATCAGACATGACAGTCTTTGGGCCAGTGAGAGCGAAATAAAACCTATAATGTAGCGGGCTACCTAGCCTTTTTAAGCTTATGGTCTTTGAAACCGACATGGTGCCAGCTCGATTAAAAACACTCTCTTCAGGCTTTTTTTGGTTAGACACACCGGGAACAAATCGTTGCAAGCTCCAAATTGACTGAGCTGAACCAACGCCCTCTGACGGTAAAAGTTTTTTTAGAACTTTACCCATTTCAGCTCTTTCATCACTTGCAACAGTTGCATCACCGGTCACTAAAACTGAACGTACAGACAGGTATGACTCCAACCATTGATACAATTTATAATGTGTAGTTTTGATCAAATGTAGGCGACAGAAATCAGGAAAATATACATCGTCTTTAATCTGAGGAAACACAAAACGAATACCGTTCAGAGCGAGCTTTACTTCACGTGGAGTAGATAGCTTGCTTCCTTGCCGGTCAACAGCAGTTTTCAAGTCAACAAGTAACTCACCTGCGATCTTGTTACCCATCACTTCTTCATAGATTAATTGCGCTTCCTCTAAGAATTGTGTTCGAAGATCAAATGGCTCTGGAAGTGGTATACTGAATGTGAGTTGCACAATTTTTTGTAAGAAAAGATCACCATCATCTATTTTCAGGCCGGTTTTAAGTGCTTGTGCCAATACTTCCCGGTCATAGCACATTAAATAAGCAACTCTTGGAAAATCAGCGACAGAACGAACTAAGCGCACTACCTCAACTGCTTGTGCCGGTTCAAGACGATCAAGATCATCTAGGATGACAACAAACCCAATATCCAAATCTCGGATTTTTTGCCCTATTTCTTGCTTTAGTTCTGAAGGTGTCTTTTCTGTCGGCAACACCTGTTCTGCCGCGTTTGCACCTGCTTCAAGCGCACCGCCAACAAGCTGAGCTCCTGGGACAAGGTACCCTACAACATTTGCAATTGATGCGGCTCTTCGCGCTGTCTTTGGGCCGTAGTTACGGAGCAATTGACTGACTTCAGCCATCCTTTCCCTTGTTTCTCTGGCCTGCCCGCTATGAGCTTGAGCTATCTCATATTCTTTCTTATTTAATATCCCACTCATCGGCTCCAACAATGAAGCTACTAATGATGATGTATCTCCATTTAACCAAGGGGCAATTGTGATGGTATAAATTTCCTCATCTTGAGCGGCAACAAGCTCATGCCGAAGAAAATTTAGAAGCGAAGTCTTACCTGAACCCCACTTCCCCTCCAATCCAATGACTATGCCATCACCTTTCGATGCCTCAACGAGTGAAGGAGCCAGCCTCTCTGCCATACCAGCAAAACCAAATTTGTCCTTTGTTTCGTTCTCCAGTGCTCGATCAGAGTCCAATTGCGTTGTCATTTTGTCATCCAGTCAAGTTCGCTCAAACAATCTATATCGCTTGTTATCGGAGCTATCTATAATTTACCGAGGCTCATAGAACAACTTCAGTACTTGGGGCTACCTTATTGATAAAGGTATGTGAGTTAGTTGCTGACCTGGGTAAATCGCCAGTAGCTCAAGATCGTCCAACCCATCATCGGCGACAATGGTAGCAAGCGTGATTGTCATCGTGAAAAGCGTCCACTAAGTTATTATCTTTTATAGTAGCTAGATAAAGGTGAAGTGGAGCGCCCTACCTAACGCGAACAGCTGTCTACTAGGCTGGTTGAGGTAAGCGTTACAGTCCAAACCGTTTTTTCAACCATTCGGCAACAGCCGCTTCACCGTGATGACCGATACGCTCGGCGCCTTTTATACGGTCGAATAGATCAAGGTGGGCGTTGGCCATTACCTGGGCTTCCCCGGCTAAAACGAGCATTTCGGTATCGTTAAGATTGTCGCCAAATGCTAGGCAATCTGCGGGCGTTAAGCCCAGCCGTTCAAGCAGTGATGACAGCGCCACACCTTTGTTGACCCCACCGGCCATGATCTCCAGGGAGTCAATCGTCGAGTAGGTGATATGCAGCGCAGCGCCATGGGCCTTATGAGCCTGCTCTTCCAGCTGTTTCAGCGCCTCCGGGTCGCCTAGATAAAGCACTTTACCCACGCCGTTAATGTCCATCTGATCAGGCGGCACGACGTCATAACTAAACCCGGTAGAGGCGTGAAGAGATAATAGATGTGGGGCTTCGGCATCAATATGCCAGCCGCTTTCACGGTAGAGGTTCAAGCGCACCTGAGGCGGACGCGGGAGATTTATCAACGTTTTTGCATGCTCAGGGTCAACATGAGTAGCGGCCAGCAAGGTGCCTTTCGGGTCGTGCACATAGGCGCCGTTGGTACTGATCAAGTGCGCTGGTATATCCAACTGATCGCGAAATACCTTCATATCGTGATAGTGGCGCCCCGAGGCAAGCGCGACATGGTGGCCTTGCTTCGCCAGCACCCGCAGCACTTCAACCGTGCTTTCGTGCAGGGTATGGTCGCTTCCTAAAAGAGTGCCATCCAGGTCAGAAACAATCAGGCGGGGTGTCATAACGCGCTCCATATCCATGGGCGTTTAGCTTAACCGATTCTTTTGGACGCATGTAAGCCTTTGACGTGCCGTTACCAACGCTAACATTAGGGCCGACTTCGCATGGCGGCAATTGGCGTGGCAAGCGGGAATCCGTATAGTGGCACCCTAACTCTCGCCAACTGATTGAGCTCATGCTTCAGAATAACGCCATGCTTGCCCAGCTCAAGCAACAGATTCGTCAAACCACCCCCCGTGCTGAAGGGGTGATCAAAGCCACCGACAAAGGTTTCGGATTTCTCGAAACTGACGACGGTGAATCCTATTTCGTGCCGCCGCCCGCCATGAAGTTAGTGCTTCATGGTGATCGTGTGGAAGCGGTTATCCACGAGAACGGTGACAAAAAATCCGTTGAGCCTGAAAAGCTGATTGAAGCGGGGCTGGATCGGTTTGTTTCCCGCGTGCAGAAGCGCGAAGGCCGCCTGTCCGTCGTACCCGACCATCCGTCGATTAAAAATGTGATCAAGGCACGGATTAAGAACAGCCTTGATGAAGACACCATTGCTGACGGCGACTGGGTCGTTGCCCGCTTGGTGCGTCATCCGCTAAAAGCCGATGACCGCGCTTTCTTTGCCCAGATTGATGAGCTGGTCGCTAAAAGTGATGATCCGGCGGTACCATGGCGCGTCACGCTTGCCCGCCATGCGCTGGAGCAAGAGTGCCCCGATGCAGGCACCGACTGGCCGCTGATGGATGAAGGCCTGACTCGCGAAGATTTAACTTCTACGCCCTTCTTCACCATCGATGGTGAGAAGACCCGCGATATGGACGATGCGCTGCACGTGGCACCTCGCGCTGAAGGCGGTTGGCAGTTGAGTGTCGCGATTGCCGACCCCACCGCTTATGTGGAAGAGGGCCATGCGGCTGATTTAGAAGCCCGCACCCGTGCTTTCACCGTTTACCTGCCCGGTCAGAACGTCACCATGCTGCCCGAGCAGCTAGCGGATGATCTCTGCTCGCTATGGGAAGGCAAGGATCGCCCCGCGCTGGCCTGTACGCTGAATATCAATGCCGACGGCAGCCTGGGCGAGTATCGTTTTTTTGCGGCGAACGTTAAGTCTCACGCCAAGCTTGTTTATGACAACGTCTCCGACTGGATCGAAGGTCAAGGCGACTGGGCGCCCACAGATGAGATTGCCGAGCAGCTCACCGCGCTGCGTGATTTGACCGAGGCACGTACCGCCTGGCGCAACGAACACGCGTTGGTGTTTAAAGACCGCCCTGACTACGTGTTTGATCTCGATCCCGCTGGCAACGTATTGGCCGTGCGCACCGAAGAGCGCCGCATTGCCAACCGCATGATCGAAGAGTCGATGATTGTGGCTAACGCCTGCTGCGCGGATTTCCTGGCCCAGCATATCGGTCACGGTATCTTTAACGTGCATCGCGCCTTCGAGCCAGAGAAAGCCGAAGCTGCCCAGGAATTCCTGGCAGGCCAGGAGATTGTGGTCGAACGCGAAGCGCTGACTGAGCTTGCCCGCTACACCGAGCTGAAGCGTGCACTGGAAAGCCGCGACGACGCTTGGCTGGATGCGCGCCTACGCCGCTTCCAGGGCTTCACCATGATGTCCGCACAGCCTGGCCCGCACTTTGGTTTGGGTCTGGCCGCCTACGCCACCTGGACCTCGCCAATCCGTAAGTATGGCGATATGGTCAACCACCGCCTGATCAAACGCGTGCTGAAAGGCGAACAGGCGCCCGCCGAAGCTACCCAGCAGCTCACCGAGCAGTTGACGGAGCGTCGCCGCCTGAATCGTATGGCCGAGCGCGATGTGAAAGATTGGCTCTACGTGCGCTACCTAACACCCGCCGCGCAGAACCAGGATACGTTTGAGGCCGAAATCATGGCCATCAACCGTGGCGGTATGCGCGTTCGTCTGCTGGAAAATGGCGCGACCGCCTTTGTTCCAGCCCCTTTAATGCACAGTGACCGCAGCAAAGTGGTGATTGATGATAAAGAGGGACGTATCCAGATAGAAGGCGAAGAGCGTTACAAGCTAGGCGACCCGCTTCGCGTCATCTTGACCGAAGCCCGCGAAGAGACCCGCTCGCTGGTAGCAAAGCCAGCAGTTTAGTCCTCACTAAACCATTAGTAATCGTTAACAACGGCGCCCTTTGGGCGCCGTTGTTGTTTTTGTGCGGGCATAAGTTATCTACTCAGCCTTACTCATGTTGCGGGCGAACTAAAACACGCTTCTCATCCTACGACTAATTTTTCTTAATGGCTTTCATACGCCACGTTGGCTTAACAGCAAATTTACAAACGGCCAACCAATAACGGGGAGAGGGTAGGCCTGAAAATCTGAGAGCGCCTGGCACATCTATTGGGTAGCACGCTTAGCTTCTAAAAATAAATTAATACTCATCATCCCTCCCTACTCAATCAGCGAAGTCTGCAGGAAATAATTATTTTGTCGTAATACCTCTATTAGAGAAAACTCGGATGGCTAATGATGAATTTTGCCTCAATATGGAGCAAATAAAATCTCAATATGAATACAATATTCTTTTCTAATGCAAACAATCAAACTCAAATAACTGTTTTAAATATTTTTTTTAAAAAATGGACTGACTTTTGCAGAATATTAACAGTATTCCGGAAATTGCTACCTTTTTGATCAATAGACTATTGATGCCTTCACCACGTTCTTAAACAAAAAAGTTGGAGAAACATGCATGAATATTTCTAAAAAAGTTGCCGCGATGGCAGGTGCAGCCTGCCTATCGGCGATCACATCATCGGCTACGGCTTCCGAACCAATAATAATCGGCGTCCCGACGGGTCTAAGTGGAGCAAACAGCACCGTAGCCCCCGCAGTGGTTCAGTCCTCTGAACTGGCGGTAGCGGAGATAAATGACAGCGGTGGTATTTTAGGACGCCAAGTAGTTTTGGAAATTGCAGATGATGGCAGTGGTGCTTCCGGTGCTCAACGCGCTTTTGACGACCTGATCAGTAACCGAAATGCTGACGCTATAATCACTATGGAAACCAGTGCCGCTCGGAATGCTGGCATTCCCATCGTCGAACGACATCAAGTGCCTTACATATATACCTCGCTATACGAAGGTCGTTCCTGCAGCCCTTACCTGTATGCCAACGGTGCTGTACCAGAGCAGATGGTAGGTCCTATCGTGGACTATTTCATGGATGAAGAAGGTTCAGAACGCTTCTTCCTAGTAGGCAGTGACTACGCTTTTGGGCGAGGCATGCTTGAGTTTACGCGCAGTTATATTGAAGAGCGTGGAGGAGAAGTTGTCGCTGAGGAGTATCAACCTATGGACGCAACCGACTGGACATCCATCATCAGTCAGATGCGTCGTAATAATCCCGATGCAGTCATCATGTCCACCGCCGGAGGAGCACCAAATGTTACCTTGCAGCGCCAGTACAAGGCGGCAGGTATGCAAGCATTGGTGGGCAATCTGAGCGTAGATGAGTTAACCGCACAGAGTATGGGCGAGGACGCTGAGGGAATCTATATTTCAGCCTCTTATCTTACGGCCATTGATAGCGCGGCTAATAGAGACTTCCTTGAGCGTATAGAAACTCACTTCGGGAGCGATCTTCGCACCCCAAACGACCTTTCTGTACCACAGTACGATGCCATTTATCTCTACAAAGCCGCTGTAGAAATGGCTGGCACCACGGATGCTGACGCGGTTATCGAAGCACTGGCGGAAGTCTCATATGACGGTCCTCGTGGGACCGTGCAGATGAACGCTCAACGCCATGCGCCACTCACTATGCATCTCGGCCGGGTCCAAGGTGACGGTAGTGTAGAAGTGGTAGAAATATTCGAGGGCGTAGATCCCGGCGAGCAGTGCCCGACCAGCTAATCACGCTTTAGCCCACGCGACCGTCACAACCAGCTAACCCCGAGGTTTGGGTGACTGTGTGGTGGTCGCCAGCAAGGAACAAAAAAAGTGAATTATCTGTTTCTTGATATCATTACCACCGCAGCGATCCTCTTCATTATATCTTCTGGTTTACTCATTATCTTTGGTGTGATGAAAGTCATTAATTTCGCACATGGTGTATTCCTCACCATTGGCGGTTATTCATCATTGGTGGTGACTCGATTCGACTGGGACCCTTGGTTTAGCATGCCGTTGGCCTTTGTGGTCGGTTGCCTACTCGGCGCATTCATAGAGCGCGCTATACTGCGTTTTCTTTACCATCGCCCCTTAGATGCCATCTTGGCGACTTGGGGACTTGGTATCGTTCTAGGACAGTTGATCATCATCGCCTTCGGTCGCGAGGTGCAGTTTGCCGATAGACCAGTGTCTGGGGCCGTGGAGCTGCTAGGCGCTTTTTATTCGCAATACCGACTACTCTTGATTATCTTCGCAGTGCTGGTAGCTGCAGCCATGTGGCTGCTTCTGAAGGGTACTCGCATTGGTTTGCAAACCCGCGCTGTCATCATGAATGAACCCTTGGCGCGTGGTCTGGGAATCAATAGCTCGCGTGTACGCCTGATCACTTTTTCATTTGGGGCTGGCCTGGCCTGTCTAGCGGGTGCTTTTATAACGCCATTGTCCAGCGTAGACCCCAACATGGGGCTGCCATGGCTAGTTAGCGCCTTTATGCTGGTTCTGGTATCCGGCAATTCATTCCTTGCCTTGGCTATTGCCTGCCTAGTGCTTGGGGGCGCCCAAGTGCTGGCAAGTACCTACATCAACCCAATCATAGGTGGTTTGACAATCGCCGTCCTGGCCGCCCTCCTGTTAAGGCTTCGTCCCAAGGGGTTTGCATATGACTAGGTTTATCGGCGGCGTTGAAGCCGACCACGGTTATCTTGTTCTGCCACTTCATGTTCGCTTCAGAGCAGTGTGTATATTGACGGCCCTGGCCTTGATAGTCGTTCTCATCGGCCCGTTTGTTCTGGATCCCTATACTCAGAGTGTCCTGGTAAGAGCTTTCCTGCTAGCAGTGACTGCCTTAACCGTAGATCTGCTATGGGGCACAACCGGGATCCTGACTTTCGCTCAAGGCGCGTTTTTCGGCATCGGCGCCTATGCAGCCGGACTCATGTTTACCCATGTCGGCTACACAGCAGGGACAGTATTGTTTGCCTTGTTGGCGGCAATTACCGTATCTATGCTGGTTGCTGCCTTTGTAGGCTGGCTAGCCTTCTGGCAAGGTGCAACCTCACTTTATGTGGCGGTAGTCACACTTGTATTGCCGATAGTCGTGGTGCAGTTAATCTATTCTGGAGGCTCTTTCACCGGCTCCAGTAGCGGGCTAGTAGGTTTTGATGCGCCATCATTATCCATGAGTGGCTGGTTCTGGTTTACCGGTACCCTGATGGTTTTGCTGACGGCTTGCGCCTGGGTTTTCATCCGCAGTGATTACGGCCGCATGCTAAATGCAATACGTGATAACGAAACACGCAACCGTTACCTAGGCATCCCAACAAGTCACATAAAGATCACTCTGATGATGGCCATGGCTGCGCTGGCTTCAATGGCAGGTTTCATTTATGCCTGTGTGGGCACTATTGTTGCGCCAGAACATGCCGGCTTCGTCTTTGGTACCGAATTGGTGATCTACGTCGCCCTAGGTGGACGCGGCACGGTCCTGGGGCCCGTCATAGGCACTATTGGGCTGGAGTGGGCTAGTGCCTATATCAGTAGCATTCTACCGTTTGTATGGACCATCATCATCGGGACCATATTCGTTGTAGTTATCGTAATTATGCCAGAAGGGCTGCTTCCTCCAATCTGGCGGACACTGTCGAAAAAGCTACCATCTCGTTTGGCTAAAGCTGCTAAAGGTAAGGGAGCAATCACATTCTACCCGCTTGCTGAGAGTGACATTAAGACCTTTCCAGCCAACATGAGCCAGCCCGCACTTGATTTGAGCAGTGTTACCAAGCGCTACGGACACTTGAAGGTATTGCAGGGCATCGATATTGCCGTAATGCCGGGAGAGCTTGTGGGTATTGTAGGCCCCAATGGCGCAGGTAAGACAACACTAATGCGCTGTATCAGCGATGGGCTGGAGCGCAGCAGTGGAGTCATCAAGGTCAACGGCAAGGATATTGGCCAAAAATCACCCGCAGCCATTACGACACTGGGGCTTGGGCGAAGCTTCCAAAATACTAGCTTATTTGAAAGTCTTAGCGTGTCCGAGTGTTTGCGTCTTGCTCGCTACCGACATTGGCAGCCATCAAAAACTGATACGGCAGACCGCATCGGGCTACCCACCGCTGCGATGGAGGTTTTAGAGAGCACTGGATTGACTTCACAGCTGGACGGAAAAGTAAACAACCTCCCTCACGGCATGAAGCGTGCCTTAGAGCTGACGATGGTACTTTCTTTAGAGCCAAACGTACTGCTGCTTGATGAGCCTACGGCCGGACTGACAAAAGCAGACCGCCTCATGATTGGCAACATTCTTACGGATTTACAGACTAGACTCGGTCTCGCTATCGTGCTAATTGAACACGATTTTGATTTCGTCAAACAGGTCTGCTCGCGGCTAGTAGTGCTTCACCGCGGGGAACTGGTCTTAGATGGCGAGGTTCAGGAGGTAGTCAACTCTGACCTAGTACAAGAGATTTATTCGGGGCATGTCGAATGAGCGAAAATACGAAGAAATCCGATAAAGCTACTGTCCTGGAGTGCCGTCAACTGAGTAGCGGCTACGATGATGCGACTGTCATCGACAATATCAACATTCAAATCACCGAGGGCCAAGTCTTCGGCATTCTAGGCAAGAATGGCATGGGCAAAAGCACCTTGCTAAAGACCATTATGGGCTTTCTTAAACCCATAAATGGGGAAATCTATTATGCTGATCAGCCCATAGGCGGCTTAGAGCCTCAAGTGCTCGCAAGGCGTGGCATCGCCTACATTCCTCAGGAAGCCGCCATTTTCCAGGATCTGACCGTAGAGGAAAATCTCCGCCTTGGCCTGCCGAGTGATCGCTTGCTGCCAAGCGGTATGGAAAAGGTTGCTGCCTATTTCCCTATTATCCCCCAACGACGCAAGCAATTTGCAGGCACCTTAAGTGGTGGCGAGCAAAAGATGTTGCTGATGGCCCGGGCACTCATGAGCGATCCCAAGCTGATGCTGGTAGACGAGATCAGCGAGGGGCTGCAACCCACTATGGTGGAGAATATCACGCAGGTTCTCGGACAGGTGGCGGCGAAAGAAAATACTAGCGTTCTTTTAGTGGAGCAGAATGTACGATTGGTCACTCGCGTTGCTCATTCGGTGGCGTTACTGGAGATTGGCCGCATCGTGCAAGAAATGCAGCTAGATGATGGGGCTGACAACGAGCTAGCACTGACCGAGATGATGCGCGTCTGATCACCCCCACATCGAAAGGAGACTCGTTAATGAATACTCTACGCATCTTTTCCCATCTCCTGCCGGACGACGGCCTCCTAGGCCGTAACGAATCAATTAACGAAGACCCACTACCCCTACGTGTAATTCAAAAAGCTAGGGATATTGGCGCTATTGACTACATCCCTGTTCGTCTACTTCAGCTTTTAGGCTGCCAAGAAAAGGCGGAGCGAAAGGTATCAATACCTAATGCGATGTTCTAGTGTTCACCGAGAGTAATTAAACATCTTAAAGTTTTCATAGGCAGCTATCTGAAATCTCGGCATATAATTTAGCGAAACTTATATGCGCATATTACTCTTTAATAATAACATTATTTACATCAAGGACTGGACGCATGAGCCTCGTAGCCGACCCACTAAAACAAATACTTTCACCCCTAAAGATGGCTCAACTGCATAACAACAACTCTGCAATTTTAATTGTTGATATGCAGTATTTAGACGCTCACCCTGAATATGGGCTTATCCAAATTGCAAAACAGCATGGAATTGACACAAAATATTATGAAGACCGCCTCAAGGTAGCCATTAAAAACATACAACTCTTACTGAAAGCATGTCGCGAAAATGGCCTGGAAGTAATTTATTGTACCATTGAATCTATGACAAAGGACGGGCGTGACAGAAGCAAAGAACATAAAAAAGCAAACCTTCATGCTAGCCCCAACTCTAAAGAGGGTGAAGTGATTGAAGAATTAAGACCGATGCATGATGAAATGGTTTTCAAGAAGACCTGCTCAGGGGTCTTTAATGGTTCAAATATAGACCAGAAATTAAGAAATCTCAAAATAGATAACTTAATTATAACTGGTGTACTAACCAACCAGTGTGTTGATACTGCTGTCAGAGATGCAGCCGACCGTGGATATGACGTGGTACTGGTTACGGATGCCTGTGCAGCTTTCCACGAGTCGTTGCATCAAGCATCTGTGGAGATACTAGAAGGCATTTACTGCTGTGTTGAATCAACTAAAAAGGTGGTTGATCACATATATCAGATTAACCGATGAACTTATGTTTTCTCTTTCCTACAACTGACTTTGCGAAAACATAAATTGATACAAGTGATGCATTACTTATAGTTCGAAAATTATTCGCCGAGATGATGCGGATCCCAACTTTCAAACGCCACTATGGAAGCTTGCTTATGGACACTGTACGTACTCTTGCCGGAATTCAACTAGACGACGAGCGCTTAGAGCATGTTATAAACGCTTACCGACCAATCCTGAACGAGATTGAAAAACTGCGCACGCTTAATCTCAATTCAACCTACCCAGCTGTCCATTTTAGCCCACTAGCCGCCTATAGCGCAGAGGATAAAAACAATGAGTAACTCTCCTAGCTACTGGCCGTTGCACCAACAAGTGGCGGCAATAGCCAGCGGCGACCTCTCCGCACGTGATCTTGTCCTTGCCTACACCGAGCGTCTTGAAGCTTATGACAGTCAGTTAGCAACCCATGTAACTCTTAGCAACTCCGCACTGGAAGAAGCCGCGGCAATCGACAAAGCGCTCGCCAGGGGGGAAAAGCTCGGCCCCTTGGCAGGCGCCTGTATTTCAGTCAAAGATAACTACCTGACTCATAATATGCCCACACGGGCAGGCACTGACGTCGCTGAGATATCTTTTCCTGAGACAGACAGCCATGTGGTGGCTAAGCTGCGCAAAGCTGGGGCCATCATCCTGGGTAAGACTCGGATGCACGAGTTCGCATGGGGTAATATCACTCCACCAACCCGAAACCCTTGGAATACTCAGTGCGTTCCCGGAGGTTCCAGTGGCGGCTCTGCCGCAGCCGTAGCAGCTGGGCTCTGTAGCGCGGCCATGGGCAGCGACACCGGTGGTTCAGTGCGCATTCCTGCCACTCTATGCGGCACTGTGGGGCTCAAGCCTACCTTCGGATTAGTTGGTCGAACGGGGATTGTTCCGCATAGCTGGTCATTAGACCATGCCGGACCTCTAACCCGAACGGTAACCGATGCAGCCCTGATTCTCGAAGCGTTGGTGGGAAGTGATGCCGATGACCCTGCCTCATTGAGTGCTCCAGAGATCAGATATCAACCGTCAGCTAACCCCACAATAAAAGGCTTTCGCATAGGAGTGATCCGCAATCATTTCTCGGAGCGCATCTCCGCTGACGTGGCAGACAACTTTGCCACGGTACAAGAGTGGCTAAAACACAAGGGGGTGGAGATTCAGGAATTCGATGTCCCTAATCTAGACTATGGCTTGGGAGCAATTTTCGCCATCGAATTAGCGTCATCCTCAGCTTATCATGAACAGGCGTTACAGAGTGGCTTGACAAGCGGCTTCCAAAGTGACGTACGAGATCTAGTAGAAATGGGTAGACTGGTTTCCGCTGTGGATTACCTACATGCGGAACAGCTACGCTCTGAGCTATGTAAGGATTTCGCAAGAATCTTCAATACGGTGGATTTGGTAATCTCTCCAACTAGCCCAATCACCGCATGGAACTCAGGCCAATGGGAATTAGATATTGAAGGTTCCCTAGAAAGTGTCCTCGCCGCTTCATGGCGCTTTACCTACCCCTTCAACCTAACCGGCATGCCGGCAATTAGTGTGCCTTCGGGGTTTGACGGAAAGGGTCTACCAATAGGGCTACAGATTGCAGGCCCTCCCCTGTCCGAACGAAAAGTGCTTACATTTGCCGCTGCTTTTGAGGCAGAGCACCCACATGCTGAAGATAAGCCAGTTGGGTTCAATTAAATTTAGCCAAACGGGAAAAATAAATGAGCAACGGTCGAAATAACAGACAGGAATCCTTGGTAAGAGTTGCCTGCATACAGATGGAGCCTCATGTAGGGGATATCTCAGGCAACATAAATAAAAGTATCGCACTTATTGAGGAGGCCGTAGTTAATCAGGGAGCCAGACTTATTGTACTGCCTGAATTAGCCAATTCAGGGTATGTATTCAAATCGAGAGAGGAAGCCTTTTCATGCGCAGAAGTAGTCGGTACTGGCCCTGCGTCAGTCGCCTGGATGAAATTATGTAAAGAGCATAACTGCTGGATTATCGCAGGCATGGCAGAACGAGATGGAGACAGACTTTACAATGCCTCTGTGTGCTTCGGCCCAAATGGCCATGTAGGCACCTTCCGCAAGATGCATCTTTGGAATGAAGAGAATCTATTTTTTGAACCTGGCAATCTAGGTTTCCCCGTTTGGCATACCCCCTTGGGACGCCTCGCCAGCTGCATTTGCTACGACCTCTGGTTCCCTGAAAGTTCTCGGATCGCGGCCCTCCAGGGTGCAGACATCATATGCATTCCTACCAACTGGGTACCGATTCCCGGCCAGGATCCAGACCGGGAAGCCATGGCGAACATTCTGTGTATGGCATCAGCACATAGCAACTCTGTTTTCATCGCTGCAGCGGATAGAGTCGGTACCGAGCGCGGGCAACCATTCATTGGCCAAAGCCTGATTGTCAGCTATACGGGTTGGCCAATTGGCGGCCCAGCCAGCCCGGACAAAGAGGAAATAATATATGCCGATCTGAACCTTGCTGACGCCCGGCGAAAGCGAAACTGGAACGAATACAACCAACCCCTCAGGGACCGTAGAGACGATTTTTATGGCAGGATGCTGGGAAGTCAGCACCCTGTTGGCTGGCATTAGTTTCACTGTAACAAATAGTCATCGCGAATAATCACTGTAAATGGCGTTCAGATTTATAGCTATTGAATTTGCATTTTGCATTCCAGGGCTACTTTGTTGGCTGAACGACTCATGCTGCCCACCCAGTGATTGGCTTTCAGAAAACTTTGCCAATATCCGCTGCTGAATTGGCTTCCTTGATCCGAATGTACCATCACAGATCCTTGTGGTTTGCGTCGCCAGACTGCTGATAACAAAGTATCAAGCACCAACTCCGTGGTCATACGAGACTTCATCGACCAGCCAACCACTTGACGAGAAAACAGATCGATAACTACCGCTAAGTAAAGCCAGCCTTCGTAGGTTCGGAGGTACGTAATGTCCGTCACGCAAGCAACATTTGGCACTGTTACTATAAACTGACGATCTAAATGGTTGGGTGATACAACAGCCGGTTTTAAACCACCATAGCAGCCAGGGCGTCGTTGATAGCCTGTATGAGAACGTAGGCCTTCCCTACTCATTAGACGGGCCACACGGTGTTTGTCACAGGTTTCACCAGCCTCACGCAAATCTTGATGGATCTTGCGATAGCCCTGTATACACCACCGCTCTCAAGCCAGGAATGCTTGATCAATCCCTGCAGGCGCTTATCTTCCCGAGCTCGATTAGAAATCGCTTTTTACACCATGAGTAGTAACCGCTGGGATGCACAGCCATCATCTGACACAAGCGACGTTCCGGATATTGGCTCGCATGCTTTTGAATAAACGCGTACCTCAGTCGGATTCCCTGGCGAAGTTCTGGGCGGCATTCCGACGGTAGCCTTTTTTAATATATCTCGCTCTTCTGATATGCGTACTAGCTCAGCCTTCAAAAGACGATTTTCCGCTGGAGATCGTCATCTTCTTGCTGCTGCTCTACCGGCTTATTGTAGCGTTTGATCCAGTGTTACAAGCTGTGGCCTGTCACGCCTAAACGCTCAGAGACTGCTGCAATGCGATGGCCGCGCTATTCCCCCTGTTTAACGGCTTCGAATTTGAATTCTTCAGTGTAACGGGGACGGTTCATATCAAGCTCAAAGTGGTGGGGGAAGGATCTTTTAGCTCGTGCCAATAAAAGTAAAGCGCTTGTAAAAGCCAGTGCTTTTTCAGCAGTCTTGACGGCGCCCTAGGGCGCCGTTGTTGTTTCGATTGTGCGGGTGAGGATTAGCTCATCTTCATCAACGTACGTGCGACCTGTAAAAGCTTCTTATCCTGCCAGCGGTCGGCGATTATCTGGACACCGACCGGCATGCCGGCACTACCTTGGCTCGACGGTAAATTGAGGCACGGCACTCCCAACAGTGTCCATGCCCGACAGTAAATCGGGTCGCCAGTTGCATCGAGGCCTTTCGGCGCTTCGCCTTGAGCACTAGCGGCGAGGATGATATCTACCTGCTCGCTAAATACCTGCGAGAGCGTCTGCTGCATCTGACTGGTGGCGCGCTTGGCTTCAATATAGCGTTCAAAGCTTGTCGCCCTACCCTCCTCGATTAGCTCAACCAGCTTGATACCCATCTGCGCAGCGTAGTGGTGATATTCACTCGCCAGTGCTTGAGATGCCTCATAAGCCATGACTACTTTTTGGTGCTCCACTAGCGCTTCATAGCGCGCATCCAGGCTTAATGGCACTATCTCAGCCCCCGCGTTTTCAAAGCGTTCTTGGGCATTTGCCAGGGCTTGCTTAACATCCGGTGCCAGTGGTTCATCCACCGGCAAGCTACGTATACCGACGCGAACGCCTTTGAGGTTATCCAGCGCGGGGATGGGGGGCGCCTTGGTCAGCGCCGAGAATGTCGTACAGACATCGTCGATATGGCGGGCAAACCAGCCTAACGTGTCTAATGAGGCTGCAAAGGGTTTAACACCGTCACAGCTAAGCGTGCCAAAGGTGGGTTTAAAGCCAAACACGCCACAATAACTCGCTGGCCGAATCATGCTACCCGCCGTTTGTGTACCAAACGCCAGCGGCACCATCCCAGCCGCCACGGCCGCAGCCGAACCGCTTGAAGAACCTCCGGGGGTGCGCGTCGGGTCATGGGGATTATGGGTCTTGCCCGGCGTAAAATAGGCGAACTCCGTGGACACCGTTTTACCCATGATCAATGCCCCGTTTTCCTCCAACAGCGTGACCAGCGCGGCATTTAGTTGTGCACCAGGAGAGCTAAGATAACCGCGAGTGCCCCAGGTAATGGGCATATCCGTGGTGTCGATAATGTCCTTAATACCTACCGGCACTCCATATAGTGGCACGCTGCCAACATCTACCTCTGAAGGCAACGCTGGCAAGCGTGGTGCCAGCGCCTCCCAGGCTTGTACCTCGGGCTCGCGTTTTTCTATACAGGCCGCGCAGTAATGCCACCAGTCATAAGGCTCGGCACTGCCCTCTTTTAAAGCAGTTTGATAGTTCTCGATGGTCAAATGGGGATCAAGGGTCACAACACTCTCCTGTAAAACTATCAAAGACTATGACTAACAATTCACACCTGTAAACAAATCAAGTGGCACTACGCTAGCACTACTTGATTGCCCCTATCCTTTTTATAAATAATAAAACTATTGGACTACTTCATTGGCAAATGAGGCGTCCACAATATCCTCGTAGTACATCTCGCCTTTAATATTGCCTACGAACTGCTGCATTTCAATCGCGTTGGTAAAAGCATCTTCAGTAATCATTACGCTTTCAGGGTAGACACTATTTTCAATCATACGCTGGACGGCCGCATCCACCACCTCTCCTTGCAAGTCACCAAATTCAAGCCGCGCGACTGCTTTTGCAATGTCGGCATCAGAGTGAATCAACGCCAGTGAATCATTAATCGACATCACAAATCGTTTTACTAAATCAGGGTTTTCATCAATCATCTCTTGAGAAGTGTTAATAGTTGAAAAGGCATACTCAGGATAGTCATCGGTAAAAGCATGAATAATCTCCAAACCTTGAGATATGCCTTGCTCAACCTGTGGCTGATAAGCAACCGCAATATCACCGCGCCCTGAGAGCACAGGGCCCAACTCAGAGCCATTCTGTACTTCGGTGACATCCACTTCCCCTTCAAGACCTGCATCGGCGATCAATCTGCGTATCAGTGTATTCGAGGTACCAGGCGCCAACCCAACGACCACCTCTTTGCCTGCCAAATCCGCAGGAGAGTCGTAGTCGAGATCTGGATGAGCCAAAACCCATACAGGCGCACTGTTGGCTACGGCACTGATGGCTTTTCCGCTGCCCCCCTGCTCCTGAGCAAAACCAACGTGCTCAGGACCATGAACTGAAAACTGTGATTCTCCCGCTAATACTGATGCTAACGCAGCAGGTCCCGATCCCGCTGAGCGCACCACTGGCACATCAATATTATGATTATTGAAAATGCCTTCATGTTTAGCGACATAGACTGGTAAATAGAGCAGCGAATGGAAGGCTTCATTAATTAAAATAGTGTCCATATCATCGGCGTGGAGCGGAGCCGCTGCGCTTAGTGCGAGTAGCCCAGTACCGAAAACAGCATGCTTATAGACGGAAGAAAATTTCATCTTGTCTGCCTCTTGAGGTTATCGATTGACGAACAGTGGTGATGCACTACCTACTTCGCTGCATCTATCGTTGGCCTTGTTCCCATGGCAATAAGCGCTTCTCAACCTGAGATACGATGACGTACAGCACGATGGCCACAATCATTAGTGTGATTACGCCCACCCAAACGACGTTAAGATTAAACAGGTTGCCGGCGACAAAAATCATGCGGCCCAACCCCCGATCGGAAGAGATAAACTCACCGCCAATTTCAGCAATCAAGGCAAATCCAATATTTAAGCGGAAAGCAGAGATGATCCAAGGCAACGACGCTGGCGCAACTACTTTGGTAAACACTTCACGGCGACTGGCACCCATCGAGCGCATCAAGTTAATAAGATTGCGATCTATTTGATGCGTCCCTTGATAGGCAGAGAGCAGAGCGACAACAAAGGTGGCCACAAAGGCAAGAGCAATTTTGGACAGCATGCCGGAGCCAAACCAGATGATAATCATCGGCGCCAGAGCAATCTTGGGTAGGCCGTTAAGTGCCACCATGAAGGGGTCAATAATACGAGCGGTAGTCCGCGAGAACCACAGCAGCAACCCACTGATAGAACCGAGAATACTGCCTAGCAGAAACCCCACCACGGTGGCATAAACCGTCGCAATGGTGTCATTTAGTAACTGGCCAGACTGAATCAGCCGCCAAGCTTCGCCCGCGATACCAACAGGGGACCCCATCAAAAAGGGATTAATCCAGTCAGTCATAACGCCTATCTGCCATAGGACCACCACTAACCCTATGCCAGTCACACGCCATAAATTGTCAGTGATAAAGCTACTTCGTGTGCGCTGCTCATCGTTCTCTTTAATACTCCCGGCACGAATGGTATGGGTATAGAACTGTGCTTCGCTCATTGCTCGGCCCCCGAAATTTGGATATCTAAATCATCCCAAATGCTGTCAAAGTAGCGCTGATAACGGGTATCACTTCGCGCTTTTAAACAGGAACCGAGCTCGCGGGATAGGCCTACATCATAGATTTTCTTTACTGACGTAGGACGTTGTGTCATTACCGCCACTCGATCTGACATAGCAATAGCTTCGCCAATATCGTGGGTAATCAACACCACCGTTTTATGGTGCTCTTTAAGAATTGAGACGATCTCTTCTTCAAGCACCAAACGTGTCTGGTAGTCGAGCGCTGAGAATGGTTCATCAAGCAGAATAAGGTCTGGATCAGTGATTAACGTACGAATCAGTGCCACCCGCTGACGCATACCACCTGACAGCGTACTGGGGTATTGATCAGCGAAATCAGCAAGACCATAACGAGCCAACTGTTCGCGGGCCATTGCATAACGCTTGGCTTTGGCTACACCTTGAATTTCCAACCCCAAGCACACGTTGTCGATAATGGTGCGCCATGGAAAGAGCAAATCACGCTGCAACATATATCCAATACGCGCACCGCATGCTGGATCTCGACCACGTAAGGTAATACTGCCATCGCTGGGTTCGAGCAAACTGGCGATAATATTGAACATCGTGCTCTTACCACAGCCGCTTGGCCCTACGATGCTGATGAACTCCTCTTGCTTGATGTCTAAAGTGATATCTTCGATAACAGGAATTGATTCACCGCTGGGGCTTGTGAAGGCCTTTTTAACACCGCTCAGAGAAATCACACTCTGACGGAGCATTTCTTGGTCATTCAGCTTAGCGTTTGGAGAGATGGGGACGGCGATTGACGAGTTCATCGTTAGAGCCTTTGGGCTGCCTGGGTCCCCTAGCAACTGCATTTAATGTGCCAAAAATCGATTTAATTATAAAAAATCAATATGATTCCAGAAAAACGAGCAGCGCTATTTTTTAGTTATCTTGTTAACAGCGTTGTGAAACCACCTTCACTATTAATTGTATGCACCATAATGAATGCATTTTGCACTTTGTTGTTACATACACTCTTACCACCTTAACCTTGTATCCGCTTGAAAAGTAAGAACGCCACCACGGTTATCGACCGTGGCGGCGCTGGGGGTACCAGCTAGAAGCGTCGGGCTTTCGCCGCCCGACAAGTCACACCTCAGTTCATGTCACGTTCACACTGCTGATGCTGTAAGAAAAAACGCAGCATTTCCTTGGTGGCATCGGGGCCCTTGGAATCGGTATAGCTTCCCTTCGCGCTGCCGCCCGACCAGGCGTGGCCAGCTCCATGAATGCGCCACTGCTCCATGTGTGGTTCGCCCTTCTCGTTGTGATGCGTGGTACGCGTATAGGCATGGCCATTAGCCACCTTTCCCTGCTCTACCGTCGCACTTTCTTGACGCGATGTGCTGTACTGGGCGGCCACGCGATCCGCATTGCTGGGGTGCACGGTGGTGTCAAGATCCCCATGAAAGATAATCGCGGGCACTTCCGATGCCCAACCGGCCCCTTTCGCTTTACCACCGCCAAGAGGCCCTGTGCCTCCTTGCATGGCGCCTAAGGCATCAGGAAGACTTTGGGCCACGCCGTGGGGTAGCCCGGAGTGCACGCCCACCGCCGCAAATAGATCCGGGTAGGTCATCGCCAGAGTGGTTGCCATGGCGGCGCCTGCCGACAGGCCTGCGACATAGATTCGGGTTCCATCAAGGCCATGGGTATCAATGATCTGGCGGGTCATGCCCGCAATAATCGCGGGTTCACCGCCCTCGCGCTGCTGGTCTTCGGCTTTGAACCAGTTCCAGCATTTCGAGCTGTTAGCGGTCATCGGCTGGGCTGGATAGAGCACATAACACAGCTGCTCTTCGGCCAGCCGGTTCATCTCGGTTCCGGCAGCAAAGTCATCAGGGTTCTGTGTGCAGCCATGCAGCATCACTACCAGCGGCAGCGCTTGACCAGTATAGCCGCTAGGGATATACAGTTTGTAATCACGCGAACCCACAGGGTTGGTAAACCGGCCTGCAGTAAACGCCCCGGGCTGTGGCTCCTCGCTGGTATTCGGTGCTTGCTCGGGTTGCGCCATTCCACCGCGAAACTTCATCCACTTATCCCGCCATGCAGCAGGCACCTTAATAGCGCCGGGCAAGAATGCGCCGGCTGGCGACTCTGCAGGTTCTGACTTAGATACAGTGGCTTCTTCGTCGATCACCTCGCAGGTTCCGTCGAAGGTATTGCCTTCCTGGTAGGATGTATTCGGCGTTTCAACGCCGCTCGATTCGGGTGCGCTACCCTGGAGAACCGCCATCGCCTCTTGCAGTTTTCCCGCACGGGTTAGCCGCGTCGCTTCTTCCATTCGCTTGGTCATCGTGGCATCGATCATTTTCAATATCCTTATTCAATGATTGCGTAGTCAGTGTTTATTGAGTGAGCCTGAGCCCTTAGTGGATGCGATCTGCCAGAGCGGCCTTAACCGCTTTACTGGCGTGCAAGGCGCCCAGAACTACCACGGATTCGATAGTGGCGAGAGCCAGCTCAGGCGTTACGTCATCGGCTATGCTGGCCATGCCCAGCACCTGGATTTGTAACGTCTCGCCTGTCGCTTGCAGGGCTTCCAAATCTGCACGGCTATAGTGCTCAAGCCCGAGTACAAACGACTTTCGGGACACGGTCTCCTTGACCACCTCCGCATGAGTCGCCAGTTGATTACGAATGGCCGTGCGGATTAGATCCGTTCGGTTGGAGTAAAACCCTTCCTGCACCAGCAGGTCTATCTGCCCTAAGTCAACCAAGCCCAGATTAATGGTGATCTTCTCGCTGGAGTCACCGCTTTTACGACGCAGTTCATGCACGCTCATGTGTCATTGCCTCTTTTGCAGCGAAATAATCCATACACCATCCATATGGATGGTAATAATAGACATTAATCAGCAATAGTCCAGCTAATAGCGTAAATAAACGCTCACCCCGCCCCCTCCAAAGCCACTGTCGCTGAACTGACTTATTTCTCCTTTATGGTGAAACGATGACACTCTTTGTGGTTGGAGGTTAGCTTGCACATTGCCGATGTGACGATGTTCCATGCACCCGCCAGCGGCGGTGTACGTACCTATCTACAGGCCAAACACCGTGTTTTTTCACGTATTCCACAGCTGCGTACCAGCCTGCTGGTGCCGGGGGCGGAGCGCGATAGCCTGGGTGACCACCACACCTTACCGGCGCTACACCTGCCTCTAGGCCAGGGCTATCGTTTCCCGCTACGTGGCTCCCCCTGGCGGGATGCCCTGATTGATCTAAAGCCTGATCTTATTGAGGCAGGCGACCCGTACGTAACCGCTTGGGCTGCGCTTGCAGCAGGTCAACGGCTCGGCGTACCTGTGGTCGGCTTCTATCACTCCGATCTTCCGCGTTTGATGGGTGATCGCTTGGGGCGCTACGTTGAGAAGCGCTTAACCCGCTATGTAGCAGATCTTTATAGTCGGTTCGATAGCGTATTGGCGCCCTGTAACGCGATGGCAGATCGGCTGCGCGACTGGGGCGTCGATCATGTCCGCGTTCAGCCGTTGGGGGTCGATTTAGCGCAATTTAATCCCCAGCAGCGTGACCCGACGTTCCGCCAGACCATGGGCATACCCAGCGATAAAAAGCTGCTGATCTTTGTGGGACGTAACTCACGCGAGAAAAATCTTGATGTACTGCTTTCAACGATGCGTCAGCTAGACAGCGATTACCATTTGCTGTTGATGGGCCCCGGTATGCCGCATCACGTACCCAGCAATGTCACCATTGTGGATCGCTGCTGTGGTGCCCACGAGGTCGCCAAAGCACTGGCCAGTAGCGACGCTCTGCTGCACGCAGGCACCCGCGAAACCTTCGGCTTAGTTGCCCAGGAAGCCATGGCCTGCGGCATTCCAGTGGTAGCAGTCAGGGCCGGGGCGCTGGCCGAAAACGTGCCGTTGGGAGCGGGTATTTTATGCAAACCGCTCGACCCCACTGCCATGGCTGAGGCCTGTCTAGCGCTGTTTAGTAATGATATCGCTGCTAGCGGGCGCTATGCGCGTCGCCATGTCGAGCGCCATTTCAACTGGGATGGTGTTATGCACTCGCTGCTTGAGCACTATCAGCAGCTTTGCCACGGCAGCCAACCCTATGCACTCCACCAACACCACTAGTCGTCGCCAGCTACTGAAGTGGCGGCCTATCCACGGCGTAATGATTGCCTTGGCGTTGATTGCGCCGCTGGTGCTCACCGCCTGGCTGGGTGGAGCCGAGGCGCTGCAGCGCGTCAAACACTTCCCACTGGGGTTGCTGCTATTGATGCTGGTGATGGCCTTTCTGTGCTGGAACCTGAATGCAGCTAGGCTACGTTTGATGCTGGGGGGCCGTGCAGGCAGGCTCGGCCAGCGCGGCGCGCTAGGGATTGAACTAGCTTCTAAGTTTGCGCTGTGCGCCACCCCAGGCGGCAGCGGTGGCCTAGCGACCCTGCTGTTGCTGCTTGCACGGCGCGGCTTTCCGCCTGCCAAAGGCGCGGCAGTGTTTCTGATTGATCAAGGCTGTGACTTACTGTTTTTCCTGGCCATGTTGAGCGGCCTGGTGCTCTTTTCGGTGCTCAGCGATACCCAGTGGCCACACCAATCTCTCGTACAATGGGCGCTGGTGGGGTTAGCGTTCATGGCGACGCTGGTGAGTGTGGTCATGCGCTATCTACCAAGTCTACTGCGCTCACCCGGCGTGAACACGCCGTGGCCAAGCCAGTATCGCCGACGTTGGCTTGCACGGCGCCTTTTGCGCTGTCGGCATGCACTCAAGGTGACGCTAGAGCTGCCGCGCACGACGCTTCTTGCGATGATGCTATTGACCACCGCCCATTGGCTGATGCGCTACAGTTTGCTCTATTTGGCGGTACTGGGAGTAGGCGGCCATGCAGACTGGATGTGGACCTTCTTGACTCAAATGCTGGCGATGGCCGCGAGTCAGCTTAGCTTTCTGCCTGGCGGCGCGGGCGCTGCAGAGGTGGGCGTGGGTGGTCTGTTGCTGCCGCTAATGGAGCGCGAACAGGCCGCCGCAGCGGTATTGGTGTGGCGATTGGTCAGCTACCATCTTTACTTGGCGGCAGGCGCACCGCTGTTTGTGCTGTATAGCTATCGCATGCTGCGTCGCTCGGCGCCATAGTAGTATTATTGAATAGCACGCAGAAATAAATAAGGGCGCCCCGAGGGGCGCCCTTATAGCGTGCAGCTAAACGTTCATGGCTTACCAGCCAGTCACTTCTTTCAGCGCATCGCCGATTTCAGCCAAAGAGCGCACGGTTCTAACACCGGCGTCTTCCAGGGCCGCAAACTTCTCGTCAGCGGTGCCTTTACCGCCAGAGATGATGGCGCCCGCGTGGCCCATACGCTTGCCAGGAGGTGCAGTCACACCGGCAATGTAGGAAACCACGGGCTTGGAAACGTTAGCTTTGATGTAAGCTGCCGCTTCTTCTTCAGCCGTACCGCCGATTTCACCGATCATAACGATGGCTTCGGTTTTCGGGTCCTTCTCGAACATTTCGAGGATGTCGATGAAGTTAGAGCCCGGAATCGGGTCGCCGCCGATACCCACACAGGTAGACTGACCGAAACCGTGATCAGTGGTCTGCTTAACGGCTTCATAGGTCAAGGTACCAGAACGAGATACGATACCTACGCGGCCCGGCTGGTGAATGTGACCCGGCATGATGCCGATTTTGCATTCGCCTGGGGTGATAACACCGGGGCAGTTCGGGCCGATCAGCCGTACGCCCAGCTCGTCACACTTCACTTTCGCTTCGAGCATGTCGAGCGTAGCGATGCCTTCAGTGATGCACACAATCAGCTTGATACCAGCAAACGCCGCTTCAAGGATTGAGTCTTTACAGAACGGTGCCGGTACGTAGATAACGCTGGCTTCCGCGCCGGTTTTCGCTACCGCTTCTTTCACGGTATTGAAAACGGGCAGACCGAGGTGCTCTTGGCCGCCTTTGCCCGGTGTAACACCACCGACCATTTTCGTGCCATAGGCGATCGCCTGCTCGGAGTGGAACGTGCCCTGGCCACCGGTAAAGCCCTGGCAGATGACCTTGGTGTTCTTATCGATCAGGATGCTCATTACTTGCCCTCCGCCGCTTTAACGACCTGCTGAGCCGCGTCGGTCAGACTAGTAGCCGCGATAATGTTCAAACCGCTAGATGCTAGTTTTTCAGCACCCAGTTCGGCGTTGTTACCTTCCAGACGTACGACTACCGGCACATTGACGCCCACTTGCTCAACGGCACCGATAATGCCTTCAGCAATCATGTCGCAACGTACGATACCGCCGAAAATGTTAACCAGTACGGCTTTAACATTGTCATCCGACAGGATGATTTTGAACGCTTCTGCCACGCGCTCCTTGGTGGCGCCGCCGCCAACGTCCAAGAAGTTAGCGGGCTTGCCGCCGCTCAGGTTGACGATGTCCATGGTGCCCATGGCCAAACCTGCGCCGTTAACCATGCAGCCGATGTTGCCATCAAGCGCTACGTAGTTAAGTTCCCACTTCGCCGCATCGGCTTCACGCTGATCTTCTTGCGAAGGATCACGCATGGCCTGCAGGTCAGGGTGACGGTATAGCGCGTTGCTATCCAGACCCAGTTTGGCGTCGAGGCAGTGCAGATTGCCTTCTTCAGTGACGACCAGCGGGTTAATTTCCAGCAGGGCCAGGTCTTTGTCGTGGAACAACTGAGACAGGCCTAAGAAAATCTTGGTGAACTGCTTGATCTGGTCGCCTTTCAGGCCCAGCGCAAAGGCTAGCTCACGCGCTTGGTACGGCTGTGCGCCGACCAGCGGATCGATTTCAGCTTTGAGAATCTTTTCCGGCGTCTCTTCTGCAACCGTCTCGATCTCTACACCACCTTCGGTGGAGGCCATGAAGACCACACGACGGGTAGTACGGTCGACAACGGCACCGAGATAGAGCTCGTCGGCGATGTCAGTGCAGGTTTCAACCAAAATCTTGGCAACCGGCTGACCTTTTTCGTCAGTCTGGAAGGTAACCAAGTTCTTGCCCAGCCACTTTTCAGCAAATGCTTTGGCTTCAGCCGGGTCTTTGATCAGCTTAACGCCACCCGCTTTACCACGGCCACCGGCGTGCACCTGGGCTTTAACCACCCACATGTCACCACCGATTTTTTTGCAAGCCTCTTCCGCTTCTTCGGGAGTGTCGACTGCAAAGCCTTTAGACACTGGTAGACCATAATCGGCAAACAGCTGTTTACCTTGATACTCGTGAAGATTCATCGATTCATGCCATTGGTTGCATGTGACTCGAACAATGATCAGTTCTTTTTTAAGAGCAGTCTTACAAGAACGGTCTTAAAAGAACTGGTCATCCCCGTTCTTTCGATCTTTGTTTGTTACCACAAAGCCGAAAGTTTGCGCCACCCATAAAAGGTGGCGCTTCGTTGTTTAACTAAATTACTTGCGCTTCTTGCGATTGGCCATATGAATCGCATGGCCATCTACCGCAAGCGCTGCTTCGTGAACAGCTTCCGACATGGTCGGGTGCGCGTAGCAGGTCAGGGCCAGGTCTTCGGCACTAGAGCCGAATTCCATGGCAATCACGCCTTGGGCGATCATCTCACCAGCGTGTTGACCCACGATGTGCATACCGAGAATACGGTCAGTTTCCGCATCGGCGATAATTTTGGCACTGCCTTCGGTAGCGTTGTTAGCCATCGCACGGCCGCTTGCCGCGAACGGGAAGGTGCCGGTTTTGACTTCGATGCCTTTCGCTTTAGCGTCTTGCTCAGTCATACCGACCCATGCCACTTCCGGGTAGGTATAAATGACGCTAGGAATCGCGTCGTAGTTCATCTCGGCTTTATGGCCAGCGATGATATCCGCCACCATGATGCCCTCTTCAGAGGCTTTGTGCGCCAGCATTGGTCCGCGTACACAGTCACCAATGGCGTAAACGCCCGGGACGTTGGTACGGCACTGGTCGTCAACAAAGATAAAGCCACGCTCATCCAGCTCAACGCTAACACCGTCGGCAATCACGCCTTTGGTGTATGGGCGACGGCCGACACAAACGATGAGTTTATCAAAGGTCATCTCTTGTTCGCCGTTGGCATCGCTGTACTTCACAACGACTTCGTCGCCTTTAACTTCAGAACCGGTCACGCGAGCGCCCAGTTTGATATCCAGACCCTGCTTCTTGAGCAGCTTCTGCGTCTCTTTGGCGACGGTGGTGTCCACCATGGGCAGGAACGAGTCCATAGCTTCAAGTACGGTAACTTCAGAGCCGAGACGGTTCCATACGCTGCCAAGCTCAAGGCCGATGATACCGGCACCAATCACACCCAAACGCTTGGGTGTTTCAGTGAACTCAAGTGCGCCGGTTGAATCAACAATCAGGCCTTCAGTCAGTGGCGTCGGCGGAATTTCTACCGGCACTGAACCCGCTGCAATCACAATGTTGTCGGCGTCGTAAGTAGTGGTGTTGCCATCGGTATCGGTGACTTCAACCTGCTTGCCGGAAACCACTTTACCGGTACCTTCGATGGCGGTTACGCCATTGGCCTTGAACAAGCCAGAGATGCCGCCGGTCAAGTTCTTAACGATCTTGTCCTTGCGGGCCATCATCTTGGTAACGTCCATGGAAACGTCGCCAGCCTGGATACCCATATCGTCGAAATCGTGCTTGGCTTCAACGAACTTGTGGGAGGCTTCAAGCAGCGCTTTAGACGGGATACAGCCCACGTTCAAGCAGGTGCCACCGTGAACGACATTGCCTTCTTTACCAATCCATTTTTCAACACAGGCCGCTTTCAGGCCCATCTGTGCAGCACGAATGGCGGCAACGTAACCGCCAGGGCCGGCACCGATAACGATCACATCAAACTTATCAGCCATGTTGGCTCCTTTAGCTTGCTGGCCTCCCCCCATTTTAACGCGACTGGGTGGGAGGCTGTGTGCGAGTGCAGTTAAATCCTGGTTTAAGCAGTAGCGTACTCAATAAAGATGACGCTTATACTTTAGACATCCAGCAGCAGACGAGCCGGGTCTTCCAGCAATTCTTTCAAGGTAACCAAGAATTGAACGGCGTCTTTGCCGTCGATCATACGGTGGTCGTAAGAGAGCGCCAGATACATCATCGGACGAATCTCGACCTTGCCGTTAACTGCCATCGGACGATCCTGGATTTTGTGCATGCCCAGAATGGCGGTTTGCGGCGGGTTGATGATCGGGGTCGACATCAACGAGCCAAAAGTACCACCGTTGGTGATGGTAAAGGTGCCGCCGATCATGTCGTCCATGCCCAGCTTACCGTCACGACCACGCTTGCCGAAATCGACAATTTTGCGCTCGACGTCAGCAATTTTCATGCTGTCGGTGTCGCGCAGTACCGGCACGACCAGACCACGGTCGGTGGAAACGGCAACGCCGATATCCTGGTAACCGTGATAAACGATGTCGGTGCCGTCGATAGAGGCGTTCACGTCCGGATAACGTTTGAGCGCTTCTGAAGCTGCTTTGACAAAGAAGCCCATAAAGCCCAGTTTGATATCGTGAGCTTTTAAGAACGTCTCTTTGTACTGCGCACGCAGGGCCATGATCTCGGTCATGTCCACTTCGTTATAGGTCGTCAGCATCGCCGCCGTTTGCTGCGCCTGAACCAAGCGCTTGGCGATGGTTTGACGCAGGCGGCTCATCGGCACGCGCTTCTCGATGCGCTCCCCCTCGGCCGCCGGTGCAGCAGCCGATTTCGCCGGTGCCGCTGATTTGGCTGCTTTCTTGGCGGAACCGTCTTTGACCGCTTTCTGTACGTCTTCTTTCAGGATGCGGCCACCTTTTCCGGTGCCCTTAATCTTGGCAACGTCCAGGTCGTGCTCAGCCACCATTTTACGCGCAGCCGGAGCGAGGATCTTGTCACCGACTTTCTCATCGGCGCCATCGTCGTCGCTGCTGGTGTCAGCTTTAGCAGGCGCTGCATCGCCGCCGCTTTCGCTACCACTGCTGTCGCCACCGGCGCCTTCGGTAAAGGTCGCGAGAATCGCTTCGGATTCGACCTGGCTACCCTCTTCGGCTTTAATTTCAGCCAGGGCGCCATCGGCCGGCGCAACCACTTCCAGTACGACTTTATCGGTTTCGATGTCGGCCAGCACCTCATCGCGCTTGACCGCTTCGCCGACTTTTTTGTGCCAAGTGGCCACGGTGCCTTCCTGAATCGACTCAGGGAAGCTCGGGGCTTTTACGTCGTGCTGCTTGCCGCCACCGCTACTGGCAGGCTTTTCTTGCTTCTCTTCAGACGCCTTAACGTCAGACTTCTCTTCGGATTTTTCAGCGCTATCATCGCTAGAAGATTTCTCTTCCTTGCTGCCTGACGCACTGCCTTCACCGATTTTGCCCAGCACCTGCTCTGACTGAACGGTATCGCCCTCTTCGGCCATGACGTCGGTCAGGGTACCCGCTTCCGGTGCGACGACTTCAAGCACCACTTTGTCGGTTTCAATCTCAACAATCAGCTCGTCACGCTCAACGCTGTCACCCGGCTTTTTATGCCACGCCGCCACTGTGCCTTCGGCAACGGATTCCGGAAAGGTTGGCGCTTTGATCTCAGTAGCCATGTCGTTTCCCTTATGTGTTCTCTAAATCCGGTGGCCGCTTATAAATTAAAAGCGTCTTCCACCAGCTGGCGCTGCTGTTCAGTATGGACGGACATATAGCCAGCTGCTGGTGCAGCAGAGGCAGGACGTCCTGCAAATTTCAACTCGCGTCCGAAGCCATCTTTCAGCATATCGGCCACTGCACGCATATTGTGCTGACTGGAGTACCAAGCGCCCTGATTAAGCGGTTCTTCCTGGCACCACACAATGTCTTCTACATTGGTATAGCCTTGCAGCGCTTCCAGAAGCTCTTCTTTCGGGAAGGGATAAAGCTGCTCAACACGCAAGATTGCCGTGTCATGGCGCTCATTCTCGGCGCGCCAAGCGGCTAAGTCGTAGTAGACCTTGCCAGCACAAAGTACAACGCGGGTGACCTTCTCCGGCGCAAGATCGGCTTGATCAGCGAGCACCATATGGAACTTGCCGTGGGCCAGATCTTCAAGGCTCGACGTCGCTTCTTTATGACGCAGCAGCGATTTAGGCGTCATTACGATGAGCGGCTTACGCAGCGGACGAATCACCTGACGACGCAATAGATGATAAATCTGCGCGGGGGTCGTCGGTACGCACACCTGCATATTGTGCTCAGCACACATTTGCAGGAAACGCTCCAAGCGTGCCGAAGAGTGCTCCGGACCCTGGCCTTCGTAGCCGTGTGGTAACAGCATGGTCAAACCACACACCCGGCCCCACTTCGTCTCACCGGAGGAGATGAACTGGTCAACGACGACCTGTGCGCCGTTAAAGAAGTCACCAAACTGGGCTTCCCAGATCACTAAATCATTCGGTGCTGTGGTGGAGTAGCCATACTCGAACGCCAGCACGGCTTCTTCCGAGAGGAAGGAGTCATGAATAGTAAAGCGCGGTTGACCATCGGCCATGTTCTGCAGCGGAACATAAGTGGTGCCATCTTTCTGGTTATGCACCACCGCATGGCGGTGGGAGAAAGTGCCGCGGCCCACGTCTTGCCCGGTAATCCGAATCGGGTGACCCTGCTCTAACAGCGTGGCGTAGGCTAACGTTTCCGCAAAGCCCCAGTTCAGTGCCAAACCACCGGCCTGCATTTTACGGCGATCTTCATAAATCTTGGCGACTTGACGCTGAACGTCGACGCCATCCGGCACCTCGCACATACGGGCAGCCAACTGCTGCAGACGCTTCATATCAATCGTCGTGTCTGCATCGCCGGTCCACTCGTGGCCCAGGTAAGGCGCCCAATCAACGAATAGAGAGGCATTGGGCTCTTGCACCAACGCATTGGCTACGTGGTTACCCGCCACCAGGTCATCACGATAGGTCTCTATCATCGCTTTGGCGGACTCTTCAGAGAGCACACCCTGATCAACCAGGCGCTTGGCATAAAGCGAGCGCGCAGAGGGGTGATCTTTTATTTTGGCATACATCATCGGCTGCGTGCCTGACGGCTCATCAGCTTCGTTGTGGCCACGGCGACGGTAGCAGACCAGATCGATCACCACGTCTTTCTTAAACTGCTGACGGTAATCAAGGGCTACTTGAGTGGCGTGCAGCACTGCATCCGGGTCATCGCCATTAACATGGAAAATAGGCGCTTGAACCATCTTGGCAATATCAGTGCAGTATTCTGTGGAGCGTGCATCCAGCGGATGCGAGGTGGTGAAGCCCACTTGGTTGTTAATCACAATGTGGACCGTGCCACCGGTTTTAAAAGCACGGGTCTGGGACATCTGGAATGTCTCCATCACCACGCCTTGACCGGCAAACGCTGCATCGCCGTGGACGTTGATCGGTAGCACTTTGCTACCCTCTTCGTCGTTACGGCGATCTTGGCGGGCACGCACCGAACCTTCCACGACGGGTGCAACGATTTCCAGGTGCGATGGGTTAAACGACATCGCCAAATGGACTTCGCCGCCCGGGGACATGACGTTCGAACTGAAGCCCTGGTGGTACTTCACGTCACCTGAGCCACGCTCAATCACTTTCTTGCCGTCAAACTCATCGATCAAGTCAGCTGGGTTTTTACCCAAAATATTGACCAATAGGTTGAGTCGCCCACGGTGTGCCATGCCAATGACCACTTCCTTGGTGCCATAACCGCCGGCACGCTGGATGAGTTCATCCATCATTGGCACAAACGTTTCACCGCCTTCAAGACCAAAGCGCTTGGTACCTGGATACTTGGATGCCAGGTAATTCTCCAAACCTTCAGCGGCCGTCAAACGCTCCAGTACGTGCTTACGCACATCAGCACTGAAATCAGGCGCACTGCGTACCGACTCGAAACGTCGCTGTAACCAACGTTTCTCTTCCGTATCGACGATATGCATGATCTCGCAGCCGATGGAGCGGCAGTATGTGCGCTCCAACGCATCAACGATGTCACGCAATGGGGCTTTGTCGATACCTAAAAAGAAAGAACCGGTTTGGAACTCGGTGTCCAAATCAGCTTTTGAGAGCTGATGAAAGGACAGATCAAGATCGGGGACGGGGGTGGGATTACGCAGTCCTAGCGGGTCGATATTGGCCTTTTGATGGCCACGGAAGCGGTAGGCGTTAATCAGCTGCAGGACTTTTACCTGCTTTTTGTTTTCACCGCTATCGGCAGCGGCGACTACACGGCCCGGACGACTTTCGCGCCCCAGCTGGTAGAACTGATCACGGACTGGGCTTAGTGGAACATCGTGGGAGGCACTGCCCTCGGGACGCGGCAACTCATCAAAATAGCTGCGCCATTCGTCAGGGACAGACTCAGGATCGGCGAGGTACTGCTCGTAAAGCGCCTCCACGTAGTGAACATTGCCGCCACTAACGTGAGAGGAACGCCACATCAACTCCATTATGCCTTGTTGCATCTCTCGGTCACCCTGCACTGATGGGGTGGTATCGGTATCGTCGCAAACGTGCGGCGACATCGCTATTGCCCTGCCGGCGGGGCGGGACGTTTGCCGGCGGCGCCGGCCAACGGCCGGAAACCCTATTCATCTAACTATTCATTATCTAACGCGTCATACGGTGTTTCGTCTTCAGTTCATGCTCGAAAGCCGGTACCCAAGGCACCGGCTTTCAAACTTGTCTGACCAGCGGTGCGACGTGACGCCGCACCACGTGACAAACCCTATGATAACAAGCGAAGCGCCATGATTTAAGTGGCATTGTTACCCAACTTAAGTGGCACACGCTTTTTTACTCAAATGTCATGAACTTAGGTAGCATCAGCGAGAAGCATTTCACGAATTTTACCAATCGCCCGAGTGGGATTTAGGCCTTTTGGGCAAACCGCCACACAGTTCATTATGCCACGGCAACGGAACACCGAGAACGGATCTTCCAGATTGCTCAACCGCTCGCTGGTAGCCGTGTCACGTGAATCGGCCAGGAAACGGTAAGACTGCAGCAAACCGGCTGGGCCAACAAACTTCTCTGGGTTCCACCAGAACGACGGGCAAGACGTTGAGCAGCAGGCGCACAGAATACACTCATACAAGCCATCAAGCTTGTCGCGCTCTTCCGGCGACTGCAGGCGCTCAATGGCAGGCGGCGGCGTGTCGTTTTGCAGATACGGCTGAATACGCTCGTACTGCTTATAGAACAAGCCCATATCGACCACCATATCGCGAATAACCGGCAAGCCTGGCAGCGGACGCAGCACCAGCTTGTTGTTCTTCACAACGTCTGACAAAGGCGTAATACACGCCAAGCCATTTTTGCCGTTCATGTTCATGCCGTCAGAACCGCAAACACCCTCACGGCAGCTACGGCGAAACGCCAAACCGCTGTCTTGCTCTTTCATCATATGAAGAACATCCAGCACCATCACATCGCGGCCTTTGGTATCGACCTGAAACTCCTGCATGTAAGGTGCGGAGTCGGTTTCCGGATTGTAGCGGTATACGGATACCTGAAGATTGGACATAGTGACTCCCTCTCGTCTATGCGGCGTTTAGTAGGTACGAACCTTAGGCTCGAACGTATCAACAGTTTTCGGCTTGAAGTTAACGTCGCGTTTTTTCAGCTCTTTCGTCGCAGGGAAGAACAGCGAGTGCTTCAGCCAGTTGACGTCATCACGGTCTGGATAGTCGTAGCGCGAGTGGGCGCCGCGGCTCTCTTTACGCTCAAGGGCAGCGATCGCCGTCGCTTCAGCCACTTCCATCAAGTTATCGAGTTCCAGCGCTTCTACACGGGCAGTGTTAAAGGCATTGGACTTGTCAGGCAGGTGGGCATTGGCGATACGCTCACGCAGTAGCGCTAGCTTGTCGACGCCTTCCAGCATGTTTTTCTCTTCACGGAATACGCCGAAGGAAGTTTGCATGATGTCCTGAAGCTCAGCCTTCAGCTCAGGAATACTTTCACCACCCTCAGACTCATTCCAGCGCGTGATCCGCTTCATGGCCGACTCAATGTCAGACTCAGAAGCGTCCAGGTACTCAATGCCTGCGTTCAGCGCACCTTCGATAAACATACCCGCGGCACGCCCAAACACTACCAGATCGAGCAGTGAGTTACCGCCCAAGCGGTTGGCACCGTGAACCGATACACACGCCGCCTCACCACAGGCAAACAGACCGTTAACGATATGATCGTTACCGCTTTCGTCCATGGTAATCGCCTGACCATGAATATTGGTCGGAATACCGCCCATCATATAGTGGCAGGTCGGCACGACCGGGATTGGATCTTTTGCCGGGTCAACGTGAGCAAAGGTCTTAGAAAGCTCAACGATACCGGGCAGGCGCTTACCAAGCACCTCTTCGCCCAGGTGATCAAGCTTCAGGAAGACGTGATCGCCCTTCTCGCCACAGCCACGACCTTCCAGAATTTCCATGACCATTGAACGAGCAACAACGTCACGGCCGGCCAAATCTTTGGCGTTCGGTGCATAACGCTCCATAAAGCGCTCGCCGTCTTTATTGATCAGGTAGCCGCCTTCACCGCGGCAGCCTTCTGTGACCAGCGTGCCCGCACCGTAAATGCCGGTCGGGTGGAACTGCCACATTTCCATGTCCTGCATCGGGAAGCCCGCACGCAGCGCCATACCGATGCCGTCACCGGTATTGATCAAGGCGTTAGTCGTGGAGGCGTAAATACGGCCTGCACCACCGGTCGCGAGTACCGTGGCCTTCGATTTAACGTGAACTACTTCGCCCGTCTCGATGCACATGGCGATACAACCGACCACGTCACCGCTGGCGTTTTTGACCAGATCAACCGCGTACCACTCGTTGAGGAACACGGTATCGTTCTTCAAGTTATTCTGATAAAGCGTGTGCAACAGCGCGTGGCCGGTACGGTCAGCCGCCGCACAGGTACGTGCCGCCTGGCCACCTTCACCGAAGTTCTTTGACTGACCACCGAACGGACGCTGATAAATACGGCCGTTATCTAAACGCGAGAACGGCAGGCCCATGTGTTCGAGCTCAAAGACCGCTTTCGGGCCTTCAGAACACATATACTCAGCCGCGTCCTGGTCAGCGATATAGTCGCCGCCTTTAACGGTGTCGTACATGTGCCAGCGCCAGTCATCATTCGGGTCATCAGACGCGATTGCACAGGTGATACCACCCTGAGCAGAAACGGTGTGAGAGCGGGTCGGGAAAACTTTCGATAACACGGCCGTCTTTTTGCCGGACTTGGCAAGTTCAAGCGCGGCTCGCAGGCCAGCACCACCGCCACCAATGATAATGGCGTCAAACGTCAGGCTACGCAGATTAGACATGTAATCAAGCTCCCCACAGAATTTGAATGCCCCACACCAAGTACACGAAAATGCCCAGGATGATGACAGCTTGGACACCCACGCGCAGGCGAGTGGACTTGAGATAGTCGGTGGTGACGGTCCATAGGCCGATCCAGGCGTGCGCGGCTAAGGCGACGAACGCCAGTAGCGAGAAAATCCGCATCCACGTCTGGTTGAACAGGCCGCTCCACGCGTAGTAATCGAGATCGGGATTAAACAGCAGGAAGGCAACGATAAAGACCGTGTAGATGGCCAGAATTACCGCCGAAACGCGCTGCATCAGCCAGTCAGAAAGCCCACTACGGCCAAAACTTGTGATGTTAGTTACCATACCCAAACTCCTGCCAGAATAATCAGAACGGCACTGACCACGACGGTGATCTGCGCTTTTTGTACGCCACCTTCAAGGGTTACCCCAATATCGGCATCCATCAGCAGGTGCTTAATGCCTGCTACAAAGTGGAATGCCAGGGCGGACAACAGCCCCCAAGCGATTAACTTAGCCAAGAAATTATTGGCCAGCACATCGCTAACGGCGTCAAAACCCGCCGGAGATGACAAGGATTTACCCAGCGCCCAAAAAGCGAAAATCAGGCCAATGAACAGGATGACACCCGTAATACGGTGTGCGATCGACGTCAGGGCCGGCAGTGGGAAATGGATCGTAGTAAGGTCTAGGTTTACGGGTCGTTTGCTATTCACGGCTTTGTACACACTCTCTTGGCCCGCTCTGCGACAGGTCGGGCATGGCCCGAGCGGGCGGTGGTTGCTGGAAGGGGCTCGGCCGTTGCCAAGTCGGGCACGACCACCTACCTGCCGGTCGCGCGCCGTGGATTATAAGAACCTTCGCCCTCGCTTACAAACCGAACTCAGGCTTAACTCGACTATGGTGCAAGAAAATTACCATCATTCGGATTCGATTTTGCGCTGCAGCATCGCTATAGTGACGATAGAGTAGCAATTTGATAAGCCTGTTAACATCTCATGTTAAACTATTGTTAAAATATCGCCGGTCTTTTAACGCTTTGTCATATTGTAGACTTTTAAATCTTATACAACACTCATCATAATAACAATTTTTGTACAATACACAGCTAGCGCTTAGGCTAATTGACAAAATGTCGCACACTTCTATAGTGGGCAGGCCTTTTCGCCGGCGCGGTATGCGCAGCAACGACTTTACGTCCCAACCCGAATTCGAAAGGAGGCCAGCATGGCTGACAGGAAAGCGACATTGACGGTAGACGGTCTTGATAAACCGATCGAGCTACCCATGTATTCCGGCACACTTGGCCCCGACGTCATCGACGTACGCGGCTTAGGCGCTGAAGGCCTGTTCACCTACGATCCCGGCTTTATGGCCACCTCTTCCTGCCAATCTGCCATCACCTATATTGATGGCGGCAAGGGCGTACTGCTTCACCGCGGCTACCCCATCGACCAGCTGGCCAAAGAGTCTAATTTCGTAGAAGTGTGCTACACCCTGCTATTTGGTGAGCTACCTAACGACGAGCAATACGCAGATTTTGAATCGCGCATTCGTAACCACACCATGGTTCACGATCAGATCAACAACTTCTTTAAAGGGTTCCGCCGCGACGCGCACCCGATGTCTATCCTGTGTGGCGTAGTCGGCGGCCTAGCCGCTTTCTATCATGACCATATGGACATTACTCAAGAAGAAGATCGTGTGATTAGTGCGATCCGTCTGATTGCTAAAATGCCGACGCTGGCGGCCATGTCGCACAAGTATAATGTGGGGCAGCCGTTCAACTATCCGCGCAACGACCTGAGCTATGCAGAGAACTTCCTCTACATGATGTTCAGCAACCCGTGCGAAGAGTACAAAATTAACCCGGTATTCGCGAAAGCCATGGACCGCATCTTTATGCTACATGCGGACCACGAGCAGAACGCCTCTACCTCTACGGTACGCCTTGCAGGCTCCACGGGCGCTAACCCATTCGCCTGTATCAGCGCTGGTATCGCGGCACTTTGGGGCCCCGCTCACGGCGGCGCTAACGAAGCCGTACTGGCGATGCTCGACGAAATCGGCGAAGACTCCGAAGAGAACATCCAGCACTTTGTCGATAAAGCCAAGGACAAAGACGACCCATTCAAGCTAATGGGCTTTGGCCACCGCGTATATCGCAACTTCGATCCGCGCGCCAAGGTAATGAAAGAGACCTGCGACGAAGTACTTGCAGAACTCGGCATGGCCGACGACCCACAGCTTAAAATCGCCAAGCGTCTTGAGCAGATCGCCCTTGAAGACGAGTACTTCATCGAGCGTAAGCTATACCCGAACGTAGACTTCTATTCAGGCATCATCCTGAAAGCGATGGGTATCCCCACCAATATGTTCACCGTGATCTTCGCGGTATCGCGCACCATTGGCTGGATCTCTCATTGGCACGAAATGCTCAGCGAAAGCTACAAAATCGGCCGTCCGCGTCAGCTCTATATTGGTCATGACCAGCGCGACTACCCGAAAAAATAAATCAACACCCCGCTTGATCAAAGGCCACCTTCGGGTGGCCTTTTGCGTAAGGTCCCTTTCACGCTGGGCTGGCATTACGCCAGTCACCTGCCAGCGACTTGAGCCAACAAAGGTCTCTACTCGCCTGTCGTTCGCACCGCTACACCAACGAGGGCTTGAGCAAGTTCACCGCCTGACGGGCTACTATAATGCCCGTGCAACCAACACCAGCTGACTTCGCTGGGTATCTCCATTACTTAGTCAATTTTGAATCAACCATTGCGCTAAATCACCACCATTAAAACACCTGAGCACCCCTAATATCGCTTGACATTTTTGCCTCTCGGCTTCGCTCAGGGTTTTCCACACTATCTGTGGATAACCCTGTTCACAACCACTTCAAAACGTCCCACAATCGCCATGGGCAGTGGGCCAGCCTTAAATTGGTCATTTTTTGATCTAATGTAAGTCATTGTTTTTTAATGATTTAAGTTCTGTTCAATATTTTTTGCGTCAACAACAAGGGGTTGTGCACAACCTTGAAATCAGAATCGCAAAAGTGGACAAGTCAAGCATAAAATCGCCCAAAAAGTGGCGATTTGTAGCTTTTTTGTGAACGGCAGGAACGCAGAAATCCAGCAGATGAGAAGACTCATTGCCAGAAAAAACATTAGAAAGGGAGTAGTAAGCAGTGGCGTCCCATAGGGGGTTCGAACCCCTGTTACCGCCGTGAAAGGGCGGTGTCCTAGACCACTAGACGAATGGGACGTATAACACTAGACATATAACGCTAAAAGCGTGTCTTCCCGAGCAACTATTCACATGCTGCTGAATTGGTGGAGCCTAGCGGGATCGAACCGCTGACCTCAACACTGCCAGTGTTGCGCTCTCCCAGCTGAGCTAAGGCCCCACATGTCGCGAAGACGGAGCGTATAATACTGATTCCCCTGGCCTTCGTCAACATGAAAAACGCCAATTACTTAAAGATAAGAAATTGGCGCTAGCACTATCTCAATTGCGGTTAGCTGATGTTACTAAGCTCTTTCACAGAGCTCTTTCACAGAGCTCTTTCACAGAGCTATTTCACGAAGCTATTTCACGAAACTCTTTTTCAAAGCGCTTCGCCTGTTTCTTAGAGACGCCACCCAACACCTCTATCGCGCTGCGCAGGCGAGCCCGGGTAACGTCGGAGCCAAGAATCGCCATGGCGTCCATAACCGAGGTGCTGGACGTACTGCCGGTAATCGCAATAAACACCGGCGCCAGGAACGCTTTCATTTTCAAATCAAAATGCTCGGACAGCAGCTTAACTTCGCTCAGTAGCGCCTCTTTATTCCAAGCGGAGACGCCTTCAAATCGCCAAACAAGGAACTGGAGCAGTTTTACCAGCTCCTCTTCCTCAAGCTTCACACTCTCAAACGACTCTTTAGTCAGTGCTGGCAAGCCCGAGAAGAAGTGCCCTGCCAACGGCATGACCTGGGAGAGCGTTTCTACCCGCGGCCGTACCTGCGGCAGAATCTGCTTAATATAGGCTTCATTGAAGGCCCACTCACGCAGCGCGCTTAACAGCGCATCGTCGTCCAGGTCTTCACGAATATAGACGCCGTTCAGCCAGGTCAGCTTCTCCAGGTCGAATACAGGGCCGCCTAACGAGACACGCTGCACATCAAATTCTGCCATCATTTCTTGCAGACTGAATTTCTCGCGCTCATCGGGCATTGACCAGCCCATCCGCCCCAAATAGTTGGTGACGGCCTGGGGTAAAAAGCCCATTCGACGGTAATAGTTGATCGACGTTGGGTTCTTGCGCTTGGAGAGTTTGGATTTATCCGGGTTGCGCAGCAGCGGCATATGACAAAGTTGCGGCATTTCCCAACCAAAATACTCATACAGCAACTGGTGCTTTGGTGCGGAGTTAATCCACTCCTCCCCACGCAACACATGAGTGATTGCCATTAAATGGTCGTCGACCACGTTGGCTAAATGGTAGGTAGGCATGCCATCTGATTTGAGCAAAATTTGCGCGTCTACCTGCGCCCACTCCACCTCGATTATGCCACGCAGCATGTCCTTAACAACGCACACGCCTTCGGCGGGCACATTCATGCGCACTACATAAGGCCAGCCCTCTTGCTCACGGCGCGCTTGCTCTTGTGCATCCAGCGCTAAATCTGCAGGTTTTAAGGCCAGCTGCAATCCTGCGGCTTTGCGTGTCTCACGCAGCTCATCCAGCTCTTCACTGGTGCGGTAGCACTTAAACGCATGACCGGCATCCAAAAGTTGTTGAGCGTGTTGGGCATAAATGTCGCCACGCTCGCTTTGCCGATATGGGCCATAGGGGCCACCCACATCAGGGCCTTCATCCCACTCAAGACCCAGCCAGCTCAATGAATCAAGAATCATCTGCTCTGATTCAGGCGTAGAACGCACCCGATCAGTGTCTTCAATACGAAGGATAAATTGGCCGCCATGCTGACGAGCAAAACATAGATTAAAAAGCGCGATGTAAGCCGTACCAACGTGGGGGTCCCCTGTCGGAGAAGGCGCGATGCGAGTACGTACGGTCATGAAAACGTCCTATTGGCAAAAATGCATAGCGTTATTATACGCACCTTAGGCGCAACCAACAGCGGCACCCAGGGAACAACTCGCGCAAGAAAGCGTCAGAGAAATTAACTCAACGTTATTTGTCCACTAATGCGCGCTAAAGCACAATCGCTTAGTATGGCACTGTAGCAACCCCTTGAGCGCATACCTCAAGACTGAAGCAGAGCAATAACGTATGTTCGTAGCGCCACTATTTATATTTTATATTGAAAAAGACGACTATAGTGGAAGACATTCACGAGCTTTTTAGCTCATCATCAGGAAAACGAAATGGAATCGCTAGGCTCACGGATCAAGCAACTGCGGCTTAGGGCCAAGCTCAACAAAGCTGCCCTTGCACGCAAAGTTGGCGTGTCAGATGTCACCATTTCTTATTGGGAATCCGGGGCGATCAAACAGATCGGTCACGAACGCTTAGTTGCGCTCGCTGACGCCCTCGACTGCTCCCTGGCAACACTATTGGAAGGTGATAGCGCACCCGAGCTATTAACGTTGACCCATACTGGTCCCCTCCCCTGGGAACAGGTACAGGCAACCACCATTAAAGTGCCCAGTCATTTGCCGTTGAATATCGACTGGAAAGCACCATGTGTGATGGCAACCCCTGGCCAAGGTACAGATTTTTCGCCCGTTAACGCTGGCGACTTACTGCTGCTCGGGCCTACGCATGTGTTTCATAAAGCGGGCCACTACGTGGTGCAACGCGATGATCGTTTCGTCATTGAGCACTTCGCCAAAGCCCCCAGTGACACATCGATTCATGCAGTATTATTAGCCCATTGGCATCCTGCCTAAAGCGTCTACCTCCCCGGACTCTCTAGCACCTCCACCTGGTCACGCGTTTGCCTTGGCTCACTCCCCACCAGGAAACGCTGTGAGTAGGTGGCCACCTGGCCCAGCCCGTGGCGGGATTGGCTAACAAGCTCTCCCGCCAGGTGCTGGCCCTCGTGGCCAATACGCGCCTGCACGGCGACTGGCTGCACGCTGCCTTCCGAGACTTCCACACGGACATCGTAGCTTCCATCGGGCAGCCCACTGCCAGAGCCAAACGGACCGGCTGCAAATTGACCATTCTCGATTTGCGTTCTTGCCTGCCAACGCACCCGGCTGATCTCACGTTCGACTACAATGCGTACCTGGGTGCCATCCGGTAAGTTGCTTTTGCCTTCCACCATTAAGCGTCGATCGCTACGTAAGGCGACCTGCGTCGATATTTCGACAACAAGCGGCTCTACTTCTACCTCAACAATTTCCGACTCAGTCACCGGGGCTTCAGGGGTGGCCTCAGGTTGCGCGGAGGAAGCCGTGTCCGTTGACGGCTCCTCCATGTCGTTACAGCCTGCCAATAGCGCAACTACCACTACCAAAATGCCAACATTGCCTATTACCTTGCGCATACGAACTCCGAAACATTACTTGTCCTGCAGCTTACCACTGCATCGCCGCCACCACAGTGGAATACTCGACTTTGGCCCCGCTACACGCGCCGCTTCCGGTACAATGTGCTTATCGTGCTAACAAGACACTTTTAGGAGCAGCGGATTTGGACATCATCTGGTGGTTGGCATATGTAGCGCTGGGCGGCTTTGTTGGCTTGATGGCAGGCTTATTAGGGATTGGCGGCGGTGGCATTATGGTGCCGATTTTAACGTCGCTATTTGTACTTCAAGGTGTGCCCCATGAACATCTCGCCCACTTGGCGTTAGGCACTGCCATGGCGTCTATTATCCCTGCGTCTACCGCCAGCCTGCTTTCCCACCATCGGCACAAGGCGGTACGCTGGGACATCGTGCGGTTTATTACCCCCGGCATTTTAGTCGGCACGTTTTTAGCTACCTTTATCGCCGCACTGATCCCCACCCGTAGCCTAGCCATCTTTTTCGCCTGTTTTATGGTGCTAATGTCACTCCAGATGTTGGCAAACATCAAGCCCAAACCGAACCGCGGCCTACCTGGCCCGATGGGAGTAAGCGGAGTGGGCCTGGGCATCGGTGGTATTTCTGCGCTTGTGGCGATTGGTGGCGGCTCACTAACCGTGCCCTTCCTCACCTGGTGCAACGTCAAACTCCCCCGCGCGATTGGCACCTCGGCAGCCGTCGGGCTACCCATTGCCGTCGCCGGGGCGCTGGGTTACATCATTAATGGTTGGAGTACAGCCGGGCTGCCTAGTGCCGCGCTAGGCTATGTTTATCTTCCCGCGTTTCTACTAATGGCGCCGTTCAGCATTCTCACCGCTCCGATTGGTGCCAAACTCGCCCACAAGCTGCCCGTCGCCCTACTCAAGCGCGTATTCGCGTTTATGTTGATGGGGCTGGCGCTACAGATGGTGTATGCGGTGTTTACGGCGTGAGGAAGAGCGGATAGCGTTAAACTCAAGCGCGCCCTTTGAGAGGCTGCGCGGAGTAGCCTAAAAAAACAATGCCCCGGCCACCTTTAATGGCCGGGGCATTTTGTATCTATCGAGCGCGAACCTCTACGCTGTCTGCGATCAGCTGATTACAGGCGTTGATCGAGCCACTTTTTCACGTCCAGCTGCTCGCGCATATCACTCGGCAACTCATCACGGATCATCTCTTCACCCTTGTGAAGCGCCGTAATGGGGGCGGAAGCGGACAGCACCGTGTTCAGCATATAAAGCACTTCATAACCCTGCTGGCGGTTAAATAGCGTGCTGTCAGGCTCACCCGTTACGCGTGGATCATCGCTAGGTGCTGCGTCCCAATCGTAGTGATCCAGGCTCATGTTCGTTTGTGTAAAATTAGCCATTTAGCACCTCTTTCATCCAATGAAATTGCCCCTAAAACTTGGGGCCGTAGCCGCCTCCTTCATGGCGACACCCCCAGCGTAGCAAAGAATTTCATTTATGCTCGTTCAATCAAGGCTACAAGAAAGCGGGCGTGATGATGATTGGCCTTATTGATGAAAATCGGCAGTAGCGCAGCCAAAAGTTAATGGCCACCATGGACGCACTGAATGAGAAAATGGGCAAGTGTACGTACGCCCTGGCCTTCCGTAAAAGAACGCCCCCTGGCACCTACACTGTGCGAACCGAAGCCCGCGCTATACGACAAATTGGGATGAGTTGTTGGTGGCTTATACGGATGAGGGGGCGGCTAGGAAAGCTAAGAATAATGTCACGCCTGACAACAGCTCTCTACAACCTCAAAATTGCTCCTCGATGCCGGGCAAAAAACCATATAGAATGGCGGCACGCTAGAAGGAGTGTTGGATGATTGAAGCAGTGGATTTGTTCTGTGGTGCGGGAGGCCTCACGGCAGGCTTACGCCAGACGGGTATTGCTGTGCGCGCTGGGTACGATATCGAAGAAAGCTGCCGGTTTGCTTATGAGCATAACAATCATGCCCAATTTATAAGGCAGGACGTTGGTGAGCTTACAGGTGACGACATCAATGGGTGGTACCAAGACTCTGACGCAATACGCCTACTAGCAGGCTGTGCGCCCTGTCAGCCGTTCTCTACTTATAACCAGGGCAAAGACACCACCAAAGACAAAAAGTGGCCCTTACTGGGCGCTTTCACGCGACTAATAAAAGAAGCTCAACCCGAGCTGGTCACCATGGAAAATGTACCCTCGGTTACCAAGCACAAAATCTATCATGACTTTGTGGGATCTCTAAAAGATGAGGGATATCACGTCTGGGCGGATACCGTAAAATGCATTGAGTACGGCCTTCCCCAAAACCGACGTCGACATGTGCTATTAGCCTCTAAACTAGGGCCGATTGAGTTAATAGCTGCTACTCACCCTACTCCCGTTACCGTAAAAGACACGATTGGCGACCTAGAACCTGTAGAAGCAGGTGCTGAAAATCATAACGATCCCTTGCATAAAGCATCAAAGCTATCAAAAATTAATATGGAAAGAATCCGCCATTCGCGACCTGGAGGGACATGGCGAGATTGGCCAGAGCAGCTTAGAGCCGATTGTCACGTGAGAAACAGTGGAAAATCTTACCCTGCAGTTTATGGGCGCATGGAGTGGAATAAGCCAAGCCCCACAATGACAACTTTATGTTTTGGTTTCGGGAATGGCCGATTTGGTCACCCAGAACAAGATAGAGGAATCACATTAAGAGAGGCGGCATTACTACAGTCGTTCCCTCGTGACTATAAATTTGTTCCTGACACACAGCCTGCTCTTTTAAAACCAGTTGGAAAAATGATAGGCAATGCTGTCCCCGTTCGATTAGCAGAAATAATCGGGTATAGTTTTAATGCCCATCTTGAATCGCTTTAAAATAATAAGAGCAGGCACTCTAGTGCTTGCTCTTAAAACTAAGCTTCGATAGAAAATTTCTGATATCGAATAAAATAAGAAACTGAACGCAGCACTGCTCTCAAATAAACTACAGTCTGATCTGCTACTGTAACTAGGTGCTCAGGAGCCGTTTCTCTCCCACACAACTCAAAAGAAATAGAACCGTGCGCCAAATCATTTCTTTTTGTTTTAACCTCTAAAACCATATCTCCAATATTCCGCCCTTTTAAGATTGGACTAGGCACACTAAATCCGTATCGTTTAGCAATTTCTCTTATTTCTCTACAATCTATATTACCTGAAAAAAGGCTATTTTTTTCATAGCCCATTTTAATCATTGCAAACTGAATTGGATGAGTAGTTGAAAAATCAACACCTCTACTAGTTATAGCCTTTTTAAAATGCTTCAAGGTCACTTCTTTCATATTATCGTTAAGTTGATTAAACTCATAGCCATGAACATCTATTGCCTGATGAATGGAATCGATGGCGTTAGATAATGTTGATTCCACAAGGTTATATAACAGCAAATACCCACTTGCTCGTATAGTTTTGACTAGATCTCTATCCAAATCGAAACCGGCGATAGGTACTAACTCTCCATCAGCACTTTTGGATAACCCAGCAGCCTTCTCAGCCGCCATAATTTGTATAAATTGAGTATAGCGCTTAACCTCCTTTGAGCGCTCCCTAAAATCTTTATATAAGTCCCGAATAATAGCATCGATATCCTGTTCCATAATTAAAAATCCAACAACTTATCTTTAACATATTCAATTCTTGCATGAAGCTTAGGACGTGAATTACTAGCATCAGATGTAGTTAGCTCGACGAAATGATCTTCAGGGTCGTATATCCAATCAGATGAGGTTAGCTCTAAATCAGGCTTTTCACGAAGAGCCTCTAAAGCACCTACTGATAATGCTTCAAACCTAATTCTTGGTACAGATTTATTTCGTTCATTCTTTCTGAAGCCATAGTCAAAATTATCTCTAACGAATGTCATAACGCTCATAAATTGCTCTTCATACTCATCAGAATCAAATTTTGACTCATTCATCATATCAAGATATTCATCTAAAAATTCTTCAACATTATGGACAAAGCCTTCTCGATTATTAGCATAAGCAAAAAATCTTAAAACGAGCTCGTCATACTCACGCCGCACAGATTTGCTTTTACTGAGAGGGCAAAGCTCATGAAACAATGGATCACTTGCCAACTTTTTAACCAGTTCAAAAAAACGCCCATCACGGATACCATAACGTTTTTCAGAGTCCGAAAGTTTCAATCCACCTGTATTTAGCCTATTAAATAAATCTCGCCTAGACTCCTCATCCATTGACAAAAGCTCAATTGTGCGTAACGTTTTTCTTAAAAAACGTCGCTGTGAAGGTTTTGAAAAATCGCTAAAAGTAAAACCCTCTAACCTAAAAAGGGTCTTCATATTTGACAACTTTAACTCACTTTTAATAAACCGAATTATTGTCCTAACCCTTTGGCTTCCATCTACAATTTCTATAAGACTTTCTTCTCCAGTGTCACTTACGTAGAGATAGGGTATTGGCAAATTCAAAAGCAAAGATTCAATGAACTGGCTTTGCTGCTTGTCAGGCCAAACGTGCTTCCGCTGGTAACTTGGAACAAACCACTCAGTAATATCTTCTTCAATTAACTCAGTACACTTATTAAAAATCACTTCAATAGGAAACTCTCTTATATCGTAATCATATCTCCTATAGAACTCTTCAATTTGATTTTCTGCGGCTACTAGTTGTTCTTCTGAGATAGGCTCATCAACTGTTTTTCTAGCCATTATTCAGGCTCCAAAATTAAGTTTTAAATCTATATAGAGGCAAAGCAACAAAAAAATAATGGGGAATAAACCTCATAACAATCAATCATTGATGAGAGATATTTTCAGCCATTTTTTTAAGCAGCCTCAAAACCACCGTTATGTTTTTACAGTCAAACCACCCGCCCAATCCGAATCTCACACCGCCCCAGAATCTCCACATCATGCATATCCTGCGGCTTGATCATTTCCGGCTGGTAGTGATCGTTGTCACTAATCAGGCACAGCGCGCCGCCCGCCAGGCGCTGCACCCGCTTAATCCTTCGTTCGCCACTCACCAGCATCAAGAAAACGCCTTCCTGTTTGGGATAGCTTTTGGTGCGATCTACCAATCTTCCTTGCCTTATAGCGAATTTATACCAACTATTTACTAACCTTAAGAAAGCCTAACCTATCGATGTGGTTAGCACCATTCTCCTAAGGCACATTTACAGCGCTATTTCATGGCATTGCTGGGCGGTAACCAACCTGATCTGCGGCGTAAGCGCTGTGGCAACTACCCTGCTATGTGCTGCGCGCCCTTTCTTACGTACAATGGCGCGCATACAACATGCTACCTGTGAGATAGCTATCAAGGTGTAACCGGTTTTTGAGGCTTCAGTCACTACCGCTGCTGGGTACATCAGGTGCGTTAATTACGGTTTTAAGAGGCAATATGGCTGCATTTAGTGCAGCCAAAAATGTTATTAAATGACTAATTTAATTAAAGAAAATAGTGCAGATCGTGGGCGGCTTTTTTCTGTGGCCCCGATGATGGACTGGACAACCCGCGATTACAGAGCATTCGCACGTACCTTAACCAAGCGGACGCTGCTGTATACCGAGATGGTCACCACCGGTGCGATTTTGCACGGGACGCCCCGTGAGCGCTTTTTGGGCTATAACGAGGTGGAGCATCCGCTTGCGCTACAGTTGGGCGGGAGCGATGCCGGTGAGCTGGCGGAGTGCGCGGCGATTGCCGAGGCGTGGGGCTATGATGAGGTGAACCTGAACGTGGGTTGCCCGAGCGACCGCGTGCAGAACAATATGATTGGCGCGTGCTTGATGGGTTACCCCGAAAAGGTGGCCGATGCAGTGCGGGCGATGCAGGCGGTGGTGTCTATTCCGGTCACGGTGAAGTGCCGTATTGGCATCGATGACCAGGATGAGGATGCCGACCTTGAGCGGTTTATCGCTATCGTCGCGGACGCAGGCTGTGAGGTGTTTACCGTTCACGCGCGTAAGGCTTGGCTGCAGGGCTTGTCGCCCAAGCAGAATCGCGATGTGCCGCCGCTTAACTCCCCCCGCGTTCATCGTTTGAAGCAGAGTCGGCCCGAGCTACATATCGGTATTAACGGCGGCATTAAAACGCTCGCCGAGTGCCGTGAACAGCTCACCCAGGTGGATAGCGTGATGGTGGGGCGTGAGGCGTATCAAAACCCTTGGCTGCTGGCAGGCGTCGATGAGCAGCTGTTTGGTGAAAAAGGCCCCGCGGCAAGCCGCTTGGATGCTGCGAACGCTTTCCGGCCTTATATTCAGCAGCGTTTGGATGAAGGCGCGAAGCTGAATCACATTACCCGTCACCTGCTGGGCCTGTTCCAGGGTTGCCCTGGCGGCAGGCGCTTCCGGCGCCATTTGTCAGAATACGCCCATAAGGAAGGCGCAGGATTGCGCCTGTTTGATGACGCGCTTAGCTTGGTGAACGAACCTGAGTTCGTTGTATAAGTGCGTCGTATAAAAAAACCCGCTACGCAATGTAGCGGGTTCGTTTTCCTAGTAGCGTAAGCTTACTGACCGCTTTCCCGGCGGTTCGCCATTACGCCCTGCTCGACACGTTCGCCGATCGTTTGGTCGACGTTTTTCCAGTACTCAAATACCCGTGATAGCACCGGCTCTTCAACACCGTCGGAAACGTGGCCCACAATGTTGTTTACCAATCGGTCGCGGGCAGCATCATCCATTACCTTATTGACCAGGTCATTGGCCTGGTTGAAGTCGCCATCGCCCGGGCGCAGCGTGTAGGCGGCGCGAACCAACTCGCCGTCCGTCTCCCATACCGCATCTTCCGGGTACTTTTCCGGGTTGGCGTGCGCGCCCCCTTTGCTATTAGGTGCATACACCGGGTCGGTGGAGTGATTAATACGCATCTGACCACCCTGGCTATAGCTGTTAACCGGGGTCTTGGGTGCGTTAACGGGAATATGTTGGTAGTTCACCCCTAAACGCGCGCGGTGCGCATCAGCATAGGATATTACCCGCGCCAAGAGCATTTTATCCGGCGAGAAACCGGTGCCCGGTACCGAGTTGCTGGGCTGAAACGCTGCCTGTTCGATTTGGCTGTGGAAATCGACGGGGTTGCGATCCAACGTCATCTTACCGACTTCTTGCAGCGGGTAGTCGCCGTGCGGCCATACCTTGGTCAAATCGAAGGGGTTGATGTGGTAGGTCTTGGCATCTTCAAACGGCATAATCTGAACTTGCAGCGTCCAGGTGGGATAATCCCCGCGTTTGATGGCATCGAACAGGTCGCGGCGATGATAGTCGGCATCCGCCCCCGCCATCTTATCGGCCTGTTCCTGGGTCATGCACTTAATGCCCTGGTCCGTCTTGAAGTGGTACTTCACCCAAAAGCGCTCGCCTGCAGCGTTGACCCACATATAGGTATGGCTTGAATAGCCGTTCATGTGGCGCCAACTGGCAGGGATACCACGATCGCCCATTAGCCAGGTCACCTGGTGGGCAGATTGCGGCGAAAGCGTCCAGAAGTCCCACTGCATATCGTGATCACGCAAGCCGTTATCCGCTCGACGCTTTTGTGAGTGAATAAAGTGCTGGAATTTGAGCGGATCGCGAACGAAAAACACAGGGGTATTATTACCCACCATGTCGAAGTTGCCCTCTTCGGTGTAGAACTTCAGCGAGAAGCCACGAGGATCGCGCCAAGTGTCCGGGCTACCTGCCTCACCGGCCACCGTCGAGAAACGCGCCAACATCTCGGTTTTCTTGCCCGGCTGGAGAAAGTCCGCCTTGGTGTATTGGCTAACGTCGTGAGTTACTTGAAAGTGACCAAAGGCGCCACTCCCTTTTGCGTGGGGCTGACGATTCGGAATCATTTCCCGGTTAAAGGCAGCCATCTGCTCCATCAAATAGTGATCATGCAGAACAATCGGCCCATCGGGGCCTACTGATAGTGAATGCTCATCACTGGTAACCGGTATACCCGCATCCGTTGTGGTGTGTTTTGGTTTATCGCTCGTCATCGCTTTTCCTCCATGTCACGGCAGACGTGGCGTATGATCGCCACTCGTTCTAGTACGATGAAAGCTTGGCTATTTATCCTCATTGTTGTCATTTTGATAGCCGCTAACAAAGCCCATAATAGGTATAGTCAACGAGTCACTAACTTGCCATTCGCGAAGGCTATCGCTTGCCTATCAGCTCAATAGTTTTTATTTATGAATAAGCACTTAAGAGAACGAATCAGTGGGCGGCACTAAGCTGGAATTAAAGCTTTCAACGGCGGTTTCGGCCTCTTCAATTTCATCAAAACGGGCAATATGAAACAGCGCTTCGCCTTCGTTGGCCAATGGCAAGCGGCTCATCCCAATCACGATGCCATCCGCCACAGCACGCACTTCGCCCTCGTCGTTACCAAAGGGGTCAGCCACTTTGCCCAGCACTTCGCCTTTGGCAACGCGGGCGCCCAGGCGCACCTTGGGGCGCAAAATGCCGTCAATCGGCGCGCGCGCCCAGCTTGACCCATTGGCCAATTCAGCGGGTGCTGGCGTGCGGCGGCGCTGCTCGCCGGTCAGCATGCCTAGGCGCCGCATTACCCGCAGCACACCGCGCACGCCGGGGGCAATCGCCCACTCGTCAAAACGCAGCGCTTCACCTGCTTCATAGGTCAATACCGGAATGCCGCGAGTCTGGGCGTAATGGCGAAGGCTGCCTTCACGCAGTTCCGCATTGAGTACCACGGGCGCACCGAAGGCATCGGCCATACGCTCGGTTTCACTGCCTGGGCGCAATTGAGCGCGGATTTGTGGCAGGTTAGTGCGATGAATGGCGCCTGTGTGTAGATCAATAATATGGGTGGCGTGATCGACGATTTGTTCGCGGAACAGCGCGGCAATCCGTCCGCCTAGCGACCCTGACTCACTGCCTGGAAAGCAGCGATTGAGATCGCGTCGATCGGGCAAATAGCGTGTTTGCTGAAGGAAGCCAAACACATTCACCACTGGCACGGCAATCAGGGTGCCGCGAATGCTATTGATCGCTTTCGCGCGCAGCACCCGGCGAACAATTTCCACCCCGTTAATTTCATCACCGTGAATGCCACCACACACCAATAATACGGGGCCCTCCTTACGGCCATGAACCACTTCCACAGGAATATGCAGCGGCGTATGGGTATATAAACGCGCCACCGGCACATCCACTTGTAAGCGTTGGCCGGGCATAATGGTATGTTCGCCCAACTGAAAAGGAGCTCGCGCCATGCTTTATGTCCTGTTTTTAATCGGTTATTTTCGCGATGTTAGTAAGATTCAAAGCTAGTAACATTGCCTGTTTATACGCTTTCACTGGCAAAATGACGAATTTGTTAACTTACGTTATGCGTTGAGTCAATTATCCATACAGTTTTGAATGTAAATACTCACTCGCTTAGGTTAAAATATGACCATACAGAGTTGATAACGAGGTTCCGTTTCCATGGCAAGAAAGACCAAAGCTGAAGCTGCTGCTACTCGCGAAGCGCTGCTTGAAGCTGCAGAAGAGGTATTTTTTGCCAAAGGCGTGGCACGCACATCGCTTGAGCAAATTGCTCGCCATGCGGGCCTCACCCGCGGTGCTGTCTATTGGCATTTCAAGAATAAAGGCGACCTGTTCATGGCATTGGTTGAACAGGTACGCATGCCCTTCCAGTCGTTAATGGATGAAGTCGACAAAACGGACACCGCCCTATCACCGTTAGAAGCGATACGTCTTGCCTGCCATGCGGGCTTGGTGCGCCTTGAACAACCGTCATACCAACGGATACTGTCGATTTTACTGCACCGCTGCGAGTTCTTCAGCGACATTAACCCGCTTGATATGCAAGAAGAGATCGGTAACGAGTGTTACCAGGAAATGCTGGCGGTATTTGTACAGGCTAAAGAGCAGCAACTACTGCGCGAAGATTTAAGCCCAGAAGTAGCAACACGGCTAATGCAATCCATGTTGGGTGGTCTTTTCCATGACTGGTTGCGTAATCCTGACGCTTTTGCAATACGTGAACGCGGCGGCGAGCTGATCGATACCTCTATTCGTATGATGCAGCGTTAAACACCTCACCCATCCCTCGCTGCAATGCAGCAAATATGCTACTACTGGCGCTATGTCTAGCCGTGTGAGCATTCTATGGATACCCTGGAGTTTGTTCGCGTACGCGAATTAGAAGTTGCCGTACGCATTTGGAACCCTTCCGCCCCCCGCACGCTTATCGCCTGGCATGGTCTTGCTCGCCACGGCGGCGACTTTAGTGCACTGGCGCGTGAACTGGGCAGCGAATGGCGTATTCTTGCACCCGATACGCCAGGCCGTGGGTTATCAAGCTGGTCGTTATTTCCGGCTCACGACTACCTTTATAGCCATTACGTGACGGTCGCCATCGCTCTATTAGATCACTTTAAACTTGATCACGTTGATTGGCTGGGCACGTCGATGGGTGGCCTGTTAGGCATGCTGATCGCTGCTGATTCAGAACACAGCGCGCGCATTTCTCGGCTAATCCTGAACGATGTAGGGCCTGAATTGAACAAACAGGGGCTGATTGCCCTTTCTAGCTACTTTGGCGTTACTCACCGATTCTCTAGCTTTAGCGAGCTTCATCAAGAACTCACCCAGCACTACGCAAGTTTCGGCATCACTAAGGAGTCCGCTTGGCGTGAACTAGCGCTTAACAGTGCCCGTCGGTTGCCAGACGGTAGCTGGACGTATCACTTTGACCCACGCATTGGCGAGCAATTTGTGCACGATACACCACGCGACACCTGGGCCGACTGGGCGAGTATCCGTTGCCCGGTGATGGTTATTCGCGGCGAAGAATCAACCTTGTTAGATGCCGAAACGCTGCCCCGCATGGCCGAAGCACAGCCCACACTTGTCACCCTGACCGTCCCTAACTGCGGCCACGCCCCCATGTTGGATCAATCTGCCCAGGTCGATCCCATTCGCCACTTTCTAAACCGCCCTGTACCACGCCCCATTCCAGGCGGCTCATCGCAAACCGGCACTGGCTGGCATTACTTCTGGCATCACCCAGTGCAGTGGTTGGCTCATCAGTGGCGGCGGTGGTGGAAATAAACCGGGAAGCTCAAGATTTGGGCCTCCCGGCGGCGACCCACAATGCGTGTGATAACTCAGTGAGAGGCCGAGTAATGGCTAGCAGGGTGATGTTTTTGGCTTAACCGCAGTTTATTTAAACGAACACGTGTCTCCAGATACTCTTGCTCAGTGACACTGCGGTAAGCCCCCTCATCAGGCAGGTACTTCACCAATACCCGACGCTCGCCCTGTACAGGCAAGGCATCGCGTTTGCTGAGCAGTTTTACGGTGCTGTTAGGCTCATTATCAATGACCGCAAACGCCTGTTCACCCTCCCCCTGGCGCTCGGTCACCACCACCGTTTGGCCCAGCAAACACCGCCGGGTAAAGGGGTGATAGCGATGTAGTCCGCGGTGTAAAACGTGGCAAAGCCCAGCTGACACGGGTGAGGCAATCACCAGCGAGCCCCAGAGCACCAGCACACCGACAGGAATACGTATTAAACCCAGCGGCAACCAGCGCAACACCAGCAGTTCGATCGCGATGGTGAGTGCTGCAGCAATCGCCAGGATGACCGTTAACGCCAGCGTCGCGGGTACGCCCGCAAAGCCTAAAGAGACTAACGTACTTGCCAGATGATCCTCTTTTAGGCTATCGCGCTCAAACAGTTCCAAGGGGGCTAAACGGATAATAACTAATAGCCAGTAGAGCGCTAACAGCCCGAGTAGAAACGTAAACACAACGCTTGGGAATTGCATCGCTGCGTGCAGTAGCTCGTTCATGACGTCCTCCTCCATCGGTACTTAGCCGACGATGTATTATTCTTTTAGCTTAGTCGACGTTAGCTTTTCTGCACCAATTTTACTTTGATTTAAATTATCACGACAAAAAAAAGGTGCTCCCCGCAGGGAGCACCCGTTTCTTTACACGTTGGTTTATCGGCTTAGGCGTAAACCTTAGTGGTGATCATGCTCCAGCGCTGGCTGGTTAGAAGCATGCTTTTTCCCCTTCATTTTGCGAGCTAACCAATCAGAAGCTGTCGCAATCATGGCGTAAAAACTGGGAATAAACAGGCTGCCCAAAGTGGCAACAGAGAACATACCCATCGCCACCGTGGTACCAATGTGATGGCTGCTAATGTCGCTGGCGCCGGTCGCTAAAGCCAACGGCAAGGTACCGAAGATAAACGCTAAAGAGGTCATCACGATGGGGCGGAAACGTAGCTCTGCTGCGGTAACTGCCGCTTCGCGAATGGTTTTACCCTGCTCTTTACGCTGAAGTTCGGCGAACTCTACGATCAGAATAGCGTTTTTCGCGGCAAGCCCGACCACCACTAGCATACCGATCTGTACATACACACTGGTGTCCAGCCCGCGCAGCACGATGCCACCTATACCACCGAGGAAAGCAAAGGGCGTTGCTGTCAGTACCGCCAGCGGTAAAGACCAACTTTCATACTGAGCCGCCAGAATCAGGAACACCATCAATAGCCCGAAGACAATCGCCAGGGTCGCAGCATTACCCAGGTTCGACTCTTGATACGCCGTACCGGTCCAGCCCATGCCCCAGTTGGTTCCCAGCGTTTCTTGAACCACCTGCTCCATCGCTTCAATCGCCTGCGCCGAGCTATAGCCAGGCGCGGGATTACCCTGAAACTGAGCACCGGCGTAAACACCGAATCGCGATACCACAGACGGCCCCGTTTGACGCTCAAGCTCAACAAACTCCGAAAGCGGAATACGCTCACCATTACCGCCACGAACATAAACGTTGCTCACGTCTTCTGGCGTTTTACGGAATTCATCCTCGTTTTGCAGATACACCTGGAAATTACGGTTTTGGTAGCTGAAGTAGTTCACAAAGCCGTTACCAAACGTATTGGATAAAGCCGAGTTAATGTTCTCCAGCGCCACACCGTAGCTGAGCGCCTTCTGCTGATCAATGTTGGCCCGATACGAGGGAACGTTCACGTTGAAGGTTGAGAATACCTGGTTAAGCGCAGGGTGCTCATTCGCCTTCTGCATAATTTGTAGCGAAGCTTCGTAAAGCTCCCGCGGCGTCGACCCTTCAAAAGATTGCAAATAACCGGTGAAACCGCCCGTCGTCGAAAGTCCCATAATGGGCGGCACATTAAAGGCCATTGCCGAACCGCCGTCGATACTGGCGCCCAGCCCCATAATTTGACCTACGAGTTCGCTGGCCGTCAGATCTCGCTCAGCCCAGGGGTGCATATTGACGAACATAATCCCACGCGCGGTGTTAACAGCGCTGGAAAGAATGTCGTAACCTGCCACCGCTGAGGAGTATTCAACGCCAGGGATTTTTTCAATCTCGGCACTAAGTTTCTCCATATAGCGCTGAGTACGATCAAGGGACGCCGCATCGGGAAGCGATACGCTGACCAGCACGATCCCCTGGTCGGTCTCGGGTACCAGGGTCGAGGGCGTATTGGCGTAGAGCCAGTACGACCCCACCCCGGTCAGCACCGTGAGCGCCAACGCCAATACCCAAAAACGCACCAAGCCTTTTACCACCAACATGTAAGCGGCGGTAATCCCCGCAAACATACGGTCAAACAGGCGCAGCGGCGTATGCAGGGCTCGTTTGAACTTGGACTGCCCGGCACCGGCGATCTTGTGCTTGATGAAGATCGCTGACAGCGCGGGCGTGAAGGTCAATGCCATGACCGCCGAGAGCGCCACAGAGATTGCCACTGTAATCGCAAATTGCTGATAAATCTGGCCGGTGAAACCGCCCAAGAAGGCAACAGGTACAAACACTGCCGCCATGATGAGTGAGGTGGCGATAACGGGTCCGCCGACTTCTTTCATTGCGCGGATAGTGGCATCCGTTACGCTGATATCCTCCTCTTCACTCAACACCCGCTCAACGTTCTCCACCACCAGGATGGCATCATCGACCACTATGCCTATCGATAATACCAGCGCAAACAGCGTCAGCAGATTGATCGAAAAACCGAACAGGTAGAAGCCAGCAAATGTCCCCACCACCGCGACGGGCACGACCGACATGGCAATCACCGTAAAGCGCCAGTTCTGCAGAAAAATAAACAGAATGACAATAACGATCAGGAAAGCTTCCACAAAGGTTTTAAGTACGGTTTCAACTGAGGCATCAATGAAGAGCGTGGTGTCATAAGGCGCGACATACTCCAACCCAGGCGGAAAGCGCCCTTCCAGCTCGTCCATGGTAGACCGCACAGCATCTGCGGTTGCTAGCGCATTGGCCCCAGGCTGCTGATTAATGATGATCGGCGTCATGGTAGAGCCGTTCAAACGTGCATCAACCCCGTAAAAGGATGCCCCCAGCTCAATGCGCGCTACGTCTTCCAAACGTAGTGAGGAACCATCGCTGTTGGTGCGCAGGTAAATATTGCGGAAATCATCGACGTTATTCAGTCGACCACCCGCCGTAATCGTATAGGTATAGGCACGCGGTTCACTTTGCGGCGTTGATGCCAAGCTACCAGCCGGAATCTCAGTGTTCTGCGCTCTAATCGCACTCGCCACTTCGCTAGGCGTTAGATCGTACTGCGCCAATTTATCCGGGTCCATCCAGATACGCATGGCGAACTCACCACCACCCAACACTTCGGCATTACCCACCCCAGGCACTTGACGCAGTTCATCAAGCACGTTTAGCGTGGCGTAGTTCTGCATATAGATGTTGTTGTAGTCCCCACTAGGTGAGGTCAATGCCACCAACATCAAAATAGAGTCTGAGCGCAGCTCCACAGTCACGCCTTGGGACTGTACAGCTTCAGGCAACTGCGAAAGCGCCCCTTGAACGCGGTTGTTGACGTTGATGGTATTAATATCGCCATCGGTGCCGATATCAAATGCCACGCTGAGGCTCATGGTGCCGTTATCAGCACTGTTAGAGGTCATGTACAACATGTCCTCAACGCCATTAATGGCCTCCGCAAGCGGTGCCGCAACGGTTTGCGCGACGGTTTCCGCATCCGCACCAGGGAACTGCGCCTGTACCGACACTGTTGGCGGTACCACGCTAGGGTACTGCTCAATCGGCAGCACCCGCATCGACATAACACCCACCAACGTCACGATAATGGCCAGCACCGTGGCAAATATCGGGCGGCTGATGAAGAAGTTAGAGAAGTTCATTATTGCGCACCCTCTTCCCCTTCAGCGGGCTGCCCATCGGCGGCCCCTGCTTCCATCGCTTGCGCTGCCTCGGCCTGTTCTTGCTCCTCTTCTTGCTCTACATCTTCAACGATGTATTCAGCGTTGCCATCAAACGACTGAGGATCAATCGCCATACCCGGTTCTAAACCAGCAGGGTCGCCAACCACCACGCGATCACCCGGCTCCAAGCCCTCACGAATCAACTGCCAAGGGCCTGCCACTTCACCTAAAGAGACCGTCTGTTCGCGGGCTTTATCCTCGTCATCCAGCACATACACCTGCGGGCCCATCAAGCCTTGGGTCACCGCAATTTCTGGCACGGCTATCACATCAAAGCGCTTTAAGCCTTCGATACGTACGCGGACAAATTGGCCGGGTAGTACGCTCGCTTCAGGGTTTTCAAACGTTGCGGATGCCTGAACGGTGCTAGTGCCTTGATCCACACTGGAACCCAGGAAGTCTAAACGCCCTTCCAATTCGGAATCACTGCCGCCGCTCACGCCCGGAATACTTAGACGTGCACGAATATCCGATGCTTCACCTCCATCGCTCAACTGACGACGCAACTCAAAGGCATCGCGCTGAGGCAACTGGAAACGCACTTCTAAGGGATCAAGCGGCGTGATGGTGGCTAGCTCAGTGCCAGAAGTCACTAAATTGCCCACGTTAATTTGGCTTAAACCGATCATGCCCGACACCGGAGCAGTTACCTGCGAGTAACCTAGGTCTAAGTTAGCACTGGTTAATGCCGCCTCGGCCTGCGCTACGCTTGCTTGGGCGACTCGCTGGTCAGCGAGCGCTTGGTCGTACTGCTGACGGCTGACCGAGTTCTGACTTAGCAACTGCTCGAAACGCTGGGCATCGCGCTGGGCACGGGAAAGCTCAGCACGCGCGCTTTGTAAATCAGCCTCCCGCTGATTAACGGTTGCCTGGTAAAGATCAGGCTCAATGGTGTAAAGGCTATCGCCCTCTTCTACCAGTTGGCCTGGTTCGAAGTGACGCTCTTCAAGAAAACCGTTTACACGTGCCACCAAAGTGACTTCATCATCGCTGCGTAGCAAGGAGGGGTAGGATTTATCCAGCGGTATATCCTGACGCGCCATTTCAGTTACTGCTACTTGATGGGGCGGGGATTCTTGTTCAGCGCCCTGCTGGGGCGCCTCGGTTTGCTCTTGACCACAGGCCGCGAGTGCCAGCGCGGCTACCAGCGTTACTAGACTCGCTCGGCGTGAGTGAATCATCTTCTTCATACGTTAAGTTCCCATGTATCTTTTAAAAGTCGACTGATAGCACTTGCGCACCTGGGTCATCCCCAAAACAGCAGCAAATTACATACCCGGTTGGGGCGGTGCACCAATGTCGAGAGCGCTGTCATAGCGGTCGTTGCCGTCACTTTCTGGCAAGATAAAGTTCACCTCATCGCCGGTTAACCACGCATTGACTTCCTCAATGGCTTCAACGTCCAGGCGACCGGCTTGTTGGCGCAGCGAGAGCAAATTCACCACATAGTCGTAGCGAGCTTCCGCGTAGTTGGCGATCGCGTTGTAGAGGTTTTGCTCAGCGTTCAACACATCCACGATGTTACGGGTACCAACCTCGTAACCGGCGCGGGTAGCCTCTAAGGCGCTTTGGTTGGAGACAATAGCCTGCTGGCGGGCTTCAACGGTTTCCACATCATTGCTGACTTGGGTATACAGCGAGCGGACTTGCTGGATCGAAGAGCGACGCTGAGACTCGAAATCATACTGGCTGCTTTCCAGTTGATAGGTCCCTTGACGGATACTGGCGCTGGTACGGCCGCCGGTATAAATCGGCAAATTAGCGCTTAAGCCCACCTGGCTAGAGGAATCTTCACCGGTGGTATTATCAACATCACTGTCACTGTATTGATAATTACCAAACGCTTGAAGCGTAGGTAAGTTGCCCGCCCGGGCAATTTCTACGCCGCTGCGTGCTACCTCAATACCGGCCTGTTGGGCCAATACCTGCGGGTTAAGCTCAAGGGCCTGTTCAACCCAGTAGTCGCGACTACTTGGCTCGGGAAGGCCAACCGGCATGCTGTCGCCCAGTGCTTCAATGCTGGCATAACGTTGGCCGGTCAGCTGCTCCAATGCTTCAAAAGCCACTTGAAGATTACTTTCTGCGGCAATGCGGTCAGCACGAGACTGGTCAAAGGTGGCACGCGCTTCTTCGACTTCGGTAATCGCAATCAAGCCAACTTCAAACTGCTCGCCGGCTTGCTCAAGCTGACGGCCAATCGCCCGCTCTTGAGCGAAACGTGCTTCTAATATTTCATGGGCGCGCAGAATATCAAAATAGGCACTGGCGGTATCAATCAGTAGCTGCTGTTCGGTGGCCGCTAGCAGATATACCTGCTGGTCAATCTGACGCTCGGCCTGAGTGACTTCTCTGCGTGTCACCTCGTTATAAAGCGCCTGGGTGGCTTCTAAGGTGAGCGATACGGTGTTGTAACGGTCATCACCGGTACTCACATTACCGGTGCCTGTGCCAGTACCTGCACGCGACGATGTCTGACTTTCGTACTGCTGGTTGTGGGCAACATTACCGGTTGCGTTAACTTGGGGGAGCAAACCACTGCGTGCCACATCTCGGCCAGCTTCAACGCCTAAATATTCGGAACGTGCCGATGCTAATGCCGCATTATTGTCTAACGCATCACGGGTAATCGTGAGGAGGTCAGCAGCTTGAGCAGGCAACACAAAAGAAGCTGTGAATACCGCTAACAGTAAGGGTCGTAAAGGGGCATTGACTGCCCAGTGTGCCAGTCGCATGGGGTTGCCTCTAAGTATCAGCGTCAGGATGGCGAACGAACTAAGCTTCTCATCTTACGAAGTCTCTCAGCTTACAAAGAATCTAAGCTTACAAACTCACTCAGCGCATTAAGCCACTCAGAAAGATGAGCATTATAGTTACATTCATGTATGTATGCTAGCCTTGAACAATCTAAAATTGTGTGTACGGCCTATTGTCAAGTCGCATCCAGCTTACCTTAGTCCAAAGCATGAGACTTTGACGATAGATGCGGCTTTCTTTTACGAAATTCCCTTGGATCAATGCCCCACTTTGTTAGCCGTGACGCTAACGTGGTTGGCTTGATCCCCAGTAGCTCCGCAGCGCCGCCCGCCCCAGACACTTTGCCGCCCGCCTTGGATAGAGCGGCAATGGTGCTTTCTTGCTGGCGCTGGCTAAGCGCATGTTCGGTTAGCAGCGGTGCTTCACTTTGTTGCCCACTAGAATGAGCCACCGAGTGCACCGAGTTATTGCGGCTTGACAAACGCGGCGGTTCACTCAGCAGCAGGTCATCAAATACCAGGCGCCGGTCCTGGGTGACGATCACCTGTCGCTCAATGACGTTTTCCAGCTCACGAATGTTGCCGGGCCAGGGGTAACGCTGGAGTATTTCTAATTGGGCGGGAGGAATACGCACGCCGGGCTTATTGAATTTAAGACAGGCACGGTGCAAAAAATGACGCGCTAGTAGCGGCACATCCTCAATCCGCTTACGTAGTGGCACCGAATCAATGGGAAAGACGTTAAGGCGGAAGTAGAGGTCTTCCCGAAAGTGGCCCGCTTCGATCATGTCACGCAGTTCACGGTTGGTCGCTGCAATGACCCGCACATCGACCTCCCGTGTGCGGTTGTCACCCACCCTTTCAAACTGCTGGTCCTGCAATACACGCAGCAGCTTACTCTGCAGCTCCAAGGGAATTTCACCGACTTCATCTAAAAACAGCGTACCGCCGTGGGCCAGCTCAAAACGCCCGGGACGATCCTGCACGGCACCGGTAAAGGCGCCTTTTACATGGCCGAAAAACTCACTCTCGAAAAGATCTCGCGGGATAGCGGCGCAGTTCACGCGGATCAGCGGCCGATCGCTGCGCGCATTGCCCGCATGAATAGCCCGGGCGATCAGCTCTTTGCCAGTACCGGATTCGCCGCTAATCAAGACATTGGCATTAGTGGGCGCGACCATCTCTATCTGTTTAATCAGTTGTGCCACCGCCGGGCTATTGCCCACGATATCGCGGTGATTTAACTCCGCTTTTATCTCTTCTTGGAGGTATTCGTTCTCTAGCTCTAGGCGCTGTTTGAGCGTCTCCACTTCAGCCAGCGCATCGCGCAGCTGCTGCTCGGCGCGCTTACGCTCACGAATATCACGAAACAACACTACTGCCCCGACCAAACGGCCCATCTCGAAAATCGGTGTACTGGTGTACTCGACCGGGATCGCTTCGCCGTTTTTATGCCAAAACACTTCGTTATCGACGTGATGGACCTGACCATCACTAAACGAGGCATGAATCGGGCACTGCTGCACCGGAAATTGGCTGCCATCGGCGTGGGTGTGATGGAACATCAGATGCGCGTCGTGGCCCACCATGTCCTCGGTACTCCAGCCTAAAATGCGCTCCGCGGCGGGATTAACAAAGGTGGTTTTACCCTCGGCATCCAGGCCATAAATGCCCTCGCCTGCCGCGCCGAGAATCAGCTGGTTCTGCTTCTCAATGCGCTCGAAGACCTGCTCGACACGCTGCCAGCCCACTTCACCCTGGCGGTGCTGGCGACCAAGCTCTGCCTTGGCACGTCGCTGCTCGGCTTTATTACGATCAATCAGCGTTAACAGAAGCTGGTCAGAGTCTTCAATGCACTGGGCATAAACCTCTACCCGGTAGGGCTGGCGCAGCATATCGAGTATCACCAAATCATCCGACCAGGCGGTTTTTTGCACCAGCGCCTCATCCGTAAAGCTCACCCATAGCGGCAGTGACGCACTCAAACGGTGGCTAAAGGGAGCCGCTAGAGACATGCCTTGCTCAATACCTGTTTGCTCAGTACATAGCTGTTCAATGCATAGCAGCTCACAGGCAGCCGGATTGGCAGCCAATAGCTGATCGGTAAAGGGGTCGATCACAATCATGGCAAGCGGTGAGTAGCCGCCCATGAGTGCAGAGGCTGTGGCGTGCGTGGTTTCCTGCATAAGCATTAGCTACTACCTCAGGATTCAAGGTGATCTTCACTAATGAACCATTCAATTCCCACGCCAGTTACGATTTTTCGTTAATAAAACAACGAAATATCGTTATTTACGATTTTTCGTAACTATTCGAGTGATTCAAAACCAATGCCAAAAAAATAAATTAATTAAAAACAAACGGTTAATCAGCACAATCAAGAGTTGGCACATAAATCGCAATACAAACAGTGATAGTGCGATAGCGCCACACGCTTAATCTCTTTTGCACCAGGAAGGCGCAGCCATCGGTTTTATTGCTCCTATTTATTGCTCCTAGCAGGAAACTCTAAAACTCTTGGGTTAAGCGTTAATTAACCGAAATGACACAGGAGACATGCTTATGTCTTATCTAATGCCCAGTGAATTTGTCACCAAGCTGGTGGATCAGGGTGAATCAAAAATCTATATGGGCACCCGGGATACACTTATTCGCTCCTTTATGGCGGGAGCTACCCTGGCGTTGGCAGTTATTTTCGCCATTACCATAGCGACACAAACAGGCAACTTCTTGATAGGGGCGCTGCTCTTTCCGGTCGGCTTTGTGATGCTTTACCTGATGGGCTATGACCTGCTCACTGGTGTTTTCACACTGGTGCCTCTTGCATGGCTCGACAAGCGGCCTGGCGTCACACTACCCCGAATGCTGAAGTGCTGGGGGCTGGTAGGGCTCGGCAATCTTGGGGGTGCCCTATTTATCGCCACCTTCGGTTACTTGAACTTCACCATGGGCGGCACTGAAGAGATCAACGCTGTCGGCCAAACGATGATGACCGTCGGTGAAAGCCGAACGGTGGGTTATCAGGATGCCGGCATTGCCGGTTGGATCGTGCTCTTCCTAAGAGGCATGTTCTGCAACTGGATGGTGTCCATGGGCGTGGTGGGTGCTGCCATCTCTACAACGGTTTCCGGCAAAATCATGGCCATGTGGATGCCGATTATTGTCTTCTTCTATCTCGGTTTTGAGCACTCCGTTGTCAACATGTTCCTGTTCCCGATTGGTCTGATGATGGGCGCTGACTTCACTCTGTATCAATACATTATGTGGAACGAAATCCCCACCGTACTAGGCAACTTGGTAGGCGGTTTGACGCTGGTTGGCTTGGTTCTCTACACCACCCACGTCCGCACTCAGGCCAAAAAAGTCTTTTCTTGATCGCAGCCTATTAGGCAAAAAAGGGCGTCAAACGCCCTTAACTCTAAAGGAGAACCATCATGGATAAGCTCGAAATGCGTCATACTCTGCTCGCCGCCAAAGCGCGTAAAAAAATGAGCTGGGACGACATTGGTAAAACGGTTGGCATGTCGCCGGTCTGGGTCGCTTCCGCCTGCTACGGCATGAATAGCGCCAGCAGCGATGTGGCTCATCAAATATGCGATACGCTGGGCGTGGAAAGCGACGTCGCCGAAGCGTTAGTGGCGTTTCCCACCAAAGCCTGGGACGAAGCAATTCCCCAGGACCCCTTCATCTACCGCCTGTATGAAGTGGTCGGCGTTTATGGGGAAACCTTGAAGGACGTCGTGCAGGAGAAGTTCGGCGACGGCATCATGAGCGCCATCAACTTCACCATGGAAGTCGACAAAATCGAAGACCCCAAAGGCGACCGGGTTTTGCTAACGTTAAACGGCAAGTTTTTGCCCTATAAGTCTTGGTAACTCAAGCGAAGGACTCGACCCTCGCCACGCTGCGCTCAACCGCCGAGCAGTAACCGGCACCGAACAGCAGCAGGTGATTCAACAGCGGGTAAAGCTGAAACAGCGCTTCACGCCTCGGCCAGTCGGTCGGGGCGTCGCCGTTCCAGTAGGCGTCAAAAAAGGCCTCGCCGGGCGAGCCAAACAAGGTCAGCATCGCTAAATCCACTTCCGGGTAGTGGCAATATATCGCGGGGTCTATCAGAGCGGGCCCCTGCGGGGTGGTGAGTACATTCCCCGACCAACAATCACCATGCAGCAGGCTGGGTGGTGCATCGGGCAGCCAGCGCTCTAGATCTTCGGCCAAGCGCTCGATGCGCTCGCGCAGCTGGCTATCCAGCAGCCCTTGCTGGTAGCACGCCTCGCTAAGGGGGAGCAGGCGGCGTTCACGCTGGAAAGCCCGCCCATCACTAAGCGGCGCATTAGGCTGGGGAGTGAGCCCACAGGCATTATCCTGATGCCAGCCGTGGGCATCGCCAATCACTTCGTGCAAGCTGCGCAGCCCTTCGCCAAGCGCAGTTGCGTTCTGCGGCCTGGGCACCGTGTCTAACGACTCAATGACCAGCCAGCCGTCTGCCAGTCCGAACACTTCCGGCACCACTAGCTTCGCACAGGCATTGCGCAGGGTACGCAAGCCTTCTGCTTCACCACGCAACCGAGCAGCGTCGTCATGCTTGATCACCACCTGCCCCTGCCGCGTCTCCAGGCGATAAACAGCAGCGATATCGCCCCCACTTAGCGGCTGCAAATCACCGCTCGGGGTCAGCTTAATAGACTCCAGTAACTGCCGCAGAGTGGCATCCATGACACGCTCCCCATATCTGAATATAACGTCGCCGACGTCAGGGCACACCCTAACCCCGACGCACTTAAACCATGGGCTAACGTATTTTTCAGCCTAGCCGTTTATCAATCAACGATTCAAGCTCCAGCTGGTCGTCGTGGAAGCGGCGGATACCTTCAGCCAGCTTGTCATTGGCCATGGCATCCTGGTTATGCCCCCAGCGGAAAGCGGCTTCGTTAAGCGGCGCAGTGGGTTTACCCGCACCTTCCCCGGCACGGATTTGCGCAGTAACGCTACCTTCTGTCGCCTCTAGCTCTTCCAGTAACGCCGGCGAAATGGTCAGCCGTGGGCAACCTGCCAGTGCGAGCACTTGGCCGGTGGTGCGAAAGCTCGCGCCCATTACCACGGTGTCGTAACCACCCTGGTTGGCTCGCTCACACACGCCCTGCACAAACTGAACACCCGGGTCGTTTTCTGGCGTGTACTCACTGCCGGTCTCTTTTTTGTACCAATCGGTCACTCGGCCCACGAAGGGTGAGATTAGAAAAACACCAGCGTCGAAACATGCCTGGGCCTGTGCTTCGCTGAACAGCAGCGTTAGATTGCACTGAATACCCTCGCGTTCGAGCACCTCAGCGGCACGAATACCTTCCCAGGTAGACGCCAGCTTGATCAGCACACGGTCGCGTGACACGCCACGGGCATCGTACAGCTCGATGAGTTCATGGGCCTTGGCGATACTGGCCTGGGTATCAAACGACAAACGAGCAGCCACTTCGGTGGAAACTCGCCCCGGCACAACCGCCGAAATCTCACTACCCATGGCCACGGCAAGGCGATCAACGGCATGTTTGACTTGCTCTTCACGGCTGCCGCCAGAGGCTTTTACAGTGCTTAGCTCTTCGTCGATTAGCGCTTGATAACCGGACAAACTAAATGCCTTGAGCAGCAGTGATGGGTTGGTCGTGGCATCTTGTGGCTGATAGCGACGAATGGCCTCAAGATCGCCGGTGTCGGCGACGACAAGCGAATGTTGCTTTAACTGTTGCAGCTGGCTGGTCATAAAATCTCCTCGATATGCTTTTAAGCGCCGCCATGGCGTTGTTCAAGTGCTGCGCAATAACGTGTATAAATCGGTTGGTACGCGGCCACACGGTCAGGATGGGGGTCAGCAAGTGACTGGGCATCCAGGTGGACTAACTTTTCACACAGATATTCCAACGTTACGCCTTCTGCACGCTGGTCGCACCAGGCCGCCTGTATCGCGGCGCCCAGGGCAGCCGCATCGGTAATTTCGGGGCAAATCACCTGGGTACCGGTAATGTCCGCCACCATCTGGCGCCATACGGGGCTATTAGCGCCGCCGCCGATCAGACGAATCTGGCTAGCCCCGGCGGTTAAATCACCCAGCAATTCCAGCCCATAGCGTAGCCCGAAAGTGGCGCCTTCCACCACGGCGCGGCATAAATTAGCCTGGGTGGTATTCAAACTAGTCAGGCCAAGAAAGTCAGCTGAGGCGTTGGGCAACATCGGCACCCGCTCGCCATTGAAAAAAGGCAGCACGGTAACGCCTTCGGCGCCGATAGGCGCACTGGCCACTTTTTCGCCAAACGCGGCTAGGTCCAGGCCGAACAGCTCGCGTACCCGCGTGGTCGCCGAGGTGACATTCATGGTGCAGATCAACGGCAGCCAGCCACCGGTGCTGGAGCAGAAGTTGGCCACCATGGCGTTATCGCACTCGACTGGCGTAGCCGAATAGGCGCAAACGGTGCCGGAGGTGCCCAAGCTCAGCGTGATTAACCCTGGGGTAATATTGCCGGTGCCAATGGCGCCCAGCATGTTGTCGCCCCCACCGGAAGAGACAACGACCTGATCACCAAGTCCCAGCTCACGTGCCACTACCTGGCGCACCACGCCAACCGGCTCATGGGCTTCCAGCAAACGGGGCAGCACCCGTGCCGGGTCTAGCTCGGGGGCTATTTCCTCAAATACCTGCAACTGCCAGCAGCGTTTGCGGGTATCGAAGTAGCCAGTACCCGAGGCATCGCCCGCTTCGGTGACCCGCTCGCCGGTAAGCCAGAAATTGAGATAGTCGTGGGGTAGCAGCAGGCTTTCGATGCGGTGGTATGCATCTGGGTGATGCTCACGCAGCCAAGCAACCTTGGAGGCGGTATAGCCGGTTTGCAGCACCAGACCCAATTTTTCCAGGCAGCCCGCTTCACCGCCCAGGCGGGCAACCAATTGGGCATTCTGCGCGCTGGTTTCGGTGTCGCACCACAGCTTGGCGGGGTAGACCGGCGCACCATCCGCATCGAGCGCCACCATACCGTGCTGCTGGCCGGAAACGCCAATACCACGCACCTCACTCGCCGAGACCCCGGCTTTGTCGAGGGCGGCAAAGAATGCGCCTTTCAGGGCCGCCAACCACTCGGCCGGTGCCTGCTCACGGCGGCCATTTTCGCCCTCTTCCAAGCGATGGGGGCGGCTTGCTTCCGACAGAATCATGCCGCGTTCAACGTCGACCACCACTACCTTGGTACTTTGGGTACCGCAATCTACCCCGATATACATCACACTGTTCCTTTGGATGACGCCAGACCCTCTAGCGTAGCGCGTGCGCCATGTTCGTGCAGTGACTTGAGGGCAGTTAAGTAGGCTTCAACAAAGCGGGCGTTATCGATCAAGTCACCAAACAGTTCACGGTTTTCGATAAAGGCCGTGGACCGTTGGCGGTTCTCAGCGGCAATGGCCATCAGCGGTGCCTTCAAACGATCAACAATCTCAATCGGCTCGCCCTGCTCGTCCACCCCCTCAGCGTAGCGCGCCCAGCTGGCCACCACGGCGGCACTGCGCTCTATCTCGCCACCCTGGGCCAACTGCTGGCGAATCACCGGCACCAGCCACTTGGGAATACGGTCAGAGCTCTCGGCGCAAAGCCGTGCCAGGGTATCTTTGATTTGCGGGTTGGCAAAACGCTCGATCAGCGTTAAGCGATAATCTTCAAGATCAACCCCCGGCACTGGCGCCAAGGTCGGTGTGCCCTCTTCGCGCATATAACCCAAGAGAAAATCAACGAATAGCGGATCTTGGCACACCTCATGGGCGTAGCGGTATCCCGCTAAATAACCAAAGTAGGTCAGCGCCTGATGGCTGGCGTTGAGTAGGCGCAGCTTCATCAGCTCGTAGGGTTCGACATCCTCGACAACTTGAACGCCTACCTTTTCAAACGCCGGGCGGCCAAGGGGAAAGTGGTCTTCCAGCACCCATTGCGTAAAGGGTTCGCAAACCACCGGCCAGGCGTCCTCAACGCCAAAGCGCTGACTGAGTTCATCAATATCGGTAGGTGATGTCACCGGGGTAATGCGATCCACCATGGCATTGGGGAACGCCACCTCGGCTTCCAGCCAAGCACCTAACTCGGCGTCCCTCGCCTGGGCATAGGCGCTAAACATGCGTTTAGCGACATCACCGTTGCCTTGAATATTATCGCAGGACATAACGGTAAAGGGTGCAATGCCTCGCGCGCGGCGGCGGGCCAGCGCCTCCACCACGAGCCCAAAGCTGGTGGTCGGCTGGGTGGGATTGGCCAGGTCGGCACGTACCTGAGGATTATCGAGGTCGAACTCGCCACTCACCGAATGAAAGTTGTAACCGCCTTCGGTCACGGTCAGCGAAACGATACGGATCGCCGGGTCGGCCATCTGCTCAATCACAGCCTCGGTATCGTCCGGTGCAAATAGGTAATTCACCATACTGCCAATGACCCTGGGCTCGTACTGGCCATCAGGGTGCTTGACCACCAGGGTGTAGAGATGATCCTGCGCTGCCAGCGCTTGCTGCATGCGTTTGTCGCCAGGCATCACGCCCACGCCAACAATCCCCCAGTCCAGCGCCTCACCCTGGTTCATCAACGCATCCAGATACATCGCCTGGTGGGCACGGTGAAAGCCGCCTACGCCGATATGCACAATACCGGGTGTGAGCGTCTTGCGGTCATAGTGAGGCACAGCAACGTCGGCGGTTAGATTGCCCAGGTTGTGATTGTTAAGTTGGGTCATGGGAACTCTCCAGCCAAGGCCTACTTGGCGCGATGGGGATAATAAAAGTGACTAAAACGGTTATAAAAACGCTAGCGCCAGCGCTGGTCAGGCGTTAAACAGCAGCGTTTTACCAATTGCGCGTTGAGCATGTCTTTGTGGTGGGTCCGCTCCAGCGCCCCGGCGCGGTCCTGGCCCATCTCAAGCCAGCGCTGGATCAGCCGCTCAACCAGTACGTCGTCATCGACGTCTAGAAATAACGTCCAATCAAATAGCGGGCGCAATTCGCGCCAGGGAGAGCGATTCAGCAGCAAGTAGTTGCCCTCGACGATCACGATGCGCTGCTCAAGAGTGATCAGCCGCCCACCCGCACGTGCGAGATCCAGCGGGCGATCAAAGACCGGCACCGCTACCGGATGGATAGCCTGACGAATGCGTTCAAGGTCGCAGCGCAGCCCCTCCACATCGAAGGTGTGAGGCGCGCCTTTAAGCGGCACCTGCTGCTCGCCCAGCACGGCGTTATCGAAGTGGTAGCCGTCCATGGGCACCAGACCGGCTTGGCCCGGCAAGCGCTGATTAATGGCATCGCAGAGCTGGGCACTGCGATAGGATTTCCCCGCACCCGGCGGCCCTGCCAGCGCTACCAAGTAGCGTGATGCACCGTCAGCGGCGCGAATAATCTGTTGTGCTAAGGCATCAAGATCGGGGGTCATGGCCACCTCAGCTCATCCAATTGCCGCCATCGACATTCAGCGTCTGGGCGACCACGTAATCGCTGTCCTGGCTGGCCAGAAAAACCGCCGCGCCGGTGTGATCTTCCGGCAGGCCCATACGCCCGAAGGGGACCGCTTCGCCTACCAGGCGTTTCTTCTCGCCAAGCGGACGGTTCTCGTAACGGGCAAACATTGCGTCGACCTCTTCCCACATCGGCGTATCCACCACGCCCGGGGCAATGCCATTAACGTTGATACCGTGTTTGATGAGATCCAACCCACTGGATTGAGTGAGGCTGATGACAGCAGCTTTGCTGGCGCAGTAAACGCTTACCAGGGCTTCACCACGGCGACCTGCCTGGGAAGCCATATTGATGATTTTGCCTCCCTGGCCGCGGGCCACCATCGAACGGGCAACCGCCTGCAGGGTAAAAAACATGCCTTTGGTATTGACCGCAAACTGCTTATCAAAGCTTTCCTCTGTGACCTCAAGCACAGGCGCCATGTCGAAGATCGCAGCGTTATTGACCAGAATATCGATACCGCCGAAGCGCTGCGTCACAGCTTCTATCATGGCGTCGATCGAGGTCTGATCGCAGACATTTAGTGCCACCCCCATCACTTTCTCGGCGAACCCCAGCCGCTGCAGTGTCGCAACGGCATCGTCGATGGCGCCACGGTCAATATCGGCCACCACGATATTGGCGCCTTCTGAAAGGTAACGCTGGGCAATGGCCAAGCCGATGCCGCGAGCGCCACCGGTAATCACTGCGGTTTTATCGATCAGTTTCATAGCTATCTCCGATGAGTTGGCACGCCGTTAGCATTTGGCAAGCTGGCGCCATGGGTCTGCCATTCGTCCACCAACGCTGCCAAGCCGTGCATGTGCTCTAAAATGCGCCAGGCACCGGCCTGGGTAAGGCGCGCCGACTGTTCAGCATCCAAGTGGCTGGCGCCGACAAAACCGATCACGCACATGCCTGCGGCATGGGCGGCAGTCACGCCGGCAACGCTATCTTCCACCACCAGGCAGTCCCGCGGCACTTGGCCTAAGTGGGAAGCTGCCAAGCGATAGAGCGCGGGGTCCGGCTTTGGGTGCGCCACCTGATCTGCGGTAAAAATAGGCACCTCACCTAAGGCTTTGGCCAACCCCGTACTTGCCAGTGACGCCAATACGCGACTGCGCCGACTGTTGGAAACCACCGCCTTCTCCAAGCTGATGCCTCGAATCGCCTTATCGGCACCGTCTATGGCTTTAAGCTCCCGTGCCAGACGCGCTTCAATGGCGGTGTCCACCTGCTCTGTGGCGTCGGTTGGCAGCGTGTGGGCACTTAACGCTTCGAGATGATGCAGGATATCCTCAGTGGTCATGCCCAAGGCTTGGCCAAGCTCTTGGTCGATATTTAGATCGGGCAGCCAGCGGCAGAGGTACTCCATCAGCGTGCCTTCAGCGATGGCTTCGCTATCAACCAGCACACCATCACAGTCAAAGATGAGTGTCCTCATGCAGGCTCCTCGGCAGGCGAACCCGGCGCGCGATTATCATGGCGCGTCAGCCCTGCCAGCGGATGCTGCTGCAAGCTCGTCAGCGCCAGACCGCCTGCGTCAAACAGGTGGGCACGCTCAGGGGCGAAACCGAAACGCACGGTATCGTTAACCCGGTAAGCCACGTCGCCATCGGCCATGATGGTAATGAGCTCGTCATCCATCTGAACGTAGAGCGAAGTTTGGCCGCCGAGGCGCTCAAGCACTTTGATCTGCCCACTCAGCGGTCCCTGTTCATCGAGCAACAAGTGTTCGGGACGAACACCCAGCTCAAGGGCGGCGTTGGACGCCAGATGCTGTCCGTCAACGGGCACGCTGCGCTCACCGCCACCGGGCAAGCGAATAGCCACCCCGCCAGGCGTTACGCCGGTCAGCGTTACGGGCAGGAAGTTCATTTTCGGTGAGCCAATAAACCCCGCCACGAAGCGATTGCAGGGGTGATGGTAGAGCGCCATGGGCGAGCCCACCTGCTCGACCACACCGTCGTGGAGCACGACGATTTTATCCGCCATGGTCATCGCTTCGATCTGGTCGTGGGTGACGTAGATCATGGTGGCATCCAGCTCATCGTGCAGACGCGCCAGCTCGATTCGCATCTGCACACGCAGCGCGGCATCCAGGTTGGAGAGCGGCTCATCAAACAAGAAGATGCTGGGGTTACGTACAATCGCACGCCCTATCGCCACCCGCTGACGCTGACCGCCGGAGAGCGCTTTGGGCTTGCGGTCTAACAGCGGCTCTAGCTGCAGAATCTTGGCTGCTTCCAGCACCTTGGCGCGGCGCTCCTCTTTGGGAACCCCCGCCAGGCGCATGCTGAAGCCCATGTTGCCTTCCACCGTCATATGCGGATAAAGCGCGTAGCTCTGAAACACCATGGCGAGGCCGCGGTCCGCTGGGCCAACGTCATTAATACGCTGACCGTCGATCAAAATATCGCCGTCGGTAGCGCTCTCCAGCCCGGCGATCATGCGCATAAGGGTAGATTTACCGCAGCCAGAAGGACCAACAAAAACGACAAATTCTCGGTCATTCACCTCAAGGTCGATACCCTTGATGACCTCGGTGTCGCCGAAACGCTTGGTAATATTGTGTAGTTGTAGTGTTGCCATGAGGAAGATCCTTTACTTGACGGCACCAAAGGTCAGGCCACGCACCATCTGTTTTTGTGTCATCCAACCGAGTATCAAAATCGGCGCAATCGCCATGGTGGAAGCAGCGGACAACTTGGCCCAGAACAGCCCCTCTGGGCTTGAGAATGAGGCAATATAAGCGGTTAACGGCGCTGCATTTGAGGTCGTCAGGTTGAGACTCCAGAACGCCTCGTTCCAACTCAAAATGACCGAGAGCAGGCCCGTTGAGGCGATGCCCGGCAGCGTGAGTGGCAACAGCAGAAAAAACACTTCCTGGAGCGTGGAGGCGCCGTCCATACGCCCTGCTTCAAGAATATCTTTGGGCATATCCTTGAAGAAGGTGTAGAGCATCCACACCACAATCGGCAGGTTCATTAATGTGTAGACGATAATCAGCCCCGTTCGGGTATCCAATAGGCCAACATCGCGAAAGATCAGATAAATCGGCACCAGTACGCCCACTGAGGGCAGCATTTTGGTGGAAAGCATCCATAGCAGCGTACCCTTGGTACGTTTAGTCGGCAAAAAGGCCATGGCGTAGGCGCAGGGAATGGCAATTAACAGCGCGAAGAAGGTAGAGCCAAAGGCGACCGCAACGCTATTAAGCGCAAACCGCGCATAGCCCGAACGCTCGTGGACTGCTTGGTAGCTTTCCAGAGTGGGCGAAAAAATCAGCGTTGGGTCAGCGATCGCCGCCGTTTCCGTTTTAAACCCAGTCAATATCATCCAGAAAATCGGAAAGAAGATGACCAGGGCAACCGACCAGCCCAGCACCGTGATAATGGCCCGTTTGGCCTGTGCTGACCGCCACCCCGTTACCGAGCGTGGTGCAGCTGTTTTGGAACCTAAAGTTGTCATCGAAGTGCTCCCAGGACACAAGTGCCGGTCTAGTCTTCCAAGTTTTTGGCCACCATACGGACCAGGAAGATCGCCACGATATTGGCTAGGATGATCGCTATCACCCCACCGGCGGACGCAGTGCCCACGTCAAAATCGAGTAGCGCACGGATGTAAATCAGATAGGCCAGGTTCGTTGTTGCTAAACCAGGCCCCCCCGACGTCGTCACAAAAATTTCCGCGAAAATAGTCAGCAGGAAGATCATTTCAATCATGATCACCACACTGATCGCGCGCCTTAAATGCGGCAGGGTAATAAAGAAGAAGATGGCGATAGGGCCTGCGCCATCCATGCGGGCGGCTTCGACTTGATCTTCATCCAACGACTGCATCGCCGTCAGAAGAATCAACAGTGCAAAGGGCAGCCACTGCCACGCGACGATGATTACAATCGAGGTCAGCGGTAGCGCAGAAAACCAGTCCAACGCAGGCAGCCCAACGGACTCAAACAGCCATGACAGCACCCCGTTTGAAGGGTGCATCATCATATTTTTCCACACCAGAGCACTAACGGTGGGCATCACAAAAAACGGTGAGATCGCCAGCACACGGGCGATCCCGCGGCCCGCGAACTCCTGTTGGAACAGCACCGCCAGCAGGGTGCCGCCCACCACGGTAATCGCCAGCACCCAACCTACCAGCAGCAGCGTGTTGCCCATGGCAGCCCACAGAGCTGGGTCTGTGAGAAGGTACTCGTAGTTTTCCACCCCGGCAAAGCCGGTCATGTCGGGCATTAGCAGGTTGTAGTACTGGAAGGAGAACCATAGCGTCATGCCTAACGGCACAATCATCCAGAGCAACAGTAGCGTCACGGCTGGTGCTTGAAGTGCAAGCGTTCTCAGCCCGCCAACAGTACGGCCGGAAGCACGGGTTTTATTCATGGGATTACCTGCGAAATACGAGGCTTGATACGAAAACGGCTAGAGAACATCGATAAAGCGCCTGCCCTCACTGTTAGTAACTAAGTGAACAAGCAGGCGCTGGTCTCGTTTATCGTTCGATGTAGCCCGCCCGCTGCATGGTGCGTTCGGTGGCACGCTGGGCACTGTCTAATGCCTGCTCCACCGTGGTGTCACCGGTTAGCGCCGCGGCAATGGTTTGGCCAACCTGGGTGCCTATCGACTGAAACTCCGGGATACCGACGAACTGCACGCCAACATAGGGGTTAGGTTCCAGAGTCGAATCGGTGGGGTCGGCGTCCTGGATAGCTTTTAGCACGAAGTCAGCAAAGGGGGCTGCTTCGGTGTACTGCTCGTTGGCGTAGGTCGACTCACGGGTGCCTGGCGGCACGCTGGTCCAGCCTTGGGTTTCACCGACCAGCTCAATGTACTCTTGCGAAGTGGCCCAGGTAATAAACTCAAGCGCTGCCTCCTGGTTTTCTGAAGAAGCCGGGATCGCTAATGCCCAGGACCACAACCAGTGTGAACCTTTCGGTGTTTCGGCCACGGGTGCTGGAGCAAAGCCTAAGCTATCCGCCACAGCGGATTCATTGCCGTCATACAGTTTGCCCGCTGCGGAGGTGGCATCGACCCACATCGCACAGTTGCCACGGGAGAACAGCGCCAGGTTCTCGTTAAAGCCATTGGAGCTTGCGCCTGGCGGGCCGTAGTCATTGAGCAAGTCGACATAAAACTGGATAGCGTTAACCCACGCCTCAGAGTTGAGCTCGGGATTCCACTCTTCGTCAAACCAGCGGCCACCGTAGGTATTTACTAGGGTGGAAACAAAGGCCATGTTCTCGCCCCAGCCGGGTTTGCCGCGCAGGCAGATACCCGCCAACCCCTCTTCGCTGCCGTGCAGCTCGCCTGCCCACTCGCGTACCTCTTCCCAGGTGGGCTGCTCGCTCATCTCAATGCCCGCTTCTTCGAATAGATCCGTGCGGTAGTACATCATTGAGCTTTCAGCATAAAACGGCAGTGCGTGAAGCGTATCGTCGTAGCTTAAACCATCGCGAACAGAGGCTAGCAGGTCGTCTTCATTGTAGTCGTCGGGCAGGTTATCCAGCGGTGAAAGCCAGCCGCGCTCTGCCCAGATAGGCACTTCGTAAGTACCAATGGTCATGACGTCAAACTGGCCACCACCGGTGGCAATATCAGTCGTCATGCGCTGGCGGAGCACGTTCTCTTCCAGCACCACCCAGTCCAGAGTGATATCGGGGTGCGCTTCTTCAAAGGCATCGGTGAGGCTCTGCATTATCACCATGTCGTTGTTATTAACCGTGGCCACGGTAATTTCAGTTTGCGCCTGGGCGTGGCCTGACATGGCAATGGCGGCCGCTAGCGTTGAGACGGGCAAGTGACGTGCGAGTCGCATAAAGAACTCCTAGTGGGCTGGTATTGGCATTGTTGTCGCCTTGATCTTATTGATCACCTATCGAACAAATGATCGTACGTAAGCCAAAAAAAAGCAAAGCCGATTAACTTAGACTTTACGCTAACTTATCTCTTTTACTGCATGTTGCAGCGCACGCAATTAGAGTGCTTCCACTATCTGGCGGGCGGCCACTTCGTCGGTAACCAACCCTTTCAGCCAGCGGCCGCGCAACGCCGCATGTATCGCCGGGGCTTTATCGCGGCCACCCGCTATCGCCACCATATGGTGCTTTCCAAAGCGCTCAAGGGGAAGACTCGTGACACGACGCGTAATCGAACAGTCGATCACTTCGCCGTCTCGGTTCAGTGGCCAACCCAGTAGTTCACCCACCGCTTTCAGGCCCAGCAGCTCATTCAGCTCGCTTTCACTAATGAAATGATCTTGAAACAGCGTGGCCTGACGATCGATGCGCCCAATGCCAATAAACGCCGCTTCTGACTCCCGTGCCACATCGGCAATTGCCTTAAAAAGACGCTGCGCCAGCATCGCCTCTTTTTCAGCCAGCGATTCAGCGACCACTGGCGCGGGCAGTAAAAAACGCTCACCGCCGGTTTTATCCGCCATTACCATCACCGCGTCATAACGGTTAGCCGAACCATCCCGGGCGACATTACCAACTAGCGATACAAAGCGATGCTGGGGTCGTTCAAGTCGGCTAAGCGCTTCTACCGCTGCCCGCACCGAACGCCCGGTGCCTAGCGAAAGCGTCAACGGCTCGCTGCGTTCAACCAACTGCGCCACCCGCTCAGCGGCTGCCACGGCTAGGTAAGAAGCGGCACTTTCGGCGGCGTGGTTATCGGCAGGAACCACGTCGCAGTAGGTCAAACCAAAGTGATCACGCAACGTGCTGCCCAGCGCCATGCAGTTAGAGATTGGGTGATCAATATGCACTTTAACCAGGCCCTCTTGGCGGGCCAAGGCCAACAAGCGCTGCACGCCTGGCCGTGAAACACCCAACTGGCTGGCGATCTCATCTTGGGTCATTCCCCCCACGTAAGACATCCAGGCGGCTCTGGCCGCCTGGTCCAGCTTTACCTCAAATTTATCCATACAATGGCTCACTTAATGAGTACTGAAACATCATCATACAAAGCTAAGCCCGCGACCAGTAGTCGTCTATCCGCTAACATAGCCTGAGTTCAGCGTTTCACAATGGATAGACTGCTTGGAGAGACAGCATGTATAAACTCGCTTTTTTTGTCCCCATAGAAGATGCCGAAAGCGTTAAGCAGGCGGTGTTTGAAGCCGGTGCTGGCCGGATCGGGGCATACGAAAATGTCTGTTTTCAAACTCGTGGTACGGGGCAGTTCCGCCCAACGGAGGGCGCCCACCCGCATATCGGCTCAGTGGGCAGCTTGGAAAAGGTCGAAGAGTTTAAAGTCGAGCTGCTCTGCGATGAAGCGCATATTCACGGCGCCATCGCGGCCTTGAAGCTTGCTCACCCCTACGAAGAAGTCGCTTATGATGTATGGCAGTTGGCCGATCTGTAAGTGGATTTTTCGACGGGGCATGAATGACTCACGCGCTACCAAAATAGCGTTCGCGGTCTTCTGGGGTCACCATGCTGATATGCAGCGGAAACTCATTGAGGGCGCGATCAGCGTAAAAGTGACGTAGGGTGCGCTCAATGGTGGTGAAAGCCAATTCATCCCAGGGGATTTCATGCTCTTCAAATAGCGCGACTTCCAGGCTCTCCGGCCCGGCACTGAAGCCACCGACTAGCTCGGCACGGAAAATCATATACACCTGATTGATATGCGGCAGGTCAATCAAGGTGTAGAGGTTGGCCAGTTCGACTTCGGCACAGGCCTCTTCACGTGTCTCTCTAGAAGCTGCCTGCTGGGTTGATTCGGCATTTTCCATATAGCCAGCGGGCAGCGTCCAGTAGCCTTTGCGCGGTGAAATCGCCCGCTTACAGAGCAGCACTTTACTACCGCTAACGGGCAGCGTACCGGCCACAATGCGTGGGTTTTGATAGTGAATCGTGCCGCAGGCATCGCACAGGTAGCGCGGGCGGTCATCGCCTTCAGGGACGGCAAAACGTACTTTATCACCACACTGGCTGCAAAAGTTCATCGCGTATTCTCAACGGCTAGTGAATAGAAGCCTCGACGCGCTTGACGTCAACGACCGCTGCTGGGTAAAAGAGAACAAAGTAACGGGATGCCCCATGTTAGAGAAACTGCGTAAACAGCTGCAACAGCTAACCCCTCAACGCTTGGATCACATCGTGATGCCCGAGGCCGCCGTGCTGTTGCCGATTGTCGAACGCCCAGCGCCTACCTTGCTGTTTACCCGCAGGGCCAACCATTTGAGCACTCATAGCGGTCAGGTTGCGTTCCCAGGCGGCAAGCGCGAGCCCTTTGATAGCGACCTTTACGCCACCGCGCTGCGCGAGGCAGAAGAGGAGATTGCCCTCGACCCCGCTCTGGTGCAACCCCTGGGGCGGCTGTCGGACGTTATTTCCCTGCACGGTATTCGCGTTACCCCCTGGGTGGGCATTATTCCGCCGGATTTACCGCTGATTGCCGACCCCGGCGAGCTAGACGCTATTTTTGAAGTGCCGCTAAGTCACTTTCTAGACGATCACCGTACGCATACCGACGTAATTACCGTGGATGGCGTTGCCCACTACGTGCCCAGCTATCATGTGGACGGCCATGTGATTTGGGGGCTTTCGGCGATGATGCTGGTGGAATTGCTGGCGGAAGGCTTTGGCATGCCAATTGATTTATATCAGCGCCCCCAGGGGCCGCTGCGCCACCACCCTGAGCGCAAAAACCGTCTTTCTACATCCTCTACGACCGTTTCCAGTTCGGCGCCATCGAGATCCAACCAATGACTCCCAGTGTTGCTACGTCATCACCTGCGCTTCAGCCCGCGACGCAGGTCGCTCTTGTCGATGCGCTGGTTGAACAGGGCTGGTATGTGGGCCGCGGAGTTATTGACCTGGCACTGTGCGACGCGCTAAATAATGAGCTTCTACACCGGGCGGCCTATAATGGACTGGATGAAGCGGGCATTGGTCGCGGCCAACAGCACCTGCTGCGTAAAGATATCCGCGGTGACGCTATTCATTGGCTCGATCGAGAAAGCGCTGCCCAACGGCGATACTTAGACGCCATGAGCGAGCTACAGCAGGCGCTTAACCACGCGCTGTTTTTGGGCTTATTTGAGTACGAGGCCCACTTTGCCCACTATCCACCGGGGGCTTTTTATCAACGTCACCTGGATAGCTTTCGCGGCCGTGCCAACCGCGTGATATCTACGGTCGGCTATTTGACGCCAGACTGGCCCAGCGACGGTGGCGGTGAGATGGTGATCTACCACCCTGACGACCCCAGCCAAGAGGTCGCCCGGGTGGTACCCGAAGCAGGCACCTTCGCCTGCTTCTTATCTGAAACCATTCCCCACGAAGTGCTACCTACCCGCTGCCCGCGTACTAGCATTGCGGGCTGGTTTCGGAGCAATGCATCACTGGGTGGGGTGCTGGATCCAGCACGCTAGCATTTAGCTAATCGGCACGATCTGGCCATTCGCTCGCTCTAATATTTCACTTACCTGCTCGTAGTTGATGCTGGCAGTGTTTCCACCGTCATGCTGTTCAATTAAACCAACAACGTTTAACAGCGTTTCCATACCAAATGCTTGCTCATCCGTTGCTGTGAAGGCCTGTATGTAACTCTCTTTCCCTTCACCCCAGCCTACTTTGATCGGCGAATCGATAATGTTGACCTGAGTGCCTACCGGCACCCGCCAGAAGACCGACTCGATGTCTTCCGGGTGCATGCGGATACAGCCTCGGCTAGCCCGCATACCAATACCATCGGGCTGGTTGGTGCCATGGATCAGGTAACCGGGAATATCCAGCAAAATAGCGTATTCACCCAAGGGATTATCGGCACCAGGGGGAACCACTGCAGGGGCTGGGTCGCCCCGTTCAGCGGCTTCACGGCGAATAGACTCAGGTGGATACCAGGCAGGGTTTTCAAGCCGCATGGTGGTTTCGGTAATGCCCAGCGGGGTGTTATAAGCATCCCTGCCGATACCAATAGGGTATGTTTCGACCCGCGGCGTCTCGCCCTCGGCTACCTCGGGGTAGTAGTAAAGGCGCAGCTCCGCTACGTTGATCACAATGCCGCTGCGCGCCTCATCGGGAAGAATATACTGCCCAGGGATCGTCACCGCGGTACCTTCTCCCGGTACCCAGAGGCTGGTATCCGGGTTGGCCATACGAATTTCTTCGTAGCCCACGTTGTGCGCCCGGGCAATGTCCAGCAGCGTATCCTCTTCGGTTGCCGTAACGGTATACACTTGGCCCACCATATTGCCCTCTTCAGGCAGCAGAAAATGGCCTTTGGGCAGTTCGCTGCTATCGGCTACAGCGCTTGAGGCTAATAGCCAAGCGCCTAGCGCAACGCTGCTGACGCAGAACTGCTTTAAATACTGCAAAGGGCGAGATGTCATGGTCAGGGATTCTCCTTTTTATGCGACCTCGCTTTTTATCAAACCGTGGACAAAAAGCGAGTCATTTGGAGACGAATATGAACACTGGGCGGGAGCGGGTCAACTCGACAGACTGTCGCACTAGGGCACGGGCCTAGGCCAATGGGCGTGAAACTGAAACGATCGTGTTACCTAAAAGTTTCAATTGAAAGGTTGTATTTTTGAACACAGCAACTAACCTGATAGCTGTCTTAGCGCAGTGAAGCGCAAGATAGCGTCAATTATCCTGATGCATTACATCGCCAGGATAATTAACACACTCAGGAATAATAGTATCGGGGTAGCTATCGTTTATTTTAAACGAAGCCAAAATCGACACTATTGATTTATTCGGGTTGTTACGCGGAGTCGTTAAGCTCAATAAAATCGCAAGGAGCAAGCAAAATGAAAAATATTAAACCCGCTATTCTAGGTACTCTCATGGTTCCAGCCTTTATGTTTGCCGCTGGCAGTGTGAATGCTGAAGAGAATACCACCACCATGGAAGCGACTTACTTAACAGAAGCGCCAGAAAACACTTTCCATGCTGATGCCTTAACTGGCAATCAAGTCAAAAGCAGCGTTGAAGATGACGAAGATATCGGCACCATCACCGATCTAGTAATTGATGAAGACGGTCAAATCAACGCTGTCGTGGTGGGCGTTGGTGGCTTCCTCGGTATGGGCGAGAAAAACGTCGCTATCGAATGGGACTCACTTGAGCTGACAAAAGACGAAGATGGCGAAGACTATGTCATTTCCGTTAATGCGTCAGAAGATGCGCTTGAAGCAGCTGAAGAGTATAACCGCGACAACGATAACGACGAATAAGCGCTCATTAGTTACTAAAAGCCTTGGCAATGGCCAAGGCTTTTTAATGTTTGCCATTAAAAAATATTTAAAAGATTCTAATCAACTCAGGCAGCAAAATGGCTCGCGCACACTGCTTGTACGCAAGCCATCTATGTTAAGAAAACCACCTACTTATGAGCAAACTATAGCCTAAATAAAAATTAGGCTTTCAGTTTGGCCGTCATGCTGATATCCGCATTAAGGACTTTGGAAACAGGGCAATTAGCTTTCGCCGTTTCCGCTGCTTCCTGGAAAGCTGCGTCGTCGGCGCCACTGATGGCAGCGACTACATCCAGATGGATTTTAGAAATATCAAACCCTACATCGCTCTGGGAAAGGGTTACTTTAGCGCTGGTCTCAATAGAATCAGCAGTATAGCCTTTCTCACCTAAAATCATGGAGAGCGCCATGGAGAAGCAGCTGGCGTGTGCTGCACCAATCAGTTCCTCAGGATTAGTGCCTTTTTCATCTTCAAAGCGCTTGCTGAAGGAGTAACTGGCATCTAAAACGCCACTTTCGGTTGAAATGGTGCCTTTGCCATCCTTAAGACCACCTTCCCAACGTGCGCTAGCTGTACGATCCATAACAACTCCTTGTGTGTGCCAATATGCGTAAACATATTGTCAAGTGTAAATGTCTGTGTGGGCCCGGCGACGGTTGCCGCTTGACCACCTCACCAGCGTAGCTGATTTTTTGTTTCTCTGCCGCCCCCGTACTTCCATCGCTTCCATCGACTCTCGTTCAGCCGTAAGCTAGTTAGCTACCTAACTGCGTTACTGTTAAGGACACGCCATGTCATCAGCTGATGCGCTGCGCTTGATTCTGCTCTCTTCCCTGTGGGGCCTTTCGTTTATCTTTATGCGCGTGGCCGCCCCCGAATTCGGGGCGGTACCGTTAGTGTTGGTACGTATGGGAATTGGCGCACTGCTATTGATGCCGCTGTTGATCAGCCTGCATTACCTGCGATTGATCTGGCAGCATAAGGGCCCGCTGCTTTTTTTAGGTATTGTGAATCACGTACTGCCCTTTTCGTTATTGGCACTTGCCACTACGCGACTAGAGGCGGGCTTTACCTCATTAATTAACGCTACCACGCCGATTTTTACTGCACTGATCGGCGCACTGTTTTTCGCTACCGCCATACAGCGCCAGCAGTACTTAGGCCTCGCCCTGGCACTGCTGGGAGTCTATGTGCTCTCAGCGGATCGACTTGATTTCGCCCTGGGCGGTGACGGCTGGTTTATTTTGGCTGTCTTAGGCGCCACTTTTTGCTATGGCATTGCAGGCAACTACTCGAAAACGCGCCTTGGCCATCTGCCCACACGTGTACTCGCCGCAGGCAGCAGTGCCATGTCAGCGTTAGTGCTGCTGATTCCTGGCATTCTATTATGGCCAAGCGAGCCCATTAGCACTCTGGCCTGGGGAAACGCACTGGCACTGGCAGCGCTAAGCACCACCCTGGCCTTCCTGCTCTACTTCGGCTTACTCGCCAGCGCGGGCGCCACCGCCACCTCAACGGTGACGTTCCTGGTGCCGGTGAGCGCGCTAATATGGGGTTATCTACTGCTGGGAGAGACGCTAAACGTTCAGATTATCGCGGGTATGGTCATTACCCTGATCGGCACGGCAATCGCCACTAAACTGCTACGCGTCAAGCGTCGCGAGACGCCGCCGCCAGTCTATCCTTCACACGAATAATGCTGCCTGCGCCTTCGAGCAATGTGGCGTTCTGGCCAAAGTGGGCGCCTTTCAAGGCGGGCTGAGTATTAAGCTCAATCAAGGTTTTTAGCGGCTCAGCAGGAGCTGGTACTGTCGCCGTATACTGATCGATGGTAGTGATTTTGCAGCGCTTACAGGGCTTGCGCAACGCTAGTTGGAAAGCTCCCTTTTGTTCAGAAAGCGTCGCCCAACGGTCTTCAGCCCACGCTTCATCGCTCTCTACCACAATATTGGGCCGGAAACGGTTCATGGGCACTGGCGTGCCCCCTTTTGCCACCAACGCTTGATTAAGTGCGTCCAACGAGCCCGTGGACGTTATCAGAAACGGGTAACCATCGGAAAAGTAGGTATGCGCCGCTCCACCGTCAAGAAAATCCTCTTCGACTGACCGGGTAAATTCAGTCGCAAAACGCACCAAACTCAGCCCTTGGGCCTGTGCGCCCAAGGCAGCGACTAACCAGCGAGAAACATCTTCGCTCTCCGGCAGAGCTTTACAGTGATCATTCCACACGCTGACCAGGCGCAAATTACCGGCGGGTTCTGCCAGCGGTATGTTCATTGGGTCAACGCCAGGGTGAGATAGCACCAAGTACTCATCGGTGAGAGCGACCTCAATGGTGGCGAGCGCAGGGAGTTGTCGCTGGGTAATAAAGCGTTGCTGGGCGTCCACCAACATCCAGCGGCGATCCCAGGCGAGCCCGTGCTCTTGTAGCTCGCTGTGATTAACGCTGATGCCTTTTAGCGACTTTACGGGGTAGATGTTGAGTTGGGTAATCTGCACGGCAGCCTCGCGACAAGTAAAAAGGCTACTTTAGCCACTCACAATGGTGATCGCTACTCAAAAGCATGGCCTATAGCGTCATGCCTGTTTCGATACGGTAGCCTAAATCCACCACTTTCTGGGTCAGTGGCTCACCGCGAATACGCGCTAACAGCTGCCCCGCTGCTGCTTCGCCGATGGCCTGGCGCGGTGTCACCACGCTGGCCAAGCGTGGTGTCATCACATGGCCCACATCGTGGCCATGAAAGCCCGCCAAGGCCATGCGCCCAGGCACCTCAATACCGCGTCGCTGGCATTCAAAGTAAGCGCCTACGGCAACGTCGTCATTGGTACAAAACAGGCCATCCGCTGCTGGGTAGTCGACTAACACCTGCTTGAGTAGGGCTGCTCCCACACTATAAGAAGAGCGTTGGGTGCTTTGCAGCGTCACCGGCGGCAATCCGTGCTCTTCCATGGCACGGCGGTAGCCCAACTCACGCTGCCGGGTACGTTCATCCAAACGAACCGCCAGATAAATCACTTGGCGACGGCCGCGGCGGATCATCTCACTCACCATGTCATAGGCGGCTTGTACGTTGTCGTAGCCCACGGTCTGTTGTAGCGGAGGGCGATGGGTGTCCATGATTTCGACAATCGGGATCCCGGCGGTTTCCAGCATACGCAGGCTACGCGGCGTGTGATCACGGTCAGAAAGGATAACGCCATCGACGTTATAGGAAAGCAATGAAGCTAGGCTGCGCTCTTCAAGCTCAGGGCTATAGCCATAGTGAGAGAGCATTAAATGATAGCCCGCTGGTTCCGTTAACGCCTCAATGCCGACAATGATATCGGCGAACACTTGGTTGGTCAGCGACGGCACCAGCACGCCAATCGAATGACTGGTGGCCCTGGAAAGTAAATCGGGCGCACGGTTGGGAATATAGCCAATCTGTTCGGCAATCGAGAAAATGCGCTCACGAAGCCCTTCCGAAACCGTTTCAGGTTCACGCAGGCAGCGGCTTACCGTCATTTTGGTAGCCCCTACGTGGTCGGCAATGTCCTGTAGGGTGGGGCGTTTTTTCTTCAAAGGGGTAACTGCCTTATGCAGTGGGGGAGCATTGAGGCCGCCCCTTCAATCAGCGGCCTCAATACCTATTAACTCTTTTGCCTAGTGAGCGTTAGCCTAGTGTGCGTTAGCTTAGTGTGCGGCTGGGTAGCGGCAGCGTGGCAGCAAATTGATCGACGATTTGCATGGGCGACAGGGCAATGGAGGCGTTAAACGCCTCCTCTTCATCAGGCGGTTCTAAATCAGCCAATTGACTGGCCAACATGGTATCGCCTTTGAAGAAGTGCCCTGCTCGGGTTTCTAGCCGCTCAAGCAGCAGCTCTTGCGTGCCCTCTAAGTAGAGAATCTGCAGCGCTGAGTCGCCTTGGCGCAGCCGGTCACGGTAGCGCCTTTTCAACCCTGAGCAGGCAATCACCAACGACGCATCTCTGGCCCGATACTCGGCGAATAGCGCTGCCAACGTATCGAGCCACTCGCTCCGGTCATCGTCATTGAGCGGTGTGCCGCTGGCCATTTTGGCTACATTGGCGGGCGAATGGTAATCGTCGCCATCAATGAACGTCGCCCCTACGGTTTGGGCCAACTGGCGGCCAATGTGCGACTTCCCAGAGCCAGACACACCCATCACTAAAATACGATGCGAGAGGGTCTTCACAGAAGCTCTCCTATTCATTACCAAGAACCTCAGTTGCCGCGCACAGCGGTAAGATCAGGCAGCCAGGTAACGATACCCGGGAAGGCGATCAGGATCACCAGCACGACGAGGAGCGCTACGTAGTAAGGTAGCATCGCTTTGACCAAAGACTCCATGGAGACTTTGCCCACACCACAACCGACGTAAAGGCAGGTGCCAACCGGCGGGGTTAGCAGCCCGATGCCCAATACAAAGGCCATTAGTACGCCAAAGTAAGCCGCATCAACGCCCACCGAGGTGACAATAGGCGCTAGCATCGGCGCCATGATGACCATGGCCGGAGTCAAGTCCATGACAAAGCCCACCAACAACAGCAACGTTGCCACAATCAGCAGTAACAGGAACGGGTCTTGGGTAATCGCCTGCACTTGGCTGACCAGGGTTTGCGGCACCATATTAATGGTTAGGAACCAAGCAATCACCGTCGCAAACGCTAGCAGCATCATCACCATACCGGTCAAACGAGCAGTACGAATCAGCATACCGCCGAGCTCTTTGAGCTTGAACTCACGGTAAACCACCAGCGAAATAGCCAGCGCATAAAGCAATGCCGCTACGGCCGCTTCGGTTGCGGTAAATACACCTCCAATAATACCGCCAATTACGATGACCGGGAGTACCAGCGCAAGCCAGGCATCTTTGAAGGCTTTCCAGAGGCGATCCCAGCGGAACTGCTGCACACCGCCGCCATCCTTTTTAGCAAGAATATAGGTGGTCACCATCAGCGCAAAGCCAATCAACAGACCCGGAATGATACCGGCGATAAACAGGCGGCTAATCGAGGTTTCAGTGACGATGCCGTACAGAATCAGCGGGATGGAGGGCGGAATAATGATCCCGATCACCGAGGACACGGTGTTGATCGCGGTAGCATTAGCCGCGGTGTAGCCCTGCTCTTTCATGGAGGGAATCATCATCGCGCCGGTAGCAGCCGTATCGGCCACCGCTGACCCACTGATGCCACCAAAGAACATCGAACCGGTAATGGCAACCTGCCCTAGCCCGCCGCGCATAAAGCCGACCAAAGCGCCAGCCAGCTCCATCAAGCGACGAGCGATACCGCCATTGCTCATCACCTCACCGACTAAAATAAAGAACGGGATAGCGAGCAGCGGGAAGCTGTTTACACCACGAATCGACTGCTCGATCATGATCGACAGCGGAATATCAGATAGCACCGCCATGACCAGCGCCGCCACGCCCAAGCCAAAGGCAATAGGTAACCCAATAACGATAGAGGCCAATAAAATAGCCAGAAAAATCCATAGCATGATTAGCGCTCCCGCTCAGGATGGCGAATAACGTTTAGGCTGACCCACATCCGCCAACTCGATACCACCGCAATAAAGATGACGCACAACACCAGCGAAAGGCTAATGAAGCTCAATGGCACATCCATAATCGCTGAGCGCCCGCTTGAACGCGACAGCACTTGGTAGCCACCCCAAATCATGACCACCATGAGGGCGGTGATAATCAGGTGCTGCAGCAAATAGAGCATGTGCGCCAAGCGCAGCGGCAAGCGCCGCACCAAAGCATCAACGGCAATGTGCTCGTAACGGGAAAATGCTGCAGCGGCACCGATAAATACCAGCCATATAAACAGCATACGAGCCAACTCATCTGCCCAGGGCAGGGAGTAATTAAACAGCGCACGCCCCACCACGTTGCATGAAACGGACACGATCAACGCCACTAAAATGGCGCCGATCAGATACTCCATGCCTAAGGTCAGCCAGCGGAACACTACTGGGCCTTGGCGGGTATCGGTATCGATTTCCAGCAACTTGCGATTTGGGTCGTCCAGATACACCGAGGGATCTTCAATCGGCGTAGGAGTATTAGGGGGTGTAGAGGAGAGTGACATAGGAGCTCCAGGGGCACTGACACGTTGGGCAGGCTCGATGGCCTGCCCAACGGTGCGCTAAACGTAAGGTTTAGTTGCTGCTCTCTTCAACGATCTTCTGAATGTCCGCGATCAGGTCTTCACCAATGCGCGGCGCCCACTCTTCATAAACCGGCTGAGTGGCTTCTTGGAAAGCGGCTAACTGCTCATCGTCCAAGCGGGTAATTTCCATACCACGCTCTGCCAACTGATCACGTGACCAGTCATCGTACTCAGCTGACAGCTGAATTTCATAGTCGGCTGACTGACGCGCTGCTTCCAGTACCAGTTCCTGATATTCGGGTGCCATGCGCTCCCAAGTACGCTCAGAAAGCATCATGATAAAGGGAGTATAGACGTGGCGTGTTTCGGTGCCATAATCCTGTACTTCATTAAAATTCGAGGTCAGGATGGTGCTCCAAGGGTTTTCCTGGCCATCTACCACGCCCTGCTCCATCGCCGAGAAAAGCTCACCAAAAGCCATCGGCGTTGGGTTAGCGCCTAAGGCTTCCCAAATCGCTAGATGCACCGGGTTTTCCATGGTGCGAACGCTTAAACCGCGCACATCAAGACCTGCTACGTCGTCAGGACTTGCCACCGGGCGAGCACTGTTAGAGAGCTGGCGATAGCCATTCTCAGAGAACGCAAGTGCTTTCAGGCCGGTACCATCAAAGGCGTCCAGCATGCCTTGGGCCACATCGCTCTGCATAACGGCTACCGCGGCTTCACGGCTAGGCAGCAGGAACGGCAGGTCAAAAGCGGCAAGCTGTTCAACGTAGCCAGTAGTGGCGGAGCTAGACGGGTAAGTCATATCCAGCGTGCCGGTTTGCAGCATTTCCAACATCTGAACGTCGTCACCTAACTGGCTGTTAGGGAAAACGTTAACCTTAATGCGACCGTCGGTACGCTGCTCCAAAATCTCACCAAAATATTGGCTAGACAAGAACTGTGGCGAGCTTTCCGCAAGGCCGATGCCCATACGTAGTGTATGCGAGCCATGATCGCCGACTACCTCGCCCTCGATCTCAGGCGGATCAGAGAGTTCTGGGCTTTGAGCATGCGCCATACCAAACGTCAGTGTGGTCGCACCGACCAGGGTTAGCGTGCTGCGCCAAATAGTTGTCATCGCGTGATCTCCAAATATTCGTTGTTGTTAACGGTGAATGGGTAAGAATTGAGTTGTTACTGGCTAATTTAATGAGCACCAAATTGTTACCGGTAACATTAATGATGCGAAGGCTAGCTAGCTGCCAAGTGCGTGTCAAAACAAAACTGCCAACTTACGACCAACGTCTAGGGATAGCCACTTACTGCTTCGCGCGCTACATTACCCTACATATTTCGGATCGGAACCCATACTTGTGCAACCATCTTGTAGCGAACTAGAACTTGATCATCAGCTCTGCTTTGCGCTCTATTCAACTTCGTTAATGATGACCAAGGTGTATAAACCTCTGCTCAAAGAGTTGGGGCTTACTTACCCGCAATACCTTGCCATGCTTGTTTTATGGCAAAACGATGGCATTACCGTTGGCACGATGAGTAAGCGCCTACTCACTGATCCTGGTTCGCTTACGCCGCTCCTTAAGCGCCTGGAAGCCGACCACTTGTTGAATCGCAAACGCAGTCATCATGATGAGCGTGTAGTAGAGCTTTACCTTACCGATAAAGGTAAGGAGCTGCGTGAACAGGCTTACCACATCCCTAGCTGCGTGGTGCATGCGAGCGAACAATCAATCGAAGCATTGACCACGCTAAAAGAAGATCTGGTGCGACTGCGCGATAGCTTACAAAAAAGTCAGTAGCCCTTTGCCTTTGGCGTCATTCGATTTTCGTCTTTGGCAAAGTGCAACCAAATTAATTCGCCATTTATCTTGCGCACAAAATAAAGCTGCACTAAATTAAAAGCGTAGGTTCATAATTAATAACGCTGACAGGAGAATCAATATGACGACCACTATCGAAAACGTTGTTTATCGTGCCCACGCAACCGCTACTGGCGGCCGTGAAGGCCATGCCAAATCTTCTGATGGCGCACTCGATGTCAAACTCAGCACGCCGAAAGAGTTAGGCGGTGCTGGCGGTGATGGCACTAACCCCGAACAGCTTTTCGCAGCAGGCTACTCTGCCTGCTTTCTAGGCGCACTGAAGCACGTGGCGAGCCAGGAAAAAGTAAAACTGCCCCAAGAAACCAAAATTGATGGGCATGTAGGTATTGGCGCCATCCCAACCGGCTTTGGCATTGAAGTTGAGCTAAAAATCAGCCTTCCAGGCCTAGAGCAGGAAGTCGCTCAGCAGTTGGTCGATAAAGCCCATATCGTATGCCCCTACTCAAACGCCACCCGTGGCAACATCAATGTCACTCTGACGTTGGTCTAAGCGTCGTTATTCATTTAAGTCATCATGTTAGTGCCCACACCACCGCTCTCTCCACATGCAGAGCGGTGGTGTCATAAAGCGGCACCGCGGTATCTTGCTGGCTTACCAGCATGGCAATTTCAGTACAGCCTAAAATCACCGCCTGGGCGCCATGAGCATGCAGAGAATCAATGATTGCTAAGTAGCGTTGCCGCGATGCAGCTTCTACACGGCCCTGGCAAAGTTCATCAAAGATCACCCGATGGATAGTGTCGCGCTCAGACTGATCGGGCACCACGACCTCAATACCGAACTGCTTTAAGCGGCCGATATAAAAGTCCTGCTCCATGGTAAAGCGCGTACCCAATAGGCCGACGCGCGTGATACCGTCGGCGGTGAGCTGCTCAGCCGTAGCATCGGCAATATGCAGCAGCGGAATGGTAATCGCCTGCTCAATAGCGGGCGCCACCTTATGCATGGTGTTGGTGGCAATCAACAGGCAGTCTGCGCCCGCTCGCTCGACGCTTTGGGCAGCGTTGGCCAGCAGTTCGCCAGCGGTCTGCCAATCGCCCTGCTGCTGTAATGCTTCAATCTCGGCAAAATCGACGCTAACCATCACGATCTTAGCCGAATGAAAACCACCTAGCGCCGCTTTTACGCCCTCGTTTAGGGCTCGGTAGTAGCCTTGGGTCGACTCCCAGCTCATACCACCTAGCACACCAATGATACGCATCCGCCACCTCAATTTAGGAAAATGGACTACTTTATTAACAGGCTAATCACCAGCCAAATCTAGTAGCCGCTTTGACACCGATAAAATATTTATAGCGAGGAAACGAATGAGCGACAACACCTATACTCCCCCGAGCGTTTGGAAATGGGAACCTGGCAACGGCGGTAAGTTTGCCAATATCAATCGCCCAATTGCTGGCCCTACTCATGACAAGGCCCTGCCGGTGGGCAAACATCCTCTTCAGCTTTACTCCCTCGCCACACCCAACGGTGTCAAAGTCACCGTGATGCTGGAAGAGTTGCTGGAGAAAGGCATAACGGGCGCCGAATACGACGCTTACCTGATTCAAATTGGCGAAGGCGATCAGTTCAGCAGCGGCTTTGTCGAGGTGAACCCCAACTCTAAAATTCCCGCACTGATGGATCACTCGACCACTCCACCCCAGCGGGTATTTGAGTCGGGGGCGATTCTGCTCTATCTGGCTGAGAAGTTTGACGCTTTCCTACCCCATGACCCCGCGAAACGGACCGAATGCCTCTCTTGGCTATTTTGGCAAATGGGCAGCGCGCCAATGTTAGGCGGCGGTTTTGGTCATTTCTATGCCTACGCACCTGAAAAGTACCAGTACCCGATTGACCGCTACACCATGGAAGTGAAGCGTCAGCTTGATGTACTTGATCGCCATTTGGCGGATAACCGCTTTATGGCAGGCGATGAGTACACCATTGCCGATATGGCGATTCATCCATGGTATGGCGCGCTAGTGAAAAACCGCGTTTACGAAGCGGCGGAGTTTTTGGAGGCACACACCTACAAAAACGTTCTACGCTGGACCGAAGAGCTCGATGAGCGCCCCGCCGTTAAACGCGGGCGCATGGTAAATCGCACCTGGGGCGAACCTCACGAGCAGCTGCACGAACGTCATGATGCCAGCGACTTTGAGCTTCGTACTCAAGATAAACTGGCTGATAACGAGTAATTAACCGCTAAGAAAGAGCCTACGCTTGATCTCTCAGCGTAGGCTCTTGGTCGCTTTCAACTCAAAGGCTAAGATTATTCAACCCGTGAGTTATTCAAGGCGTAATTCCATACCCGGTAGAAGTAGAAAATATATCCCAGCCCAAAGGTGACCAGCGAAATCAACATCCAGAGGATAATGTGGCCGATGTTGCTGAACAGGTTGATATCGCAAACCATTTTTCGCTCTACCCCAGCAGCATCCACTACCGAAGTACGGTTAATAACAAACCGCGAAAACGAATAAGGGAAGAAAAATAGCGCTATACCAAAAGTAACGATACTGAGTACCACCCAAATAATCAGATGGCCAATAATATCAAGAATGGAAAGATCTGCTTTGATATTCACTTTGCGTCCTTAAAATTAACAGTGGCGAAGAATACCACTGCCAGGCACAAACGTGAACGTAAAAATTAATTTAACTTAGAAAAATGAGTTTTGCATGGGCTTCACCGGGGGCCACGAACACCCTCTAAACTCGAATGACTGCTCTCTGCATGACGCTTAACAACGCTTAGTGAGCCATCTGTTTCTATAACAACGGCCTCTACGTCGGCTACATCACTAAGCCCACTACTACGGATAGCGGAAAGCACTTCGTCTTGGGTTACCCGCGCTTTTCGCAGTGAAGTTAATAGAAACTCACCCTGATAGAGCAGCATCAGTGGCTCACCGGTCACTAATCGACGTACCCATCGAAACCGCACACTGGTCCACGTAATTATAAATTGAAGTGAAATCAGCAGCGCTAACGCGACAGCTCCATCCGCCAATACCACATTTTTAGACAGCAGTACGGTCGCCAGCGTGGAACCCAGTGCCACCGTGACAATTAAATCGAAGGCGTTCATTTTCGACAGCGTGCGGTTGCCTGAAAGGCGTAAGAAGAGAATCAGCGTGGCGTACGCCAATAATCCGATAATCAGAATACGTAACACGCTGCCCCAGCCATTAAAAAATACCATTTCCATATGCGCTTTATCCTTGGTCACTTAGCGATAGGCAAAGAGTTTGCTTGCCGCCCTGCTTAGGCTAACAGCTCCGAGCCTATTGTGTACGCTAGAAAGATATTTAGAGTTGGCTCTCCCACCACTTGGCATAGGAACTGTTATGGGGCGCAAAGCCGCCTTCATCAGGGGCATTATCATCCCACCACACCGGGCCACGCTCACCTAATGCTTCTTTAGCAGCCTGAACCGCGTCACGGGCTTGACGAAGCGCGTCGTCATCACCGTGCTGCTGGGCCGTTCTGACGGCTCGACGTGCTTTCATCAACTCTTTGATATGAGTGCGCTTTTGCTCTTCATCTAAGCGCGGATCAGTGCAGCGCCACAGGCGATTTTTGGCCACAAAGTAGCGCCCATCAGGGGTATGGGGATATTGTTTGGCCATGAATTGTTTCCTCCCACCTACACACTTTCCTTCTGAAAGGCGCCCAAAGCTTAACTAATTTTAGAAGCGCTTAGATAGCGTGATGGACCCAAACTTATCCTGCTCTTCCTGACCGTCGAATTCACGCGAGCGCTGCACTGCGGCGTAAGTAACCTGCCAATCTTCCCAAGCCAGCGCCAGTCCTGCAGAAACGTCACCTACCCACTCTTTACGATCAACCGAGTGGCGGCTATTTCTGAACGTATTGCCATCCAGCGTCAGATTTTGTGCCATGTAATAGCCGTCTACGCTCGCAAACAGATACCACTGCCAGCCATTATTTCCAGTCATGTGGTAGCGACTACTAGGGTTTGGGGTCAGCGTAGGTATGCCGGGCGCCTCATCGCCCCAGCGAACGCTATACCCAGCACTTGCGTAGGTGTAGAGGTTGCCCAAAGCGGCGCTGACACTAGGGCCATGGGCAAACTGCTTGCCGATTAATGGGGAGCTGTGCCACCACTGGCGCCGCATGGCTACGTTGACGATCGCTTCATCGCCAAGCTGATTCTTCCAGCCATTGGGGCGATCACTATCGGTCACCCTGTGTACCTCACGCTGAATACTATCGGCAAGTGACGAGGGCCCAACCAAACCAATATCCAGATGCAGGTCAGTCGCTTGTCGCCAGCTCCCCATGGGCACATCTTCATAGAGCGATATACCGCCGTAAACAATCCCTGCGTAGGGGCGATCATCTTCTATCAACCCACGCTGCTCAATATTGTTGGGCGTATAAATTTGATGCACGAGCCGGAAAGCGGCCATATCAGCGTTGCCTATCAGGCTATCGGGCAAAGCAGTCGCCAGGCGCTGTGTCCAGCTTTGCGCTTCGGGTTCAAACGCCCAATTGAGCTCAAAACCGCTGGTAAAGTGGCCATCATCACTACTGGCCATGCCATCATTTTCGTGCTTAATCGAGAGGACGCTATCGTTGGCCTGCGCCAGCGTCGACAGCAAGCTTACGACAGCCACTAGCGGGAAGAGCTGCCATCGTAAAGGGGTCATTGCTTTCATTACTCGTTCCTTGAGGTTTTTCTAGGGAGCGTTTTTGGAGGCTGCTTTTTGATGAACATCAACAAACATTGTTGATTGTATGTAATTGTGCAAAAAGATAGCAAGCATACTTTTGCAAATTTCTACACAAAAAGGCTAAGACACTAAAAATTAAGGATGGCTCATAGGCCACCCTTATGCTGTTGATTGCTTAGATTTATAGCGTAGTCGACTAGACGAAAGTTGGTAGGCTAATGATCAAGAATAATCACTATCTGTCACGCAGCAGCCACTGCGGGGTAATTTCATGCTGACCGTTTTCATCGGTAATAAACAGCGAGCCTTCGCTGATCATTACCGCCCAATTGATAGCCCGTGGCAGATCTTTAGCGATGGTTGCGAGCGCCTCTTGGGGCAGCCCCGCCACGTGCACATTTTTCAGCGATGCCACATTGGCGAGTACTTTGCTCTCCCATAGGTCTACCCGACCGTAGGCTAGCAGCGTCACGCGCTCGGCCCGGCGCGAGCACCAGGTGATACGCTCAGCATCCGGCAAGCCTACTTCAATCCAGTGCAGCAAACGCCCATCTAAGCTTTTCTCCCATAGCGCTGGCTCGTCCACATCGGAAAGCCCGCGCCCGAAGGCCAGCGTTTCGCTGTACCACAGCACATAAGCCAGTAAGCGGGCGGTCATGCGCTCTTCGGTCTCTGAGGGATGACGAGCCACGGTAAAGCGCAGCGTTTCATATACCCCGCGATCCAGGTCGGTCAGATTAATATCAACTTTGTAGGGCGTTGCGCTAAGAGCCATGGACGTTTCCAAACGAAAATTTGCGCTAGTGTACCCGATGCCGAGTGTCGCTGGTGAATTGTCCCAAGGTTAAGACGTGCGGTAATCAACTTCCAGCGTGCCATTCTTTAGCGTTTCAGCTTCGTGCATAGGTTCGCGCCACGTTTCTGCTAGCGCGGCTTGATACCAGGCCTGCATGGCAGGCAGTGCTAACAGGCGCTCGACATAGGACTGGGATTTCTCACTTATCGGCAGGTTGAATGTCTGTACGCGAAACGCCACAGGGGCATAAAACGCATCTACCGCTGAGAATTGTTCACCCGCTAAAAACGGCCCGCCAAAGCGCTCAAGCCCCTGCTGCCATAGCGCATCTAAGCGGTTCACATCGGCCTTGAGATTGGACGATAAACTATTCAATGCCACCCGCACACCGCAGTTCATTGAACAATCATCACGCAGGGCGCCAAAGCCGCTATGCATTTCAGCAGTAGCTGAGCGCGCCCAGGCGCGGGCGGTTTTATCACTCGGCCATACGTCGGCATGTTGCTCGGCCAAATATTCAACAATCGCCAGCGAATCCCACACCGCCAGATCACTCTCCCTATCCACTAAACAAGGCACTAAGCCCGATGGCGAAAAGCGGGTGTAAACGTCATGGCTAGCGCCAAAGCCGCCTTCAAACGGCATCAGGTGTTCGTTAAACGGAATCTCCAGCGCTTTCATCAACACCCAAGGGCGCAGCGACCAAGAAGAGTAATTCTTGTTGGCAATATAGAGATCAAACATGCAGCGCTCCTTATGTGGGGAATTGGATTAGCCGGTGTAAGTAAGCACCCTTAACGTGTTGCCTGAGCCAGCGTATTACCGCCTAGTCCCATTAATACGCTGCCCCCAATGCGCTGAATGAGCCGGGAGGAGCCATGGGATTTTTGTAACCACTCACGCAACGGGCTGGCCAGCAGCACCACCACGACATCCGCCGATGAGAACAGCGCATTGGTGGCGATACCCAGCCAGAGCAGCTGCCATGCTACGGGCATAGCGCTCTCGGGTTGCACAAATTGAGGCAGAAACGCGACAAAGAAAAGCGCGGTTTTAGGGTTGAGCATCTCCACCAGAAAGCTGTCGCGCAGCACGCGTTTCGTGGTTGCCAGCGGCACCTCTTCGCCGTGGGCGCGAATGCCCTGCTGCCATAGCCGCAGCCCCATCCAGAGCAGGTAGAGCCCACCGATGATTTTCATGGCGATGTAGGCAGGTGGAATCGCTGCAAACAGCAGCGCTAATCCTAGCGCGGCGGCCACCACATGCACATAACACCCCATATGCACACCGATGACCGCTAGCCACCCAGCCCGTCGGCCGCGCCCCAACGTCTGCGCTGCGGTATATAGCATTGCAGGCCCAGGTAAATAGGCGAAACCAAGCGCAGCGAGGATAAAAGCGGCCCATTGCATAGTGGCAGTTCTCTTGAAGGTAATCGTTAGTTTTCGAGAATAAAACGGGGGTGACGCAAGCGCCACCCCCTAAATAAGTAAAACTGTAATTAATCAAACCTTAGAAGTTCGGTTTGCGCTTCTCGACAAATGCCGCCATGCCCTCTTTTTGCTCGTCACCGGCAAAGCAGAAGGCGAACAGGCTGGTTTCCAGCGCTAGTGCGCTATCAAGGTCTTGATCCATACCGTCGTGAACTGCCTGCTTGGCGCCGCGCACTGACTGTGGGCCGTTGCCTTTGAGTTGCTTAGTGAGCTCTTCAACGTAGCTCTCGAGCTCCGCTTGCGGCATTACCCGGTTCACTAGGCCGATACGCAGCGCTTCTTGGGCATCGATTTTGCGCCCGGTAGTAACCAGATCAATCGCCATCGCAGGGCCAACGCGGCGCGGTAGGCGCTGGGTGCCGCCAAAGCCAGGAATGACGCCCAGCAGCACTTCCGGTTGACCAAACACCGCGTTGTCGCTGGCTACAGCCCAGTCGCAGGCCAGTGCCAGTTCGCAGCCGCCGCCAAGGCAAAACCCGTTCACCAGCGCGACCACCGGCACGGGAAGTGTCTCTAGGCGTTTAATGGTACGCAGCGCTTGGCTGGCGAAGGCCCGCGCTTCTTCGGGTGTTTTTTCACGCATTTCAGTGATATCCGCACCCGCCACGAAGGACTTCTCGCCCGCACCGGTAATCAGTACGGCGCGTAGGTTCGGGTGGGCTTCAAGCTCAACCAGATGCGCTTCCAGCGCGGCAAGCACTTCGCTGTTAAGGGCATTCAGCGCTTTAGGACGATTGATGGTCAGTCGCACCATCCCATCGTTATCAACCTTCTCGATCACTGCTTCGCTCATGGCGGACTCCTTATTCGATTTATTATTGAATATGAAAGTGGATACCACTCAACCCTAGCGAACGCTTGGTTGAGTGGCAATGACTTCTTTATGCCCCGCTCTTCTCATCGACGCAAGCTAGTCGTAGTGATAAAAGCCGCGGCCGCTCTTACGGCCAAGATAGCCCGCTGCGACCATGCGCTTAAGCAGTGGGCAAGGACGGTATTTCGGGTCACCAAAGCCCTCTTGAAGCACTTCCATGATCGCCAAGCAAACATCCAGCCCAATTAAATCCGCCAGCGCTAGCGGCCCCATGGGGTGAGCCGCGCCTAGTTTCATAGCGTTATCAATCGCTTCCGGCGTTGCGGTGCCCTCCTGCACGATGAACGCTGCCTCATTGATCATGGGCACCAACAGTCGGTTCACAGCAAAGCCCGGCGCATCACCTACCGGCACGGCGGTTTTGCCCAGCGCCTTTGCGAGCGTTTCAATCTCGGTCACGGTAGCGTCCGAGGTTTGCTCGGCGCGAATCACTTCCACCAGTTTGAGCACCGGCACCGGATTGAAGAAATGCATGCCCACCACGCGCTCAGGGTGCTCGCATACCGCCGCCAGGCGGGTGAGCGACAGCGACGAGGTGTTGGAGGCTAAAATAGCCGTGCTGCTCATTTGGCTAAGATCGCGAAACAGCTTCTCTTTGAGTTCGGGCTGTTCGGGGGCCGCCTCGATAATGATCGTGCAGTCGCTGAGAGCATTGAGTGTGGTAGTGGTCGATAGACGGGCGAGAGCGGCACTTTTATCTGCCTCGCTGATTTTCTCTTTAGTGACCAATTTACCCAAGCCTTTATCGATATTCGCCTTGGCGCGGCCAAGCTGCTCTTCGGCCACATCGAAAAGGCGCACGTTAAAGCCACTGGCAGCCACTACCTGGGCAATCCCCTGCCCCATGGTACCGGCGCCCACTACGCCAATTTGTTGATCACTCATGCACGCTCTCCTCATATTGGTTATCACTACTGGCGGTCATCACCGCTAGTGCTTATTTCTATTAGGGCTGGTTAATGATTTTTAGCTTCTTCACGCAAGACGAATTTTTGTATCTTGCCCGTCGATGTTTTAGGTAGCTCGCTGAAAATAACCGTTTTGGGCACTTTATAGCCCGCCAAATGTTCGCGGCAGTGGGCGATAATATCGGCCTCGGTGACTTCGCCGTAACCGACTTTGAGCTTCACAAAGGCACAGGGCGTTTCACCCCACTTCTCGTCAGGCTTGGCGACCACCGCTGCCTCTTCAACGGCGGGATGGCCATAAATAGCGTCCTCCACCTCGATGGTGGAGATATTTTCACCGCCAGAAATAATGATGTCCTTGGAGCGGTCTTTAATCTCGATATAGCCATCCGGATGCCAAACCGCCAGGTCGCCGGTGTGGTACCAGCCGCCCTCCAGCGCCTGCTGGGTGGCTTCCGGGTTCTTTAAATAGCCCTTCATAACGTTATTGCCGCGCATCAGTATTTCACCCATGGTTTGGCCGTCCTTGGGTACTGGTTCCATGGTGAGCGGATCTGCCACGCACAGCGCTTCGAGCATGTGGTAACGCACCCCCTGGCGGGCTTTGATTTTGGCCCGTGCTTCCAGCGGTAATTCATCCCACGCTTCGCGCCAGGCACAGACGGTTACCGGCCCGTAGACTTCCGTCAGGCCATAAACGTGGGTTACCTCAATGCCCAGCTTCTCCACCCCGGCGATCACCGAGGCAGGCGGCGCGGCACCGGCGGTGGTGACTTTGACCGGATGATCGAACTGATGCTTATCTTCCGCAGGCAGGTTCACGAGGCCATTAAGAATAATCGGCGCCCCGCTGAAGTGAGTGACCTTCTCTTCGGCAATGAGCTGCATGATCTTTTTCGGGTCGACGCGACGCAGGCACACGTTAACTCCGGCGTTGGCGGCAATGGTCCAGGGGAAACACCAGCCGTTGCAGTGAAACATCGGTAGCGTCCACAGGTAGATCGGGTGGTGGGGCATTGCCCACTCCATGATATTGCTCACCGCGTTGAGATAAGCGCCGCGGTGGTGGTAAACCACGCCCTTGGGCTTACCGGTGGTGCCAGAGGTGTAGTTAAGCGAGATCGCGTCCCACTCATCCGCTGGCAGTTGATAGGCAAAATTGGCGTCGCCCTCGTTAAGCAGCGCTTCGTACTCAATCTCGCCAATGCCTTGCGTGTCGCCGAGAAACTCTACATCGGCAACATCAATGATCAGCGGCTTGTGGGTTAGCTTGGCAACGGCTTGTTGGATGACCTCCGCAAACTCGGGATCGACCAAAATGGCTTTCGCCTCGCCGTGCTCCAGCATATAGCTGATCGCCTCGGCATCCAGGCGAATATTCAGCGTGTTCAACACGCAGCCCGCCAGCGGCACGCCGAAGTGCGCCTCGAACATTGCCGGGATATTAGGCAGCATCGCCGCCACCGTTTGACCTGGCTGAATGCCCCGCTGCTGCAGGGCGGAAGCGAGCTGGCGGCAGCGCGCCCAGGATTGGCCCCAAGTACGCCGCGTACTACCATGAACCACCGCCGGGTAGTCGGGATAGATCGACGCGGAGCGTTCAATAAAGGTCAGCGGTGAAAGCGGTACGTGGTTAGCTGAGGTTTTGGGCAAGCCTTGCTCGAAAATGGTGGTCATAGTCGGCTCCTGGTTTTTTGATGTTGTTGAAAGCGTTCGTTTTAAGGGCGCGTTTTAAATAGTTGTTTTGATAGCCTAGAAACAGCACCGCCGCCTCTAGGGCGGCGGTGCTAGCTGATACATTAGCGTTAATGAACCTCAAACTCGCTTAAACACTGCATACCCGCCTCAATCACGGCGCGTTGGGCGCGGCCTACCGGCAGCCATTGCGTGATGGCAAATTCGGCGCTGCGCATCTTGGCAGTATAGAAGGGATCATTGCTTCCGTTGTTAAGGGCTGCCTGGGCGCTAAGCGCCGCCTGCCCCATCTGCCAAGCACACAGCACGTGGCCCGCCAAGTTAAGGAACGGCGTAGCATAAGCCTGCACCGCATCTGCCCCGTTTCCAGGGTCGCGGCCTTGTTCCAGCACCATCGCTTGGGCGGCTTTTAGGTCTTCTAAGCCCGCGGCCAAGCCACGGCCCAACGCTTTTAGTGCGGGGTCGACGTTTAGCTGCTCCACAGTGGCGGCAACGTCGTGAAGCAACGCGGTGAGCGCTTCGCCGTTGTCACGCTGAAGCTTCCGCCCCGCCAAATCGAGCGCCTGAATACCGTTAGTGCCTTCGTAAATGGGGGCAATGCGGGCATCGCGCAGCAGCTGTGCCGCGCCGGTCTCCTCCACGTAGCCCATCCCACCGTGTACCTGAATGCCCATGGAGGCAATCTCCACCGCTTGATCGGTAGAGAAGCTTTTGATCACCGGTATCAGTATATCCGCGCGGGCCTGGGCAGCCTGGCGGGCATCGTTACTTTCAGCGTGGCGGGCGGTATCCAACTCGGCCGCGCAGTACAACGCCAGGGCGCGCAGCGCATCGGTGCGCGAACGCATGGAGAGCAGCATACGGCGTACGTCCAAGTGATCGCTGATGCTGCACTCAGCGCCACCACGCGTTTTCGGAGAACGCCCCTGGCGACGCTCCAATGCGTAGGCAAAGGCGTGCTGGCAGGCTCGCTCGGCCACGCCTATCCCCTGAATGCCGACTTTGTGGCGCGCCTCGTTCATCATGGTGAACATGTGATTAAGACCACGGCCCTCTTCACCGACCAAGTAGCCAATGGCTCCACCGTTTTCCCCAAAACTTAGGGTGCATGTCGGCGAGCCGTGAATGCCCAGCTTATGCTCAATGGACGCGCAGGTAACATCGTTGTGCTCGTCCAGTGAGCCATCTTCGTTAACCAGGAACTTGGGCACCAAAAACAGGGAGATGCCTTTGTTGCCTGCCGGTGCATCGGGCTTGCGGGCCAGTACCAGGTGGATAATATTCTCGGCGGCGTCGTGCTCGCCCCAGGTGATATAGATCTTCTGGCCGCTGATGCGGTAGTGGTCGCTTTCAGGCACTGCGCGGGTGCGCACTTGGGAGAGATCCGATCCCGCTTGGGATTCGGTGAGGTTCATGGTGCCCGTCCAGGTGCCTTCCACCAGTTTGGGCAAGTAGGTCGCTTTGAGGGTATCGCTGCCATGGTGCGCCAGCGCTTCGATAGCGCCAGCGGTCAGCATGGGGCAGAGCCCCAGCGCCATATTAGCGCCGTGGAGCATTTCCTGAACCGCGCTAGCCACCACTTCGGGCAGGTTCTGACCGCCTAGCGCTTCTGATACACCAATACCGTTCCAGCCACCCTCGACATACGCCTGGTAAGCCGCTGCGAAGCCTTCCGGTGTCGTCACGCTGCCATCGGCGTGGCGCTTGGCCCCCTGCAGATCACCACTCTTGTTTAGCGGTCCCCAGACGTCACCGGCCAGCTTTGCGGCCTCTTCGAGTACCGCCTCGAGCAAATCGGGCGTGGCTTCTTCAAAGCCCGGTAGGCTAAGCGAGCGGTGCGCTAATAGCTCTTCGAGCACAAAGCGCAAATCGCGTACCGGTGCGGCGTAAACATTCATGGCGAACCTCGGGCTGAAAAATTAAACAATTGTTTGAAAGTGTGCCATAGATAGTAGTAACACTCTCCTGCCTACACCATTAGCCCAAGGTATCACCCGTTACCGATAACGTCTCCACGCCGTTTTATTTTCGCTCAATTGCTTGCTCCACATCATCATAATAAGTGATATGGCTCTCATCTTCCGCGGGCGGTCCCACCACAGGTTCGGCGGCGTCAACGTCCCATACGGCATCGGAGAGATCCTCCAAGTGCTCGTGCTCCAGTGCCCCCTGCATCAACTCTTCGGTGACCACCAGCTCGGCACCGGCGGCGGTCATTGGCGTTGTCGGTGTAAAGGGCGCCACGGGCACCGGCGCTGGGCGCACGCTGCGGCGCCAGGAGAAGAACATCACAAAGAACAGACTTAGGGAGCCGAAGGCCCAGAACAGGCCCGCATCGCCCATTACGGTCATCACCGGGGAGATCATCAGCGGGCTGATCGTGGCGCCAATCGAGTTAATCAACAGCAGGCCCTGGCTCATGCGCACCAGCGCCCCTGCGGGCGCACGGTCGGCGGCGTGGCTTACGGCCACTGGATAAAGGGCAAAGACGCCACCGCCGAGCAGGAACAGCAGCACTGCCAATAGCGGTGTCGAAAGGGGTAGCCAGAGCATCGCCGCGGAGATAAGCACACAGAAACCGCTGATGGCGATCAGTACCATCTGGCGGTCATGGCGATCCGACCAGCGGCCAATCGGGTATTGCAGCAACATGGCCCCCATGATGAGGACCGCCATCATCTGCCCCACCTGACTCACGCTCATACCATTACGCTGCAGATAGAGTGGCAACAGCGTGTAGGCCGCTGCGACGACCATACCCGAGCCTAAACTACCCATCACGCCAGTGGGTGTCAGGGTAATCAAACGATGCGGGGGCAGCGGTTCGGCATGCTCCATAATCGGTGATACGCGGGGAATCATCGCCATGGGCAGCACAGAGAGCGAAGCCAGTAGGCCAATCACCATAAAGGGCGCAGTGACGCCCATGGCGTTGGTCACACCGAGTAGTAGTTGGCCCACTACACCGGCGGCATACAGCGAAATCATATACAGCGCCAACAGGCGGCCACGGACTCTTTGATCACCGGCGGTCAATAGCCAGCTCTCTATAACCAGATAAACCCCGACCGTGGCCCAGCCGCCGACCAAGCGCAGCGCAAACCACGCCCAGGGGTCGAAAAACAAGCCTTGCAGCAGTACCGTGACGGCCACCAAAGAGGCAAAACTACCGTAGGCGCGAATATGGCCAATGCGCAGCAGCAGGCGGTCATTCACCATTGCGCCTAAGGCTAAGCCGATAAAGTAAGCCGACGAGACAATCCCGATCACCGTGGCTGACTCACCGGCGGCATCGAGGCGCACGGTAATTAAGGTGGCAAGAAAACCGTTGCCTATCCCGAGAATGAAGAGCCCTAGAAGGGGCGCCAGCGCCATGGCTAGCAGTTGCCGCGACATGAAAACCTCGTCTTGACTTAACGTGTTGAAAACAGGGGCGGAAAACAGTTGAGAGAAACGCCTCAAAGCGACTTCTCAAGATCCGTTATCTCACCTGGCACAGCGAGTCAGGCGGGGATAGCGGCGCGCAATTATTGCCCTCAAGGGGGCAAAGTCAATGCTTTTCTAAGGTTACAATTATTCACCTTAGCGTTTTGTGTAGAATAACCGTGTCTGGCCCAGGAAATTCCACTACTAAATTATTCTTTTGAGCCCACCAACGGAAGGTCTCTTCGCTAAAAAAGCTGATATGGGTGGGGTCGCTAATATAGTGCCAGCGAGCAAAAGCGTCAGGGGTGGAAACGCGCTTGGTCATCAGCCCAAGATAACCACCGGGCGCGAGCTGTCCGGCCAGTTGAGCCAGCACTTGGCCAGGCTGCGACAAATGCTCCACCACTTCTGTGGCAGTGATAAAATCGAACGTCTGAGTAAGCACCGCGGTATCAGGGGCATAAAAGAGGTCGTAAATCGCCACCTGAAAACCTTGCTCGGCAAACATAACTGACAGCGTCGGCCCCGGCCCGGAACCAAAATCAAGCCCACGCGCACTAGGAGCGAGCTTCGCCGACAGCGGGGTAAATAAACGCCCTAGAAAGCGTCTATATCCCGTATCATGCGGCGAGTTTTGATGTTTATCATATTCGGCCTTTTCTGCAGCGGCGCTCAAGTGCTGCTCAGGGGGGACAAATACCAGTTTGCACGTGGCACACTGGTAGTAGTCACGACGCCGATCCCGGTGGTAGAGCGCAGTAGTGGATTCCGCGCAGAGCGGACAGCGGCGCATCATCGTATTCTCTGGCTTATCGTTACGAATTAAGGAAAGTGGCATGCTATCAGGTCTGGATCATCTTGTAGTTACCGTGACCGACATGGGTCGCGCCGTCGACTTTTACTCACGGGTGTTAGGGTTAGACGTACGTTACCGCGACGCCCAGCGGGTCGATTTAATGCTCGGTGATACGGCGCTACGCCTGCATCAAACCGATACCGACATCGCCCCCATCTCTGCGACGCCTACCCCTGGCAGCCTGGATTTATGTCTGCGTTGCCAGTTACCGCTTGATGAGTTCAAACAGCACTTGGAGGCACTGGCAATTGATATAGAGCTAGGCCCCGTTGCTCGCCAAGGCGCTAATGGGCCGATCGAATCAATCTACCTGCGCGACCCAGACGGCAACCTGCTGGAAATATGCCGCCCCGCTGCGCGTTAACACCCCGTGGCCATTAATGAGATGGCGAAGAGCGCACGCTGTCATAGAGCACATGAAGCGCCTATCGAGGCGTACCAGCGCCAATACAGGATTTATCGAAAGGAACCGTTATGCGTGATAACGCCCATGATGCGCCACTAGAAGGCGACGTTGTTAGCGAAGAGCGAAGCCAACAGCCGGACACCACGATGGCGGTGGTGATCTATGCGCTCTATCTGGCCAGTTTTATCCTCGGCTTTACGTCTATTATCGGCGTGGTCATCGCCTACGTTTATAAAGACAAAGGTCCGGTTTGGTTAGACGAGCACTACCGCTATCAGATTCGTACGTTCTGGATAGGATTAGTCTACGGCATTGTGTTTTCGATATTGACCTTGATACTAATCGGTTTCCCGCTACTCCTGGCCCTTGCTGTCTGGCTAATTATCCGCTGCGTTAAAGGCTTCAAAGGGCTGCAGGAGAAGCGCGCGCCCTCCAACGTAGATTCCTGGCTGTTTTAGTGATGACGCAACCAACGGGTAACACCAGCAGGCTTTTTTCCAAGGCCAGTGCCATCAGTTGGCTATGGCGTCAGTTATCACGCTGGCCAGTCACGCGCCTATGGCGCATTTCCTCGGTGCTGGGCCCAGTCGTTTACCGTCTCAATAAGCGTGAGCGTTGGGTAACCGAGCGCAATCTTACGGCCGTTTATCCAGCTCTCTCTAACGCTGAACGTCACGCTCTTGCAAAGCAGAGCTTGAAACATTCGACCGCTACCATGCTGGAATTGGGTCACGCCTGGATGGCGGAACCACAAAAAGTAGAAACCAATATTTTAGCGGTATACGGTCGCGACAAACTCGACAACGCCCGCACCGAGAGCCGCGGCGTGATTGTGCTCGCGCCACACTTTGGCAATTGGGAAGTGCTTAACTTCTGGCTATCGAGCCACTTCCCGTTTACCGCCATGTACGAACCACCCAAAATCATTGATCTCGATCCTGTGATTCGACATGGCCGCGAGCGCATGGGGGCGAGTCTGGTGCCCACCAACCCGCGCGGGGTGGCAGCACTGCTCAAAGCGCTTAAACGCAGTGAAGCGATTGGCATGCTGCCCGACCAGGAGCCTGACTGGGGCAGCGGCGTTTTCGCGCCCTTTTTTGGCCGCGACGCTTATACCGCCACACTACTGCCGAAACTGGTAGCCCGTACCCAGGCAAGGGTAGTCACCGGCGTGGCGCTGCGGGTACCTGGCAAAGGGTTCGAGATTCATTTCCTGGAAGCCGATGAGCGCGTGTATAGCGACGATGATGTGCAGTCTGCGACGGGGGTCAACGCCAGTGTGGAGGCCGCAATCAGCTTGGACCCTGCCCAGTATCAGTGGGAGTACAAGCGCTACCGTAAAGTGGTTCAGGAGCAGCAGAAATTAGCTAACTACCGCGACTATCGGCTTTATTAACAAGGCTTACTTATGATGCAAAACGACCTACCCGGCGATGAGACCCGCCCGCCGCAAATTATTTACGCGCTCTACCTGGCGGGCATTGTGACCGCCAATATCACCCTGCTGATCGGTGTAGTGATTGCCTACGTCTACCGCAAAGATGCAGCGCCATGGCTACAGCCGCACTACCGTTACCTAATCCGCACGTTCTGGATCGGCACGCTGTACGCCTGCATTGCCTTCTTGCTCAGCATTGTCATCGTTGGCACCCTGCTTTGGCCACTGCTAGCGGTATGGTTGGGCGTGCGCTGTGTGCTCGGCTGGGTCGATGTACGCAAAGGCCGCCCACCGGCGCGCCCTGCCAGCTGGCTCTGGTAAGTGCTGGTGAGCTAGGCGTCATTCACTGCTATGTCGGGCGTAAACATCATCTAAGCGCTCGATGTCGTCTTCACCCAGGTAGCTACCCGACTGCACTTCAATCAGCTCAAGAGGAATCTTGCCGGTATTTTCCAGACGATGGAGCGCGCCAATGGGGATATAGGTCGACTGATTTTCACTCACCAGGAAGCTGCGCTCCTCAAGCGTTACGCGCGCGGTTCCCCTCACCACAATCCAGTGCTCAGCGCGGTGGTGATGGCGCTGTAGTGATAGCCGCCCACTGGGCTTCACGGTAATGTGTTTGACCTGATAGCGCTCGCCGCTGTCCATCGCCTGAAAGCTGCCCCAAGGGCGCTGCACCTGAGGTGCCGAGCAGGGCTCGCTGCGCCCTGCCTTTGAAAGCGAAGCCACCAGTTGCTTGACCTGCTGCGCCTGGTCGCGGTGGGCCACCAACACGCTGTCCGATGTCTCCACTACGATTAGATTTTGCACCCCCAGCGTCGCCACAAGGCGGTGCTCGGCAAACACCAGTGAACCCTGAGTATCGGTTAGCCAGGCATCACCTTTGCTGGCATTGCCCGCTGCGTCAGGCTCGACGGTTGCCCATAGCGCATCAAAACTGCCGATATCACTCCACGCAGCGGCCAAAGGCACCACGGCGGCGCGATCACAATGCTCCATCACCGCGTAGTCAATGGAGTCAGTCGGGCAACGACCAAACGCTGCTTCGCCCAGGCGCAGAAAATCCAAGTCACGGTGCGCGCTGTTAACCGCTTCTTGGCAGGCTTTCAGCATTGTCGGCTGTAGCCGCTGTAATTGATCCAGATAGTTTGAGGCACGCAGCAAAAACATCCCGCTGTTCCACAGGTAATCGCCGCTTTCGACTAGCGTAGCAGCACGCTTGGCGTCCGGTTTTTCAATAAAAGCCGCAAGATGATGGCCGCCTTCCAGCGGCTCGCCGCAGGCAATATAGCCATAACCGGTTTCAGGCTGGGTCGGGACTACTCCGAAGGTAACAAGATAACCCGCTTCGGCTAACGGCTGGGCAAGTGACACGCTATGCTGGAACGCCATGACATCTCCAATAGCATGGTCTGCGGGAAGCACCAGCAGTAGCGGATCCTCTCCCGAAAGGCGGGCTAACAGCGCCGCACAGGCAATGGCCGGGGCAGTGTTACGACCTTCGGGTTCGAGCACAATGGTGGCATCTTGATCGATTTCCCGTAGCTGCTCGGCCATTAAAAAGCGGTGGCTATGGTGGCCCATCAGCATCGGTGCGGTATCGGTTAATCCGGCTAGGCGGCCGAGGGTTTGCTGCAGCAGGCTCTGTGAAGAGGTTAAGCGCAAAAACTGCTTAGGCATCTGCTCTCGCGAGAGCGGCCAGAGCCGCGTGCCGCTACCGCCGCTTAAAATCACTGGCTGAATCATTGCTGCGTCCTTGTCATAGTCCTTGTCATAGTCCTTGTCACGGCCCCTAAATCTGGGGGAATTTCTGTCTCAAACGTCGTCCCTGTTTGCTCATCAACGCTTAGTTCAGTCGCTAACTCGCCAAAATCCTCCTGCAGCCAGTGGCGCAGTTGGCTCATCCTGGGAGCATTCGGCGCTTGGGCGAGCGGTGGCAGCGTGCCATTAACAAAACCGCGTGCCAAAAATGGTGCCAATAAAGCTGGATCTCCGCTGATAATATGCACCGGCACCGCCGCACTGGCACTGTCGCCGGTGATCAACGGCGCTGGCTGATGATCGCCAAGCACTATCAATAGCGTGTTGTCGTCCACTACGCGCTCAGCCCAGCGTCCCGTTACCTTAACAGCGTAGTCCACCGACCACGCATAGTGATCACGAATGCGCTCGATGTCTTGCCACAGCACTTCTGGCGGGTCCCCGGCCGCTTGCCAAGGCGCAAAAATGCGCCCATCGCCGATGGATGACCAATCATCCAACACGGGCAGAATGGGCGTCCAGGGGGCGTGGCTGGAGATCAGCGCCAACTGGGCGAACAGGGGGGAATCACCGATCAAATGGCGCTGAGTGTAATCGAGGGTAAATTGATCGGGCATGGTCACCCAGTTAAGCGCTGGCCCGGCGTAATCGATATCTTTGGCTGCGGCAATTTCATCGAAACCGTAGGCTTCGCCTTCCGGCCATGCCAGGGTGATCGCGGGCATTACTGCCAAGGTCCGCTGCCCGGTGGCGCTGAAGTCGTCGATCAACGTGGAGTGGCTGCTGTCTAGCATCAATTGATACCACAGCTGATTATCGATCCATCGCCCGCTTAGCGCCGTTGCGTGGGCCAGCCAGGACTGTCCGCCCCGAATCGGCGACTGCAACATTCCGGATACCACGTGGAGATCGCGCGCTGCTAACCGCTGCTGCATATCGGCCAGCGTGGGCTGGAGGATGCTTGCATAACGCGGATCATCCAGTGCCGAGACACCGTAGGACTCGACAAAGGTTAGCAACACATTGCGCCCTTCAAGCCCCGGTAGCGGCTGACGCTCTAATGGCGCAGCCTCCAACTGAGCGGTAAAGGCAAGGCGTGCGGCGTGGGTATCGGTAATTTGCTGCCACTGAAAACGCGTGCTGTTTACCATTGGCAAACGGGCACTATCCACCCATCGAACGCCGTTAATTTCGAGCACCGCGCAGGTAGTGGCAACGATCAACAGCGTAAAAGCCACTATGCCGGGCAGCCGTTTGAGTGGGTAACTTACCGGGGGAAGCAGCAGTCGCGTTAAACCCAGGGTAATGCCGAGCAGTAAGGCAACGCCTGCCAGCATGGCGAAGACGGCCAATAACTGGCCAACATTACCGACTAGCAGGTGATAAATAGAGCGCAGCAAGGGTACATCGAGATAGAGGTTGAGTGGCCGGGCAAATGCCATATGGGTTGCCGCTGTCCCCAGGTTAGCCGCGGTTGCCAGCATGACCCAACTGACTAATCCAATCCCCACTAAGCGGCGCACTTGGCCGGCCGGAAGCAGCAGCATAAGAGGCGCAATGATGAACGCTTCCCAAGCGATCAAATGCGCACTCAAATCTCCAAACCGCCACCATAGCGGCGCGACGAGCAGGAAATTCAGCATTAGCAACGTTAATAATAATCGACTCATCGCATTCTCATTGGTACCTGCTTTAGCTTACAGTGTCTTAGGTAGTGTGTTAGCTCAGCCTCGAAGAGAAGCTATTCACGTTTTAAAGAGAAGAGAGCAAGGAATAAGGCTGCTGAAAAACGCAATAATCATGTACTGTCGCGATCAATCGTATAGCTATTGTTTAAAAATTTCACGTTTTGCCTGGCCTAATGCCATGCGTTTAGCATGGTCTTCACTCGAAAGGATCTCGCCCATGCATTTCAACTATTTCAACAGAGGGCATGCCAATAAAGGGCATGCTGGTAGGTGGATGGTTTTACTTGGCTATTCGATGCTCGCCTCTACCGCCTTTGCTGAAGACGATAAACATTTCAATGCGGTCATTGAACGCGCCCAACAGCTTGCAGAAACGCCTTATCAAGCCCCTGAAGAATCACTGCCTGAGGTATTACGTGAACTCAACTACGATACCTACCGGCAAATTCGCTTTGATCCCGACCACGCCTATTGGAAAGATGAAAGCCCGTTTAGCCTCCAGCTATTTCACAGCGGCTTTCTGTTTCAAACACCGATTGCGCTCAACGTGATTGAAAACGACACCGCCACCCCGCTGCCCTTTTCGTCAGAAAACTACTCCTATGATGGCAATGCCGAAAAGCTGCAAGAGTACGATCTTTCCGGTAGTGATCACGCTGGGTTTCGTCTCCACTACCCACTCAACAATGCAGAGTACGCTGACGAGTTTGCGGTTTTTCTCGGTGCCAGCTACTTCCGTATTGTGGGACGAGACCAAGCGTACGGACTATCCACCCGCGGGCTGGCGATCGGTACCGCCTCGCCCGACGGTGAGGAATTTCCGGCGTTTCGTGAATTCTGGATGTATAAACCCGACGCCAATGCCGAACAGTTTGAGCTGTTAGCACTGCTGGACAGCCCCTCCGTCAGCGGCGCTTATCGCTTTATCATCCAGCCCGGTGAAGATACAGAGGTTGAAGTAGAAGCCGAGCTATTTGCGCGGGAAGATATTGCCAAGCTGGGTGTCGCACCGCTTACCAGCATGTTCACCTACGGTGAAGCAAGCCGCCAACGCCCGGACGACTTTCGCCCCCAGGTGCACGACTCAGATGGCCTATTAATGCACACCGGTAGCGGCGAGTGGCTCTGGCGGCCGTTAACCAACCCTGAACAGCTACGCACCTCAACGTTTACGGATAGCTCCCCGCAAGGCTTTGGTTTGATGCAACGAGAGCGAGATTTTAACCGTTACCTGGATACCGAAGCTCAATACCACCGGCGTCCAAGCCAGTGGGTGGTTCCGTTGGATGAGTGGGGCCCAGGGCACGTAGAGCTTGTCGAAATTCCTACCCCCGATGAAACTCACGACAATATCGTTGCCTACTGGGTAGCGGACGATGCTTTAAAGGCTGGTGAGTCACGCCGCCTCCATTACCTCACCCATACCCTGAACAATGACCCAGAAGCTCATACGCTGGGGCGTGCAATTCGTACCCGGCATGGCAGTGCAGCTGGGCCAGGGCAAACCGATTCCTCGGCCAGCGAGCAACGTCAATTTATTGTCGATTTCCAAGGGGGCGCGTTAGATGAGATCGCCGCAGATCAACCCGTCGAATTAGATATTAGCGCTCAGTTAGGCGAGGTGCTGCTGCCCCAGGTCACCGCGCTGCCCAATAATGGCTGGCGTGCGAGTTTCCGGGTGCCCGCTAACAATCAACCCAGCGATGTTCGGCTAAGGCTCACCTTAAACCATGAACCGGTGAGTGAAACATGGAATTACGTATGGTATCCCGATGCCGAATAACGCTGTTAAAGCAAACCTCTTCCCCCCAGCGTCAAGGAAACCCAATTAATGCGGCGCATGGCGTTACAACGACTGCGTAGCGTGGGCGGGCTTGCCCGCTCACTGTTTATCTATTGGCGACCGGGTCGTCAGCGAGGGCTCCAGCGACTTTATCAGCCGTTTATTCAGCCCGGTGCTGCCGCGTTCGATATTGGCGCTCATTTAGGTGACCGCAGCGCGGCTTTTCATGCGCTAGGCGCAAAAGTAATTGCCCTGGAGCCCCAGCCCGATCTCGCCAAGTGGTTCAAGCGATTGGTTCGGCCCACCAGCATCACGCTGCTCCCCATGGCAGCAGGCCCAACGGAGGGCTTTGCCGACATCGCTATTAGCCCCGGCAACCCGACGCTTTCCACCCTGGCCACTGAATGGCGCGAGCAGATTGGCGAGCGCAATGCAGGCTTTAGCCAAGTGCGCTGGGAACAGCGCTTGCGGGTACCGGTCACCACGCTGGATACGTTAATTGAAGAGTATGGTGAGCCCAGCTTTATCAAAATTGACGTAGAGGGCTTTGAAGCTGAGGTGTTGGCAGGACTAAGCAGCCCGGTGGCCGCGCTTTCGGTAGAGTTTGTATCCGGTGCGTTAGAGGTTAATCATAGCTGCATCAACCATTTGAGTCGTCTTGGCGAGTATCGCTACAACATCGTCGCTGGTGAGCAGCGCCATTTCTGCTGGGCCGAGTGGCAAACGCCGCAAGCGATGACCGAGTGGCTCAATGCGGGTGCCGAAGCGTTACCTTCGGGCGATCTTTACGCCTGCCGCTCGGATCATCGGTTACTTCAGAACAATGTTCACAACAATATTCACAACAATGTTTAAACCCTAAAGGCTTATCATTTCATGATTCACCATTGGCAAACCCTCACCGCACCGCAGTTAGCCGAGTTCGCCCAACGCGACCCGGTAGCGGTGCTGGTACTCGGCGCCATTGAACAACACGGCACTCACCTTCCTTTGGCGACCGACCTTACGATTGGTGAAGGCCTGCAAGCCGCCATGCTGGAGGAGCTTGATCCGAGCCTTAATGTCATCTGCCTGCCCGCCATTGCCGTCGGCGCAAGCGACGAGCATGCCAGTTTCCCAGGCACGCTGAGCCTGCCAGCGCCGCTGGCCATTGCCACGTTAGAGGCTTATGGCGATAGCTTGGCTCGCGCCGGCATACGTCGACTGGTGCTGCTTAACAGCCATGGCGGCAATAAAGCGGTGATGGATTTAGCCGGGCTAACCCTGCGGCGACGCCACGGGATGCGTGTGGTCAAAGCCACTTACACGCGACTACCCGCACTGGAAGGCGCCATTGAGGCCGATGAGCTGCGTTACGGGTTACACGGTGGGCTACTCGAAACTGCCATGATGCGCTATTTGGCACCAATGCTTGTCCAGCTAGATAACTATCAAGCCACACCGCCTGCGGCGCCCGCTGGCGATGCCTTAGTGAGTGCAGAGGGTGCAGCAGCGTTTGCCTGGTTAGCGGAGGATTTAAGCTCCCATGGCGTGGCCGGTGATGCCAGCCACGCCAGCGCCGAATTAGGTGAGCGGCTGGTAATGCATTATGCCCGCCAGTTAGCGGCAGTCGTGACAGAAACTGCCCAGCTACCGCCGCTAACCAACTAAAACTACTTCACGATTGGAGCAGCTTGAGCTCGCGACCGTTTGCGGCGGTTAGCGCTGCCCGCTTAGTACGTCTTCTAACAGATGCCCGCCGCGGGTGGCCTTGGCATTTAGATAGCGCTGGTTGTGATCGGTAACGCTGCCGTACAGCGCCTGGCGCGAGACGACCTCGATACCGCCCTGGCGCAGCGCTTCCATTTTCAGCGGGTTGTTGGTCAGCAGCTGCACTTGCTCAATATCGAGGGCGTTAAGCATATCCACCGCTACCGCGTACTGGCGCTCATCGTCCCCGAAACCGAGCACTTGGTCGGCATCCACCGTATCCAGGCCACCATCTTGTAAGGTGTAAGCGCGCAGCTTATTGGCTAAACCGATGCCCCGCCCCTCTTGCGCCAAATAAAGCAGCACTCCGCCGCCCATGGCCTGAATATCGGCGACTGCGTTGCGTAATTGCTCCCCACAGTCACAGCGCAAACTGCCAAACAGGTCTCCAGTTAAACACGCCGAGTGCATGCGCAATGGCACCGCACCTTCCCAACTCTCCGGTTTACCAATAACGACGGCAACATGCTCGCGTAAGCCGTCCGGCTCACGGAAAAGCACAAAGCGGCTTTCAGCGGCATCCTCCAAGGGAATATGTGCTTCGCTAACGCGCTTCAGCATGCCCGGCGCACCGGCCAAGCAGTGCTCAGCGTCTTTAGCGGTAACTTGCAGTAGCTGCCCTTCTGCTAGCTGTTGCTCAATATTCGCAGCGGCCTCTTTGCTGACAAAAGCACATAGCGCTGCTGGAATTAACAGCGCACGACGCATCAGCGTAACGGCCCCTAGCTCGGCTAACCCCGCTGGCTTTAAGCCGCTTAGCAGCCCACCCGCAGGTTGTGAAAGCGCCTCCGCCGTGGCTAAGCCATGCAGCTCATTGGTGCTTATCCTGGTCGCGAGCGGCAAGCTGGCTGCTTCAGCGGCTAACGTTACGCCCATGGCTGCCAAGCGGTGGCGGGTAAGCACCAGCGAAGGCCTTTCACCCGCTAACCGAGCAAGCGCTTCGACTGATTCACTGCCTTCCAGTGCCTGCACTAGCAAACGCTGCTCACCGGCATTTACCACCACTGGCAATCCGCGACGGATATCGAAAATAGCTCGTTCAATCTGGTACATGTAGGCCTCCTGGCTTCCTGGCGTGGGGGTTATTACGCGCTCGCGCTGAACGAGTTACTCGGGCTTCTGGCTCTGAACTACTTGCCCTAGACCAAGTAGAGCCCGCATGATGAAGCGGATTTATTAGCGCGGAGGCGTCATGCCCGACTCCCATGTCAATACGGGTGTTAATAGCAGTGTTATGAATACTAGCGACACTATTTCGCTGGCCGATGCCTGGCAATGGCTCTCGGCTCTGCGTCATCGGCGCCCTTGCGAGGTGGCGATCACCGTAACGCCAAGCGGTGAGTGGCAAACGGATCAGCCGGTCAGTGTTGAGGCGCGTGAGCTGCTCGACTGCCTGATCCCGTTGGCCAGTCGCCCAGCCTGGGTCGTGGCTCAGTTGGGCCAAAGCCTTGATGGTCGCATCGCAACGGAAAGCGGCCACTCCCACTACATCAACGGCCATGAAAGTTTGGTTCACCTGCACCGCCTGCGCGCCCTGGTCGACGCGGTGGTCGTGGGCGCGGGCACCGCCAGCGCCGATAATCCTCAACTGACCGTGCGACACGTAAGCGGTACTAACCCGACGCGGGTGGTGCTGGACCCACGCGGCCGTATCTCTAATGACTTGGCGCTGCTGTGTAACAGTGCCGCGCCGACACTGCTGATTGTGGGGCCTGGGGTAGCGAACACGACGCTGCCTGCCCACGCTCAACGTTGCGTGCTGCCACTGGGTGCCAACGGCCACTTCACTCCGCTTGATGTCATCACCCTGCTGGCCGATAAAGGCCTGCCCCGTGTGCTGATTGAAGGCGGCGGCATCACGGTATCTCAGTTTATCGAAGCAGGCGCCGTTGACCGGCTGCACCTGCTGGTCGCCCCGCTGCTGATCGGCTCCGGCAGGCCAGGGCTTCAAATGACGCCCATCCAGACGCTTGAGAGTGCGCTGCGCCCGCCCACGCGCACCTTCCGCTGTGGAGACGACACGCTGTTCGACCTGCATCTGCGGGATACCACCGTCTGAGGGCTGCGCTTTCTCGCGACGGCTCAGCGCTACCCAAATACCCGGTAGGCTCGCCAGCAGCACCAGCACACCGTAGGCCAACGACACCGCCACGCCTTGGGCCGGCGGCAGTCCTACCAGCGCCCAGACACCAGCCGCAGCGCCCTCACGTAAACCCCATCCGGCCACGGAAAAGGGCACCAACATCGCCAACAGCAGCACCGGTGCCAGCGCCAGCACCTCCAATACCGCTAGCTCAACGCCAATTGCCCGCGCCGCACACACCATCACTAGGCCGTAGCTCAGCACAATGACCAGCGACGAGAATAGTTGCTGAGGCCATACATTACGCCGCCATAAGCCACGTTTAACATCGCGCGCCAGGGCTTGGCACCAATGCGGCAGCCGTGCCAACCGATGGCTTATATGTTGGCGCAACAGCAGGCCGCTGGCGATAACCACCGCGAGAACAGCCACGACGCCTAAGCCCACCGCAGTAAGTACTGACACTCCCAACGCGGCATGCCAGAGCGGTGATAACAGTAATGCCGCAAGCGTTAGCAAGGCCACAGCCACCTGGCCCGAGGCGCGCTCAATAATTACCGCTCGCCAAGCGCGACCGCGTGACTGCGTCTGAGCAGCATGACGATGTGCCCGCCCGGCATCGCCCAGTACTCCACCGGGCAACAGCTGATTAACCAGCAGCGCCAAATAGTACTCTCGCAGGGCATAAGCAAACCGCAGCGGTACATCAATCAGCCCAGCGGTAAACTGCCAACGCCAAGCGCAGAGCATGATCTGCAGCGTACTGATGACTAACGCCAGCACTACCCACCCAGCCGAGAAGCGCTGCACTTCCGCCACGATGGCCCGGGGGTCGACCCACAACAACACGGCCCCCAGCAAGGCAATACTGAGCACCACCCGCCGTAGCCATGGGCTTTGCAGGCATGGGCGAATGTACGCGCCTAGCCGGGAGCACAACGTCTGAGTAAACCCCATCGGCTTAGGCCTCTTCCTGAGGCTTGGCAAACGGGGGGATGGCAAAGAGATCACGGTGCCCCACCCAAATCCCCAGCTCGCCGTTGGCCACCGCCTGCTGGCGCTGCTCCAACCAGCTGGCAATGCGTGCCGCGGCGTCAGGGGCTTGTTCGGTGGCGGCCTCGGCCCAACCTTCCAACAGCGCCATCATTAGCGGCTGCTGGTCATGGTTGCCAGCAGCAAGCTGCCATGGGGTATCGTCCTGCTCAATGCGATAATCGGCCTTCTCAAGGGTAGCTACTAACACCTCTTGAGCCTGACCGCCCAGCGCATCGCCCAAGCCTTTATCGCGCTGTTGGTGGGCAATAAACATAGCCAACAGCCAGTGGTCTTCGTCATCCAGCACCGGCTCGCCCTGGGCATCGATAAAGTGCCACTCTCCGGTCACGCTCAGCGCGATTAGAAGCGCTTGTTGCCGCTCGGCACAGCGCCCCACTAATGCCTCGATCCATTGCTGAGAAACCAGATCAAGCAGCGCCGACGCCGTCACTAGGTGCGCATCGCCCAGCGGTACATCGGTAATCGGCTCCAGCGATACACAGTGCGTTTCAACGGCCACAGGCTGCCCTTGGCTATCGCTTAACCCGGCGGCACACTGGCGCGCCTGCGCTAACAAGAGGGCATCGTGATCAATCAACTCCCAGCGCTGGTGAGCGCAAAAGCGCGGAGCCAGAAAGCGCATATTGCTCCCCCGGCCACAGCCAAGATCCGCTATTACCGGCGCTGAGCTAAGTGGGCTCAGCCACTCAGCGGCGAACGTAGCTAACCGCTGACTGCGAGAAGCAAAATCAGCAGCCTCGCGCAGCGTTAGCCAATCGGATTCAAACTGACTTCCAGCGCGCAAGGTTAGCGAATCATTGGCGGCATGGTTTTGCGCTGTTAACGCCGCGGCGAAGGCCTCACTCGCCGCCTGCCAATCGCTTAACTGGCCACGGGCCTGCGCAGCGCCATGACGCAGTTGCTGGCGCAGTTCTGCATCGTTACAAAATTGGCTCAACGCGTCTTGAAGCGCCGCAACATCGCCCGGCTCAACGCTTATCCCGGCACCTTCTGGCAAGGTGTCGCCTAGCGCGCCACCGGTAGTGGTAATCACCGGCAGACCATGGGCCAGGGCTTCGGTGACCACCATGCCATAGCCCTCGTACCAGGAAGGCAGCACTAATGCGTGCGCGTGTTGGTAAGCCGCTTCCAACGTCTCGCTATCGCACTCGCCACGGAGACACACGCTACTTTGCAAACCGTTCTGATCAATCAGTTGTTGCACGCGCTGCGTAAACGCCGCGTCTCGCGCGCCGCCATAGCAGTCGCACTGCCAGTGATTACCGGCCACACCTGCCAGCGCTTGAACCAGAACATCTTGCCCCTTGCGCGGCGTTAGCGTTGCCACACACAGCAGGCGCAGCGTTTCTCCAGCTTCTGCTTCGGGACTAACCGGTGCCTGGGCCACACCCGGCTCCACTACGGTGACACTTGCATTGATGGGTATGGCGTAGTGCGCCGCCAGCTCCGGCAAACGCCGAGCGGTAAAATGGCTGGTGACAATAATGCGCGCCACCGAAGCCAGCGCAGTTAACTCGCTGCGATGAAAGCGCTGCTGATCAGCCTCATCAAGGCCCAGTTCATCGCCTAAGGGATGGTGCAGCAGCGCGGTAATATCCAGCCGCGTTGTATGCTGGGCAACCATGTCAGGCAACGCCCCCATGGCCAGGCCATCGATCACCACCGCCGCATGGTCGGGAAGTGTCTCAAGCGCTTGAGCTAGGGCCGCTGCCGCTTCGGCGTCCGCATCGGGAAACACGCCTGCAAGGCCCACGACGTCAATCTCCCAACCCTGATCACGTAGGGCCGAGACAATACGCGCATCGTAGATATAGCCACCGGTACGCTGAGCAGGGTCACCGGCAACGATCAAGGTAAAACGCCGACTCATAGCGCGCCTTCGTAGCTAGCCCAGGCCACATGAGACTCGTGCAGTTTGATCTCCATATGGGTAATGCCCTGGGCGGTGGTGCCCATTTTGCCTTCGCCGATCGCTTTGGCTAGCTGGTCGAAAATCACCTTAGCCATAAATTCGGTGGTGGTGTTTTTACCTTTAAATTCGCTTACGTCATCCAGGTTTTGAAAGTTGTAGCCTGCCAATACTTCTTTGACAGTTTCGCTGGCAAGGCCAATATCGATCACTAAGCCATCCTCATCCAGCTCAGGGCGCTGGAAAACCACATCCACCACATAGGTGGCGCCATGGGTACGCTGGGCGGGGCCAAAGATCTCGCCGTTAAAGCTGTGGGCAATCATAAAATGGTCACGAACGCATAAACGAAACATAAAAACTCCTGATTAAAATTTTAAAAACACAAGTTATGCGGAATATCGCAGCCGATGGCAGAGCTCAACACTACCGCGCCCAAACAGCGTATGAGCAAGCGTAGGCAATTGTTTAAAGTCGCTTTCACCGCTGATCAGTGCATCCAAGCGCTCATCCACCAGTAAGCTCAGCGCGAGTCTAAGGCGGCGCTGGTAGTCCCAACGAGGGCGAAGTTTTGGTGGCAGTTGGCCTACCTGGCTGGCTTTAAGCGTCAGCCGTTGGGAGTGAAAAGCGCCGCCCAAAGGAATCGAGACGTCGCCCTCGCCAAACCAGCTCATTTCGATAATGCGCCCTTCGCTACCCACTAACTCCAAGGCCTGGCGCAAGCCAGCCGAGTGGCCGCTGGCATGGATCACGCAATCTTGATCATGGGGGGCTTGATCAGGTGTGGCGAAGACAACGCCGAGCTGCTCGGCGAGCTGACGGCGCGCTGGGTTGATATCGACCAAATGCACGTCGACGCCAGGCACCTGGGCACACAGATACGCCACTAGCGCACCGACGACACCGGCACCAATAACGCAAATCCGCTCGCCCAGCATGGGCTCGGCATCCCACACGCCGTTGATGGCCGTTTCCATATTGGCGGCCAATACAGCGCGTTGAGCGGGCACATTGGTGGGCACTTCAAGCACCGCTGAAGCAGGCACGGTGTAGTAGTCTTGGTGGGGGAACAGGCAAAAGACGGTTTTATCTAACAGCGCGTCCGGCCCTTGTTCAACGCGACCAACGCTGCAGTAACCGTACTTGACCGGGGCGGGAAACTCACCCGACTGAAAAGGGGCGCGCATGCGCGAAAATTCGCTTTCAGGCACGCGACCGTTAAACACCAGCGATTCGGTGCCACGGCTAATACCGCTGTACAAGGTGCGCACCTGCACTTCATCCTGAGCGGGCGTCGCCAGAGGCTCACCCCGCAGCTCGCCTTGGGCTGGGCTGGTCACCCAGAAGGCAGTGGCGCAGCGGTTTTTGCCAGCGTCCGGGCTTTCGCCAGCGTGGAGGTTTTTGCCAACGTATAGCTTTTTGCCAACATCGTCAGGCGTCGACATGAGCGATCCTTTTCGTTACAAGCTCAACTAAACCGAGCTCTATTTCATTCCATTGAAAGTAGCGTGGGGCCATGGCGCTGCACATTAAGGCGAGGCTGGTCGTTATGTGACTTGACCCCTTACCATACTGGACGGCCACCTCTTGAATGGCCTCATGCAGAACAGTCATTAATGGCTCACCATCTTTAGCGTAGCGGTTGAAGAGAAATTATTCGATTAACAATGTGCAACACTTGAAGCTAACTAGGCTATTTTTCTTGATCATATAGACAACCCTACCTTCTTCTACAAGAATGGTACATATAAAAATACTTGCATCATTTATTTCAACTGCGGACAGCGATGCCGCTTCGTGAGCCACCATGCCGTTTTTTTCAAATGCCTCATCCATGACACTACCCAAACGGCTTTATAGCGCTGCAGAGCTACTGCTGGGCGGTTTGGTGCTAATGACTGTAGGTAAAGGATTACCTCAATTAATGGCTACCTCAGCCAATTGGTGGGTTGCCTTGGCCTTCTACACGTTTATATCTATCTTAGTGATGGTGTTCTGGCCCCACGGTTCACTGGGTTGGGCAAACCGGGTAACGCTGGCCCGCGCGGTATTAGTCGCGCTGCTGGCAGGTGCGCTCGCCGCCAATGCGTTTGTAGAGGTCATCTGGCAATGGTTGGCAATTGCGGTGATCGCTCTACTGTTGGATGGCGTTGATGGCTGGATTGCCAGGCGCACCAAAAGCCACTCCCTGTTCGGCGCGCGCTTTGACATGGAGCTGGATGCCCTACTGATATTGCTGCTGTGTGCGGGCTTATTGCGGTTAGAGTCTCTGGGCCTGTGGGTGCTGATGATTGGGGGGATGCGCTACCTGTTTGTGGCCGCCAGTTGGCCGTTCCCCTGGCTTGCAGAACCGCTGTTCGAAAGCTTTCGCCGTAAAGCCGTATGTGTCTGGCAGGTGGTTGCGCTGCTGTTGGCGTTAACGCCACTTACCTCCCACCTTACTGCCAGCCTACTGGCCATTAGTGCGTTGATTTCATTGCTATATTCGTTTGGCATTGACGTTTGGTGGCTATCTCGAAAAACACGCCGCTCCTAACCTACTGCGTCTTATAGCGAACCGCTTCGCAGCTTAGCGATAAACGCTTGGATAAGCTGTTTCTTCCTTACTATAGTTACTTTCAAAATATTCATAATTTTCAAATTTTAAATATTTAGTACATGACCAAGGAGAGCGAAGAAGCCTATTTCAATGCCACTCAGAACGCCCGCGTAGTGAGAGCCGCCGAACAGTATTATCGGCTTATGTACCGTGGTTCCACCCAGTCATGGAACCTACGAGATCGCCACATGTTCGATACGCTACAGCAGGTGATAGAAGCCAAAGGATCAGACGCTAAGGTGGTAATCTGGGCGCATAATTCCCACATCGGTAATGCGTCTGCCACTGAAATGGGCTGGCAGGGTCAATTCAATATCGGCGAGCTGTGCCGCACTGCCTATGGCGAACAAGCTGTTTTAATCGGTTTCGGCACACACGCGGGGAATGTGGCAGCGGCTGATAACTGGGATTCGCCAATGAAAATCAAGCAGATTGTGCCGTCACGGGCAGACTCCTTTGAACGAATTTTTCATGAAACGCAGCTGCCATGCGCCTTCATTGAGCTGCGCAACCCTCAACACTCTGAGGTTCGAGAACAGCTAACCCAAACACGCCTGGAGCGTGCTATTGGCGTTATCTATCGTCCGGAAAGCGAGTACTACAGCCATTACTTCAAGGCCTCGCTAGCGGAGCAGTTTGATGCCTATGTGTGGTTCGATGAGACCACCGCCGTGACGCCACTGCCGAGCGCCAGACCCCAGGGAGTACCTGACACTTATCCTTTTGGGGTTTAGGCCGCTTGGCGCTTAGGAGCCACACATGCACACGCAACAAGCACTTTTTGATAATCGACGAGCAGCAGGACAAAAGCTTGCCCACGCATTATCCGGGGCGCGATATGACCTAGTGCTGGCACTACCTCGTGGGGGTGTGTCCGTTGCCTACGAGGTAGCGATAGCACTTAAACTTCCGCTGGATGTGGTCATCGTGCGTAAGATTGGCGCACCTGGGCAACCCGAGGTTGGGCTAGGCGCTGTCATCGATGGCGACCCACCTCAGGTGGTATGGACCGCGGATGTGCTGCAGGTTTTTCAGCCTTCTGAACGTTATCTTGAAGCTGAAGTAGAGCGCCAACTAAGCGAGATAACCCGCCGCCGTCAGGCTTATATTGGTAACCGGGCGCCCATTAACGTGAGCGAACGTCATGTATTATTGGTGGATGATGGTATCGCCACCGGCGGAACCGCCAAAGCAGCCACCAGGGCACTACGCCAGGCAGGCGCCGCTACCGTTACTCTGGCTGTGCCTGTCGCCCCGCAGTCCACACTGGATGAGTTAGCTACCGAGGTTGACGATTTGGTCTGTTTAGCTACTCCCGAGCCTTTTATCGCCGTTGGCCTTCACTATCACGATTTTACCCAAACCAGCGATGACGAAGTGATCACCCTTTTGCAGAAGGCTCCCTCTTTTTAATGCCCTCTTTTTAACGCTCTCTGTGATATAGATTAAAATACAAAAAAGCCAGCTTTCACGACGTATGAAAGCTGGCTTTGTTTAATCTAGGCTTTTACGCGGCCTTAGGCAGCCATCGCAGCACACTCATTGGCGCAATGATGGCACGCTTTAGCGCACTCCTGACAATGCTCGGCATCGTGTTTGGCACACTCATCACCGCACGCTTTGCAAATATCAGCGCATACTCGGCAGATGTCCTTGGCATATTCACTACCCTGGGCCATGAAGGAAGCTGCCAAGCCGCAAATTTGCGCGCATTGGCGGTCCAGACGAATACACTCAGCCATCATTTTCACATCATCTTCTTGCAAGCAGGCCGTGGCGCAAGAATCACAATAAACGGCACAGACATTACACGCTTCAATACACGACTTATATTTTTCAAATTCCATCTTTCCACCCTCCTTGTCAAAAAACGAGAGCACGGCTGGACTTTCGCAAGATAAGGCCTTACAAGCCGTACATTGAACTCCAATGGGTCGCATTTCTATGGAGTTCGTATAAAAGAGTAGAACAGGCTGCTTTCAATACAAGCGAAGCAAGCGGCCTCATTAACGGCCTAGCACTCCAATCCTAGCCGCTGATGCCACTCGGCAAGACTCTCATCCGGATACTCATCAAAGCATTTGTCTTGGAACTGCCCATTTACCTCCACCCAGTCTGCCCGACTCCCCAGCATCATGTGAGTCCGCTTGGGCGGTGTCGGTAAGTCCGAATCGATCGCCGAAGCGAAAGGGTGTACAAGCTCGGGCCAATCGGGATCGTAAACCCATAACGACGAGGCGCAGTGCTTACAGAAGTGTCGCTCTCCCGTGCTCTGCTCACCCTTAATAAAGGCGCGATAGACAGTAATATGCTCTTCGCCACTAACGTTGAGCGTTTTGCTGTCGCCGCTGAGATTGATGGCATAGCCGCCACCGCCCGCCGTTTTACGGCAGATAGAGCAGTAACAGCGATTGAAAGGATAAGGGTGGTGTGACTTCACACTGAATGTTACGGCCTGGCAATGGCATGATCCTTTAAGCAGCATAGTCGCCTCCATTGCTTGCTTGAATACTCTTTCACTATAGCCAAACCAGCGTAAGCCCCGCATTTTTCTGCGGGGCTTACGCATTCATTTTCAATCTACCACGACATTTCAACCTACCGCTAACGATAGCCAACGTTAGGCAGGCAGTTCTTTTCGGTTAGCGTCCCCTTCACTGTGCAGTGTCGAAGCGTGATGACTGGTCAAAGGGCCAGCCAGCTTTCTCAGCGCCACGTAGAACACCGGGGTGAGGAACAAGCCAAACAGTGTCACCCCAATCATGCCGGCAAACACCGCCGTACCCAGCGCTGCCCGTACCTCGGCACCTGCGCCGGTAGCGATTACCGAAGGCAACACCGCTGCCGTGAAGGCGATCGAGGTCATTATGATCGGCCGCAGACGCAGTCGGCAGGCTTCCAGGGCTGCTTCCACCACACCCTTGCCCTGCAGTTCCAGCTCGCGGGCGAATTCCACGATCAGGATGGCGTTCTTACAGGCCAGGCCAATCAGCACCACCAGGCCCACTTGGACAAAGATGTTGTTGTCACCGCCACCAAACCAGACGCCGATCAGCGCCGCGAGCATCGACATGGGCACGATCATAATCACCGCCAGCGGTAGCGTCCAGCTCTCGTAGAGGGCTGCCAATACCAGAAATACCAGCAGGATCGACAGCGGGAAGACCACCAGCGCCGCATTACCCTGGGTGGACTGCTGATAGCTCAGGTCGGTCCACTCCAATGCCATGCCCGGCGGCAGTACCTCTTCCGCCAACGCGTTGATGGCGTCCATCGCCTGGGCGGAAGAGAGCACGCGGGGGTCAAATTCGCCAGCCAGGTCCGCCGCGGGATAGCCGTTGTAGCGCAGCACCGGGTCCGGGCCGAAGGTTTGCCGGATATCCACCATCGTACCGATGGGCACCATCTCCCCCTGGTCATTACGGGTGCGCAGGCGGGCGATATCTTCCACGCTGGTCCGGTAAAGAGCGTCGGCCTGGGCGATAACCTGCCAGGTGCGACCAAAGCGATTGAAGTCATTCACATAAGTCGAGCCAAGATAGGTCTGCAAGGTGTCGAATAACTCGGTTAGCGGCACACCTTGGGCTTTTGCTTTCAGCCGATCCACCTCGGCATCCAACTGCGGCACGTTAGACTGATAGCTGCTAATCGGAAAGCCCATACCCGGCGTTTGCGCAATCGCGCCCTGGAGTTGGTTAAGTGCCTCCTGCAATGCCCCATAGCCAAGGTTACCGCGATCCTCAATGAACAGTTGAAAGCCTGAACCATTGCCCAACCCGAGAATCGGGGGTGGCATAAAGGAAAACGCAAACCCCTCTTTCAAGCCGCTAATACCTTGATTGATCCGGGCGTTTATCTCTGCAGCGCTCAGGCTTCGCTCACCAAAAGCGCTGAGGGTGAGAAAGGTCAATCCTGTATTGGACGTGTTGGTGAACTGCAATGCATTCAAGCCTGGAAAGGCAATGGCATGCTCCACACCTTCAGTCTCCATGGCGATATCCACTACATCCTGGAGCATCTGATCGGTTCTCTCCAGAGATGCGCCTTCAGGCAGAATAACGCCTGCAATCAAGTAGAGTTTGTCCTGCACAGGAATAAAACCGGGTGGCACCGTCTTGAACATCACGCCCGTGCCCAGCAGCAATAATGCGTAGACCACAAAGACCGCACCACGATGCTTCAGCGAGCGGGCCACGCCCCCCTGGTATTTGTTGGAGCTGGCGTTAAAGAAACGGTTGAAGGGACGGAAAATCCAGCCGAACAGCTTATCGATCACTCGGGTGAGTCGATCTTTGGGTGCGTCATGGGGCTTGAGCAGCATCGCCGCCAGCGCGGGCGAAAGGGTCAGGGAGTTAATGGTGGAGATGACCGTGGAAATCGCAATCGTCACCGCGAACTGCCGATAGAACTGACCGGTCACCCCAGATAGGAAGGCCATGGGGATAAACACCGCACATAACACCAAGCCAACGGCAATAATAGGGCCGGATACTTCTCGCATCGCTTGATGAGCGGCGGCCTGAGGCTTTAGGCCCTCCTCTATGTTTCGTTCCACGTTTTCCACCACCACAATGGCGTCGTCCACCACGATCCCAATAGCCAGCACCAGACCAAACAGGGTCAACGTGTTGATGGAGTAGCCCAGCAGGTAGAGCGCCCCAAAGGTACCGATCACCGATACCGGCACCGCTAGTAACGGGATGATGGAGGCACGCCATGTCTGCAGGAAAAGCGTAACCACGAGCACCACCAGCAGCACGGCTTCCAGCAGCGTTTTCACCACTGACTTGATGGAATCGTTAACAAAGATCGTGGTGTCATAGACCGCTTCATATTCAACGCCTTCCGGAAACTGTTCGGAAAGCTCATCCATGGTGGCAACCACCTGCTCGCGGATAGCCAGCGCATTGGCACCCGGTGCCTGGAAGATACCGATGGCGACCGCGTTCTGGCCGTCCAACTGCGCGCGGAGAGTATAGTTCCCAGCGCCCATTTCTAGCCGCGCCATATCCGACAACCTGAGTATCTCGCCGCTCTCGCCGCGCTTTAATACGATGTCGCCAAACTCCTCCACCGTTTCCAGCCGCCCACGGGCATTGATCAGAGTGAGAAAATCACTGTCCGCGATGGGTTCGGCTCCCAACTGACCGGCAGAGACCTGCACATTCTGTTCCCGCATAGCTCCCACTACATCGCTGGCTGTCAGGCCGCGGGCAGCGATACGATCAGGATCCAGCCATGCTCGCATGGCGTAATCCCCCCCACCGAAGATTTGCGCATCGCCAATGCCTTCGAGCCGGGCGAGACGGTCGCGGACATTCAGCCGCACATAGTTGCGCAAATAAAGGGTGTCATATTCACCGCTGGGCGAGGTTAGGTGAACGACCATCAGAAACGTCGGCGACTGCTTCTGGGTAGTAACGCCTTGACGACGCACGGCTTCCGGCAACCGGGCTTCAGCTTGACTGACGCGGTTCTGCACCCGAACGGCGGCCCGCTCGGCATCGGTTCCGGGGCGGAAGGTAACGGTCATCTGCAGCACGCCATCGGAGCCCGCGACGGACTTGAGGTACATCATGTCCTCAACGCCATTGATGGCTTCTTCCAACGGCGTCGCCACGGTCTCGGCGATCTCCTTGGGGTTGGCGCCGGGGTAAACCGTGCGAACAACCACAGAGGGCGGCACCACGTCCGGATACTCGCTAATGGGAAGGTTGGGAATGGAGATCAGCCCCACCGCTAGAATAATGATCGACAACACCGCCGCAAAAATCGGTCGATCCACGAAGAAACGGGAGAAATTCATGGCGGTTAATCTTCCCTGGCAGCAATGGCGGGTTGGGCGTCAACAGCCGGGGCGGCAGCTACGCTTTGCGGGCTCACTTCCATTCCGGGGAAGAACACTTTTTGCACACCGTTAACAATGACTCGGTCACCGGCGGAGAGCCCTTCACTGATGACCGTTTGTTCTTCCACTTGACGGCCAGTCGTTACCTGGCGCCGCTCTGCCAGGTTGTTTTCATCAACCACATACACGTAGCGGCGATCCTGGTCGGTCAAAATCGCTTTACGATCCACCAGCAGCGCCTGCTCCAAACGCGCTACGGGCATTTCGACCCGCGCAAATTCCCCAGGCCGGATACTGCCATCAGGGTTGGCCAGCACTGCACGAAACTGCAGGGTGCCGGTGTTGGGGTTCAAACGGTTGTCGATGAAGTCCAGAGTGCCAGTGAACTGCCGCGCGGCGTCTCCGCCCAGTTCGATATTCAAGCTGTTCGACGCCCCTTCGTTCAGTAGTGCATTACTGGCAAACGCGGCCTGCTCGTCCGCCTCGAAGTAGACGTGGATCGGATCGATGGTCACCAATGTGGTCAACAGGCTCTGATCGGCGTTGGCTAGATTGCCTCGGGTCACCATTGCCCGACCCACGCGGCCACTCACCGGCGCAGTGATGCGGGTGTACTCAAGGTCAAGCTCCGCGTTATCTAACGCTGCTTCAGCGGCATCCACCATAGCCCGGGCGCTATTTAGGGCCGCCTGGCGCTGGTCATGTACCTCCTGAGAAATGGCCTGGCGCCCCAGCAATACCCGAGCACGCTCGGCTTCACTACCGGCTTGTGCACTCTGGCTCTTGGCCTGAGCAAGATCCGCCTGGGCGGCGCTAACACGGGCCTGATATGGACGCGGATCAATCAGGAACAGTAAATCTCCCTGCTCTACCTGTTTGCCTTCCTCGAATGCCACCTCCTGGATATAACCGCTAACCCGTGGCCTTAATTTAACCGTTTCGGCGGCTTCCACGCGCCCCGTGAAAGATTCTCTCAACACCACCGGCTGAGCGACTATTTGCGTGATCTCTACCTCCGGGGGTGGCGGAGGCTGAGAGGACGCCGCCTCCTCACTTTTTGCCTCGCACCCGGTAAGCAAGGCCGTTACCAACAGGAACAGGATCATCGTCCGGTTGCTTGCCGAGAGGACTCTTTGCGTCAAACTTCCCATGATTACTTGCTCCAATGGCTATCGGAAACCGATAGCAGCATGCGTTAAATGATTGCGCACCGCGTTGGCGGTCAGCTTTTTCAAAGTTGGTTAAGCACCATCAGCATCGACAGTTATTTATGGCAATAAGGGCTGGGCGGGCGGGCAGAATCGAGCAGTGTGCTCAACGCCTATCAGACGCCACCAACAATAGGGCACGCGATGGCATGGGGGGTATCGGGTTTCTACGGGAAGCTTGCCTAATTCTGTCGCAGACAGTGATAGCCTAGACAAGGCTGACTCATCGAAAAGACGATCATCTTCCAATCCTAGGCATAATGACGATCTGATGACATATGGAATGGATTGCCGGTTTCTACGAGGTGCTTGCCTGATCCTGCAAAACTAAGTGAAAAAGCATCCGATTCAGAAAGCGAAAGCCTATACTGCGAACTACTAGGGAGGAGAGCCATTGACCATTATCGCGCCTGAGCAGGCCCCTCATTTCAGCGACAGCCTGCCACAGCAATTAAGCCAAATCGCCCGACGTTGGACACCTGTAGAGGAACTTCAGGACACGGCGATTGCCGGTGTTCAACTCGTGCGCTCCGATACTGCCACCAGCTTTAGTTCTGCAGTGTATGAACCGTGCCTATGCTTCGTCATTCAGGGCAGTAAGACAGTGCAACTGGGTGACAAGGAGATCGTCTACAGCGGCCCAAGTTACATGGCCAGCGCCGTTCACCTGCCGGTGCTGGGCCGAATTGACCATGCTACCCCCGAGCGGCCCTACCTGGCGGTAAAGGTCTCTGTCGATCCTCAGGAGGTGGCCGGGTTGATACTCGATCTGGGTGACAAGGCACCGCCAGTAGGCGCTGAGTCCATCTGCCCCGAGATAGACTGCGGCCTTTGCTCCGCGCCCATGGATGCACGCATGCAGGGCGCACTTTACCGACTATTAAGTCTGCTTGACGCTCCGGAAGATATTAAGGTGCTGTCTCCCCTGGCCCGGCGGGAGTTGCTCTATCGGGCGCTGATGGGAGAATTGGGGCCACGGATGCGCAGGTTTGCCGCGACAGACTCTCAGGTAAACCGAATCTCGCGAGTAATCTATGCCCTTAAAGAGCACTACGCTCAACCGCTAAAAATCCGCGAACTCGCGGCGGCTGCCAACATGAGTGAGTCTACGCTTTACCATAGTTTCCGGGAAGTTACCCGAATGTCGCCGCTACAGTTCCAGAAAAAGCTACGCTTACACGAGGCTAGACGGCTCATGCTGGCAGAGGGGCTGGAAGCGGCTACCGCCAGCTACCGAGTGGGTTACGAAAGCCCCTCCCACTTCAGCCGCGAATACAGCCGTATGTTTGGCGCGCCGCCCCGCACTGATGTCAGTCAACTGCGGGGCGCCAGAGCAACGCCGCAACCCGCCTAATCACCAGCGTTACTGGCACCTTGTTGTTTTCTCCCCCCAACCGTTCTATTAACTACGTTCAAATTTGTTGCCCTTTAACTCATTTTTATACTGATCAACATCAGCCGCGCCAATCAATACACCAGGCCTGCCCAGGGCATCCTACCTGGACGGGCTGAGCTTGAGAGAATAGGCTAGCCGACCGGGTCAACCTTTCCAGCACTGCACCTGCCCAAGAAATCCGTCGCCAGCCCGAGCACTCTTCAATAGCGTTGCACTTAGAACTTGAGGCCGCCGACCCATCGTCTCAGGTATTACAGTAACCCGACACAGGCATTCCTTCTGGACAACTAGTCTGGCGAGGGCACACTAAAATGCTGAAGAAAGCCGTTCCCGGCACTCAACCTCTCCACTAGCGTTGTATTTGGAGCCCTAGGCCATCATCTCTAGTTATACCTAAATACTTTGTCATAAATTTTATGTACAGGAGATACTAAATGACTCGGACCCATCATTTTCAACCAACGTTTCAATTACGCTTAGCGTTGCATCGTGATGTGATTATTGGCCCGGGCAAAGCAGATTTGCTAGAAATGGTTGAACAAACGGGTTCCATCTCGGCAGGAGGGCGGGCCCTTAAAATGAGCTACAAAAAAGCGTGGCAGCTTATCGACACCATGAATAACCACTTCCTATCACCTCTCGTTTCCACAAGCTCGGGGGGTAATGAACGCGGTGGTGCCCATCTGACCGAACTGGGCAAACAGGTGCTTGCTCACTACCGTGCCTTGGAAACCCAACTCTCGCAGCAGTCTGTCGATGCCCAAGCCCTGCTGTCGTTGCTAGCCCCGCTCAATAGTACTGAGCAATAAGGGCCGCTGATTTATGTTGAGCTGCCAGAGGACTTTGTGCAACCTCCGCTATATCCAATCGAAAATAGCGGAGAAAATCATGCTAACCCCACCTATCAATTGCCGTAGCTTGGCTGCCGTGCTGATGTTCGGACTGCCCGTCACGGCTACAGCTGCCACGGAAGTACAGGTAGCGGCGGCGGCATCGCTTACTGACGCGCTCAATGAAGCCCTCTCCGTTTACGAATCCCACAATCAGGTAGATGTCACCGCCATTTACGCCTCTTCTTCTACCCTCGCTAGGCAAATCGCTAACGGCAGTCCAGCGGACCTGTTCCTCTCCGCCAATGTTCAGTGGATGGACTGGCTGGAAGCGCAAGGCATCAACGTTCAACAGCGTAGCGACTTGCTGCAAAATCGTTTGGCGTTAGTCTCTGCCAGCTCAGATCTCCCCGAACAGTTCACGCCAGGCGAAGGCATACACATTACGACGCTATTGGGAGATCGCAACCGCCTCTCGGTGGGTGACCCAGATCACGTGCCCGCAGGTATCTATACTAAGCAGGCGCTGGAAGCGCTGGGTGAGTGGGAAGAATTGCAGCCGTTGCTTGCACGCGGCAACGATGTACGCGCGGCGCTGACGCTGGTCGAACGGCAGGAAACGCCGGTGGGAGTGGTGTACCAAACTGACGCCTTTGCCAGTGAACGTGTCAGAGTACTGGGGCTTTTCCCCGCCGACAGCCACGATCCAATTACCTATCCAATCGCGCTGATTGACGCCGAACAAAACGCAGCGGCTATCGCGTTACGGGAATGGCTAGCGAGTGAAGAGGCGCTCAACATCTTTGCTGAGCATGGCTTTGATACGAGCATTAGCACGCCGTGACGCTGTCCCTTGCCGAATGGGAAGCCATTCGTCTCAGCCTGCTGATTGGCTTGGCGGCTGTCGCCTGGATTTTACCACTAGGCATCGCGGTCGCCTGGTGGTTGGCCCGTCACGACTTTAGAGGCAAGTCACTCGTAGATGGTTTGATTCATCTTCCATTGGTTCTGCCACCCGTAGTGGTAGGTTATCTGTTGCTAGTGGCATTAGGCAGGCAAGGCGTTGTCGGTCAGTGGCTGTACGCCACACTGGACGTGTTACTGCCCTTTACCTGGCAAGGCGCCGCTATAGCCAGCGGCGTGATGGCTTTTCCGCTGCTGGTGAGAGCACTACGATTATCGCTTGAAGCGGTTGACCCCAAACTGGAAGCCGCCGCCAGCACCCTAGGCGCCAGCCGCTGGCGCATTTTCGCCACCATCACGCTGCCATTAGCGGTTCCAGGCTTGCTGACGGGAACCGTCTTGGCGTTTGCCCGTGCTCTTTCCGAGTTTGGCGCGACGATCACCTTCGCCTCAAACATTCCCGGTGAAACCCGTACTTTGCCGCTAGCCCTTTACACACTGATCCAAACACCAGGGCAAGAATCAGCCGCCGCGCGCCTTTGTCTGATTGCTATTGTGATCGCCCTGCTTTCATTGGTTGCTTCAGAGTGGCTAGCAAGGCGCACCCGACAACGCTTGCAGGAACGCGATGGCTATTAAGCCCGAGTTGCCTACCAACCCTTCGTCACTATCGTTGTCTGTCGACCAGCGACTGGGTAACTTTCACCTCCAGACCGAACTAGTGCTTCCAGCATGCGGCGTGACCGGCATTTTTGGTACGTCAGGGAGCGGCAAGACTAGTCTGTTGCGCTTAATTGCTGGCCTTGAATATCCCGACAGCGGTGTTATCCAACTGGGCGAACAGGTACTGCTGGATACCCGGCGCCGCATTTGCGTTCCAGCTCATAAACGCAGAATTGGGGTTGTGTTTCAGGAAGCCCGACTCTTTCCTCACTACCGGGTACGGGGCAACCTCACCTATGGCATGCCAGCGCACGCGGCAGCCCGTTTCGATGAGATAGTCGAACTTCTGGGCATTACCGCCTTGCTCAAACGCATGCCCGGAACACTATCCGGCGGGGAAGCAAGGCGCGTTGCGATTGGCCGAGCGTTGCTAAGCGGCCCTCAACTGCTACTAATGGATGAACCACTGACCGGATTGGACGGGGCACGCAAAGAGGAGCTACTTCGCTTTATCGCTCGCCTGACAAAACAAGTAGAAATCCCCGTGATTTACATCAGCCATGATCCGGAAGAGATTTCGGCCATTGCCGACCATCTTGTGCTGATGAAAGAAGGAAGCATTCAAGCAAGTGATCACCTAGGCACACTGCTGCAACGTTTCGACCTTACCTATGCACTGGGAGGCTTTGACGCGGCGTCCATCCTCGAAGGAACAGTGGTCAACCACGACAGCAAATACAACCTGACTCGGATAGCACTTGATGCCACACATCAGTTGACAGTGCCCGGCACCTCTGCGCCTATCGACAGCCATTTACGAGTACGCATTCCCGTTCGAGACATTGCACTGTCGTTAGCGGCCACCAAGGGCACCAGCTATCGGAACCAACTCACCGCCATCATTGACGATATGACTACATTGCCAGAAACGCCCCACACCGTTGAGCTGAGATTGCAGGTAGGCAACTTTCACCTGCGAGCACGCTTAACTCGCAAGTCGCGAGATGAAATGGGGCTATATATCGGCAAAGAGGTCACCGCGCTAATTCGCAGCGTATCGTTTAATTCGATTTGACACCGAGCATTAACTAAACAATTAAGTCTCTTTAACAGTCAATCTAAAGCTATTAATGCTTGCAAATAAATCTATATCTTAATAGTTAGCTACGGCTATGTTAGTTTACCATTAACAACTTTATTTTCAGGATACCGCCTTTCTTATTTAAAAAAACATGCTAGCATTCACCGCTATTGAATACCCGACCTCTGCACTCAGGTATGTCTATTAACGCCATGCCAGTAAGTGGATATGCGCGGTACTTTTCAGCGAGAGTTCATATTTCATGACACCTATCACCCTGCTGCTCCTGGCCATTTCCATGTCAGCGGATGCCTTCGCCGCCTCCATCAGCAAAGGCACTGAGCTTAAAAAGCCAAAATTTCGCCATGCGATCGGTATTGGCTTGGTATTTGGCATCATTGAAGCGATTACCCCGGTGCTCGGCTGGGCTGCCGGAAAAGTGTCGCAACAGTATGTGCAAGCCTGGGATCACTGGGTGGCGTTTATCCTACTTTCGATTATTGGCCTACATATGATTTACGCCGGGCTCAAAAAAGAAGACAAGATAGCGCACCGCACGCAAACACTCTGGCTGTTAATTCTAACAGCTACCGCTACCAGCATTGATGCTATGGCCGTCGGCGCCAGCCTGGCGTTTATTGATGCCAATATTATCGCCACCAGCTTAGCCATCGGACTTGCAACAACGTTAATGGCCTCAATGGGCACGCTACTTGGCCATAAGCTCGGTAATTTTGTTGGCCACTGGGCCGAGCTAATCGGTGGTGTGGTTCTAATCGGGATTGGATTGGCGGTACTAGCAAAGCATACGGCGATTTTTTAGGCTTTTTTAATTGACTTCGACAGCTGATTAGCAGCTTCAGTTTTCAGACGTTAAACCAAGCTTCAATAATAATCGAGCCATACGCTCAATATCTAACGTAGCCTCAGCTAGGAATGATGTGCACCTTTCACGCGGCAACATATTTTGCCCTTTAACTCATTTTTATGCGGCGCCACATCAGCCACGCCGCTCAATATTCCAGGTCTCCCCACGGCATGCTACCTGGACGGGGCGAGCTTGAGAGAGTAGGCTAGCCGACCGGATCGACTTTCCCAGCGCTGTGTTGCACCTCGCTGTGGACGCTGATCTGGCCCTCTTACCACGGCGTCTCCAACGCCGGATATTGCGCTACCCGACTGCCAACCGCGGTCTCATCTCGCTACAGACATAACTAGAAAGATGTTCTGTTTTTTACTTACTTCCTGTGGCGGCCACTCCGTGAATGGAGCTCTGGTTGCTATAAAGGATGCTAGGGCTGCAAAGCCTATGGGTATTCAATGAACGAAGAAAGTTTCTATCAGTTCTCTACACTGACCGTGCTCGCCTTACTTGCGGCTTTTTACGGCGGCACTTACCTGCTGACCTTGCTGATTAAAAAGAAAAAGGAAAATACCGACGCCTTCATGGTGTCCAACCATCAGATCGGTTTTGGACTTGGCGCCGCCAGCATGACCGCCACCTGGATCTGGGCCGCCTCGTTCTACGGCGCCGCTACCTCGGGTTATACCTACGGCATTTCCGGCCCCTTACATTACGGATTATGGGGCGCCCTGATGATCCTGTTTATCTATCCCTTTGGACGTCGTTTCCGCAAGTTGGCACCCAACGCGCACACGCTGGGTGAGCTGATCCATGCTCGGCATGGCTCTTCCAGCCAGCTGATTCTCGCGTCTTCCAACATCCTGGGCAGCATCATTAGCCTAATGGTCAACTTTACGGCTTCCGGCGCACTGGTCTCGGTGCTTTCGCCATTGTCCTTCCAGGCTGGGGTGGTTATCGCTGGGGTCGGGGTGTTGTCCTACACGCTGTGGTCGGGCTTTCGCGCCTCGGTACTCACTGACTTTGCCCAGCTGATGGCGATGATGGCCGTCGCCATCCTGATCATTCCGGCGGTAATGTTCGCTCTCGGCGGCCCGCAAACGCTATCGGACGGCATGAGTCTACTGACGCCAGAACAGGCAAATCTGTTCTCGATGGATGCGATCCTTAATCAAGGCGCGCCCTTCTTTGTAGCGGTGCTGGCCTACGCGATTGGCAACCAGACTATCTCCCAGCGCCTATTCGCCGTGCGCGAAGATCACATCAAACCCACCTTCATCACCGCGACAATTGGCTACGGTGCGATCGTTATCGGGCTGGGCATGATTGGCTTGATGGCCCTGATGACCGGCATGGAGCCTATCGATGGCGATATGAACAACCTGATACCGCAAATGGTGTCTATGTACCTTTCGCCGGTGTTTATTGGGCTGTTCTTTATCCTAGTGATCGGCTCGCTCTCCTCCACCGCCGACTCGGATCTTTCCGCCATGTCAGCGATTGTGATGGCTGATGTGTATGGCAAGAACATTGCTAAAAACAATCCCGACCCAACCAAGATGCTGTTTATTGGCAGGCTGACCATGATCGTCGCGACGCTGATTGGGGTGATTCTCGCCAGCTTCTCAATGGATATCCTGATCATGCTGGTCTTCGTTGGCGCGCTCTGGGGCGCGATTGTGTTTCCGGTGATCGCCAGCTGTTTCTGGAACCGGGTTACCAATACGGCCTTCACCTCGGCGGTTATCGCTGGCTTGCTGATGTTCTGCATCGCCCGATTCGAGCTGGTGCCCATGGTCGGCGTGATCGCGGGGCTGTTTGAGTTACTGGCTGCTATGGGCGGTGGTGTGGTGCTTGGCCTGATGGCCTTCGGATTCTGCGGACGCAGGGTCGGGTTGATCGTCGGTGCACTCAGCGCCATCGGCCTGGCCTTCTTCAGCGTCGGCTTCTTGCGGGACTACACGGTGCTGCTGGCCTCCTTGATGGCCTACGGCGTCAGCACGATTGTCTGCATCGGCATCAGCCTACTGAGTTCAAGCAAGTTCGACTTTACACAGATCGATCAAAAAGTCATTAACTACGATCCGGCCAAGCCGGCTACTCAGGCCTAAGCCCTGGATAACAAGCTGAAGTAAAACATTCGCTGGTGCGCCATCGCGCATCAGCCAGGCAATAGGAAAGAATATGCAAACATTTATATTGGCGTTATATGTACTGATCTGGCCGTTAATCTCGCTCGCCGTACTGGCAATTATCGGCGTGGCCACTGTAAAAGACATTCGCGTTGCACTGCTTGAGAAACGTGAGTTGGTTTGAAGTAGCCACGACCATCACTCGATTTAACCTAACAACACTAAGGGGCGGTACGCCGTCCCAGTGATTGAATGACCGACCTCAACCTCTTGTTGGTAGCTTCAGTCCTATATTGTAAAATATTTAACTTAATCGACTAACTCAATTTCAAGGCTATCTAAAAGCCTAACAGCCTCAAAGCGACTAAATTTAGCCTTTTTAATTATGTTTCGGTAGATATCTATGTTGTAGTCAGACGCTTCTGAAAAATCTGCTCCCGTTAAATTTGTGTTAACAAAAAAACATCCGGACAGGTCACTGTAAGTGAAATTTGAATTACTAAAATCACCTTCTCGAAAGTCAACATTATGCGCTTTACACTCTTCCAGCACTAAATCCTGCAGAGAAAGCCCGTAAAACGAGCTGTCATTTAATACCTGGATTCATAGAATAAGCGCAGCACTTTGGATCACAAGGTAGAGGCAGGAGGGCCAGCGCCGGTACCCTCTCTGCCTTACCTACCAAAGTGAAGCAGAGCATGGGATACCGACAAC